>CANKZI010000005.1 GCA_947488595.1 Flavobacteriaceae bacterium
ATTCAAACTTCGGGTCGTTCGTTGCATGCGCAGGAAATCGATTTTAATGACATTCGCACGACTTTACAAGCTTTGTATGCAATTTATGACAACTGTAATTCGTTGCATACCAATGCTTATGATGAGGCCATTACAACGCCAACCGAAGAAAGTGTGCGTCGTGCTATGGCGATTCAATTGATTATAAACAAAGAGCTGGGCTTGACCAAAAACGAAAATCCAATTCAGGGGTCATTCATAATAGAAGAATTAACCGATTTGGTAGAAAATGCCGTGTTACTTGAATTTGACAGAATTACAGAACGTGGTGGCGTACTTGGTGCAATGGAAACAATGTACCAACGCTCAAAAATTCAAGAGGAAAGTTTGTATTACGAAACGTTGAAACACACGGGCGAATTTCCTATAATCGGTGTCAATACGTTTTTAAGCTCAAAAGGATCACCAACCGTAATTCCAGCCGAAGTAATTCGTGCTACGGAAGAAGAAAAGCAATACCAGATTGATATGTTGGCGCAATTGCATCAATCGAGTGTAGAAAAGGTGGCAGAACACGTAACCATTTTGCAGGATGCAGCTATCAAAAATGAAAATCTTTTTGCTCATTTAATGGAAGCAACAAAAGTTTGTTCGTTGGGACAAATAACGAGCGCTTTATTTGAAGTAGGAGGGCAGTACAGAAGAAATATGTAGTGAAAGTTGTGCTATTATGAGTTTGTTGAAATCACACACTTTAATAATTGTAAATATTATTAAAGTGTGTGATTTCAAGTTGCTTGTAAAAATAAGGAGTTTTGAAAATCAGTCCTCATCATTTACATCAGACTCTTCTTTTTTAATTTGGTATTCATTTTTATTTAAAAAAGTTTCCAGGTCTTTTTCGTCTTTTACATTTCGTTTAATAACAAAAATGACGAGAACAATAGCAAAAACTGCTACAATGGCGATGATTAACCAATTTGTTTCCATTTGTTTTAATTTTCAATTAAGTTACTTTTTTATAGTCTGCTTTTAGACAATTTTTTTGAAAGTTGAGTACAACTGTTTAACGTTACAGCTACCTATTTTAGGATTTATAAGGTCTCAAAAACAATTTAAATCTCGCTTGTCTTCATTTCTAATGCATTTTGCCATTTCTGATTTAAAATTTTTGCCGCTGATGCGCTAATTTATAAAATAAATCTGTGAAATAGTGGTAAATAAATCGGGCAACAGAATTTAGTAATTGCCATTAACAAATCTCATTTTTAATGTCTGTTAATTTACAAAAAATAAGCCAACAACATTCCCAAAATAATCATCGAAATTTTTGCAATATTGAACTTATGGCCTTCGCTGCTTTCAAAAATAATAGTTGACGAAATGTGGAATAAAATGCCAATCACTATGGCTGTAATTTCTGTGTAGTAGACATTCAAAAGCGGTAAAAATTCGGAAATGAAGGTGCCCAAAGGCGTCATAATAGCAAAAGCAATCATGAACACAAAAATGATGTTTTTATGCAAATTGGCATTCATAAAAAAAGTCGTCAAAATAATGGCGATGGGCAAATGGTGTATCGCAATTCCGATGGCCAAATCATGGTGGTGACCCACAGGAAAACCTTCTAAAAGTGCATGAATGCAAAGACTTACAAAAAGCAACCAAGGCATTTTTTGCATTTTGTCGTGGCCATGAACATGACCGTGTTCGGCACCTTTGGAGAAAAATTCGAGTACAATTTGGAATAAAATACCCAGCATGATGAACATTCCAATCTTGTCATTTTTGCTTTCATAAAGTTCAGGTAGCAATTCGATAACCGTTAACGACAATAAAAAGGAACCACTAAATGCCAATAACAATTTGAGGTTATTTTTCTTTGTAGGCTTCAAAACCAAAGCCACCAAATAACCCAGTAAAACAGAAAGTAATGGTAATAAATAGTTCATTATTTGAAAATCATAATTAAGCGTTCGCTTTCGGTTTTATGGAATTTTTTAAGTTTGTAATCGCCAAAAATATCCAATAAATAAATTCCCGCTTGTTCCATTAAAAGTTCAAAATCATTCAAAGTCAGTGCTTTTACTTTTTCGGTAAAGTGAAATTTTTTGCCTTGGTCTTCAAATTCTATCTCTTTATAAATGTAGCCATCGATGGCAAATCGTCTGATGTCAAAAGTAATTCCGTCAACGGTTTTGGTTTCTTGCGGAATCAAATTCTGTAATACTTGTGTGGCATTCATAAAATCGATTACCGCAAAACCATATTCTGATAAACTTTCTTTAATCGCCACTAAAGTCAAAAGATTGTCATTGTCATTTTCGAAATAACCAAAACTCGTAAACAAATTGAAAATCGCATCAAACTTTTCTTCAAAAGGTTGCCTCATGTCATGAACCTTAAAATGTAAGGTTTTATTTTCTGATTGTTTGGCTGCTTCGATACTGTTTTCAGACAAATCGGCACCCGTTACGTCAAAACCCAATTGGTTCAAATAAATAGAATGTCGTCCTTTTCCACAAGCCAAATCCAATATTTTCGAATCTTCTGGAAGATTTAAATAATGGGTAATATTGTCCATAAACAATTGGGCTTCGTTATAATCACGGTCTTTATATAGAATGTGATAATACGGCGTATCAAAGTATGAAGCAAACCAGTTTTCGGGTTGCTGATGGCTATTCGAAATTTCGGAATGCGCATTTGGATTTTTTAAATCGGACATTTATGGTTTAGAATTTCAATTGAAGTGCAAATTTAGTCTATTTTTGCTTAAAAATGGAAGCCCTTTGAAACACTTGATTTTAGATTGCTTTTTTTGATTTTTAAACAGTTAATATTGAATTTTTGCAGTAATTATTGCAATTCACATCGTTATAAAGCATGGAGAATTTTAAAATGGTTGCCAAGACCTTTTTTGGTTTTGAAGAAATACTTGCCAATGAATTGAAGAACCTTGGCGCACAAGACGTAGAGCAGGGGGTAAGAATGGTAAGTTTTAAAGGTGATAAAGGTTTTATGTACAAAGCCAATTTGTCGCTGCGAACTGCTTTAAAAATCTTGAAACCCATTTATTTTTTTAAAGCCAATAATGAGCAAGCACTTTATAAAGGGATTTCGGGTGTTAACTGGTCAAAATTTATCAATGCCAATCAAACTTTTGTGATTGATGCTACGGTACATTCAGATTATTTTAACCATTCTGAATTTGTTTCGCAAAAGTCTAAAGATGCTATTGTTGATCAATTTAGAGAACGCACCGGGCAGCGGCCAAGTATCGATAAAGTATATCCTGATTTAAGAATTAACATTCATATCGACAAAGACCAGGTTTCGGTTGCTTTGGATACTTCGGGCAATTCGTTGCACCAACGTGGTTATAGAACGGCAACCAATATTGCTCCAATTAACGAAGTTTTGGCAGCGGGCATTTTATTACTTTCGGGATGGGATGGGCAAACCGATTTTTTGGATCCGATGTGTGGTTCAGGTACTTTTTTGGCCGAAGCGGCTATGATTGCATGCAATATTCCAGCCAATATCAATCGAAAAGAGTTTGCTTTTGAAAAATGGAACGATTGGGATAATGAATTGTTTGATAGCATTGTTGATTCTCAATTAAAGAAAGTACGCGAATTTCATCATTCCATTAAAGGATACGACAAAGCTCCTAGCGCAGTGTTAAAAGCGAAAGACAATATAAAAAATGCGAATTTATCAGACTATATTTCCATAGATGAACGCAACTTTTTTGATACCGAAAAAGATGTCGAAGGAAAATTGCACATTGTTTTTAATCCGCCTTATGATGAACGATTGGACATTCAGATGGAAGCATTTTATAAAAATATTGGTGATACATTAAAGAAAAATTATCCAGCTACCAACGCTTGGTTCATCACAGGAAATTTAGAGGCTTTAAAGTTCGTTGGACTTAAACCGTCACGAAAAATCAAATTATTCAATGCCAGTATTGAAGCGCGATTGGTAAAATACGAAATGTATGAAGGCAGTAAACGTACAAAATTTCAAACGGTCCAAGAATAGCGATTGAGTGAATTACAAAAAAACTTCCGTTACCAATAGCAACGGGATTTTTTATACAATCTTTTAATGCAAATGCTTCACTTTTGCTTGTTCGGCAACTGTCGCAAAATCGCTTACAAAGCGGTCTGCATAATTATCTAACAATTCTAGGACACGTTCGTGTTTGTCTGAATTGACTATTAAGCCAGCATGGTATTCTAAAGGGACTTTAAAACACACTTCTTCGTCCGAAAACGACGATAAATCTGGATTTTCAAACTTGGATAAGGTGAGTATAATTCCGGCATATTCTTTCCTTACTTTAGGCAATTCATAATTCAAATCTTTTGCCAAAGCATTTTCGATTGCAGCCCATTGAGACCAAAGATTAATTCCTGATGCGGCAGCTACCATTTCGGCCAAATGCGCACCACCAACTCTTGACGAAGTTTCAAGGAAATAAATGGTGCCATTATCGTTGCATTTGATGTATTCTGAATGTGCCGCGCCGTGCTTTAATCCAAAACCTTTAATAATTTGTTCATTACACTTTTTAATGGCTTTGTCGTCGGCAGAATTATAAACAATGTTGGCACTTCTAAAAATACCACCACCTTGCGAAATTTCCATAGGCGTTGCCAAATAGCGGGACGTGATACTAAAAACAATTTTTCCGTTTAAAATCAAACTATCACAATGATAGACATCACCGGGACGAAATTGCTCTACCAAATATTTGAATCGGTTGTTGCCCATTTCGTTAATGTGCATCCATAAACTATCTTTGTCATACACTTTAATAATCCCGGCTGCCGATGCTTCTGACCGCGGTTTTAAAACCCATGGCGGTGCAACTTTATTGGCAAAAGTATTGATATCGTGATCATTAAAAAGAGAACAAAAACTAGGATTCGAAATACCACAACTCTTGGCACGCATTCGCATCGCAAGTTTATCTCTAAAATAGCGTCCAGTAGTTTGTCCCATCCCGTCGATTCGGAGCTGTTCCCTGAGATATGTTGCCTTTTCAACATCAAAATCATCCAACGCTATTACAGCATCAATTTTGTTGTTTTTCATCAAGTTGCTAACACCCAATAAAAGGTGTTCTAAATTCCAATCTACATCTTGCCCTTCCATATAAAAAACTTCGTCAATGTGGTCAAAGGGCCAAGGTTTATTGCGTAATTTTTCGGATGTTACCAAAAAAACAGTATTTCCAAGCTTTTTCAAGTTGATTAAAAAATCGGATCCTTTGAAATAATTAGAAATACAAACGAAAGTTTTTGTATTGTTTTCCATAATAGTAGTCGGTTTTCGTTAAAATCGATATTTTAGTTTTGACTTTAATCGAAAGCCATTTTTTCAATAAATTTAGTTAATAAATGCACACCATAAGCAGTTGCATGTTTGCTTTTTGCAAATTCATCATCGCCAAAAGCAACGCCAGCGATATCAAGATGTACCCAAGCTTTGTGATTTTCGGTAAAATATTCTAAAAATTTTGCTGCCGAAATAGCACCTGCTACTGGTTTTCCGCTGTAATTTTTTACGTTGGCAATGTCACTTTCAATATCCGATTTGTAGCAATCCCAAAGTGGCAACTGCCAAAGTCTTTCGCCTATTTCGTCGCCTGCTTGTTGTATTTTTTTCGAAATAGTATCATTATTACTAAACAATGCGCCACACTCATAGCCAAAAGTAGCCACACTACTCCCGGTTAATGTCGCTATATCGATAACAATTTCGGGATTATAATTTTTGATTAGGTACGACAAACCATCGGCTAAAATCAATCGTCCTTCGGCATCGGTATCAATAATTTCGATGGTATGTCCACTGTAACTTTTTATTACATCACCAGGCAAAAACGATTTGCTGTCTACGGCATTTTCACAACATGGTACAATAGCGGTTACTTTTACAGGTAATTTTAGGTCCGCTATCAATTGCACGGCGCCAAAAACTGCCGCGCCACCAGCCATATCACACTTCATGTGCACCATTCCGGTCGTTTTAATGTTGAGTCCGCCAGTGTCAAAAGTGATACCTTTTCCAACCAAACCAATGTGTTTTGTTTTAGCATTTGATTCTTCTGGAATATAATTCATAATTATAAATTGCGGTGTTTTATCGCTGCCTTTGGCTACAGATAAGAAGGCTTCTAATCCGGCAATTCGGGAATTGGCTTCGTCTAAAATTTCGGTCGTAAAACCAAACTTTTTTCCGTTTTCTGTCGCCCAATTCGATAGGTATTTTGGTGTAACAGTATTGGGTGGTAAATCGACTAAATTTAGCGTTTCTAACTGTGCGTTAGCAATTTTAAAAGCCTTTTGAATCGTTGCATCACAATCTGTTTTCGTTAAAATGGACAACTCGAATCCATCCACCAAAAACGGATGTAATTCTTTTTTCTTAAAATGCCCAATATCATAAGTGCCCATTAGCAAACCTCCAATTGCCGCTTCAATTTGATTATTGTTGAACGGTTCTGGTAAAATTAAAACAATATCTTTGGCGAAGACTTCTTTTTGTTGTGCAGCAATCCGTCTGAAAATAGTTTTTAGGGTTTTGTAGTCGCTATTATTTCCTATTCCGATAAAGACATGGGTACAATCGTATTTTTCGACCAAATAAACAGAATCTTTTTTGCCATAAAATACTTTTGAAGCGACCGAAACGCCATGAAATTCGATGGGAATCAAACTTTTTGAATGGGTTTCAAAAGCAGGAATTAAAATAGTTCCTGAAAAATTATTTAGATTTTGTAAATATTTGATTTGCATTTAATTGTCTTTAGTATTAAAAAATAGCCATTCAATTGCTTTTGGAAATTCGTCACTCCAATAGAGTTCGTTGTGTTTGCCTTCGCTATTTATGCTTAATTTTATTTTCATGTTATCGCTTACAAACGCATTTTGAATCATATTGTTCTGAAATTTTTTGACATGCCGAATCATGGTTTCACTTTCTTCGGCACCGGCATATAAATAAATTTTTGTGTCGCTAGGCTCTGAAAAATCAAGGTTATTGAAGTTGATTTTTGGTGCAACCCAAAGAGATGGCGAAAAAATCATTAGTTTTCCGTAGACTTCTGGATACATCAATCCGCAAAAAATACTGACCAATCCGCCCATTGAACTTCCACCTATTCCAGTAAATTCGCGTTCGGGTTTGGTTCTGAATTTTTTGTCGACAAATGGTTTTAAGGTGTCAGTAACAAACCGAATGTATTTTTTTCCTTGCCCCACGCCAAGTACTGTTTTGCCAACATTATATTCTTTGATGCGGTCTTTTTCGGCGTGTTCAATAGCGATAATGATAATTTTTCCGATGTTGTATTCTGACATTACAGCTAATTTTTTATCGATTTCCCAGTTGCCATATTTTGCGTTTTCGTTAAAAAGATTTTGCGCGTCTTGCAAATACATTACTGGATAATCAGTTTCAGAAAAATCATAATCATGAGGTAATAAAGCCCATATCTTTCTTTTTTTATTGAGTTGTGGCATTTCAAATTCGTCGGAAATCAACTGTATTTTGGGCAAAAAATTGGATTTAAAAGGCAGCCAATTTTTACGCCATTTATAAACATGTTCTTTGCGAATACCAACGTATTGTTTACAGGAACGGTTTTCGGTACGATTACCATATTTGTCGATTTCAACTTCGCTCCAATCGCCTTTGGTAAATTTATAAAGCAATTCAGGAGGATATGCAAAATCATGAGCAAATTTATAGTGGTATAGACCGTCGCCAATTTTTTCCATTTCGAAGTGCTTGTCTTGGGTGTGCCAATGGTTAAAATTACCTGAAATATAAACTGGTCTTGCGTCATCTTCGTCGGTGGTCAACAAAATATTGAGTTGTGGTTCAATCAATTCATCGGATTGGAATGTAACATCGGTATTATTTTTTGACTTCATCTTAAATGCAAGAAAACTATAATTACTAGTATTAATTTAGTAAATATAGTTTTTTGATTTTTGAAATAAAAGAAAGTTAATTACAAACTTTAACTTTTCATAATATTTAAATTATATGTAATTTTTTGTTCGAAAAACATATATAAAGCACTATAAAAGTTCAATTAATCCGCATTTTCTGTTACTGGAGCATTTGCAGTTCTGATTTCGGTGTGTCGCACTTCGCCGCCAGTAATGCCTACTTTTGTTGCTAATGCAAAAGTAACAATAGCTAAAATTAAAGTAATAATAGATGCCAGTTTAGCAAAAATGTGTTTTTTCACTGACATAAAAAGTGAGAGTATTGAAAAAATTCCTGTTGCATACATGAACAAAATAAATTTTTCGGCTATTTCTTCATGTTCATGAATAATATCGTGACCAACATTGGGCAAATCTTCTACTAATTCTTCTGCGCCTTCGCCTGTTGACATTGATAAAAATCCAAAAACAGCGGCAATGATGAATAAAATATAAGCGGTGTTTTTGAGTGTATTATTTTTGGCAAAAAAACCAAAAACCAAAATGCCAAGTCCAAATAAGGTTCCTATGATTGGAAAATGGTTAAAAACCATATGTAAATGAGCTTCATTCATCTTAAAAATATTTAGTTTATTTATTTATAAAAAGTGTAAAAGTAATTCCTTTATCTAAATTAGGTGCTATTTTGAATTGAATATTTAATAAATCACACAATCGTTTTACGATTGATAATCCTAAACCAGTTCCTTTAATTTCAGTATGATGGGTTGCTTTGGATCTGTAAAATGGATCGAATATTTTCCCAAAATCTTCTTCGACTATACCAATTCCATTATCGCTAATAGTCAATACAAAGGTATCATTTTTAGAAAGCAATTCAATATTAATTGTACCTTCATTATTAGAATATTTGACTGCATTTGAAACAATATTACTAATTATGATTGAGATCAAGTAAGTGTCTGAATCGATGTAAAAATCATCATAAAAATTGGTCTCGACCGTGATGTTTTTATTATTAATTTTTGCAGAGTACATCGTCAAAACATCTAATACCAAAGCATTAAGATAAACATTCTCGTATTTTATATTTTGCTTTTGGTCTTCAAATCTTGTTAATAAAAGTAGTTCGTCAACCAGATGATTCAGTCGATCGACTTCGGTAATGCAATAATTAATTTTTTCTTCATATTCAGATTGCGTGCGCGGTTTCCGAGTCAAAACCTCTAAAGTGCCTTTTAAGACTGCTAGTGGCGTGCGCAATTCATGAGAAGCAGCCGATGTGAATTGTTTTTCGCGCGCAACTGCATTTTCGATACTGTCGAGTAAATCATTAATGGTTTTTGAAAGCGCAAACAATTCGTCTTTGTATTGCGGTAAAATCATGCGTTCTTTAAGGTTATCTTTTGTGATTCGACTTGAAGTTTCTGTAATCATTATTACTGGTTTGATGCTTCGGCCTGCGATAAACCGCGCAATAAAAAACAATAATATTAAAATTACAGGAAACGATACATAAAAAATATTCTTCAGGTTGGTTAAGATTAATATGGCTTCATCCAATGAAATCGCAATGAAAATTCGACCGACTATTTTTTTATTGTCTAAAATAGGAACTTGAATTTGTCGGATTGGTTTGCCGTTCAAATAAGTATCAACATATTGATTATCAAATTTGTAATTATATAATTGTAGCGATAAATTTTTTAAATTGGGCGATTTATCTATGAGTTGATTATTAACGTCAAAAAACTGGACAAAAACAGCGTTTACATTGACTTCGTTATTTTTTGTTTCCCGCCATTGGTCTACTTGTATCAGATAGGCATTGTTTTGATCGATTTTGATTTCTTCCAAATGTTCGATGACTTCTTCATTGATATAGTCGTCAATGTGCTTGTGAACACTGTAAGAAACGATTTGATAAATCATCAAAAACACCAATGAAATTAGCAAACCAGTACTGATAATATAGTACAATGCGATTCTGTTTTTGTATGAAAATAGTACCATAATTAATCGATATCATTAGCAATATAACCAACACCGCGGATTGTTTTAATGAGATCTTCTTCTTTGTTTAGGTTTAGTTTTTTTCGAATGGCATTCATAAAAACATCAATAACACCAGTGTCGTATTCAAAATGAATATTCCAAACATGTTCTATGATTTGATTTCTTGTACAAACTTTACCTTTGTTTTGTATGAGGTAAACCAATAATTCCAACTCGCGTTGGGTAAAAGCAATTTCTTGATTATTGACAAAAACTTGGTGTTTGGATTTAATTATTTTAATATTTCCGAGTTGTAACTCATCGTTTTCATTTTCATTTCGGAAATGGATTTTTATTCTAGCGACCAACTCTTCAAAACTAAAAGGCTTTTTGATATAATCATTGGCTCCAGCTTTGAGTCCTTCAATAGTTTCTTGAACAGTATCTTTGGCAGTAAGAAAAATAATTGGTGTTTTGGTGTCTGATTTCCGAATAGTTTTGCAGACTTCAATTCCGGTCATTTCTGGTAAAATCCAATCCAAAAGCACCATATTGACCTTTTGTGTTTGCACCAAATCCAACCCGTTTTTTCCATCATTAGCAACAAAAACGGTATAACCTTCTTCTTCTAATCCTTGTTTTAAAAAATTGGCGATACCTATTTCGTCTTCAATTATTAGGATTTTCATATTATTGCATTACAAATTTAAGGCCTAGCGAAACAATATTGGCATTCAAGCCATCGCTTCGGTCATAATGATTGTATCTGAAATCTATATTTTTCAAACCAAATTTCCAGATTTTTGAATTGGTAAAAATATCGGTATAATTAACCCCAAATCCATACTGGTTGGCAACAAAAGCAGATAAATCATAATCAGACGTATAGTATTTTTCGGTTGAAAGATGTACTTCTTTGGGCGCAAAATAATCAGAAGCGGTTTGGGTGTAATAACGGTACGTTGGAAAAACAGTAAATCGGTCAGATAATTTTAAAGGAATTTCTATGCTTGCCGTATGCGCGACAATGCCCCAATTATCAGAGTAAAAACGATAATAACTTCGCAAAACAAATTTTTCGTTAAGATAATAATTCCACCTTGCGCCAATTGGAATTTTGAAGCGCGAATCGGGTAATCGCTCAATATCGTCTGCCAACTGAAAAGTATTGATAAATGAATCTTCAACATCTGCAAAATAAACCCGTTGGTAAGGTGTTGAAAGCAAACCTTGTTGTTGCAAAACATCTAGAAAAATCGAAACTTGCATTTTTTTATTGATGACTTGTGAAAAAGTAAATGACAAAGCAAAAGAGTTTCTGTTTTTATTGTTTAGAAATTTGAATGCACTTGGATTGTAGTTTGTGTTGCCAATAATATTAAAATTATTAAAAATTCCACCGCTCAAATTGTTGCCATTATTTGCGAAATCATTAAGTTCTTTAGGATAAATAGGACTCCAAACATCGAGATAAGCACTTGCGGCAATGCCAACTTCTGTGTTTTTATTGTTGAATAATTTGGTTAATCCACCACCAAAACCTTTTGACGAATAATCATATTCAACCGAACCAGAAATGTGCGCATTCCAAATTGTATTTCTGTCGTTTGAATAATGACTATAACTCACCACCAAAGTCGTCAACGCATCTTGTGCCGATGCTCCAGAACTTGCTTGCCACGGACTTGGCGTTGCACTATCAAATGGATTTATATTTCCTGAAGATGCTGACGAATAAGCAGAAAGGCCTGCATCAACAGTTAAAATAGCGTCATCATTCAAAGGCATTGTTACAATAATTGTTGGTGTAATATCGGTCAAATCTTCTAGACCGCTTCCGCCAGAAACTGCCGAATGAATACCGTCTTGTTTGTAATAACTGATTAAAAAATCGACTTCGGTACTTTCTAAAACCCGTTTTTTAAAAGTAACTTCGGTGCTGTCTTTTTCTTGCGCTAAAGCATTTAAACAAATCAGAAATAAAAATAAAATTCTTGTATTTTTCATAATTAACATGCTTAATTGCATCCACAACCTCCACCAGTTTTGCCACCATTAGCACCAGCTGCAGCTTCGCGATAGACTTGAAAATTAGTTTCAAAACGCTCGGTTGTTCTCGCCGTTAGTTTCATGTCGACATCATTAATTTTCTCTTTTTCATATTCTTTAACAGCAGTACAAGATTGCAAATTTAATGCTAAAAGAGCGATTAAAAATAGGATTGCTTTTTTCATTATTGGTATTTTTTGATGTCTATATTTTTTGATACATGGACGGTTCCATTATCATCTACAATAATACAACTGATTCCTTTTAGTTGATTGACCAGATCCAATCCAACTTCAACGCCAAGCACAAAAATGCCAGTTGCCAAAGCATCAGCAATTTCTGTTTGTTTTGCAAAAACAGAAACGCTTACAACACCCGTTGCAGGATAGCCTGTTCTTGGATCAATAATGTGTGAATATCTTTTTCCGTCAAAAACAACAAATTTTTCATAGCTTCCAGAGGTTTCAATTGCACTATCTAATAGCGGAAAAGTGGCAAATACTTTATTTTTATTCAATGGATTGATGATGCCAATCGACCAAGGGGTTTCGTCAGGCTGTTTTCCCCAAGCATTGATATCGCCAGAAACATTCACTAGACCAGATTGACAACCTTTTTCAACCAAAAGCGATTTTACTTTATCGGCTATATAACCTTGACCAATGCCTCCCAAACCCAGTTTCATGCCTTTGTTTATGAAAATAGTTTGCTCTTTTTGATTGAGCAGAATGTCTTTGTATCCGATTTTGGCGACCGATTTTTTTATGGCTTCTTCGGTTGGCATGGCTTTCATGCTACCATCAAATTTCCATATTTTATCCATAGAGGCATATGAAATATCGAAAGCGCCAGAGGTCAATTCGGAAATTTTTATTGAACGTTCAACCAATTCAAAAACTTCTATAGGTACTTTTATAGGTTGAATTCCAGCATTTTTATTTACTTGAGAAATTGGAGTAGTCGGAATCCAATCAGAAATTTGGTTTTCGATACGTTTGACTTCGGCTATCGCTAAATCGATATAAGTATTGCCTTTGATTGTATCTTGTGCAACTACAGTAATTTCAAAAGGACTTCCGAGCATCATCAGTTTTCTTTTATGTGTGATTTGTGCAAAAGACAGTAAAGAAGTCAACAAAAAAAGCGGTACAAAATAACTACGCATGTTCTATTTTTCAAGTGAATGAATGAGTTTGATGTAATCGGTTGCCGAACAATTTTTAAAACCGGTTTTACCAATCACTTTTCCAGTTTTGTCTAACAATACAACCAAAGGAAAACTGCCATCTTTATTGTATTTTTCGGCTAAAACTTTATTTTTTTCTGACAATTCTGCGGTCAATTGATTGGCTTTTTTCTTTGGAAAATCGGCTTTATAGATGACCCAATTTGTATCAGCTTCAGCTTTAAAAGCTTCAGATTGCCAAACCATTTTGTCTAATTTAATGCATGGCGCACACCAATCGGAACCAGAAAAAACCAAAACAATATTCTTATTTTCTTTTGCGGCTTGCGCTTTTGCCTCTTCAAAATTGGTTTTCCAGTTTTGAGCAAATCCAAAAAAGGAGCAAAAAATAAAGCTAATGATAAATAAATTTCGCATTTTTTGATGTTTTATAATAGTACAAATGTAATCTTAAAAAAATACTCTTATTATTTGAGCATACAGAAATTAAGTAAATATTAAGTTAACAAAAAAAGCTATTTTAAAAGTTTACAACTAAAAAGATAATCAGCAGTTTGGTACCACGAAATGGTTTCGTTTAGAAACGACTGGTCCATTGGTAAAGGTTGTAAACTATTGTCAGTTTTGTTCCAATTGTAAAATTTTTGTTGCTTTTGGTCTGATAAAATCATTGTTTTTGTACCTTTCATTAAAACCAATTTTCTGTAAGTCCCAAGCAAAGCCCTTTCTTGAAAATTTGGGTTTTGTACGTCTTTTCCAAAAAAATCCGATTCATAATTCCAATGAAATAGAGCAAAAAGCGTTGGAAACAAATCAATCTGCGAGCATTGTTTGATAATTTTTTGATTTTGATTTTCTGGCAAATTTACGATGAATGCTGGAATATGATAATTGGCAACATCAATCTCGTCTTTTCCGGCACTACTGGCACAATGATCGGCGATAATTACAAATACTGTATTTTTATACCAATCTTTTGTTTTTGCCTTTTTGAACATTTGGCGCAAGGCAAAATCAGTATATTTTAAAGCGCCTTGACGGCTTGTTCCTGACGGAATATCAATCTTGCCATTGGGATAGGTGTAAGGCCTGTGATTAGAAGTAGTCATCACAAAATTAAAAAAAGGTTGCTTTTTCGCGAATTTTTCATCGGCAACTTTAAG
Source organism: Flavobacteriaceae bacterium (assembly GCA_947488595.1). GTDB lineage: Bacteria > Bacteroidota > Bacteroidia > Flavobacteriales > Flavobacteriaceae > Flavobacterium. Next base: position 14,349 of record CANKZI010000005.1, read on the forward strand.
CATTTTATTGTAAATATCTTCGTCACAAATTCCCCAAGCATTTTCAAAAGTAACTTCATTATCTGTAATATTATTTCTTATAGTTTTAATTTTATCACTCAAAACACTACCACGGCCACGGTCATAAATTGTAAATCCATTACCTCCAAAATAGGCATTCATATTATCGAAATAACCATCGCCACCATAAAAGAAGTTACAATTGTATTGTTTGGATTTGAATACGTTAGCCACTGTGAATAAATTTTGATTGTCTGGCCTTTTAACGATACTTTGTCCTGGAGTTGGCGGAATACATAAGGTCACAGCTTCCATTCCGCGAACTGTTCTAGTTCCTGTTGCATAAAGGTTTTTGAAAAAAATACTCTTTTGCGCCAAGCTGTCTAAAAACGGCATATTGTTTTCGTTGCTACCAAATTCATTCATAAAACTAGCGCTCAAACTTTCGACAAGAATAAAAACAACATTTTGCTTGACATTTGAAGCTGCTGTATCTGTGATAGTTCTATGAATAGACAATCCATCATCTTTGAATTCGACATTTTCCTGCGCCAATTTTTTCCTTATCATTCCAAACGCTTTTTCATTGCTTATCTTGGTATAAAACTTTGTGTATTCCATTTGGTTGTTTCTAAAAGCGGCAAAAAAAGAATAAATTCCAGATTTTGAAATTTCTGCATTATACCGATTTTTAGACCATTCAGCTTGATTGTTTGTGATAAAAATTGAATAGAATGTCACAACAGAAAGTCCTAAAAATAAAATGATTGTTTTTTGTTTAAGAGACGCTTTTTGAGTAAAAGTTTTTTTGAAGACATTCTTTTTATGAAATATAAAAAACACAATCGCTGTAATTAAAATAACTCCTAAAACCAATACAGGCAAAGGATACGATTCTTGAATATTGGCAATAACTTCATGTGTATAAATGAGATAATCTACCGCAATAAAATTAAATCGTGTTTTGAATTCCTCCCAAAAAGTAATTTCGGCAAAAAACACAAAAATGAGTAAGAACAATGTAATTGCGGTGATGAAATAGACAATAATTTTGTCAAATCGCAAGCCTACAAATCGGTTTGGAAGTATGAAATAATAAATTAATGCAGGCAAAACTATCCAACTTATTGTTCCTATATCAAAAAAAAGACCAGTAAATAGAGCGCCATAAAAATCAGTAAAATTCCAAGAAATACTATTGGCGGTAAGTATTATGAAAACCAATCGCAATAGAAACGAAACCAATAAAAACCATTTTATAAAAGCCAGAAGCAATGTAAATCTTCCAGAAACTATATTGTATTTGAACATTGTTTTTTTTACAAAATTCAAAAAACAAGCAATAAAAACGCTTAACGTTGGCTTAACAACAAATTAAAGTTTGATTAAGAAAAAAAGCGTCAACTTTAAAATGATTGCAGCAAACGAATGAATTGTGTTGGTGTTTCATCTTTATAAACACCAATCTTACCTAGCACTTTTGCTGTTTTGTTTAAAACAACCACCAATGGAAAAAAACCGTCTTTGTTGTATTTTTCTACAATTAGCAGGTTTTTGTCGACCAGTTCTTGAGATAAATCATTTTGATCCTGCGAAAAATCCAATCGTACAAGAATATAGTGTGCTTCGGCGAAAGCGAGGAATTCTTCCGATTTAAAGATGTGTTGCTCCAACGCGTAACAATTATCACAATTTTCGGCAACGGTAAACAAAATCAAAACTTTCTTGTTAGACTGCGAAGCGGCCAGTATTGCTTCATCTATACTTTTTTTCCAGGTTTGTGCATTTCCATTCGCAAAACTGAGGATTATTAAAATGAAAGAAAGAATATTTTTCATGGTTATAATTTACAACATCCCATTGTATTTGCGCACAAACCATTCGCAAGCGAGGGCAATAACTATTAAGATCAACAATAAAATACTATCGATCAAAGGCACTTTTTTGATAATTGCTTTTTGGACCGCCTTATAATTTGGGTTTTCTAAAAGATTTTTTATCAATTGATTTAATTGATTGGGCATAAAAACTTTTCCTTGTGTTTGCAATGCCAATTGTTTTAATTTATTCAAATCTGGATTTACAAATTGTTTTTCGATATCAAAATCAAGGATTTCAAAAAAACCGCTGTAGGTTGCATTTGATGTTAATTCTTTAACAACAAATGTGTATTGTCCAGCCGAAAGGCCGTCAAGATTCGCTTTGTAGGCGTTTGTTCCTTTGAGTAAATCGTAATTTTTTGTTTGTTTTGTTTTTTTATTTACAACCGAAATTGACAATCTTGCTTTTTCGTCAAATTCATAGTTTTTATTGAAATATTGTGCTGTAATTTCAATCGCGTCTCCCGAATTATAAAAACTTTCATGATTGACAACCAATGATTTTTTTGAATTATTAGTACCCAAATACTGAATTGTTTTATCGATAAAAACATCAAATTTTTCAAATGATGCGTTGTCAATATGACTTTGTAAGCGCCATTTCCAAAAGTTTTCTCCTAATAAAAAAGCGGTCCTTTGACCTTGATTTTCTGCGAAAGCGAGCAAAGGCATTGCGGTCGGAATATTTCTAATCTTTGACGAAAGTAAAACTTCGATGTTGCTACTTTTTGTGATCGTTCCGAAAGCATTTTGCAGCGGTGGAAAATTATTAAATCCAATATCATCAATCGCAAAGAGGTTAAATTGTGTATCTAATTCGGCTAAATAATCTTCGCTCTGTCCACTCATTTTAAAAGCCAAATTATTTTGCTGCTGATTTAAAAATACAAAATCAGTATTGTTTCCAGTAATGATAAAGGTATTGATTCGCGCATTTTTATTGGCATCAAAAACCGATTTAAATGCACTTGTTGGTTGGTATAAAATTAAAACATTATAATTTTCTAATGATTTGTTTTCGTTTGGTTTAATTAGCGTTACTTTACGTTGTGCATTAGTTTCAATTGCACGTTTTAGCGCTCCTAAATCGGGATGATTGATTGCACTTATTATGGCAATTTCCGATTTCTGATCAATGACTTCAACCGCAAAATTTTTATTGTTGTTGTAAGTATTTTTTTCGATTGCATTGGATGTTACCGCGGCTTTAAAAATCTGCAAACCAATTTTGTCTGCAGGCAGTAATAATTTCACGATGGCTGACCTTTTTGAAGATGAAAAAGCAATTTGTTGTTTGTTTAAAATGCTATTGCCTTGCGAAATGCTAAAATTAGTTGTAATGGATTTGTTACCAGTATATTGTAAAAAAACTTCGACTGGGAATTTATTTTTTTGGAAAGCATATTTATTAACGTTGAGTTGAACGATTTTTACATCTAAAATGGTTGTTGTATCGCCCAAAACCAATGGAAAAACTTTGTTGTTTGTGTCAAAGGTAAAAACATAATCGTTACCCGAAGTTTGGTTTCCGTCGGTAATCAAAACTGTTGGAAAAGTTTTATTTTTATGAATGCTTTTTAGGCTTTTAGCCACTTGTTCTAAATTGGTTTGCGTGCCTTTAAAATCAAAATTTTCTGATAATTCAAATTCATTATCAAATTGATAAGATTGTATTTCAAACTTTTCTTTTAAGTCAGCATTGGTGTTTAATTTTTTATACAGCTCAATTGCCATTGCATTGGCTTTTAAATCGACAATAGAACTTGAATTGTCAACAACTATAGGCAATGGCGTTTTATTGGTTTCAAAAGTGTTGCGTGTTATTTTTGGATTGATGAGCAATACCAAGATGCCAAAAACACTAAAAAATCGCAGCAGGGCCAAAAGCAAATTGACTTTGTTTTTTGTTTTATTTTTATAAAAATATTGGTAGTAAGATAAACCATACGCGGCAATAAGCGCAAGTAAAAGGAGCAAAAATGTATTTAAATTCATTTAGTTGTTTTTCAATTTCAGATTGAAAATTATTATTTATTCAAAAATTCTTTGGATTTATTACTTGTATATAACTTTATTACAAAACACACTCTTGGCAACACTTGCGTTTATGTTCCAATTGTTAAAAGTAAATTGACAGTAATTACTCCAATTTCAAAATGAAGTTATTATGTCAACATTCCGCCATCGACATTCAAAACTTGTCCTGTAACATAAGCACTCATGTCTGATGCAAAAAACAAACAAGCATTGGCGACATCTTCGGTTGATCCACCACGTTTTAGTGGAATACTTTCTCTCCAACCTTTGACTACATCTTCGTTAAGTTTTGCTGTCATTTCGGTTTCTATAAATCCAGGTGCAATGGCATTGCAACGAATATTACGAGAACCCAATTCGAGCGCCACCGATTTGGTGAATCCAATAACTCCAGCTTTTGAAGCAGCATAATTGGTTTGACCGGCATTGCCTTTTACACCAACTACGGAGCTCATGTTGATGATCGATCCTGAACGTTGCTTTAAAAAAGTTTTTTGAATGGCTTTGGTCATATTGAAAACCGATTTCAAATTGACATCAATTACTTTATCGAAATCTTCTTCTGACATGCGCATTAAAAGGTTGTCTTTTGTGATTCCGGCATTGTTGATTAATACGTCAATTTTTCCAAAATCGTTTAAAACCGCTTCAACAAAAGTTTGTGCTTCGTTAAAATCTGCAGCATTAGATTGGTAACCTTTGGCTTTGATACCGGTTCCATTTAGCTCATTTTCTAGTAATAAAGCAGATTCAGCTGAAGCACTATAGGTAAAAGCAATATTGGCGCCATGATTGGCAAAAACTTCGGCGATTCCTTTTCCGATTCCACGGCTAGCACCAGTAATTATAACAGTTTTTCCTTCTAATAATTTCATATTACGCAAGAGATTTTTGTTGTTTTATCAAGTTTCAAATATAACAAATATTGTGGTTTGAAAAAATGGCGATTGGAATAAAAAAATGCTTGATTTGGTTTCTTATTTTTTTTTTGCATATTTGAAAGATGTTAAATAATTCAAATGTTTTTGAGAAAATTTATACTGAGTATAAAGTACTTGTGTATAATGTAGCGCTTAATTATTTGCAAAATACCGAAGATGCCGAAGAAATAATGCAAGATGTTTTTGTACTTGTTTATCAATCTTTGGATAAGTTTAATCACAAATCTTCGCTAAAAACTTGGATTTACAGGATTACAATCAATAAATGTTTGGATTTTATCAAGTATAAAAACAGTCAAAAACGCTGGTTTATTTTTGGAAAAAAATCCAATAATGATTACGAAATTCAACACCTTTCCAATTTTGAACATCCAGGCATTGCATTAGAAAATAAAGAAAATGCAAAGATATTGTTTGGTGTTATTAATCAACTGCCTGAAAACCAAAAGACGGCATTTGTACTTTCAAAAGTGGATGGAATGAGTAATTCAGACATTTCGGAAATTATGAAAATCAGTATTTCTGCTGTAGAATCGCTTGTTTTTAGAGCAAAATCAAGTTTGAAAGAAAAATTATCACATCAATTTGAACAATACCACAAGAAAAAATAATTTAATTCGTCTAAAAGAAACCAAGTAAATCCAGCAGATTATGGAAAAAGAAAAATGGATTGATACAGTATTTAACAGCACCAATGGGAAGACAAAAATTGAGCCTGACGATGCTATTTTTTCTAAAATTCAATTGCGTATTCAGAATGAAAATAGGATTTCAAAACCTTGGATTTGGGTTGCAGCGGCTTCATTTTTGGTTTTATTTTCATTGAATATCAAATTTGTATTTTCAGAATCAGACTACAAAAAATCAAAAGCAGAACAACTGGCTTCGGATTTATCCAAAACAAATCAATTGTACTAATATGAATAAAGTAAAAATTTTTGGTTGGGCTGTCATAGCACTTTTATTACTTAATGGAGCAACATTAGGTTTTTTAATTTTCTCGAAAAGCCATGTTAATAATGCACGTAATCATACACGCCCTGCAACAATTATTATCGAGAAATTGCATTTTGATAAGAAGCAGCAAGTTGACTATCAAAAATTAATTCAATGGCACAGAAGCCAGATCAATGATTTTGATAAACAAATCCGCCAGGTAAAAAACGAATTGTATTTGCAATTGCTTCAATCAGAACCAAATTTAAAAACCAAAGACAGTTTGATTGCGGTAATAGTAAATTGTCAACAGCGAATAGAAAATACCCATTTTAAGCATTTTGAAGACATTAAAATATTGTGCAATGATGAACAATTGAAAGATTTTGATGCTTTGACACGCGAATTGTCTAAAATCTTTTCAGGGAAACCAAAACCGAGGCATGAGTAGCAAACAATTACTTTGTTTTTTTTTGATGCTATCCTTTTTTCAAATTGGTTTTACCCAAGAAAAGGGTGATAGTTTGGTGTTGCCATTTAATTTGAAGTTTGATAATTCAAAATTACTGTCGCACAAAACCTATATTTCAAAAAATCAAGATACGCTATCCATTGATTTGTTTCGGTTTTATGTTAGTAATATTGAAATTCAATTTTCTGATAAAAGCATATTTAAACCAGCCAATAGTTATCATTTGATTGCTATGGATGATCCAAATTCGTTGCAAGTTTCGATCTGTAAAAATGAAAATAAAATTATTTCAAAAATTTCATTTTCAATTGGAATTGACAGTACGACCAATGTTTCTGGTGCCTTATCCGGCGATTTGGACCCAACAAAAGGAATGTATTGGGCTTGGCAAAGCGGTTATATTAATATGAAAATTGAAGGAAAAAGTAGCAGTTGTTTGACCCGAAAAAATGAATTTCAGTTTCATATTGGAGGTTATTTATATCCTTATTATGCGATTCGAAAAATCGTTTTGTATCCTAATAAGGAACAATTTGAAATTGCAGTTGATCTTGGCATATTGTTTTCTAATTTGAAACTTTCGGAGACGAATTCGATTATGATTCCAAGTAAAATCGCCATGGACATTGCCAATTTTAGTCAGAGCATGTTTACGATTGAATGAGAAAGAAATATATCAATATTATTTTTATTGGAATCATAATTTTGGTTTCGTTGGCATTTGTAAAAAAAATGACCACACCAGTCTATATTGATATTCCTAAAAATTGGAAAAAGCCAAATTATGATTTTTCAAAAAATCCTTTAACTCAAGAAGGTTTTGAATTGGGAAGAGCTTTGTTTTACGATCCTATTTTATCTCGTGACAGCACCATTTCATGTGCCAGTTGTCATTTGCAAGCTACTGGTTTTGCTCACGTTGATCATGAGTTAAGTCATGGAATTGACGGAAAAATTGGGAAAAGAAATGCAATGGCATTGGTCAATTTGGCTTGGTCTAAAAGTTTCATGTGGGATGGAGGAGTAAATCATTTGGATATGCAACCCTTAAATCCGATTGAAAATCATGACGAAATGGATGAAACATTGGAAAATGTAGTTCAGAAATTGCAAAAAAGTACCAAGTATAAAGCACTTTTTTTAGCTGCGTTTGGTTCTTCAAAAGTCACAGGACAATTGACTTTAAAAGCACTTTCGCAATTTGAATTGCTACTCGTTTCTTCAAATTCAAAATACGATAAAGTGATGCGCAATGAAATGCAATTTACCGAAAAAGAACAGAACGGTTATACATTATTTAAACAAAACTGTGCCTCATGTCATACCGAACCATTATTTACAAACGGTACATTTGAAAATAATGGTTTAAGTTTAGATACTACGTTAAATGATTATGGACGAATTAAAATCACAAATAATGAAAATGATTATTTGAAATTTAAAGTGCCCACCTTGCGCAATGTACAATTTACTTTTCCATACATGCATGACGGAAGATTTAAGACTTTGAATGAGGTGGTAAATCATTATAATAACATTCAAAAGACAAAAAATTTAGCAACGCATTTGATGCAACCTATGCATTTGAGTGACAATGAACGTGTTGATTTGGTATTGTTTATCAAGACTTTAACTGATAAAGAGTTTCTTTTTGACACACGTTTTAATTATCCCAAAAATTAATTAGAAATTGATGCAAGAATTTTTTTTTAATTGCGTCTAAAGATGATAAACCAAAACATATAATTATGAAAAAGATAATTTTTTTACTTTCAATTTTATTTTCTTCTACTATTTTCGCACAAACCAATCCTGCCATTACAAGTTGGTTGCAAAATACAACGGGTATTACCGGCAGACATTATACAACCGGAAATTCCACTCCGATAATTGATGCTGTTCAAGCCAATGTGCAGTCTGTCAAGTACAATAACACTTATTCTTTTGTTTCGGCTACTGGAATTCCGGCATACATAACGGGTCCTTTTCAAGATTTAAACCCGTCTTTGGCAACAGCACAAAATAAAATATTTAGAATTCCTTTGAATCCAACTCAAAATACTGGCACGGCAACTGCAACGACTGGAGGAAATATAGGCGTTTTTATCAATGGTGTCGCATTATTTGATTATCGTGATGGCGTGGCTTGGAACAACGCTACTCTTGCTTTGTGTGGTGGACCCGGAAATCCTCCTTGTCCTGGCGGTCCAATGGCTACGCAAGCATGGAACCGAGATGCTATTCCTGCTGAAAGAGCAGGTTTTGATTGTGCCAAAGCGCATCCAGCAATGGGCAATTACCACCACCATCAAAATCCAAGTGCTTTTAATTTAGATTTACAAGTAATTTCTAATATTTGTGATACGTATCCCTCTGATGGTTTGTATGTTATAAATCCTTTGGTACATTCTCCTTTGCTAGGATTTACATATGATGGTTTTCCAATTTATGGTGCGTACGCATTTACAAATACTGATGGAACGGGCGCAATTACGCGCATGAAATCCAGCTATCAATTAAAAACAAATACAACCAGATTAAACGGTCCAGCAGTCGGAACTCAATATTTTAATGGTTATTTTAGAGAGGATTATGAATACATTTCTCATCCTAATGACCCTACTTATTTGGATGTTCACAATGGTCGTTTTTGTGTAACTCCAGAATATCCAAATGGAATTTATTGTTATTTTACAACTGTTGATGCCAATCATAATTCGGCATATCCTTATGTTGTTGGTCCTACTTTTTATGGAAATGTTGCTGTAACAACAGTAACTACAATTCCAGCTGGAGTTACAACTTATAATCCATCTTTAGCAACAAATTCATTTGAAAATGATGATTTTAAAGTAGTTATTGCACCCAATCCGGCCCAAGATTTTATTGCTATTCAATCAAAATTAACTGAAAAAGATTTGGATGTGATGTTGATAAATGAATTAGGACAAATTGTTACAACATCGAAAATTCTTCAAGGTAGCACATTATCAATAATTGAAACCGATTCGTTATATAATGGTATATATTTGTTAAAAATTTCAGATGGAATACAATCTAGTACATATAAAATAATAATAAAAAGATAAACCAATCAAAATTGCTTTTAGTATGGCAACTCCTAAAAAAATATTGTTTTTACTCTTACTAACAATTTTTATTTCTTGTAATAAAAGTGAGGACGAAGACGAATATGTCGCCATTGATCCTTATCCAAATGTAACGGCAACTTTTGGAAATAGCATTAATTTAAATGGTTTAGACAATTATGCTAACCAAACAATCCCTGTTTATATTACAAAAGATAATACGGTTGGCAACCCGATAACTGATAAAGAGGCTACGTTAGGTCGTGTGTTATTTTATGATAAAAGTTTATCAGCTGATAATACAATTTCATGTTCAAGTTGTCACATTCAAGCCAATGCTTTCGGCGATACTGCAGTGGCAAGTGTTGGTATGAACGGTTTAACCGATAGGCATTCGATGCGATTGGTAAATTCGAGATTTTCTAATGAGCGCAAGTTCTTTTGGGATGAAAGGGCTGCGAACTTAGAAGCACAAATTACGCAACCGATTCAGAATCATATTGAAATGGGGTTTAGCGGAACAGATGGTGATAGCGATTTACTTTTTTTGATCAACAAGTTACAGAACATTGGCTATTATAAAGAATTATTTGCTTTTGTTTATGGTGATGAACAAGTAACCGAAAGTCGTATTCAAAATGCTTTGGCGCAATTTATCAGAAGCATTCAATCTTTTGATAGTAAATATGATATTGGTCGTGCTCAAACTGCAAACGACAATTTGACATTTGATAATTTTACAGATCAGGAAAATTTAGGGAAAAGATTATTTTTAGGACCGCCACAATTTGACGAAAATGGAAGCCGTATTGCTGGTGGTGCAGGTTGTGCGGGTTGTCATGCAGCCCCCGAATTTAGTATCAATCCTAATTCTCGCAACAATGGAGTGATTGGTCGTCTGGGCAATGATTTGGTTTTAGATTTGACCAATACAAAAGCGCCAACTTTGCGCGATGTCGTTAAAACCGACGGAACGACAAACGGTCCTTTAATGCACAATGGAGTTTTTAATAATTTGCAGCAGGTAATTGCGCATTATAATTTTATCGATACACCTCCTCAAAATGATGCTTTAGACCATCAACTTTCGCCAGTAATCTCAGGACAACAACTCAATCTTACAACAGAACAAATGGATGCATTGGCGGCATTCATAAAAACTTTAGCGGGGACAGATGTATATGTAAATCCAAAATGGGGTAATCCTTTTTAAAATACTATATTATTTAGCTAAAAATAGCGAACAACATTTCTTTTAATAAATCGATTTCTGGTAAAGCATTGGCGCCAACACCTTTGCTTTTTACATCAATATCGCGCAAATTGGCCACAATTGCACTGACTTTTTTCATTGGATAATTGCGCAATGCCACATCATAATCTTTAAGAAAATAAGGATTTACTTTTAAGACAGTAGCGACATTTTTCGGATTTTTATCTTTTAAACCATGGTATTGCAGCAATTGTACAAAAAATCCAAATATAAGACTAACGGTCATTACCATTGGGTTGTCTTTTGGATTATTGGCAAAATGATATGCAATTTGATAGGCTTTGAGTTGGTTTTTTTCGCCAATCGCTTTCCGCAATTCAAATACATTAAAATCTTTACTGAATCCAATATTGTGCTCAATATCTTTTGCAGTAATGGTGCTGCCTTTGGGCAAAACAATTTGCAACTTTTCCAACTCGTTGTTGATTTTTCCTAAATCGTTCCCTAAAAATTCAACCAGCATAGCATTCGCTTTGGGTTCGATAGCATAATTTTTAGATTGTAACAATCGGCTAATCCATTGTCCAACTTGGTTTTCGTAGAGTTTTTTGCTTTCGAAAACTAGTCCGTTTTTGTCAATGAGTTTAATTAATTTTTTGCGTTTATCAAGCGTTTTATATTTGTAGCACAAAACTAAAACCGTAGTTGCCATTGGGTTTTCGGCATATTTTTCAAGATTTTCGATGGTTTTAATTAAATCTTGTGCTTCTTTGACGATTACAACTTGCCGCTCTGCCATCATCGGATAGCGTTTTGCTGTACCAATAATATCTTCAATGCTAACATCGCGTCCGTAAAGAATAGTTTGATTGAAACTTTTTTCTTCTTCGGTTAAAATATGCTGTTCAATATAGTCAGATAATTTATCAATGTAATAAGGTTCATCGCCCATCAAAAAATAAATGGGTTTGATAATTCCGTTTTTGAGATCATTCACAATTTTTACTACTTCATCCATTGTTTTGCTGGGCCTTCGATTATTTATTATCTAATTTTCTAATTATATTTGCCTATGGAACAACTCAATTTCCCATCTTATTCCTTCCGTTTCAAAAATAGCGAAAATAAAGTGGCTATCTTTGATGAAATACGTAAAAAATTTGTGATAAAAACTCCAGAAGAATGGGTGCGTCAGCATGTAGTTCAGTTTCTTTTGCAACAAAAAAAATACCCAAAATCATTAATTAATGTCGAGAAAGTCCTTAAAATTAATGGATTGATAAAACGTTATGATGTGGTGGTTTTTAATAATGATGGTTCGATTGGAATTCTAGTCGAGTGCAAAGCGCCTGAAATTAAAATTACACAAAGTACTTTTGATCAAATTGCACGTTACAATATTAAGATGAAAGCCAATTATTTGATGGTGACAAATGGTAAGAATCATTATTTTTGTAAAATGGATTTTGAAAACGAATGTTATATTTTTTTAGAAGAATTGCCTAATTTTGAGCTTCTATTTCCCAAAAACTAAAATTCAAAATATTGAAAAGTACAGCGGTTGTTATTCTGAATTGGAACGGAGTAAAATTACTCGAGCAGTTTCTTCCGTCGGTACTTTTTTACTCAAAAGAAGCCGAAATTTATGTCGCTGATAATGCTTCTACAGATGGATCAATAGCTTTTATAAAGTCCCATTTTCCTTCGGTTAAAATCATTAAAAATGAACAGAATTTTGGTTTTGCCGAAGGATACAATCGAGCACTAGACTGTGTTGAAGAGCCTATTTATGCACTTGTCAATTCGGATATTGAAGTTTCTGAAAATTGGTTGCAACCTGTTCTGGCCACTTTTGAAAGCGAACCCAAAACAGCTATTATTCAGCCAAAAATTTTAGATTATAATAATAAGAAAGCTTTTGAATATGCAGGAGCGGCTGGCGGATTCATTGACCAATATGGTTATGCGTTTTGTCGTGGACGAATTTTTGACACCATTGAAAACGATAGCGAACAATATGCGACCTCGGAAATATTTTGGGCTTCTGGCGCTTGTTTTTTTATTCGGAAATCAGTTTTTAGAACATTAGGTGGCTTTGACAAAGATTTTTTTGCACATCAAGAAGAAATTGATTTGTGTTGGCGCGCCTTTAATGATGGAAATGTTATAAAATATGTAGCCGAATCGACAGTTTACCATGTTGGTGGTGCCACTTTGCAATTCGGAAATCCGCAAAAAACTTATTTGAATTTCAGAAATTCTTTGTTGATGTTGACCAAAAATCTCCCCGAAAAATCACTCTATACTACACTTGTTATCAGAATGTTATTGGATGGTTTGGCCGGATTGCAATTGCTTTTTAAAGGACAAAGCAGTCATTTTTTTGCCGTTTTAAAGGCACATGCTTCATTTTACAAGCTTTTTTTTTCGCAATTGAAAAAACGTAAAAGCGAACAACAATCCCAATACTATAAAGTTAAAAGTGTCGTTTATCAATATTATATAAAAAGAAGAAGGGTATTCAAGAAACTTTTTTAACAATAGTTTATCCTTACATTTTAAAATAAAATAAATTTTAACACTAAATTTGTTTGAACTAAAAAATTCAATTATGAAAAAAATCATTTTAGCCTTTTCGTTGCTAGCTTTGCTTACAACTTCGTGCGGAACCAAAAAGAAAATCGCTGCACTTGAAGCAAAAAACAAAGAAATTCAAGATTTATTGAACACCGCTACAATTAAATTGAATGCTTGTCTTACAGAGAAAGACGCTATTGCTAGTCAAATCGATTTTTTGAAAAAAAACAATTCAGATTTGATTAACAATATGGGTAATATGACCACATTGACTGCCAAAGGTGCCGAAAATATTGAGAAAGCTTTGGAAACAATTAAGGAAAAAGATTTAAAGATTACAAGAATGCAAGATGCACTTACCAAAAAAGACAGTGTAACTTTAGCTTTAGTAACGAGCTTGAAACGTGAAGTTGGTATTTCTGATCCAGATATTGAAGTCAATGTCGAAAAAGGAGTAGTTTTTATTTCTATTTCTGATAAATTATTGTTCAAAAGTGGCAGTTATGTTGTGAGTGATCGTGCTAAAGAAATTTTGACTAAAGTAGCTAAAGTGATTAATAGCAAACCAGATTTTGAGTGCATGGTTGAAGGACATACTGACAATGTGCCATTCATTGGCAATGGTGTTTTGCTAGACAATTGGGATTTAAGTGTAAAACGTTCAACGTCTATTGTTCGTGTTTTGACCAAAGATTTAAAAGTCAATCCGGCACAATTGATTGCCGCCGGTCGAGGCGAGTACATTCCGTTAGTTGATAACAGTAACGCCGAAAATCGTGCAACAAATAGAAGAACACGTATTGTTATTTTGCCTAAAATCGATCAGTTTTATGACATGATTGAAAAAGAGATGAAAAACCCAACAAAATAAAAAGTAAATAGTATTGATTGTAAAACGTTTTGAATTATCAAGGCGTTTTTTTTATGGCATAATCACAAATTACTTTTCAAACAAGCCCAAAGTGCCACCAACCCAATCTTTGTCTTTATTGAATTTGACGCCAATCATTTCGCCACGACTAAGGCGCACCAAATTACAGAGTAGCGTAGGAGCAGGATCGTTTTTTTTCCACACACAAAGCACTCGAACTTCTGCTTTTACCTTACCATCAGGCGATTGGACAATCGGAATATATTGCACTTTTTTCTGTAGGATATATAAATCTTTATCAACAACGGCTTCAATATCTTCTTTTTTAACATGAAAAATCACTCCTGAACCCGAAAATGAAAATAACGGTTTCAACACATAATTCTCTAAATCAGTAGGAATTGATTTTAAATCACTTAACAAAGTAGTTTCGATAAAATATTTGCCTTTGAGCAACGGAAGTATAAATTTACTGATTCTAAAAAACCAGTTTAGATGTCCAGCCCACTCAATATCCAAATCATCCGAAAAGCTAAAACTCAGATTAAGGTCTTTTCGCAATGCTAGCTCATCAAAAATAACACGATTGTAAATGCGTTTGATTTGTATTTCTTGACCATTTTCATTGGTGTAAAAAAGTTGTTTTCCCTTCTTGACGACTTCAGTAACGCAAACAATCGGGATACCAAGATCTCTTTTACAATAATAAAAGTCAATTTTGGTATTTTGTTTTTCGGGTTCAATTTCTAATAATATTACATGCTCTTTAGGATGGTTGTTACAAATTGCTTCTTCGATAATTGCTAAATATGCTTCGCCAGAAATATCGTTTATAAAAGGTGTTAAATCGTTTAAAAATGGATAAAACTTTTTGAATTTATTATACAAAATATATTGATAATTGAAAAGTGACGGAAAACCTTGTACCTCGATGAGCTTGGGAATTATTTTCCCGTCTTCTTCACAAATACCAAAATCGATTGCCAAAAAAGTAGTGTGCGCATCTTCATTTGGTACTTTTGTATTTAACGTTAAAGATTTTTCTGTCAGTACTTTAAAGTCATTTTGTTGAATTAATTTTATAACATCATTACAACCTTCCAACAATTGATTTTTTAATTCATTGGAAATGAAAAAAGGTGTTTCTGCCATTCGAAATGTAGGCAAGTAATCAAAATCACGGGCTATATTATCCTGAAATTCTTGGTATTTTTGATCGGTAAAACTTTCGTTAAAAAGGGTTCTGTATTTGTCAATCATTTTTTTGGAATGGTATTAGGTACAGGCAGGATGTAAATTGTATCCGTACTTTACACAATATTACAAACCACAAGATACAGCTAGTTGGATAGTATTTTTTTAGTTTTCATTAAATCATTAATGGCAATTCTAAGAAAATTGGGAATTAATGTTTCGTTGGTTTTATAGATTTTATCACTGTCCAAAAGGTCTTCGAGCATGTTTCTGAATTTTCTCTTACCTTTCATTTTGCGGATTTTCTCCCTTTTTTCCGCGTTTCGCAGATTGGCAATAAAACTAATAGGATCGGCTTCGGGATGAAATTGAGTACCCACAAGGTAGTCAGAAAATCGAACAGCCATAATTGCTCTTTCATATTGCACATGGTCTCTTATTTTCTCGAGCGAAATAATTTTAGCACCTTTTTGAGCAAAAATTTTAAGATTGGGTTGCACCACTTGATAATCTCTTGAATCGACGGCATAAAATGGATCTGCCAAACCTTCAAAAACGCCATCATTAAGGCCTTCTTTGGTTTTGTGAACAGTCATTACACCGAATGAGGTATCGTTTCTTTTGTTAATTTCAGCAAGTCCAAAATGTTTGCACGCCATTTGAAACGAATGACAAATAAAAAGCATGTGCTTTTTTATTTGATTTTCGTTGTTCCATGCGGAAACTTCATCAATAAAAGCATAATATTTTTTGTCCCAAATTCCATTACCTTCTAAAGGATTTCCCGGACCACCAGTAGAAATGTAAATATCGTATTTTTTTACTTCGGGCAATTCAGATTTCCCTCTAACATCAAAAATTTTAAAACTCACAATTTGATTGAAACGATTTATAATGTCAATGAGACATCGCATTCCTTGATTGGATTCGCCATTGTACATGTCTAGAATCGCAATTTTTATGGTGTGATCTGTCATATTTTCTTTGTAATTTTTAAAACAAGATACTAATTTGTAAATGTAATCAAATTTAAAATTTAAAAACGATGCAACTAAAATGGTATTAAAGCCCTTTTGTAAATTCGCTTGTAATAAAATCGACTACTTTGGTTAAATCATTCGTTTTTTCAAAAACCGCTAATTGTTTATCTGCACCAGTACCTTCTCGCATGATTTGATGCACATAACTGATTTGCTCACGACTGCCTAATTCATCGACAACATCTTCGATAAATTCCAGCAATTCACCAATCAGTAATTTGGTTTCTACTTCTCTTTGCAAACCAAAATCAATCATATTTCCTTCGATGCCATAACGTGCAGCGCGGAATTTATTTTCTTTAATCAAGGCAATCCTATAAATATTAAAGCTGGTATTTTGCATAGTCAACTTGTAAAGTTTTGCCACAACTGCTTGTATAATCGCTACGATACACATTGTTTCATCAACGGTCAGACTCATATCGCAAATTCGGAATTCAATAGTATCATAAAAAGGATGTAAACGCAAATCCCACCATATTTTTTTGGGATTGTCGATACATTTGGTTTTTACTAACGTATCCAAATAATTGTCGTAGGCCGAAACCGAATCAAAATATTCGGGCAAACCAGTTCGTGGAAACTTATCAAAAACCTTGGTTCTAAAAGATTTGTAACCAGTTTGTCTGCCTTCCCAAAACGGCGAATTGGTAGAAAGTGCAAAAATATGAGGCAAAAAATAACACGCTTGGTTCATCAACTGCATCCCGATTTCACGGTTTTCGATTCCCACATGGCAGTGCATTCCGAAAATCAAATTGGAACGCGCGGCATCCTGCAATTCGTTAACAATCGTGTGGTAGCGCGGATCGTCGGTGATGGGTTGGTCTTGCCATCTCGAAAACGGATGTGTTCCAGCACCACCAACAACAAGTCCTTGTTGGTCTGCCAATTCAACAATTTTATTGCGTAGGAATTTTATCTCATCCTTGGCTTCGGCTACACTTTTACAAATATTAGTACCAACTTCAACAACCGATTGGTGCATTTCTGCTTTTACTTGCTCATTTAAAATTATTTTTGCTCCGTCAACAATTTTTGACAAATGCGAACGTAAATCTCGCGTACTCGGATCTATAATTTGGTATTCTTCTTCGACACCGAGTGTGAAAACTGGTAATTTTTTTGTCATGATTTTAATGTGTCAATTTAAAAATGAGATAATTAGAAAATGAGATAATTAGAAAATTTGATAATTTATATTATTTGGCAGCATCTTTAATAAAAGTACCCCATGTCAAATTCATTACACCTGGTTTTTGTTTTTTTGCTGCAGCAATAGCCATTTTAGCAGATTCTTCGACTACCCATTCAAAATTTTCGGCACCAACTGAAGTTAATTCGGCATCGGGCGCTGGGTTTCCAAAATCAATTGCGTACGGAATACCATCACGAACTGCAAATTCTACTGTATTAAAATCATAACCTAAACCTTTGCAAAGTTTAATTGTATAATCTTTTACTGTTGCTAGTAATTTTTTATCAACTGGCGGCCCATTAATCACATAACGCAAATGGTGCGGATTTCGAGGCTCGTACTGCATGATTCTGACTGCTTTTCCGCCAAGGCAATACACCCTAAAATATTCGGTAAATACAATCTCTTCTTGCAAAAGCATTACCAATTGTCCAGTTTCTTGGTGTTTTTGCCAAAACTCTTCTTTGTTTTCTATTCGATAAACGTTTTTCCATCCGCCACCAGCATAAGGCTTCATATAGGCGGGAAATCCGATATAGTCAAAAATACCTTCCCAATCCATTGGAAAAGTCAAATTTCGAAATGATTTTGAAGTAGTATCGGTAGGATGTTCAGCCGATGGAAGAATCACGGTGTTAGGCAGCGGAACACCTAAAGTATCGGCCAAAGCGTTGTTGAAAAACTTGTCGTCGGCACTCCACCAAAACGGATTATTGATGACATTGGTTCCGGTTAAGGCCGCATTTTTTAGATAAGCACGATAAAAAGGAACATCTTGCGAAATACGGTCGATAATTACGGCATATTCGCCACCTTTATTTTGTACGACTTTATCTATTGATACCGCTTCGGCAATGATTCCTTTTTCATTTTTTGAGTTCACTCTGTCGATAAAGGCTTTCGGATAAGTATCTTCCATTCCAAATAAGATTCCAATTTTTTTCATAATAATTTGTTGAATAATTTTTAATATTGATACGTATTTCTAGTTTTAAAAAAATTTAATTCTGGACAAATAATGTGGAAACATTTCTTTCCAAACTGGCCAATCGTGTTCTCTATCTTGTCGAATGTCTAACCAATGGTCCACATTTCGGTCATTTAAAACTTTGCTTAATTTAAGATTGGCATCGAAACAAATATCCCAATTAGAAGTTCCAAGAACAATATCCATATTCCATAATTCGTGGTCGTTCAATCCAAAAAGATAATCTTCGGGACTGTTGTAAAAAACGTCGTCATTATGAAAACCATCCATAAAACTTTTGATATTGAAAGCGCCGCCCATCGAAAAAACATGACTAATATAACCAGGATGTCTAAATGCAAAATTGACCGCATGATAACCTCCAAAGCTGCAACCTGCAACAGCAACTTTGCCAGAACCCGTATTGTTTTTTACGCGCTCGACAATTTCGTGACAAATCATCTTGTCATACCAAACGTGGTTTTTGATGCGATGAACTGGATGGATATTTTTATTATAAAAACTGTCTTTATCTATACTGTCTGGACAAAAAATCTGAATTAATCCTTGTTCAATGTACCATCGTGCAGATTCGATCAAACCTTGATCACGATTTTCATGATAACTGCCCATCGATGTTGGAAAAAGTATTACTGGATAACCAGTATGGCCAAAAACTAGCATTTGAATATCGCGGTTCAAATTGGGGGAGTACCATTTGAAGTATTCTTCTTTCATGTATTCCTATTTTATTAATAAACAATTATAATAAAAATAAACAAGAATTGGGGGTTTTGGCTGCTTTTTGTTTTATAATTATTGTAATGTTTGTATAAATGTATAAACTTTAACAAAATGGTAATAAATCTTGTAAAATTTACATTTGTTTTAAAATTCATCAAAAAAAGACCATTTGTATGGAATTCAACTCATAAGAAAAAACAACAGTAAAATTCTTTTTTTTGGAAAGTAGGCGTTTTTATAAAAAATGATGTTGTTAATAAAAAAATAGGTTGGAGTTTTATAGGTGCCTTTTTATGCTGCAACCAATCTACAATTGCAACTCAAATAACTGAACTTGATTTTTGAGTCGTTCGATAAGCATTGACATCATTCTTTTATTGAGGTCAGAAGAGTTTTGAATGTAACGCTCATATTCGTCGATTGTAAACAATCCAAGGATAATTCCTTTTAACGAATTTCTAAATTTGATGTCTCTTTGAATACTATTCTCGATAAATTGCAGTTTTTTTTGAAGCGAAAATTTATAAAAATCTGTTTTGCTTTTTGTAATATAATTTTTTAAAACATCGACAAGCAAATCATTTTGAAGCTTTAAAATAGGTCGCAACGTTTGGTTTTGAAAAAATTCGTCAGCGGTTGATTGCGCGCTAACTGTTCCGAGTATTTCGCCGCGAAACGATCTTATAAATTGGTCTCTTGTACTCATTTTTCTTTTAAAAATACAAAAACACCCAAAGCTAGGAAGGTTATCATTTTGTAGTTATCAAGAACTTATTAACCGATTGTTATTTAATTTCAGTGACAGTAATAAAAAAAGCGTCTTCTAAAACTTCAAAATCTTTCTTTCTTTTGATTTTTTGTTCCAGAATTTT
Organism: Flavobacteriaceae bacterium; assembly: GCA_947488595.1. GTDB lineage: Bacteria > Bacteroidota > Bacteroidia > Flavobacteriales > Flavobacteriaceae > Flavobacterium. The sequence goes on from CANKZI010000005.1 coordinate 34,380, forward strand.
CCATTCATTTGTTGGTTGCAACCGCACTTCCTTTTTATTGATGATAGCAATAATTGGCATATTAAAATCAGTCACATCGGTTTGCCAACGGTAGGCAATTTTTTTATTTTTCCATTTCCATTCCAAAATAGGAATAGCAGTATACCTTAAATATTGATTAAAAATAGGTGTTAAATTGGAACCACTTTCTTTATTAAAAAATGTAATTACCGTTTCGGTATCTATGATTTGATGGCGGAAAGTAGTGGCGTAATTCAGTAGCAACTGCCACCATTTTTGGTCATCGTTGATGGTGTGCCGAATCGAATTGAGCATTAGTGCACCTTTATAATACATATCAGAAGAACCTTCATTATTGACTCCGTATTGACCAATAATCGGAATGTCATTGACAACATTTTGATGCAATCCGTTGGTATAAATTTGAGCACTTTTATAACCGTATTGACATTCTAAAAAAACTGATTCTGTATAGCAAGTAAAGCTTTCATGAATCCACATATCTGCAATATCCGACGAAGTGATGCTGTTGCCAAACCATTCGTGACCACTTTCGTGGATGATGATGAAGTCGAATAATTTTCCAATGTCAGTACCAGATAAATCGCGACCAAGGTAACCTTTTTGATATTGGTTTCCGTAAGCAACAGCACTTTGATGTTCCATGCCTAAATAGGGCGTTTCGACCAATTTGTAACCATCATTCTTGAAAGGATATTCTCCAAATTTCGACTGAAAACAATCCATCATCGGTTTGACTTCTTCAAATTGTATTCTCGCTTTGGCTTCGTTCTCGCGCAACACATAATAATCTAAATCGAGTCCTTTGTAATTTTCTCCAAAATGAGCATAATCGCCAATATTTATTGTAATTGCATAGTTATTAATTGGATTTTTCACTTCCCAATCCCAACGTGTATAGTCGTTTTGAAGTACTTGACTTCCTAAGAACCTTCCGTTCGACACGTTCATTAATCCGTTAGGTACCGCAACGCTTATGGTTGCACCATCATTGGGTTCATCAGATTGCGAATCTTTGCAAGGCCACCACAAACTCGCACCTGCGCTTTGCACTGCAACACCAATCCAATCTTTTTTATTGCTGTCTTTTTTAAAAATAAAACCACCATCCCAAGGCGCATTTTTTGCAATCAATGGATTTCCGGAGTAATAAAATTGTAAATTTTGTTCTGTGTTTTTTTCTAATACAACATCAAAGTTGATAAAAATAGCATTTAATTGTCTGTGGTATTTCAGTATTTTTTTATCCCAAACAATACTGTCGATTGTCATGTTTTCGTACAAATCCAACTGAATGGTATTAGTATTTTCAATAACTTTAAAACGAATGGTATTGGAACCAACTATTGATTTTTCGGTTGGATTTATTTTGATATTCAAATCATAGTGCAGCACATCAAAACATGTTCTTTCAAATCGTAAACCGCCGTGAAGGGAATCTTTTTTGGTAAAAGTTGTTTGCGCAAAAAGATTTTGAACAAGCAGAAAAGCGATAAAAAAAATATTATTTTTCATTAATTTTTGCATTGCAAGTTTTAAAAAAAAGCTTTAGAAAATTAATTATTTGCATTTATATCCTTTAAAACCCAATCCAATTCGGGGTCTTTATCATTGATTTTATCTTCAAACGTGGGAACGATTTCTTTATCAGGAAAGATACCACGACCCAAAATATCGTTATTATGAAAAGGTTTGATGCACATCAATCCAACACGAACATTAATTTTTGAATTGGGTAATTGAATCAATGGCATTCGACCTGCAACGGTTCCGTTAAAAGCACCACCCGTTTCTTGACCTACAAAAAAAGCCCTTTTTGATCCTTTCAAGTTGGAAGATAAAATGCAAGAAGCCGAAAAACTACCTCCATTGATCAATACATATATTTTGCCTTTGAAAGCATTCAGGTCAACGTGCTGTGGTTTAGCATCTTTGGTGGTATAATTGTATTTTCCGTCTTCGGATTTGTGTACTTTAAAAAAAGTATAACCATAATACAGAGGAGAAAATATCACTTTTAGCGCTTTTGTACTTAAAGAACCTCCTTTAAAATAGTCAGCTTGCAACAGGCTTGTTTTTGAAACGACTTCTGATTTTTGTGAAAAAACAAAAGTTGAATCGGCCAAATAAGAATACAAATGAGCAATTTCTTGAAGACTACCGCCTGGATTATCTCTCAAATCGATAATTAAAGTTTTGGATTTAAAGTCTTTGATTTTCTTAAAACTTTGTCGGTAAAATCTATAAGGATTTCCAATCGAAAAACCATTTATTTTCATAATAGCAATGCTGCTGTCACTTTCGATAAACCTTAAATTGCGATTATAGTTTTTATTAACCTCGTTGTAACCATAGATGCTTTTCTTGGTTTTTTCGGCTTTTTGTTGCTCTTTTTTGGCTTTTTTTTCATGAACAGTCAAACGCTTTTTAGCTGGTTTATCTTCGGATTTGACCGAATCGACAATTTGTCGTTTTATGGTCACTGTTTTTAGCGTATCAAGGAATTTGAATTCATAAACAATGCTGTCTTTGATGCCATTTTCGTTGGAATAATAGGAGGCGAAGTTTTTTGCTAATCTCGATTTTTTAAAGGTTTGATTGAAACCATCTGAAGTAAATAGCATATTGTAATTTTGTAGTAATTCTGATGGATTTTGATTGTTAATAGCGACAATTTCCGTTCCAGGTTGAATGGCTTTATTGTAGGATTTGTTTTTTAGGACATACAATTTATTATCATTAATTTCAAAATCAAATTGCGAAAATGGTCCAATTCCTTTTCTGGTCAAAGCCACACCTTCTTTTTTCGTCATCCTTTTCATATTAGGATAAACACTCATGTGCCCTTGTCTGACCGAAGCAATTATTGGACTTATCTTTTTATAAAAGTCAAAACTTCGCATCGGTTTGGTAATGGTGGTCTTGAGGCTATCAAATTTATAATCCAAAGCTTCTTTGCTGATGTACCAATACAAATTGGGATGCAGTTTTTTTAATTTTTTATAAGCAAAATCAGTATCGGATTTTAATTTTTTTTCAGACAATAATTGTTCTACTTGTTTGTTGTGATTTTTAACCGAATTACATTGCGAAAAGAATACTATAATAAACGTGAAAAAAAAGATTTTCTTCATAAATGGGAATAAAATATAAAAATAATTCTACTTTTTAATTTAAAAGTTAAACCTGAATTACGCCCATATTGAATTGTTTTTCGATAGGTGCATGGTTGGCTGCTTCGATGCCCATCGAAATCCAAGTTCTTGTATCTAAAGGATCAATAATGGCATCGGTCCACAATCTAGAAGCCGCATAATAAGGCGAAACTTGTGCGTCATAACGCGCTTTGATCGCGTCAAATAGTTCTTTTTCTTTTTGTTCATCAACGATTTCGCCTTTTGCTTTTAGCGAAGACGCTTCAATTTGCATCAAAACTTTTGCTGCTTGCGTGCCACCCATCACGGCCAATTCGGCACTTGGCCAGGCAAAGATCAGTCTAGGATCGTAGGCTTTTCCACACATGGCATAGTTGCCAGCGCCATAGGAATTACCCACAATTACAGTAAATTTGGGTACGACCGAGTTGGCAACTGCGTTAACCATTTTGGCGCCATCTTTAATAATACCTCCATGTTCTGATTTGCTTCCTACCATAAAACCGGTAACATCTTGAACAAAAACCAATGGAATTTTCTTTTGGTTGCAATTGGCAATAAAACGCGTGGCTTTGTCTGCCGAATCCGAATAAATTACGCCGCCAAATTGCATTTCCCCTTTTTTAGATTTGACTACTTTTCGTTGGTTGGCAACAATACCAACTGCCCAGCCGTCGATTCGGGCATAACCGGTAATAATGGTTTGACCGTAACCATCTTTATAGGGTTCAAATTCTGAATTATCAACCAAACGATTGATAATATCCATCATTTCATATTGTTCGTTACGTGCTTTTGGCAAAATGCCGTAGATTTCCTTTTCGTCTAAAGCAGGTTTTTGTGGTTTTTCGCGATTGAACCCCGCTTTAGTATAATCACCAATTTTAGAAACTATATTTTTTATTTTGTCAAGTGCGTCTTTGTCGTCTTTGGCTTTATAATCAGTGACACCCGAAATTTCACAATGCGTTGTTGCACCACCAAGTGTTTCGTTATCAATGCTTTCGCCAATAGCAGCTTTTACAAGGTAACTTCCGGCTAAAAATATACTTCCTGTTTTATCAACAATTAGCGCTTCGTCGCTCATTATAGGGAGATAAGCCCCGCCTGCGACGCAGCTTCCCATGACTGCCGCAATTTGTGTGATGCCCATACTGCTCATAATAGCGTTGTTGCGAAAGATGCGACCAAAATGTTCTTTGTCGGGGAAAATTTCGTCTTGCAAAGGCAAATATACACCTGCACTATCAACAAGATAAATGATTGGCAATTTGTTTTCCATGGCCAATTCTTGCGCACGGAGGTTTTTCTTTGCTGTAATCGGAAACCAAGCGCCCGCTTTTACTGTGGCATCATTGGCAACCACAATGCATTGTTTGCCTTTGATATAACCTATTTTAATAACAACGCCGCCCGACGGACAACCGCCATGTTGTGCATACATACCTTCGCCAACAAAAGCCCCTATTTCGATACTTTTTGCCTTTTCATCTAACAAATAATCAATACGTTCACGTGCAGTCATTTTGCCCTCGGAATGAAGTTTTTTAATCCGTTTTTCGCCACCACCCAATTTTACTGTAGCAAAACGTTGTTTTAAATCGGATAATAAAAGTTTGTTGTGGTCTTCGTTTTTGTTGAAGTTAATGTCCATATAAATGATTGATGGTTGGGTTTGTTTAAAAAATTGAAGATAAATTATACTTTTACAGCGTGGCTAAATTACAAAAATCATTATGATTTACAATTTTAGTAGTGGTGATTGTTCGTGTAGATAGGATAATTAGTAATTGATGTTATCTTAACCTTAACTTAACATAAATAAAATACATTTGCACGGTAAATTATAAATTATGAGCATAAATAATTTTTTCCAATTTTTGGTTCCGAAAGATAAAAAATTCTTCCCATTATTTGAACAGGCCACAAGTAATTTGATATTGATGGCGACAGCACTTCATGAAGTTGTTAATCTTCCAATCGCTGATAGGAATCTCCTTTTTCAGAAAATTGAAGAATTGGAACAAATAGGAGAGGACATTACGCGCAAAACCAACATCGAATTGAGTAGTAATTTTATTACGCCTTTTGATAGAGAAGATATTTATTCGTTGATTACCGCAATTGATAATGTGGCTGGAAATATTCATGGTGCCGCAAGTAGGCTAAAATTATATCATGTTGATAAGATTACAAAATCTATTCGAAAACTAACAGAAATCAACTTAGAAGCCTGTCAAAACATTGATATTGCTGTAAAGGAATTACGAAATTTAAAAAAAATCAAAAATATAACCGATGCTTGTGCCCGAATTAATAAGTTAGAAAACAAATCGGATACCGTTTATGACAAAGCGGTCGCTGATATTTTTGAAAATGAAACCGACGCAAAAACAATCATTAAATACAAAGAGGTTTTATCGGTGCTAGAAACGGCAGCAGACAAATGCAAAAGCACCGCTAACGTTTTAGAGTCAATAGCTGTGAAGCATTCTTAAAAATCATCCATTTCATTTAGCATTGTATCTATGACGCTACTTATCATTATTATTTTATTGGCCTTAATTTTTGATTACATTAATGGTTTTCACGATGCTGCCAATGCGATTGCTACCGTTGTTGCCACCAAAGTGCTAACGCCATTTCAAGCGGTAGTTTGGGCAGCTTTTTTTAATTTTTTGGCATATTGGGTTTTTGGATTTGGAGTAGCCGATACTGTTGCAAAAACCGCCAATACAATGGATATTAATCTTGTTGTAATTCTAGCTGGTGTAATTGCCGCTATCATATGGAATCTGTTCACTTGGTGGCAAGGTATTCCGTCAAGTTCGTCGCATACTTTAATTGGTGGTTTTGCTGGAGCAGCCATAGCACATGCAGGTTTTAGTGTTGTCAATTGGTACTCCGCTGGGAAAGACGGTGGCTTGCCTTCTGGAGTTTTGATAATTATTGCTTTTATAGTTCTTGCGCCATTATTGGGTGCTTTGGCTTCTTATTTAATTTCGATTTGGCTCTTGAATGCTTCCAGAAAAAGTATTTATCCAAAGATTTTTACTTTATCATTAATGGCATTTACGATTTGGTTTGTTGAAAGCCAGATGGTTTATTACGATGAAATAAAAAAGCCGCGTTTTGAATCGCAATTTTGGAGTGTTGCTTTTGAATCGCATAACATTAAATGGTTTTTAGTGGCTTTTATAATATTTTCAATCAGCTTATTTTGTATGGTTTTTAGCAGTCTATCAAACCACAAAGCCGAAACATTGCTTAAAAGAATGCAATTATTGTCTTCTGCCGCTTTCAGTTTAGGACACGGTGGAAACGATTCGCAAAAAGTTATGGGGATTATTGCTGCTGCGGTTGCGGTTTATATCAATACCAGTGGCGTTTCGCAAGAAAGTATGCCTGATTGGTTGGATGTAATTTTGCCCAACGGTGATGCCGCAGGTCATATGCCCGAATGGATTCCGTTGGCTTGTTATTCTGCCATCGCTGCAGGAACATTAAGTGGTGGTTGGAAAATCGTAAAAACCATGGGATCAAAAATCACAAAAGTAACTTCGTTTGAAGGCGTGGCTGCAGAAACAGCAGGTGCTTTGACTTTATATTTAACCGAACATCTAAAAATCCCTGTAAGTACAACCCATACTATAACGGGTTCTATTATTGGTGTAGGATTGACCAAACGCGTTTCGGCTGTTCGTTGGGGCGTAACGGTAAGTTTGGTTTGGGCTTGGGTCTTGACCATTCCAATATCGGCGATATTGGCTGCAATTATATATTTTATATTGAGTTTCTTTATTTGATCAAACTTTTCTAATAATGCTGTAAATCTTAATGCAATAACAATTTCATTTTAAGACTTATTAGCATCTTTTACCAATCTTTTCAAAATAGCCCATTGTTTCAATGCGTCTCGGGCTTCTACCGCGGGGTAACCCAACATGGTTTTTCCGGCTTCAATATCTCCCGTAACACCGGAACCAGCACCAACGATTGCCCTATCGCCAATGGTAGTATGGTCTTTAATTGAAGCACTACCACCGATAATGACACCATTTCCTAGCGTCACCGATCCTGCTAATCCGCTGTTACCAGCCATAATACAAAATTTACCTAATTTACTGTTGTGTCCAATTTGGACCAAATTGTCGATTTTGCATCCGTCACCTAAAACGGTAGCACTGAATTTTCCTCTATCGACACATGTATTAGCTCCAATTTCGACACCATTGCCAATGATTACATTTCCAATTTGCGGAATTTTCACCAATCCTCTTTCGGCACATGGACGAAACCCAAAACCATCTGCGCCAATAGTAGCATTTGGATGTAAAATACAATCATTGCCAATATGACATCGTTCTCTGATTACGGCACCAGACCAAATAATAGTACGCTTTCCTATTGTGCATTCGTCAAGAATGGTTACGTTAGGATAAATGGTAACACTTTCGGCAATTGTAACATTTGGTCCAATATAACAATTGGCACCAATTCGGCTATTATCGCCTATAATTGCTGTTGGATCAATAACCGCAGAAGCATGAATATTGGTACGGAATATTGGAGTTGGTGGTGCAAACATTTCGAGTACTTGGGACATGGCCAAATCGGCATTTTTTACTTTGATAAAAGCCCTATTTTCGCCGGGAAGAATCGAAATATCTTCGTTAACGACTGCGATTGCTGCTTTTGAAGTTTCCCAAAGCTTTTCGTATTTTTTATTTCCAATAAACGAAATCTGACTATCGGTAGCAGTTTCAAGTTGCTCAGGAGCATTGATACTGTTGGTAGTATTGCCAACTATTTCACCCTTTAATATTGCGTTGATTTCGTGTAAATTGAATTGTTTCATAATAGAAAATAATTAAATAAAGACATTAGAGTAAACCAAATAAACTCTTTTATTGTTGTATTTCCAAATTTCGAAAGTTTTTTTCGAGGTTATTTCAAAAAATAAAAAAACAAACAACACTGCAATTATCAATTTATTATTTGGTGTTCATCACAAAAAAATATTATTTTTTTAATGCATTTGTTACATAAACTGGGAGATGGTCCGACGGATATTTGCAATTTTTGGAATCACTCAGTACCGCATATTTAAGTACTTCGATATTGTTTTTGCTCGTAAAAATATAATCGATTCGTAACGTAACAGGTTTGTGGAATTCAAAATTATTAAACGTTCCAGGCGGTCCAAAAGCTGGTGATTGACTGCTGATTTTGGCGTCGTTGTATGAATTCGAGAGTAACAAGTAAGCATTACTGTCGGTTTGACTATTAAAATCGCCCATGAGCACGAATGGAAGTTTTTCAGAGTTGATTGTTGCTATTTTGTCGATTAGGAGTTTGGCGCTGTTGGTTCGGGCGGTTTCCCCAACGTGGTCAAAATGGGTATTAAAAACATACATTTTTTGCTTCGTTTTTAGATTTTCAAAAAGGGCGTATGTACAAATTCTTTCCAACATCGCATCCCATCCTTTTGAAACAACATCGGGTGTTTCCGACAGCCAAAAGGTAGCTTGTTTTACTATTTTGTATTTTTTATCGTTGTAAAACAAAGCGCTATATTCACCGCCGGTTGGCGAACTGTCACGTCCTTTTCCGATGTATTTGAAATCGGTCAATATACTGTCGAGATATTGTATTTGATGTAATTTTCCTTCTTGAATTCCAAAAATGTCGGGCTCATAAAACTGTATTTGCTCTGCCAAAAAACTCTTTCGTAAATCCCATTTGTTTTCACCATCCAACGGATTGTCAAAACGGATGTTATAGGAGATCATTTTTAGGTTTTGTGCTTGAACTGATAGCGAAAAGAGCAGTAGTAGGGTTATGGCTTTTTGCATTGTTGGGTGTTTAGCTTTGTCAAAAATAGACTTTTTATTCCAAAAATATTTTTTACCATTGTTATTGAAATATTACTTTTTTTGTTTTGCTATCTGACGTTAAAAGGAGATGCTTATCCACTTCATTTACCGTTCTAACAAAATCCCCAAAGCCAATTAAAGCTTTGGGGATGAAATGATAAATATCCATATTCTTTATTATGAAATTTTGGTTAGCACAACAATATTCCAACAATCCAACAATCCGCTAATCCAAAAATTCACAATGCTATTCCTCACTTTTTTGCCCCATCATCATTAAATAAGCCTTCAAGAAATCGTCAATTTCACCATTCATTACGCCTTCGACATTACTGGTTTCATATTGTGTACGTACGTCTTTAACCAATTTGTAGGGATGCATCACATAGTTTCGAATTTGTGATCCCCATTCGATTTTCATTTTACCTGCTTCAATATCAGCGCGTTGTGCCATTTGTTTTTTGAGTTCTATTTCATACAATTGCGACCGCAGCATTTGCATGGCACGTTGGCGATTGTCCTGTTGCGAACGTGTTTCTGAGCATTGCACTTGTATGCCGGTTGGTTTATGAAAAAGCTGTACTTTGGTTTCTACTTTATTTACATTTTGCCCACCAGCACCACTTGAACGCGAGGTGATAATTTCAATATCTGCCGGATTAATGTCGATTTCAATAGTATCATCGACCAATGGATAGATATAGACCGAAGCAAACGAAGTATGGCGCTTGCCATTGCTATCAAAAGGAGAAATACGCACCAATCGATGCACACCGTTGTCGCCTTTTAGATAACCAAAAGAATAATCTCCTTCAAATTCAAGCGTTACGGTTTTTATTCCCGCTACTTCGCCTTCTTGAAAATTGAGTTCTTTTATTTTATAACCACTTTTTTCGCCCCACATCATGTACATACGCATAAGCATGGCCGCCCAATCGCAACTTTCTGTTCCACCAGCACCTGCAGTAATTTGCAATACTGCACTCATACTATCGCCCTCGTCAGAAAGCATATTTCGAAACTCGATGCTTTCTATTTGTTCATTGGTTTGATGGTACAAAGCGTCGAGTTCCTCTTCAGAAAATGCTCCCTCTTTATAAAATTCATACGCCAATTGCAATTCGTCTGCCAATTGAACGCCTTTGTCATAATCTTCGACCCATTTTTTCTTTGATCTTAGGTTTTTGATATAAACTTCGGCTTCTTTAGCATTGTCCCAAAAATCGGGAGCAAGGGTTTTTTCTTCTTCGTTTGTGATTTCGATAAGCTTGGCATCAACGTCAAAGATACCTCCTCAACGCACCAAGGCGCTCTACAATACCTTTTATTTGTTCGGTATTTGTCATAAATAGTGTAATTTTGTTGCTGCAAAAATAAGACATCCTTTTGATAATATGGAAATAAATTTGATTAGTGACACCGTAACCAAACCTTCGCAGGAAATGTTGCGTTATATGTTTCAGGCCGAAGTAGGCGATGATGTTTATAAACAAGACCCAACGGTCAATGCGCTTGAAGAAAAAGTGGCTGGAATGTTTGGTATGGAAGCGGCGTTATTTTTTCCGTCGGGTACTATGGCCAATCAAACTGCGATTAAACTTCATACGCAACCTGGCGAACAGTTGATTGCCGATAAATGGGCACATGTTTTTAATTATGAAGGTGGTGGAGTTTCCTTTAACAGCGGGGTATCTTGTTGTTTATTGGATGGTCATCGTGGTATGATTACAGCAGCACAAGTCGCATCGGCGGTAAATGACCCAGAATTTTATCACAGTCCGCTCACGAGTTTGGTTTGTGTCGAAAATACAACCAATAAAGGCGGAGGCGCTTGTTATGACGTTGAAGAATTTAAAAGAATACGACAAGTATGCAATGACAAGCACCTGAAATTGCACCTCGATGGTGCAAGATTGTGGAATGCTTTGGTGGTTACTAAAGAAGATCCAAAAACATACGGAAAAATTTTTGATACCATCTCCGTTTGTTTGTCCAAAGGATTGGGTGCACCAATTGGCTCGTTATTGGTTGCTGACAAAGCTACGATTCATAGCGCATTGCGAGTCCGAAAAATATTGGGTGGTGGCATGCGGCAAGTGGGATATTTGGCCGCAGCAGGAATATATGCTTTGGATAATAATTTCGAGAGATTAGCAGAAGACCATCGACGTGCAAAAGAACTCGGAGCTGTGTTAGAACAACTGAGTTGGGTTGAAAAGGTTGAACCTATTGAAACCAATATCTTGATCTTTTCGGTTCGAAAAGACTTGGACGAAAATTTGTTGATTGCCAAATTAAAAGAACGCAATATTCATATCAGTTCGATGGGTCACGGAAAATTGCGTATTGTTACGCATTTGGATTATCGTGAGGTCATGCACGGTTATGTTTTAGAAACATTAATGCGAATTGGTTCAAAATAGATAATAGTAGCCACCTAGTATTTATAAATAAATTTATTTAAACATATCTTCCATACCCGGAAGCATAGGTAGATCAACATTGGCTACAGCATCAAGTTCGGCTTTGTTTTTTGCTGTGGCATTTTCGATAGCATTGTTGATAACGAGCAATAAATAATCTTCTAATTGCTCTTTGTCTTCAAGTAGCGTGTCATCGATGGCAATCGATTTCAGCTTGTTATTGGCAGTAATTGTTACTTTTAATAAACCATCATTGCTTTGCTCATCTATTAAAATGGTATCCAATTTTATTTTTGTTTCCTCTATTTTTTGTTGAGTTGCTTTAAGCTTGCCCATCATTCCCATTAAATCTCCAAACATGTTTATAATTTTTAATTTTTGTATGGTGCGAATTTACTAAATTGCATCTTCAAATTACAATGAATTTTATGAAAAACGTAATCATTATCGGAATGCTTTGTTTTATTTTTGCAACTTCGTGTTCTAAAAAAAACAAATCCAAAATGCCAGAAAATATTCCAACTCCAATAGCGAAGATCATTTCTAAAACACTCGAAAAGCACGGTGACCAGCGCACCGATAATTATTATTGGCTTAACGACAGAGAAAACCCCGAAGTTATTGCTTATTTGAATCAAGAAAACGACTACTATAATACAATGACTGCCCATACTAAGGCATTTCAAAAGGCTTTGTTCGACGAAATGAAAGCGCGAATTAAAGAAGATGACGCATCTGTTCCTTATTTTTATAATGGCTATTTTTATATCACCAGAACTGAAAAAGACAAGGATTATCCAATATATTCTCGAAAAAAAGGCAGCCTTTCCGCCAAAGAAGAAATTTTATTTGATTGTAATGCCATGGCAAAAGGCAAATCCTATTTCCAACTCGGCGGCATGAGCATTAGTCCAAATAACAAATTGGTCAGTTTTGCTATAGATGTTGTCGGAAGACGCATTTATACTTTACAAATTAAAAATCTAGAAACCAATAAAATACTGAAAGATAAGGTAGAAAATATCGACGGTACTTCGGTGTGGGCCAATGATAATAAGACGTTGTTTTATACAACAAAAGACAAAGTGACCTTGCGATCTGATAAGGTTTACAAACACCAATTGGGTACAGATGCCAAAAAAGATATTTTGGTTTATTATGAAAAAGACGCCACTTTTGATGTTGATATCAGCAAATCAAAATCTCGAAAGTATTTGGTAATCGAATCAGGAAGTACATTAACAACTGAATTCAGAACACTTTTGGCGGATAATCCAGAGGGTGAATTCAAAGTTTTTCAGCCGAGAGTGCGTGGTGTCGAATACAGCATTTCACATTATGGTGATAGCTTTTATGTATTGACTAATAAGGACAAAGCAAGTAATTTTAAATTAATGAAAACTCCTGAGAACGCAACATCAAGCGATAATTGGAAGGATATTATTGCACATCGAGAAGATGTTTTACTTGAAGATATTGAGATTTTTAAAGATTATTTGGTAGTTTCTGAACGCAGTAATGGTTTGAATAAAATTAGAATTATGCCTTGGACTTCCAGCGGCGATTATTATTTGCCTTTTGGTAGCGAGACTTACACAGCCAACACAACAACCAATGTTGATTTTGATACCGATATTTTGCGCTACAGTTACCAATCGCTAGCAACACCTTCGTCGGTAATTGACTTTAATATGAAAACCAAAACCAAAGAAGTCAAAAAAGAGCAGGAAGTTTTGGGTGGCAAATTTGATAAAAACAATTATATCGAGGAACGAATTTGGGCTACTGCAGCCGACGGAACCAAAGTGCCAATGTCGTTAGTATATAAAAAAGGTATCAAAAAAGACGGTAAAAATCCATTATTGCTATATGCTTATGGCTCTTATGGCGCTTCAATGGACGCCTATTTTTCTTCGACAAGATTGTCGCTTTTGGACCGTGGATTTATTTTTGCCATCGCGCATATTCGTGGTGGTGAAGATTTAGGCAGACAATGGTATGAAGACGGAAAGTTGCTAAAAAAAATGAATACGTTTACCGATTTTATTGATTGTTCTAAATATTTGATTGCGCAAAAATATACTTCTCCCGAACATTTGTATGCCGAAGGTGGATCTGCCGGCGGTTTGTTGATGGGTGTAATCGTGAACAAAGCACCCGAATTGTATCGTGGCGTTATTGCACAAGTGCCGTTTGTTGATGTTGTAACAACGATGTTAGACGATTCGATTCCTTTAACAACAGGCGAATATGACGAATGGGGAAATCCAAACGAAAAAGTGTCGTATGATTATATGAAATCTTATTCTCCTTATGATAACGTCAAGCCGCAGGCTTATCCTAATATGTACATATCGACTGGTTTGCACGATTCGCAGGTACAGTATTGGGAACCAGCCAAGTGGGTAGCCAAATTGCGTGCTGTAAAAACCGATAAAAATGTATTGTTTTTAGATACGAACATGGATGCGGGTCATGGTGGCGCATCGGGAAGGTTTGAAGCACTCAAAGAATTGTCTAAAGAATTTAGTTTTTTGTTAGATTTAGAAGGAATAGAAAGATAGTTTAAAATATTTTATTAAATTTGCATTGTTTTAAAGTCCGTAATATCGAAGTTTAAAGCATGCCTTGACTAATTTATTTTATGAAAGAAGATATAAAAGCTTACGATAATGTACTTGGTTTAATAGGAAACACTCCACTAATTAGACTGAACAAAATAACCGAATCTTTAAAAGGTAACTTCTATGCAAAAGTAGAAGCTTTTAATCCGGGACATTCTACCAAAGACAGAATTGCTTTATACATTATCGAAGAAGCCGAAAAGCAAGGCATACTTACTCCAGGAGATACTATTATCGAAACCACTTCTGGGAATACTGGTTTTAGTTTGGCCATGGTCAGTATCATCAAAGGTTACAGTTGTATTTTGGCTGTGAGTTCAAAATCATCCAAAGATAAAATTGACATGTTACGCAGTTTGGGCGCCAAAGTTTATGTTTGTCCAGCACACGTTTCTGCAGATGATGAAAGATCGTATTATAATGTTGCCAAACGTTTACACGAAGAAACAAAAGGGTCGGTTTATATCAATCAGTATTTTAATCAATTGAATATTGATGCACATTACAAATCAACAGGTCCAGAAATTTGGGAACAAACCAACGGAAAAATCACGCATTTGATTGCTTGTAGTGGTACTGGTGGAACTATTTCTGGTGCAGCCAAATTTTTAAAAGAAAAAAATCCAAATATTAGAATTTTAGGTGTTGATGCATTTGGTTCGGTATTAAAAAAATACCACGAAACCAAAGAGTTTGATGCCAACGAAATTTATCCATACCGCATTGAAGGGTTAGGAAAAAATTTGATTCCAACTGCTACTGATTTTGACATTATTGATCATTTTATGAAAGTGACCGACGAAGAAAGTGCGCACACTACAAGAGAAATTGTAAAAAAAGAAGGACTGTTTGTAGGCTATACTTCTGGAGCAGTAATGCAGGCTATAAAGCAATATGCAGAGGAAGGTGAGTTTGACGAAAATAGTAATGTTATTGCCATTTTCCCTGATCATGGCTCTAGGTATATGAGTAAAGTTTTTAGTGATGACTGGATGAATGAACAAGGTTTTTTTGACAGCATCAACGCCGAGGAAGTACAAAAAATCGAATTTATAAAATAAATAATTTTTAATTGATTATTCAAAACTCCAGATAATGCTGGAGTTTTTTTTATAATAGCAATTTGAGCTAACAAAAAAACTCCAATATTGCAATTGAAGTTTTATGTAAATTTGAGTTTTTCACAGAGGACAAATCTATTCGACCATTGTATGATATACATTCATCACATCGTCATCTTCTTCAATTTTATCAATAAGCTTTTCTACGTCAGCAATTTGGGCTTCGTTGAGTGCTTTAGTGATTTGTGGAATCCTTTCAAATCCAGATGATAAAATTTCAAAATTTCGGTTTTCTAATTCCTTTTGAATCGTTCCAAAACTACCAAATGGCGCATAAATTAAAATTCCGTCTTCGTCTTCAAAAACTTCTTCGGCACCAAAATCAATCAATTCTAGTTCTAATTCTTCTGCGTCTATTTCGCCTTTCGGAATTCTGAAATTGCAAGTGTGATCAAACATAAACTCAACCGAACCTTGCGTTCCCATTGTACCATTGCATTTATTAAAATAACTTCTGATATTGGCCACCGTACGGTTATTGTTATCAGTAGCTGTTTCTATCAGTAGTGCAATTCCGTGTGGCGCATAACCTTCAAACAAAACTTCTTTGTAATTGGCTGTATCTTTTTCAGTAGCTTTTTTAATCGCACGTTCTACATTTTCTTTGGGCATATTGGCTGCTTTGGCATTTTGAATCACAGCGCGCAATCTCGAATTGGCTTCAGGATTCGGACCTCCTTCTTTAACTGCCATTACAATATCTTTACCTATTCTGGTGAATGCTTTGGCCATTGCAGACCAACGTTTCATTTTTCTTCCTTTTCTAAACTCGAACGCTCTTCCCATAGTTGTCTTTAAATTTTTTAAACTGAAATACATTTGCAAAAATACATTTTATAGTTGTTTTTTCAAATGGTATTTTAGTCAATAAGTACATAGTTATTTATCAAATAATTGCCCGATTGGTTCCAATTATAAATCGCAATAGAACGCTCTTAATTGAATTTGGTATTCAGCTTATTGTAAACGTCAACTTCTTTATTAAGTTCGTTTATCAATTTATTGTAAGCGTCGATTTCAATTTTAGTAAGGTCTTTTTGCTATTTTCTTTCCATTATCTTCTTATTTTCAGTCACTTTTTGATTCAATATCAAAAAAGAAATTACTTTTGGACCATATTCCAACACTTCTTTTTTTAAAATTCCAACGCTTTTTTTGTTGATTAATCAACGTTGAATCGCAACAAAATCTTTGATAAAATAGCAATCTTTATCAAAAATATAGTTGTCAATCATAAGCCGATGTTGACAAAGATCTTGGTACTCTTTTTTGGTGAAAATATTCCGATTCGGATCTAATCCGTCCACAAAAGTATCAAAAACATAAACCGACAAGCTGTCGTCAATCGCTTGTGGTTGGTAATGTTGTGCTTGTAATAATATATTTATCTTTAAAAGGATTTCGCAGGTTTTCTCGTTATTTTGACCCAATAGCGAAGCGGAGACCAAAAACATTAAAAGTGAAATTTTAGTCATTAACTGCAAGCTATTTTTTATAGAAAGGCAATTTTACGACTTTTGCAGCCACATCATTTTTTCTAATTCGTATAAAAATAGAGCTGTCAACGGCCGAAAACGCAGTGGTGACATAACCCAAGCCAATGCCTTTGTTCATCGATGGCGACATGGTTCCCGAAGTCACAATTCCGATTGTATTGCCTTCTGCATCAACAATTTCATAATCATGACGTGGCACGCCTCTTTCGGTCAATTCGAAGCCCACTAATTTTCGGGTAACGCCTGTTTCTTTTTGCTTTTGTAAATAATCTGAATTGGTGAATTTTTTATTGAATTTTGTAATCCAACCCAAACCAGCTTCCAAAGGCGAAGTGGTGTCGTTGATGTCGTTTCCATACAAACAAAAACCCATTTCTAAACGCAAAGTATCTCTTGCAGCCAACCCTATTGGTTTGATTCCAAATGCTGCACCAGCTTCAAAAACTTTGTTCCAAATGGTTTCCACTTCATCATTTTTGCAATAAATTTCAAAACCACCAGAACCTGTATAGCCTGTAGCCGAAATAATTACGTTAGAAAATCCAGCAAAATCAGCCACTTCAAAATGATAATAAGCAATAGCAGACAAATCAATCGAACTTAATGATTGCATTGCTTCAACTGCTTTCGGACCTTGAATGGCGAGCAACGAATAGCCATTCGAAAGGTTTTGCATGTTAACACCCAAATCATTTTGCGCCGAAATCCAATCCCAATCTTTATCAATATTCGAGGCATTTACAACCAATAAATATTGCTCATCTTTTATTTTATAAACAATCAAATCATCAACAATCCCGCCAGTCTCATTAGGAAAACACGAATATTGGGCACGGCCGACTGTTAAAACACTAGCGTCATTTGAAGTAACTTTCTGAATCAAATCCAATGCATTCGGACCGCTAATCAAAAATTCACCCATGTGCGAAACATCAAAAACACCAACGCCAGTGCGCACCGTTTCGTGTTCTGCATTAACTCCTTCATACAAAATAGGCATATTGTAGCCTGCAAACGGAAGCATTTTGGCTCCTAAACTTTCATGGATGTGCGTAAGCGCAGTATTTTTCATTGTTTTGCTATAAAATTTAATCTTGCTAATTTATTGAATTTTTTACAGTTGTAAAAGATTTACGGGAGCAATTTCCCGCTTTCCGCTTTATCTTTTGTTCCGTTAAAAAAACGGCACAAAAGGATGCCGCTGCAATCGGGGCTAAGCTACATAAAACAACGAAAATTTGATTTCATAATGATAACTAGAATGCTTAATTTTAAAGAAATATATCCAAATGAAATCAGTACAATTAATTTCAAAAAAAACAATCCAAGAAATATACAAACCCGTCCAAAGTTCGGCACACAAAGGAACGTTGGGACATGCACTAATTATTGGCGGAAGTTATGGCAAAATAGGGTCGGTATGTCTTTCGTCCAAAGCAGCTTTAAAAACCGGTTGTGGCTTGGTGTCTGTTTTTCTTCCACAATGTGGTTATCAAATTGCACAAATCGCCACTCCCGAAGTCATGACAATTACCGATAAAGACGAAAAACACATTTCCAATATTGTTTTCGATTGTCATCCTAACGCCATCGCAATAGGCCCAGGAATGGGGCAGGAGCGCGCTACAAAAAAAGCATTCTATCAATTTTTAAAATCCAATAAACGGCCTTTGGTGATCGATGCCGACGCTTTAAATATATTGGCTAGCAATCAAAAATGGTTATCACTTTTGCAACCAAAAACCATTTTGACGCCACATCTGAAAGAATTAGAACGGCTCATTGGTACTTGGCAATCAGCATCCGAAAAATTCGAAATGACACAATCATTTGCCAAATTGTACGACGTAATTGTAGTGATAAAAGGCGTTCCGACCTATATCATTGATAGCGATAAAATATACCAAAACACTACAGGAAATGCTGCTTTGGCTACTGCCGGAAGTGGTGATGTTTTGACCGGAATGATAAGCAGCTTTTTAGCCCAATCGTATGAACCTATAAATGCAGCGATTTTTGGTGTTTATCTTCATGGTCTCACAGCCGATTTGGCGTTGCCAACAAACGGTTCGGAGTCATTTATTGCTTCTACTATTATTGATTATTTGGGTACCGCTTTTTTGAGTTTGAGATAAAAAAAAGCTACAAGTTTTGACAATAAAGCAACATCAAATTTTTTCCGTTTTAATACGATTAAAATGCGTTTGCTTTAAATCTTTTTCACCCGAAATAATACTAATATTACCATCTATTTCGAGCATCGCCAACTTAACATCTTTAAAATGTTCAATTCCATGCTCGCGCATTGCTTCTTTTAATTCGGCGTCAGTAATATTCAATTTGCTTAGAATTTTAGTATCCAAACGGCCGTTATGAATTAATATTTCTGGCTTTTCTTGAATAAAATCGCTGAATGCTTTGTATTTAAACATCAATTTCTTTAATGTAAAATTGATTGTAAACAAAACCGCTGCAGCGGCCAATCCGCCTAAAAGCGAAGTATTGTTGCCGACCATTGCATTTTGTACAGAATTGCTAATCAACAAAATCAAAATTACATCAGAAGTATTGAGTTGCGACAACTCTTTTTTTCCAAAAATGCGCAAAGCAATCACCATAAAAAGATAAACGGCAGCACTTCTAATAATAATGTCGAGATATGGATTCATTTAAAGCTAAAGGTTTTAAAATTTACAAATTGGATTGCAAAACAATTCTTCTCATTTAAAATTCCACAATCCAATAGTCCAACAATCAATCTAAATTTTGCTTTTAAAATTTTTTTCAATTGCCAAAATCATTTCTCCAGCGATATCTTTATTGGTTGCGCCTTCGATGCCTTCGAGGCCAGGTGATGAATTGACTTCCAACAACAACGGACCTTTTGATGACCGAATAATATCAACGCCAGCGACTTTTAAATCCATAGCTTTTGCCGCTTTTATTGCGATGCGTTTTTCTTCAGAAGTTACTTTAATGATAGATGCAGTACCGCCTAAATGAATGTTGGCTCTGAATTCGCCAGGTAAGGCTTCACGCTGAATGGCTGCAACTACTTTGCCGTCAATCACGAAACACCGAATATCTTTTCCGTTGGCTTCTTTAATAAACTCTTGCACCAAAATATTGGCATTTAAACTTTTAAAAGCGTTAATAACACTTTCTGCAGCTTTTTTTGTTTCGGCCAAAACCACACCTTTTCCTTGCGTTCCTTCCAATAATTTTACGATAAGTGGCGGTCCGCCAACCATTTTTATCAAATCATTGGTGTCTAAAGGAGAATTAGCAAATCCAGTCGTCGGAATATCAACACCATGATTTAACAGCAATTGCAACGAATACAATTTGTCTCTCGATTGTGTAATAGCTGCTGCCGAATTCAAGCAAAATACTTTCAAAGCTTCAAATTGACGCGTCAAAGCACAGCCGTAAAATGTGATACTAGGACGTATTCGCGGAATGATAGCATCAAAATTATCAAGAATTTTTCCGCCACGGTAATGAATTTCAGGCTGGGTAGCATCCAACCTCATGTAGCATTCTTTTATATTCAAAAAGTGCATTTGGTGACCACGCATTTCTCCTGCTTCCATGATGCGTTTGTTGCTATACAATTCGGGATTGCTCGCCAAAACACCAATACGCAAACCTGTTTTTGCGGTATCAGCACTTTTATAAATTTCCTTGAGTTTGTCGGTACTCGGTTGTCCTAATAAGTATCTTTCTTCGGGATCTACCAATACACGACCGCTCATCGCTTCGCGACCCAAAAGCATACGAAAACCCATTGAATCTCGATTGGTCAAAGTGATTTCAATCGTCCAATGTTTGCCTCCGATTTCGAGTTCTGCGCCAATAACATAGCGTTGTTCTCTAAAACCACTGGAGCTTTTTACGATTCTTTTGTCAATCAATTTTGATTCGCAATGTATGATGGTTTTAACATTATTTTGAATCGGATTAATATCAAACTTGACCCAATTTTCTTCGTTTTTTATAAAGGGTGCGATATTTATGGCATGCAAAGCTGAGGTTTTTGCGCCGGAATCAACCCGCGCTTTAATTGTCGGAATTCCTAAAGCTGGAAAAGAGCACCATTCTTCACTTCCGACGACAACTTTTTCTTGTAACATTTTTTTGATTGATTATAGTTCTTTGATAAATCAAAAGTAATATTTGTTTTTGGAAATAAAAGAAGAAGTTTGCAAAACATTAAACCCGCCAAATATAAAACTTGACGGGTCTTTTATGTAAATAATATATTATCCTATTAATTAGTTGGTTCTTCCGCTTTTTGAACTTTCACATTCAATTCTTGAGAATCATCTTCAATGTCCATATAAATTTCGTCGCCAGCACCAATTTTAGAAGTAATGATTTCTTCTGCCAAAGCATCTTCAACATATTTTTGGATGGCTCTTTTTAAAGGTCTTGCACCAAACTGTTTGTCGAAACCTTTGTCGGCGATAAAAGCTTTTGCTTTGTCAGAAAGACTCAGTTTGTATCCCAATTCGGCGATACGGACATATAATTTTTTCAATTCAATTTCGATAATCAAATCGATGTCATGTTTTTCTAATGCGTTAAAGACAATTACATCGTCAATTCGGTTTAGAAATTCTGGTGCAAACGCTTTTTTAAGGGCATTTTCAATAATACTCTTTGAGTTTTCATCGGCATTAGCTACTCTTGTTGCGGTTCCAAAACCAACGCCTTGACCAAAATCTTTGAGTTGTCGTGCGCCAATGTTAGAAGTCATGATAATGATTGTGTTTTTAAAATCGATTTTTCGACCCAAACTATCGGTCAAATAACCATCATCTAATACTTGAAGCATCATATTAAAAACATCGGGATGGGCTTTTTCAATTTCGTCCAAAAGCACTACACAATAAGGTTTTCTTCGCACTTTTTCGGTCAATTGTCCGCCTTCTTCGTAGCCAACATAGCCTGGAGGCGCTCCAACCAATCTCGAAATAGCAAATTTTTCCATGTATTCGCTCATATCAATGCGAACCAAAGCATCTTCAGAGTCGAATAATTCTTTGGCAAGTACTTTGGCCAATTGCGTTTTTCCGACACCAGTTTGACCCAAGAAAATAAATGAACCAATGGGTCTATTTGGATCTTTAAGACCGGCACGGTTGCGTTGGATAGAACGGGCAATTTTCATTACTGCTTCGTTTTGCCCAATGACCTTATTTTGAATTAATTCAGGTAATTTAGCTAATTTATTACTTTCAGTTTGAGCAATACGGTTTACTGGAATGCCAGTCATCATAGAAACCACATCGGCCACATTGTCTTCGGTCACTAAAATGCGATTGGTTTTAGCATCTTCTTCCCATTGTTCTTGAGCGATAGCCAAATCTTTTTCTATCCGTTTTTCATCATCACGCAATTTAGCTGCTTCTTCATATTTTTGTTTTTTGACGACAGTATTTTTTAATTCACGCACTTCTTCCAACTGACGCTCTAAGTCCAAAATTTGTTTGGGAACATCAATATTGGTAATATGCACACGTGAACCTGCTTCGTCTAAAGCATCAATGGCTTTGTCTGGTAAAAAGCGTTCAGACATGTAGCGGTTGGTTAATTTCACACAAGCTTCAATTGCTTCTTGGGTGTAAATCACATTATGGTGGTCTTCGTATTTGTTTTTGATGTTATTAAGAATCGTAATTGTTTCTTCAACCGAAGTGGGTTCGACAATTACTTTTTGAAAACGACGTTCTAAAGCGCCATCTTTTTCGATATACTGACGGTATTCATCTAATGTTGTAGCGCCAATACATTGAATTTCGCCACGGGCTAAAGCCGGTTTGAACATATTAGAAGCATCGAGAGAACCCGTAGCACCGCCAGCTCCAACAATAGTGTGAATTTCGTCAATAAAGAGAATGATATCATCATTTTTCTCGAGTTCATTCATAACGGCTTTCATTCGTTCTTCAAATTGACCACGGTATTTTGTTCCGGCAACCAAACTCGCTAAATCCAAAGTGACAACTCTTTTATTAAAAAGGATTCGAGAAACTTTTTTCTGAATGATTCTGAGCGCAAGTCCTTCGGCAATTGCAGATTTTCCAACACCCGGTTCGCCAATCAAAAGTGGATTGTTTTTCTTTCTACGGCTCAAAATTTGAGAAACACGTTCAATTTCTTTTTCGCGTCCCACCACGGGATCTAGTTTTCCTTCTTCTGCCATTTCGGTTAAATCGCGACCAAAATTATCCAAAACTGGTGTTTTCGATTTTTTATTGGATTTGTTGGCAGGATTATTAAAGTTGCTTTCTTTTAAACTGTCATCTTGTCCTGAATCGTCGTTATAAGATGATTCATTTCGAGGTAAATTTTCTAAAAATTCTTCTTCGTTTGGCGTCATATTCAGATATTGTTCTTTGGCTATATCATAATCAATTTTTAGTTTATTCAATAGCTTGGTTGTAGGATCGTTTTCGTTTTTTAAAATACATAGCAATAAATGTGCAGTACTAATAGAGGTACTTTGAAAAACTTTTGCTTCAAGAAAAGTAGTCTTTAAAGCCCTTTCCGCTTGACGGGTTAGATGTAAATTTTTCTTTTCATTGGTTATTTCGACCGTTGGACTAGCAGGGCTCAAAATTTCAACCTTGCGGCGAAGATGGTCCAAATCGACGGAAAGATTATTAAGAATATTAATTGCTTTGCCATTTCCGTCTCTCAAAATACCTAACATTAAATGCTCAGTTCCGATAAAGTCATGGCCTAAACGCAACGCTTCTTCTTTGCTGTAAGTAATAACATCTTTTACTCTTGGTGAAAAATTATCATCCATAATTATATATAAGTTGTTGCTATAAATTTACTAATTATATCCTGCGAAAGCAAAAATCATTCCCTGTCACAACTACTGACAGCTAAGTGACAAAAAATATCTAATATTCAAAGTTAAAATTTTGAAAATTTATTAACCTAAATGGGTTGGCATTTTGTTAATAAATCAACTAAAAATAGTTCAGTTTACAATTAAAAAAAAAATCAAAAACTGTATATTAGCAAGATTTTTAAACAAACGAATTTTAATTTTTAAGTATATAATATGTCTGACGGAGAAAAGTTGATTCCTATTAACATAGAAGACGAAATGAAATCAGCTTACATCGATTATTCGATGTCGGTTATTGTATCAAGAGCACTTCCTGATGTGCGTGATGGCTTGAAACCAGTGCACCGAAGAGTACTTTATGGTATGTATGATTTGGGCGTTTTTTCTAACAAAGCCCACAAAAAATCCGCAAGAATTGTTGGAGAAGTTTTAGGTAAATACCATCCACACGGTGATACCTCTGTTTATGATGCCATGGTACGTATGGCCCAAGAATGGAGCATGCGTTACCTTTTGGTCGACGGTCAAGGTAATTTCGGTTCTGTAGATGGCGATAGTCCTGCTGCAATGCGATATACCGAAGCCAGAATGAAAAAGATTTCGGAAGAAATTATGGCCGATATCGAAAAAGAAACAGTTGATTTTCAGTTGAATTTTGACGATACGTTGTATGAACCTAAAGTAATGCCGACGCGTGTTCCTACTTTATTAATTAATGGGGCAACCGGAATTGCAGTGGGAATGGCCACTAATATGCCACCTCATAATTTAACCGAAGTCATCAATGGGACTTTGGCTTTTCTTGATAATAATGACATCGAGATTGATGAGCTGATGAACCATATTAAGGCGCCAGATTTTCCGACTGGCGGAATAATTTATGGCTACGAAGGCGTTCGCGAAGCATTTAAAACAGGTCGTGGTCGAATTGTGATGCGTGCAAAAGTGAGTTTTGAAGAAGTAGATGGACGTGAATCGATTATTGTTACCGAAATTCCATACCAAGTCAATAAAGCGGATATGATTAAGCGTACGGCTGATTTAGTAAATGACAAAAAAATTGAGGGCATCGCCAACATTCGCGACGAATCGGATAGAAATGGTATGCGAATCGTTTATATTTTGAAACGCGACGCAACGCCAAACGTTGTGTTAAACACCTTATACAAATTTACTCAACTGCAATCTTCGTTTTCAGTAAACAATATTGCTTTGGTAAAAGGCCGTCCGCAAATGCTGAATCTAAAAGATATGATTCACTATTTCATCGAGCACAGGCATGATGTAGTGGTGCGAAGAACTCAATTCGAATTAAGAAAAGCCGAAGAAAGAGCTCATATTTTAGAAGGTTTAATAATTGCATCTGACAATATAGACGAAGTTATAGCATTAATTCGTTCTTCATCAAACACAGAACAAGCAAGAGAAAAGTTAATCGAAAGATTCCAATTATCAGACATTCAGTCGCGCGCTATTGTTGAAATGCGTTTGCGTCAATTGACGGGACTAGAGCAAGATAAATTGCGTGCGGAGTACGAAGAATTGATGAAATTAATCGAACACCTAAAAGCTTTATTGGCAGATGTTGATTTGAGAACCGCTTTAATCAAAGAAGAATTGACCGAAATTCGCGAGAAATATGGTGATGAGCGTCGTTCTCAAATTGAATATTCTGGTGGCGATGTAAGTATTGAAGATTTAATTGCCGATGAAAATGTGGTAATTACTATTTCTCATGCAGGTTATATCAAACGAACCAATTTAACAGAATACAAAACACAAAACAGAGGTGGAGTTGGTCAAAAAAGTGCAGGAACTAGAGACCAAGATTTCTTAGAACACATGTTCGTTGCAACCAATCATCAATATATGATGTTCTTTACCCAGAAAGGTAAATGTTTCTGGATGCGTGTTTATGAAATTCCAGAAGGAAGCAAAACAGCCAAAGGTCGTGCTTTGCAAAACTTAATCAACATTGAAAGCGACGATAAAGTCAAAGCATTTATATGCACACAAGACCTTAAAGACAAGGAATATACCTTGAGCCATAACCTTATTATGGTGACCAAAAAAGGACAAGTAAAGAAAACGTCTTTGGATAAATATTCAAAACCTCGTATAAATGGTGTCGCAGCTATTACAATTAAAGATGGCGATGAATTATTAGAAGCCAAATTAACGGACGGAAAGAGTCAAATTATTTTGGCTGTAAAATCTGGTAAATTGGTGCGTTTTGAAGAAACAAAAACCCGTCCGATGGGAAGAACAGCTTCTGGAGTTCGCGGAATTGTGTTGAAAGACGATACTGACGAAGTAATCGGAATGGTTTCTGTAAACGATATGAACAGCGAAATTCTTGTTGTTGCCGAAAACGGATACGGAAAACGATCTAGCTTAGACGAATATAGAATTACAAACCGTGGTGGAAAAGGAGTTAAAACCTTAAATATCACTGAAAAAACAGGTAAGCTTATTTCTATAAATGCGGTTACCGATGCTGATGATTTAATGATTATCAACAAATCTGGATTAACCATTCGTATGGCTGTTGAAGATTTGCGCGTGATGGGAAGAGCCACTCAAGGCGTGAAATTAATCAATATCAAAGGAAACGATTCTATTGCTGCCGTTACAAAAGTAATGAAAGATGATGTTGCTGAGGTGGCGGTTGACGAAGATGGAAATGTTATCGAAACGGAAGCTATTGAAAGGGTAAAACCAGTGCTTGAAGTTTTAGAAGATGATGGTACAGTTGATGATGATGATGATGATGATGATGATGATTTCGCCGATGAAGACGAAGATGATGATGATACTTCAGATGAAGACGAAGAGTACGATGATAAAGATTAAATAGTAAATTGGACAAATTTCAAGACTAGGTTGATTGTGAAATTTGTTTTTTAATATAAATCAAACTAAACCTATATTTTATGAAAAACAAATATGTAATAATGGCAGCTTCATTGCTTATTTCCATAAGCACTTTTGCTCAAAAAGAACAAATTAAAGCCGCTGAGAAAGCGCTTAAAAATTCAAATGCTGTCGAAGCCAAAAAAATCTTAACAGATGCCGAACCATTAATAGCTAATGCTACTGAAGAAGAAAAAGCCCAATTTTATTCGGTTAAAGGTAATGTGTACCTTCAATTGGCAAAATCCAATGTGGATTCAGGTAAAAATTATTCAGAAGCTTTAAAAGCATATCAAGTAGTTTTTGACACTGAAAAAAAATCAGGGAAATCAAAATACAGTAAGCCTGCAGAAGTTCAAAAATTATTAGTAATCAATGGTTTAAAATCGGCTGCCTATGAAGATTACAAGAACAAAAATTTTAAAGGGGCAAGTGATAAATATTACGAATTGTACCAATCAGACAATACACAGACAGATTTTTTGTACAATGCGTCTAATGCAGCGCTTGGAGCAAAAGAGTACGATTTGGCTTTGACTTATCTTGAGGAATTGAAGCGCATCAATTACTCTGGCGAAACGACCTATTTTATTGCCGTAAGTAAAGTAAATGGTCGAGAAGATTTTTACAGTACCAAAAAAGAACGCGATGCTGCGGTAAGTTTAGGAACACATGAAAAGCCAACCGATGAACTTGTTCCTTCAAAAAGAGGTGAAATTTATAGAAATATTGCCTTGATATTAATTCAGAAAGGTCAGATTGAAGAAGCTAAAAAAGCCATACAGGAGGCCAGAATTGCCAACCCAAACGACGATTCATTGATATTATCGGAGGCTGATTTGTATTTAAAAACCAAAGATATAGATACTTACAAAAAATTAATTACAGAGGTTTTAGAAAAAAATCCAAATAATTTTGAATTGATTTTTAATCTGGGTGTTGTAAGTTATACTAATAAAGATTTTGTCAATGCCGAAAAATATTACCTGCGCGTGATTGAATTGAATCCCAACTATGCCAACGCCTATTTTAATATGTCAGCATTAAAAATTGACCAAGCCACCACGATGCTCGACAATATGAATAAATTGAGTACTTCGGCTGCTGACAATAAGAAGTATGATGCAATGAAAAAAGAGCGTGATGCGTTATTGGTCGTTATTCAAGGCTATTTAGAAAAAACAATTGCACTAGACGATAGTAATATTGATGCAAAACAGGCTCTAGTTACGGTTTATAATGCTTTAGAAATGAGTGCTAAAGCCAAAGCTTTAAAAGAAAATATAAAAGCACAAGAAAGTAAACAATAATAGATAATAAAGAATCCCGAGTCAATTGTAACTCGGGATTTTTTTTTATACTATCTTTTTTATAACTCTTAATTTGTGGGTGTGTCTGTTGGTTTCGGCATTATAAATTCCGAGATGGTCCAAACGATCAATGCGAACTTTTCCACTTGCAATGAATAATATAATTGTCATTCATAATTATGCCTACATGAATAATATTGCCTTCTTCATTATCGAAAAAAGCCAAATCTCCAGCCTCACTTTCTTCAATAAAACTTAACGCTTCACCTTGAGTAGCTTGTTGCGAAGCATCTCGCAATAAATGATAGCCATTGAGTTTATAAACCATTTGTGTTAACCCAGAACAATCGATTCCGAAAGGCGTTTTTCCACCCCATAAATACGGCGCATTCAAATACATAAATGCCGTTTCGATAATCGTTGCTTTTGGTTTAAGGCCGCTAATCTTCATCCCTTCAAAGTTGTAATTTTGTATGTTAATTTCGGGATGATTTAAAAAAGAAAGTGACGCGCCAAGGGGTATGGGCATCAAAAAATTATTTGAAGTCGTAATGTATTCAACCAAATCAGAATTTAAAATAATCGCATCTTTGGACAATTGGTTGTACTCTGATTCGCCAATAACTTGAAACTGTTTGGAATCAATCCAACCTTGATAAGCATCAAAATGCAACTTGACTTTAGACCACTGTTTTTGCTGTTCAATGATTTCAAAATGTTCGCCAAACAAAACTTGCGATACGATTTCGCTTTTATCACTGGCGTCCATTCGCAATGGGATGTTGGCTAAATTACAAATTCCGAACATGAATGTGAATTAAGAATTAAAAAAATTACAAATCAAAAATGCCTAACAAAATTAGTAATTTTTAATTCGTAATTCCTAATTGTTTTTTATGCTCTTTCTATTACAATTGCCGAAGCACCACCACCGCCATTGCAAATTGCAGCAGCACCAATTTTAGCATCATTTTGCGCAAGAACATTAATCAAGGTAATAATAATTCTAACGCCAGAGCAACCAAGCGGATGTCCTAATGCCACTGCGCCACCATTGACATTTACTTTGTCGTTGTCAAGTCCAAGTATTTTGGAGTTGGCTAAGCCTACAACGGCAAAAGCTTCGTTAAATTCAAAAAAATCAACAGCTGCAATTTCAATTCCTGCTTTGTCTAATGCTTTTGGTAAAGCTTTTGCTGGGGAAGTGGTAAACCATTTTGGTTCTTGCGCGGCATCTGCATAACCTCTAATATAAGCCAATGGAGTCAATCCTAAAGCTTTTGCTTTGTCTTCGCTCATTAAGATTACTGCACCAGCACCATCGTTAATTGTCGAAGCATTGGCTGCTGTAACGGTTCCGTCTTTTGTAAATGCGGGATTTAAAGTTGGTATTTTATCTAATTTCACATTACTAAATTCTTCATCTTTGGTAATCATAATTGGGTCGCCTTTGCGCTGTGGAACTGCTACGGGAACAACTTCATTATCAAATTTTCCATTTTCCCAAGCTTTGGCTGCACGCTGATAGGATTGAATGGCAAAATCGTCTTGCGCTTCACGCGAAAAATGGTATTCAGTTGCGCACAAATCAGCACATACACCCATGGCATTATTGTCGTATGCATCGGTCAATCCATCTTTTTGCATGCCGTCGATCATTGACGCAGGGCCAAATTTGTAACCATTTCTCAAATGAATATAGTGTGGAATCAAACTCATGTTTTCCATACCACCCGCAATAACAATCTCTGCATCACCAGATAAAATGGCTTGTGCGCCTTGCATTACAGCTTTCATTCCAGATGCACAAACTTTATTTATTGTAGTGGCGATAACAGTCTTGGGTAAACCTGCCAATAGCGCAGCTTGACGTGCAGGAGCTTGACCAACGCCAGCTTGAACGACGTTACCCATGATTACTTCGTCAATCAAATTGGGATTTAAATTAATTTTATCTAAAGCGCCCTTGATGGCAACTGCGCCTAATTGTGGTGCGGTTACAGTAGACAAACCTCCCATAAAACTTCCGATTGGTGTTCTAGCGGCTGCAACAATTACTACTTTTTTCATAATATGATATTGAATTGTGGTTTAGATTGCGAAATTAATCAATTTGAATAAATTATATATTGATTTTTTGAGAATATTGCACATTTAACGACTTTAAATTTCAAATGAAATGAATTCCTAAAAAAAATAAGTAGTATAAAAAACAAAAAAACCACTGCTGTCAGTGGTTCTTTTGTGAGCGCAGAAGGATTCGAACCTTCGACCGCCTGCTTAGAAGGCAGGTGCTCTATCCAGCTGAGCTATGCACCCATTTTGATTTTAAAACTTAATGGAAAGTTTGTCGGGGTGGCAGGATTCGAACCTGCGGCCTCCTGCTCCCAAAGCAGGCGCGATAACCGAGCTACGCTACACCCCGAAAATAAAAGCGGAGAGTAAGGGATTCGAACCCTTGGTACAGTTCCCCATACGCATGTTTAGCAAACATGTCCTTTCGGCCTCTCAGGCAACTCTCCAAACGCAATTTGCGTAATGCTTTTAAGCGGTTGCAAATGTAATTGTTCATTCTATATTTCACAAGTAAAAACATCGTTTTTTTTAAAGTTTTTTTAATTGCGAACTAAATACATTAACAATCAAACGCATAGCATTACATATACTTACTTTTCGTTTTCAAAAAAGGTTTTATTAGCATTCGAACTGACGTAGTATTTGCCTCATTTTGGTCCAGTATAATGCAATTTTCTATTATAAGTTTCTGTACTTTAGCAGTACCATTTTTTACTTCTGATTTTATTTTAGCAGTTTATTTCTTAAATTTTTTAGTTGCTTTTTTACTTGTTTTTCGGTTTTAGCAGTGTTTCCTGCAACCTTTTTTACCGATTTTTCTTACTTATGCAAAAATCCAGAAATTAGAACCCCAGATGCGACAAACAATAATTTTTTTTATAAATAAAAAGATTGTAATGTTTTGATTTTTAAAATTAATCAATTTATGAAAACAAATAGATAAATTTGTAAAACAAAAATTAGCACCGATGCGAAATACAATTTGTTTTTTAGGGATTTTATTATTGTTTTCTTGTAAAAATGCCAAAGAAATGGTGTATTCAGAAAAACCATTTACTGATGTTATAATTAAACAAGAAAATACAACTCGAATAACTAATGACACTACTTTTGTTCGCCTCAGCGATTATAGCAATTCATTCGTATATGATATGAAGTATGCCACCGACGACAACTTTTTGAAAGCAAAAGTTTATGATTGCGCCGAATGTTATTTGCGATTAAAAACAGTCAAAGCCCTTATAAATGCTAATAATTCATTTATGAAATTGGGTTATCAAATTAAAATATTTGATTGCTATCGTCCGTTATCAGTTCAAAAAAAAATGTGGAAAATCGTCAACAATCCTAACTATGTCGCCGATCCTGCAAAAGGTTCTATTCATAATCGTGGTGGCGCTGTTGATTGTTCTTTAGTTGATAAAAACGGAAAAGTAGTAGATATGGGCACTGATTTTGACTTTTTTGGTATCGAAGCTTCACATAATTACACCAATTTATCTATTGAAGTAATCGAAAACCGCAAGCTTTTAAGAAATATAATGCTTCAAAACAATTTCAATATTTTTGCATCCGAATGGTGGCATTACAATCTAAATGGTGCCGAAAACGATAAAATATCTAATTTTCAATGGCATTGCGATTGAAATTTATTCGATGCACTTTAAATAATTAACAAAATAATTTTCAGGTTCATAAGTCACTTTTGTCAACTCTGAAACCAACTCTTTTTTGAAAATATAATCAATAGTCTCGGTAGTGTATTTGATTCGAATTAGCGAAACTGGTGCTTCCTTTAAAGCTTCGATGCTTCCCTGCATAAACATAAAAGAACCGGAAAGCAATCTTGAATATTTACTTTCTTCGTTTACGGCAATCATAGTTCCGCAACTTTCTTCTTTGTCGTGAATTAGCGTAACTACTTTTCCGTTGGTGAGTTGTAAATAAATTTTTGAATTGTTATCAAAACAATTCGCTTTAATAAAATCGGCACTTTTTTCTATTTGTTGCAAATTCAATAACGGCGTTCCATCTGAATTGACCAACGAGAAAAATATATAACTTGATTTGCCCGCAAAGTTTCTTTCGTGCACCACATATTCTTTTGTGGCTTTATAACTTCCGATACTATCGACAACATTGGTGCCATATTCGCAAGGTTTTTGTGCATGAAGATTGTATTGTAAAAAGCAAATTATTGCTACTAAAGCATATTTCATTAGGATTGAATTTTTGTGCAAATTAAAACTATTTTATTGTTATTTGTATCAGTTGTTAAAAAGCAATATTGATTTCCACCATCTTTAATTTTCCATTTTTTCCGAATGTTTTCGACAGTTTCCGGAAAGTTTCGCGTTGTAATATTGTATTGCTTTTTTTCCAGATGAATTTTCATATCATTTTTGGCATAAATGAATTGCTGCTGAATTTCGAAAACCCTTCCTGGAAAGGTAATAATGTCGTCGGAAGTATATAGATGTGAATGTTGGTGCAATTTTTTTAAACTAAAAGCATTTCCAATCGCATTAAATCCGCCCGATTTCATGATGGCATTATTTGGTTCATATAAATATTTTTGAGGTAATCCTAATTGTGAGTTAACATTTTTTTCGTTCAAATAAAACTCAAATTTTGCTGTTCTATTTTTATTAATATCAATCGTTTTGATTTCGATTTTGGCAGTAAAATCTTTCGATAGTTCCCATAATAACTCTTTTACTTCATTATCAACCGCTACAATATGAATTGTTTTTACGTTTTTTAATTCCGATAATCCAGCAGAAATATCCAAAATTGGTGCGGTTTTTATCAAAATATGATTTGAATATAAAAAATAAAAATCCAAAAGCTCAGTAACATTGGGCAAGCAATCTTTGAGCATAAAAACTTTTCCTTTGACATCACTTCTTCTTGATGGATCGATATAAATCCAGTCGAAATGCAAATCCAGACTTTTCAAAATTGCAGCACTATCGTTTTGGTAACAGCTAATATTTTGAACTGCTAATTGCTTAAAATTGTGACTTACAATTTCTGATAATTCATCATTAATTTCGCAATGAATGACTTGGTTAAATTTTTTCGAAAAGTAATAATCATCAATACCAAATCCGCCTGTTAAATCAATTAATTGATTGCCGCTTATTAAGCTCGCTTTGTAGTTTGCGGTAACTTCTGATGAAGTTTGCTCAATATTAATTTTACCTGGATAAACAATATTTTCGGTATTAAACCAAGTTGGAAGTTTGCGCTTGGCTTTTGTTTTTGCTGCAATTTGGTTTAAAATGGTCGGCCAGTCTTGATTTGGAAAAGGATTTTTTTGCAAAGCCAATTGGGTAACCGGAACACTAATGTTTTGATTAATAAAGTCTTGAATTACTGGATTTAAAAGGTCTAAATTCAATTTTAAATGTCTTTAGTCAGCATTTGAATGAGTTTATTTTCTGGAAAAAATTCCTTCGCAATAACTTTAATCATCGTATATAAAGGAACAGCGATTATCATTCCTAAAATTCCAGATAAAAATCCGGCAATCAAAATCACTAAAAATATTTCTAGCGGGTGCGAATTGGTGCTTTTTGAAAAAATAATGGGTTGTGAAAAATTGTTGTCTATGACTTGAACTACCCAAAAACCAATTAAAATATAGATTGTTTTTGGAAGTATTTCAGTTTGAAAATCACCTCCCAAATGACTAATCATCGTTAACAATGCCGCTAAAACAGAGGCGATTAAAGGACCGATGTACGGAATAATATTTAAAATCGCACATAAAAAGGCAATGATGAAACCATTTTCTATTCCAAAGATCAATAACACAATCCAATACAACACAAAAACGATGAATAATTGTAATAACAATCCGATAAAATAACGACTTAACAAATCATTGATTTTATTTAATGAATGTAATATTTTTTCTTCGTGGCTGTCTGGTAATATTTTTCGTATGCCAGCAACAAACATTTTTTTGTCTTTCAAAAAGAAAAAAGTAATAAAGAGGGTAGAACCTAGCCCCACACCAAAACTGCTGACAAGTTCCAAGATCGAGTTTAAAAAATTGGGTATAAAATTAAAATTAATTTTTGAAGTGATATTGGCCTCTTTTAATAAATTGTCTGTATCAATTTGATAGCGAGTAAGATAAGCATTGATTTGATTGATTAGTGTTCGAATATTTTCTTCAATTTCGGATGTTTTTAGAACTGATAAATTTTCACTTTGTGCGATAATTAGCGGCACAAACATCATTATAAATCCTGCAATTATGATTACAAAAAATGCGAGTACAAAAACGGTTGCTAACGTATTTGGAAATTTTAATTTTGTTCTTAAAAATCGTGCAATCGGATTGCCAATTAGCGTTAATATTAAAGAAATAATTAAATAAATGATGACAGTTTGAATCTCAAAAATAAAAAACAGTAGCAATAATGTGAATACCAAAATAACGATGGCTCTTATAATTCCGTATGCTATTATTTTTGAAGTAATCATCTTATTTTAAATTAGTTATTAAAAATATAGTTGATAATATTAGCACCCATTTTTAAAGCTTTTTCACGCACTTCTTTAGGGTCATTGTGCACTTCGGGATCTTCCCAACCATCTCCCAAATCACATTCAGCGGTATATAAAAAGACCAATCTATTGTCGATGAAAATCCCAAATGCTTGTGGTCTTTTGCCATCATGTTCATGTATTTTTGGCAATCCTGACGGAAAACTGTTTGGTTTTTGAAAAATGGGATGTGTAGCAGGAATTTCGATTAAAACTTCATTTGGAAATACTTTTTTTATCTCTTTTCGGATGTATTGGTCCATGCCATAATTGTCGTCAAAATGAACAAATCCGCCTGAAAGCATATAATTTCTCAAATTCGAAACATCGGCATCGCTAAAAACAACATTGCCATGTCCGGTAGCATACACAAAAGGATAGGATAATAAATCGGGACTTGATAATTCGACAGTCGCGGGTTTTGATTTAATTTTTGTACCTATATTTTGATTGCAAAACCTTATTAAATTGGGTAATGCTGTTGGATTGGCATACCAGTCACCACCACCGTTGTATTTTATTAATGCAATTTCTTGCGAAAAACTTATTGTTGTTGCTAATAATAAAAGGTAAAATATTTTTTTCATTGTAACTTTTGTTCTTTTCAATTCTGAATTTTACGCTTCATTCATCAAAACCACCGTATGACAAGCCACAATTGCTGCTGTTTCGGTTCTAAGTCTTGTGTTTCCCAAAGATACGGGCAAATATTTATTTTGTAGTGCCAATTCAATTTCTTTTTCCGAAAAATCTCCTTCGGGACCAATTAATATGGTAATATTTTGATTGATTTTTACTATATCCTTCAAACTACTTTTATTGCTTTCTTCGCAATGAGCGATGAATTTTTGTCCATCAATATTTTTTGAGATAAAGTCTTTAAAAGGAATTGCTTCGTTCAATTGTGGTAAAAAAAACTGACCTGATTGTTTCATTGCCGAAAGTAATATTTTATCAAAACGATCGGTTTTTATTATTTTTCTCTCTGAATGTTCGCATAATATAGGTGTTATTTCGTGAATGCCGATTTCAGTCGCTTTTTCTAAAAACCATTCGTAACGTTCGTTCATTTTGGTAGGGGCAACGGCCAAATGCAAACGCACTTTTGATTCTGGCATTTTTTCGTACGAAAGCACTTTTACAGTACATTTGCTATCAGAAGCCAAAGTGATTATTGTTTTAAAAATAATTCCTAAACCGTTGGTTACGAATAAAATATCAGTATCTTTCTTTCGTAATACTTTAATTATATGTTTGCTTTCTTCTCTATCAAAAAAAAAGCTTTCTACCGAAGTAGTTATAGTTGCATTGTAAAATAATTGCATAATTAAAAAGAAATTCTCGCTTTAGCAACGACAGTAGTATCGTTAAATTTTTCGTGTAAATATTTTTGATAACCAACAATACCAATCATTGCAGCATTGTCAGTTGTATATTCAAATTTTGGAATAAAAGTTTTCCATCCATATTGTGCTTCGGTTGCTTTTAATGCTTTTCGTATTCCCGAATTCGCCGAAACGCCACCACCAATCGCAACTTGTTGTATGCCGGTTTGAGCAACAGCCAGCTTCAATTTATCCATTAAAATATTAATAATGGTGTGCTGAATAGAAGCGCAAATATCATCTCTATTTTCTGCAATAAAATTAAGATTAAATGCTACATTTTTTTGTAAAAAATAAAGTATTTGCGTTTTCAAACCTGAAAAACTAAAATCTAATCCTGCTATTTTAGGCTTTGTAAAAGCAAAAGCTTTAGGATTTCCCAATTGCGCATATTGATCTACCAATGGACCGCCGGGATAAGGCAATCCTAAAATTTTCGCACTCTTGTCAAAAGCTTCGCCAACAGCATCATCGGTCGTTTCACCGATAATTTCCATATCAAAAAAACCATTTACTTTAACAATTTGCGTGTGTCCACCAGAAATGGTCAATGCCAGAAACGGAAAAGTTGGTTTGTCAAATCCGTCCTCATCTATAAAATGTGCCAAAATATGGGCGTGCATATGATTGACTGCGATTAACGGAATTTTTAAGGCCAATGCCAATGATTTTGCAAATGAACTTCCTACCAAAAGTGAGCCCATTAGTCCTGGTCCTTGCGTAAACGCAATCGCGTCAAGTTGGGATTTATCGATATCGGCTTTTTTAAGCGCAGCTGCTATTACTGGCACTATATTTTGTTGGTGGGCACGCGAAGCCAATTCGGGTACTACACCACCAAATTGCTGATGTACCAATTGATTGGCTACGACATTCGACAGTACTTTATCATTTTTGAGTACTGCGGCAGCCGTATCGTCGCAAGAACTTTCGATTGCCAATATAAAAACTGCTTTGGATTGCATAAAAGGCACGAATTTTGAATTATATTTGAAACTTAAATAGAAGCGGACACTTTTATTTTGAAGCCAAAAATAAAGATTTTTTATTGAAGGCATTCGCTTTCGTCAAGCAAAATATATTTTTTTGGAAAAAATAGAAAAAATAAGTACTTTAAAAAAAATTAAAACGATAGTAATCCGTACCATTATTGTACTGTTGCTACTTTTATTGGCACTCGGAATTGCCCTTTCTCTCCCTGTTGTTCAAACCAAAATTGGTGCTTATGTTACGCAGATGATCAATGATGATTACAAAACCAATATCAAAGTTGAACAAGTAGCCATTTCGATTTTTGGCGGCGTAAAGTTGAAAAATGTAATGATAAGGGACCATCATAACGATACTTTGATTTATGCCAACCGAATTAAAACCAATATTTTAAGCTTTGAAAACTTATCAAACGGTGATTTAATTTTTGGCGATATCCGCTTATACGGGCTGATTTTTAATCTTAAAACCTACAAGAAAGAGAAAGAATCCAATATCAATCATTTTATTGCTCTTTTTGAAACGGGTAAACCTGCTACAAAAAAGTTTTTATTAAAAGCAAAGAATATTTACCTCACCAACAGTCGTTTTATTCTCATTGACGAAAATCGGAAAATTCCAAAAGATGTCGATTTTACAAAGATTGACGCGTCATTGAGTAATTTTAAAATTTATGGTCCTGATGTTTCTTCTAAAATTAATAAGATGGGTTTTCATGACCATCGCGGCATTATTATCGAAAATCTACAATCAAAATTTATTTATACAAATTCTAATATTTTATTGACCGATTTGGATGTAAAAACCAAATATTCAACATTAAAAGGTGATGTTGGTTTGTATTATGATAAAGATGGTTTTTCTGATTTTAATAATAAAGTAAAATTTAAAGTTCAAGGTGCTGTTGCAGCTATTTCAAGCAATGACATTCGTTTTTTTTATAAAGAATTGGGAAAGGATAAAATTTTTAATTTAAATTCTGATATTTCAGGAACTTTAAACAATCTTTACTTTGATAATTTAAAGCTAGTTGATAACCGAAATTCTCAAATTATTGGTAATGTTATTTTTCAAAATCTTTTCGGAAAAAAAGGCGAATCTTTTTACATGAAAGCCGATTTTAGGAAACTGAATTCCAATTACGTTGATTTAGCTGGCATTTTACCAAACGTCTTAGGGAAAAAACTACCTACTTCTTTAAAAAAAATAGGTCAATTTGATATGAATGGTAAATTCGAAATCACGCCACAAACGCTTATTACCGATTTTTATATGACCACAAGTATCGGTAATATAAAAGCCGATTTGAACATGAAGCATATCAATAATATTGATAATGCTTCGTATTTCGGAAGTATTGTAATGGATAATTTTAATATTGGAAGCTTCATTGAACGCAAAGATTTGGGAATCGTTAGTTTTGATATTAACGTTGAAGGTAGTGGATTTACTACCAAAAACTTACAAACAAAAGTTCAAGGAACAATTTCAAAACTATATTACAACAAATACAATTACACCAAAATTGATATCGACGGAAGTCTCCAAAGTCCATTTTATAAAGGTAAAGCAATCATCAATGATCCCAATTTATTTATGGATTTTGATGGTCTTTTGGATTTAAGTGGCAAAGAAAAACACTATAATTTACATGCCAATATTGATTATGCCAATTTAAGAAAACTCAACTTTACAAAAGATTCTATTGCAGTTTTCAAAGGCGATATCAAAATGGACATTGCCGGAAATTCATTTGATGATTTGCGTGGTGTTGTGAATATCAACGAAACATCGTATCAAAATCAAAAGGACAATTACATTTTTGACGATTTTACATTAACCTCTAGTTTTGACGAACAAAACGTTAGAACAATCAGCATCAATTCGCCTGATATTATAGAAGGAAAAGTGGTTGGAAAATTCCAGTTCAATCAACTAGAAAATATGTTTCAAAATGCCATTGGAAGTCTTTATAACAATTATAAACCCAATAAAATCAATAAGGGACAATTTTTGCGTTTTAACTTTAGCGTTTACAACAAAATCATAGAGGTCTTTTTTCCGGGTATCGAATTGGCTGCTGATACTTTTATTAAAGGTAATATGAATGCCGATAACGATGAGTTCAAGCTCAATTTTAGTTCGCCAAACATTAAGGCTTACGACAATTATTTTGATCAAATCAAAGTCAGTATCGACAACAAAAATCCGCTTTATAATGCTTTTATCGAATTGGACAGCATCAAAACAAAGTACTATAAAGTTTCCGATTTTAGCTTGATTAATGTGACAATGAAAGATACGATGTATGTGCGTTCTGAATTTAAAGGTGGAAATGAAGCCCAAGATTTTTATAACTTGAATATGTATCATACGATTGACAAAGCCAATAATAATGTAATTGGTATTCAAAAATCGGAGCTTAAATTCAAAGATTATCTTTGGTTTTTAAACGAGAATGAT
The DNA here is from genome assembly GCA_947488595.1 of Flavobacteriaceae bacterium. Classification (GTDB taxonomy): domain Bacteria; phylum Bacteroidota; class Bacteroidia; order Flavobacteriales; family Flavobacteriaceae; genus Flavobacterium. The sequence goes on from CANKZI010000005.1 coordinate 73,661, forward strand.
ACTGAAGACAACAAAATTGTTTTTGATAAAAAACTCAAAAATTTCTTGATTGATAACATCAATATGACACACGAAAATCAAAAAATTGCTTTGGTTGGAACGTTGCGCGATTCGACTTACAAAGATTTGAATGTCAATTTTGAAAATGTCAATCTGAGCAAAATTATTCCAACAGTTGATAGTCTCAAAGTGTCTGGAAATCTTGATGGAAAAATTAATTTCAAGCAAGATAAAAATGTGTACCAACCAACGGCTTCATTGACAATTAAAGATTTGAATATCAATAATATTGCATTAGGGAGTTTATTTGTTGATGTTGAAGGCGATAATGCTTTCAGGAAATTCAGCGTCGATGCCGCACTTAAAAATGAAAATGTAGCTTCTTTTTTAGCACAAGGTTCGTTTTCTGTCGCCAATAATCAAACTCTTATGGATTTGGATTTGCGCTTTAATGATTTGAATTTGGCTGCATTTAGTCCTTTGGGAGGCAATGTAATTTCTAATATTCGTGGTTTGGTTTCAGGAAATGCCAATATTGCAGGAACGGTACAAAAGCCAGATATCAATGGTCGCTTGTTTTTAGATGATGCTGGATTGAATATTCCATACTTGAATACCGATTATAATTTTAATCAAAATTCGATTATTGATTTGTCTGCAGGGCAATTTATTTTTCAAAACGCCACACTTGTTGATACCAAATACAAAACAGAAGGCAGATTGAACGGTACAATCAAACATAAAAATTTCTCAAATTGGAAATTAAATTTGAAAATTGATAGTGATCGTTTGCTTGCTTTGGATACAAAAGACAGTGAAGATGCCGCTTATTATGGAACTGCTTTTATTGATGGAATTGCAAACATTGACGGGCCAACGGACAATTTGTTTATTGGCGTGAATGCCAAATCGAGTAAGGGTACAACCATCAAAATTCCGATCAATAATTCAGAAGCCAGTAGCAGCAAAAATTTCATGCATTATTTAACACCTAAAGAAAAGTACGATAAACTTAAAGGCATTACTTCTGCAATAAAAAGATATAAAGGACTTGAATTGCAATTTGAACTCGACATCACGCCAGAAGCCGAAATAGAAGTGATTTTGGATAGAGAAACGGGCCATGGAATGAAAGCCAAAGGCAACGGAACTTTATTGTTGGAAATTAACACACTTGGAAAATTTAAAATGACCGGTGATTATCAAGTGTATTCGGGTTCCTATAATTTTAAATACCGCGGCATCATTGACAAAAAATTTGAAGTAAAAAAATTCAGTTCCATCTCATGGGAAGGTGATCCAATGCGCGCACGTTTAAATCTTGAAGCAGTTTATAAAGCCAATGCCAATCCAGCAGTCTTGCTCGATAATCCGTCGGTAAACCGAAAAGTTCCAGTTGAAGTTGGTATTCTAATATCTGGGAATTTAAGCACGCCAGAGCCCGACTTTACCATCAATTTTCCGACCATAAGTTCTGTGCTAAAATCAGAAATCGAAACCAAACTTGGCGATAGCGATATTCGACAAACCCAAGCTCTGAGTTTATTGGCAACAGGAGGATTTTTGAGCAACGAAGGCGTTACAGTGACCAATAATCTCTTTGAAACAGCAACAGGATTGTTTGATGATATATTTCAGAATCCCGATGATAAAGTAAAATTTGGTCTTGATATTGTTTCGGCCGAAAGGACACCCGGCAATGAATCAGATGGGTCTATCGGTTTTAACATTTCAACGCAAATCAACGAACGCATAACGGTTAACGGCAAAGTGGGTGTGCCAATTGGTGGCGTTAACGAATCGGCAATCATTGGCGATGTCGAAATTCAATACCGCGTTAACGAAGACGGAACCATGAACCTGCGTTTTTTTAATCGTGAAAATGATATCAATTATATTGGAGAAGGTATTGGCTATACGCAGGGAATTGGTATTACTTACGAAGTTGACTTTGATACTTTCAAAGAATTTATCAATAAAATTTTTAAGAAAAAAATACTAGGCATAGCCAATGGTAGTAACGATGTAGTGCCTGATTCAGAACCCGAAACGCCAAATTCCCTAAATTTTCCCTCTCCAGTAGCGACGGATAAAGAAAAGGAAGAAGAAAAAAACAAGGCCAAACCTAACAGCGAAGCTATTCCAAGGGAAGATGAATAATAAAATTGTTGTTTTTTTTCCAAATTATTTATTTTTATTTTCTTCAACCTTTAGCAACATATCATAAAATTAAAAAATACCCATAAATGCATTTTATTATCTTAAAAAAAATGCAATTCGTAATTTTAGTCACTTTTTTTTCTTGATAAAGCGGCTCAAACAGAAAACTTATTAACGAAAACGTTTGAATTTAAATACTATTATTAAATTATCAATATCCCCACGTTGTTAATGGCTTAACTTTGTTAAATTAGCATTTTAATATTAAAAAAAATGTCAAATCAAATAAAAAAGATAGGCGTTTTGACTTCAGGAGGCGATTCACCCGGAATGAATGCAGCCATTCGATCCGTAGTCAGAACTTGCGCTTATCATAATATAGAGTGCGTCGGAATTTACAGAGGTTACCAAGGAATGATTGAAGGCGACTTCAAAGAAATGGGACCTCGAAGTGTGAACAATATAGTGAATAAAGGTGGTACTATTTTAAAATCGGCACGTTCAAAAGAATTCATGACAGTCGAAGGACGTCAAAAAGCCCACGAAAATTTAGTACAAGCAGGCGTAAATGCCTTAGTTGTTATCGGTGGTGATGGCAGTTTTACTGGTGCTGAAGTGTTTAATGGTGAATATGATTTTCCAGTTATGGGAATTCCAGGCACCATTGATAACGATATTTTTGGTACAAGTCATACTTTGGGTTATGATACTGCTCTAAATACGGTTGTCGAAGTAATCGATAAAATTCGGGATACTGCCTCCTCGCACAACCGATTGTTTTTTGTAGAAGTAATGGGTCGCGATGCTGGTCATATTGCTTTGAATGCAGGTATTGGAGCAGGGGCCGAAGAGATTCTGATTCCCGAAGAAGATTTAGGACTCGAAAGACTTTTAGATTCCCTCAAAAAAAGCAAAGCATCTGGAAAATCTTCAAGTATTGTTGTGATCGCCGAAGGTGACAAAATCGGAAAAAATGTTTTTGAACTCAAAGATTATGTTGAAGAACATTTGCCAGAATACGATGTACGTGTTTCTGTTTTAGGTCACATGCAACGAGGTGGCGCACCATCTTGCTACGACAGGGTTTTGGCCAGTCGATTGGGCGTCAAAGCCGTTGAATCTTTGTTGGAAGGCAAATCCAATTATATGGTTGGGATTATTAATGACAAAGTTGCATTGACTCCTTTGGAACAAGCCATCAAAGGACATACAGAAATTGATAGGGAATTACTTCGCGTTTCCGATATCATGTCAACTTAATAACTACAGCAAAATACAAATCAAAAATAAATTAACAAATTTCAATACAAATTAAAATGTCAAAAGTAAAATTAGGAATAAACGGTTTTGGAAGAATTGGAAGAATAGTTTTCAGAGAAGCATGCAACAGAGACAATGTCGAAGTGGTAGCTATAAACGATTTGTTAGACGTTGATCATTTGGCTTATTTATTAAAATACGATTCTGTTCACGGTCGTTTCAATGGAACGGTTGAAGTGCTTGATGGTAAACTTTTTGTTAACGGAAGAAACATCAGAATTACTGCCGAACGCGATCCTGCAACCCTAAAATGGGACGAAGTTGGTGCCGAAGTAGTTGCTGATTGTACTGGAATTTTCACCACACTAGACGCTGCACAAGCCCATATCAAAGGCGGCGCCAAAAAAGTAGTCATTTCTGCACCTTCTGCCGACGCGCCAATGTTCGTTATGGGTGTCAATCATACCAAAGCAACGGCTGCCGATACCATAGTTTCAAACGCTTCATGTACCACCAATTGCTTGGCGCCTTTGGCCAAAGTTATTAATGATAATTTCGGAATTGTAGAAGCTTTAATGACAACTGTTCACGCCACAACATCAACACAAATGACTGCAGACGGCCCTTCTAGAAAAGATTGGCGTGGTGGTCGTGCAGCAAGTATCAACATTATTCCTTCTTCTACGGGTGCTGCAAAAGCGGTCGGAAAAGTGATTCCCGAATTGGACGGAAAGTTAACCGGAATGTCATTTCGCGTACCAACCGTTGACGTTTCAGTAGTCGATTTGACCGTAAAAGTGGCGAAAGAAACCACCTACGAAGAAATTATGAAAGTATTGAAATATGCTTCTGAAACTGATTATAACAACATCATTGGATACACCGAAGACGATGTGGTTTCTCAAGACTTTATTTCTGATTCCCGCACTTCAATTATCGATGCTAAAGCCGGAATTGGTCTGAATTCGACTTTTTTCAAAATCGTATCTTGGTACGACAATGAGTACGGATATTCAAGCAAATTAATCGATTTGTCGGTTCATATTGCAGGCTTAAAATAGTTTTATAAAAAAATTCCGTTGCTTTATTGTGACGGGATTTTTATTTTTTTAGTAGCTATTTCCCGCACTCATTCCAATCTTTTTTCCAACTTTTTCGGGTTAGCTACCCTAAAAAAGTTAAAAAAAGGATTTTCCTTTCGGTCGGGGCTAGGGCAATAGCCAATAAAAACGTATTAACGCAACCAACCAATTCAGATTTTAAAATCACACTATAATCTGAATCATAAAAACCAAAATTATACATGAAATTATTAGTTGACAGTGGTTCAACAAAAGCCGACTGGATTTCGATTGACGATCAAGGAAAAGTTTTGTTTACTACGCAATCTTTAGGATTAAATCCCGAAGTATTGACCAAAGAAGAAGTCGTTGAACGGCTCAACGATAAGTTTGATATTTCGCACAACAAAAAAAATGTCACGCATCTGTTTTTCTATGGAGCAGGTTGTGGCACGGAGCGAATGAAAAATTTTTTAGCCGATGTTTTTCAGGAGTATTTTCCAAAGGCAATGATATCAGTGCACGAAGATACCTATGCTGCAGTATATGCTACTACGCCAAAAAATCAAAAAGCAGTAGTATGTATTTTAGGAACAGGTTCCAATTGCAGCTATTTTGATGGTAATGTACTGCATCAAAAAGTGCAATCGCTCGGCTATATTGCTATGGACGATTGCTCTGGAAACCGTTTCGGTCGCCATTTGCTTCGCGGTTATTATTTCAACAAAATGCCCTTCGGTATGGCAAAAGAGTTTGAAGAAGAATACAACATCGAACCCGATTATGTCAAACACAATTTGTATAAAGAACCCAATCCAAATGCCTACCTGGCGACTTTCGCCAAATTTTTAATCAAACACAAAGACACCGATTTTTGCAAAGAATTGATTGAAGCTGAAATGCAAAAATTTGTCGAGTTTTATATTATGCAGTACGAAAATGCCAAAGAAGTGCCAATTCATTTTATTGGTTCAATTGCCTTTTATTTAAAAGACGAACTCGAAATAGTACTTAAAAAACACGGACTAAATTTAGGTAATGTTTTGCGACGACCAATTGATGGTTTGATTCAATACCACGTTTTGAATAAGTAAAAGATAAATTTTTAATCACAAAAACCTTTGTTAAACCTAAATTTAACAAAGGTTTTTTTATGGTTAATAAAGCTTAAAAATTACTTAACCGCAATCATACTAATTTCGACATTCACATTTTTGGGCAAACCAGCCACCTGCACCGTTTCGCGAGAAGGCGCTGTTTTTTCATCAAAATAGCTGCTGTAAATATGATTGACTTTCGAAAAATCATTCATATCCATTATAAAAATTGACGTTTTAACAACATTTTCAAAAGTCATATCCGCAGCTGCTAGAACCGCTTTTAGATTTTGCATTACTTGTTGCGTTTCTATTTCAATTGTGCCTTGTACCAGTTCCATTGTTAGAGGGTCCAAAGCAATTTGTCCCGAAGTGTACAAAGTAGAGCCACTCAAAATCGCTTGGCTGTACGGACCAATTGGAGCAGGCGCATTTGGGGTTTGAATTATTTTTTTCATATTTTCTTTATATTATCATCAATTACCAATTACCTGATCAGGATTGTTTCGTTTTTCCCATTTGATGTCACTCAACATGCCCGATTTGATTCCGATGAAAAAGCCCCACGACTTGTTAAATCCAATTGGAACCCAGGTAAAATCCATACGCCAACTCAACAAATCACGTTCAAAACGCATTTGGGTATAAGTGACACCATTGTTAACAAAATCATAGCCAGTTGAGGCGCCAACTTTCCATTTTGGAGACAAATCGATATTGCCAGAAATCATGACCGAATTGCCGGTAATATCGTTTTGACGGCTCGCATTGCCGTAGGTTAACGAGTAAGCAAAAGTCAAATCCCAAGGCAAAACGCTATTATAAAATTCGGTGGCTTTTTCTTTTTCTTTATCGTCATCTTGGTCAAACAGACTTTGCCTTCGATCACTTAGATCTGTTCCTTTTCCAAACAAATCGTCACTGCGACCGCCGTTGCGTTCACCTTGTTCATTGGTTTTTTCATTAGTATTGCCTTTGCTCGATAACGAATAATTGATAGTCATATTCGCACTGGTCATTCTAAAAAGACTACCGCCGTTGTCTATGTTGAAAGTATTTATTTTTTTTCCAGCATTGTCTATCGCATACGGATCCAAAGTTGCACCAAAATTGACATTCATTTTTTCTTTGAACAACAAAGTACTGCCGCTCACGCGCAATGGCGACCAATTTAACGAATCGGCACTGATGTCGTAACTTGTCTGAAAATTCAAACTATTGAGTAACATGATTTTCTTTAATTCGGTTTTTGTACTGTCTCTGTCAGCAACTTTGGCTTCAAAAGTATTGTTTAAACTAAAGCCCAAGAGATTCGAATAATTCTTGCTCGGCCCACCATAAATACCATCTTCAAAACGAGTGTAATCAGTCATCATGTTACCACTAGCATCAGTGGCGTAGGTATCATAATATTTTTTGAAACTTGGCGTATAGCTGTAGCTCACATTTGGTTTTACGATATGTCGGATGGATTTAATCTTTTTATCTTTTCCAAAATTAAATGTTCCATAAATCGTAGTTCCAATTCCAGAGTTAAAGGAATACGTACGAAAAGCATCAAAGCCGTTCACATCTTTCGTAATCACTTCGTCTTGTGCAACATCAAAACTTTTATTGACCGTTTTTAAGTACCAAACTTCATTGTAATTTAGCGAAAATGGTATACTAAAATATTTAAAAAGCTTGATATTGGTGCTCAACGGAATACTATGTTTTAGTCCGTTCATGGCATTCTTGAACATTTCGGGTTTAAAAAACAACGAATCGGTTGTTGTAAAACGATTTTCGCCGATGACACTGTACTGAAAATTGATATTTTTTATAAATCCTTTTTTGACACCATCTTTGGGCGCAAACGGAAAAATTCTATCAACACTTGCAGTAAATGTTGGTAAAGTCATATTGATTACTTTGGTATTCGTATTTTGCGAATGGGTAGCTGATAAAGTAAGATTGACCATTGGCACTGTATTGAATGTTTTTGAATAGGAAATCGATGAACTCAAAGTATTGTTCAGTCGTGCGCCATTATTAACTTGGTTCAATGAATTTTGAAAATACGTGCTACTTCCTAAATTCACAGAAGCCGAAAACCTTGCGTTTGGATTGGATTTTCCGTCTTGTGAATGGCTCCATTGAATGTTATAAATTCTGGATCTCGAATAATCCGGAAAGCCACGTTCGCTAAAAATTTGGTTTTCAAAACGAATATTAACGTTGCCACGAAAACTATATCTTTTGGCATAAGAAGATTCAAAACGCAAGGCATAACTTCCGTTAGTGTAATAATCACCCAAAAAAGTAAGGTCATAATTGTCGCTCAAGGCAAAATAATAACCGCCATTTTGAAGTGAATAACCCTGTCGGTTGGTGTCCTGAAAAGTTGGAATAATTATACCAGATTGACTTTTTGTAGTTATCGGGAAAAAAGCAAAAGGCAAACCAATTGGCGTAGGCACTTCGGCTATATACATACTGGTTAATCCAACAACTACTTTTTTGCCAGGAACGAATTTGGCTTTTTGGGCTAAAAAATAATATTCAGGATTGTCAATGTCTTCAGACGTTGTGAATTTAGTTCGTGACAAAAAATAAACCGAATCATTTTCTTTTTTAGCGATTTCAGATATAAACTGAAGTTCACCTTGTTTGGAACGCGAATTCCAAATTAAGACCTTTTTCGTTTTGGTATTGAACCGAATCGAATCTGGCTCGACCACATTGGTTCCTTGCTTAAACACGGGTCTTTGCGTGTAATTACCAGCAGAATCTTTGATACGACCAGCATAAACTTCGTTTTTTTCGTAGTTCATTACAATAATTCCAGCCTTTAATTCGATATCTTGGTAGTAGAGTTCTGCTTCATTAAACAAAGTGAGTTCTTTCTTTTTCTGACTGATGCGTTCATAATCTTTGGCTTTTCTTTTTACGATACCTTCTAAAAAAGGTTTTTTCGGTTTGATAGAATCACTTTTTGCAGAATCTGAAGGTTTTTTAAAAGCAATTGGGTCAAAATTAATGCTATCAAGTGGTTGCTGTAAAGGTATCGAATCGTTTTTTTTTGGAAGTTCTTGACCGTATATTTTAGCAGTTCCTAATGTTAAGAAAGTTGCTAATAAAACGATATGAAATAAGTTTGTGCGCAAAGGTTTAAATACTATTTTTGTAAAAATATGGTCTATTTTTTGAAGTGTCAAACTTACATATTATTTTTCAGCAAAATAAGTACTTTTCAAAATTATAACGAACAGGTTTTTTATTAAAATTAACTTTTACGACAATATGAATTTCAAACATAAAAACAAGTCTTTTTTTCTGCTTTTGCTCTCTCTGTTTACGATTATCACTTTTGCACAAAATAAAAAATTTAAAGTTGCACTCGATGCTGGTCATGGGGGCAAGGATTTTGGTGCTTCATATCATGGTCATGTTGAAAAAAACATAGCATTGGCGGTGGTTTTGAAAGTAGGGAAGATTTTAGAAAACAACTCAAATGTTGATGTGATTTTCACCCGTAAAACCGATGTCTTTATTGACCTCGTTGAACGTGCCAATATTGCCAATAGAGCTGATGCTAATATTTTTGTTTCGATTCATTGTAACGCCAACAAAAATACTGCTGCCGATGGTACCGAGACCTACGTGATGGGTATGTCCAAAAACGCATCCAATCTTGAGGCGGCAAAACGAGAGAATGCCGTGGTTACGATGGAAAAAGATTATAAAGAAAAATATGAAGGTTTTGACCCCAACTCAGCTGAGTCCATGATTGGAATTACGATTTTGGCCGAAGAATACAACGAGAATAGTATTGCATTAGCGAGTAAAATTCAAAACCGATTTATTGATGATTTAGGCAAAAAAAGTCGTGGCGTAAAACAAGCGCCATACATGGTTTTGCATAAAGCCTACATGCCGAGAGTTCTAATTGAAATGGGATTTATTTCGAATCCTAGAGAAGGGGCAAAATTGGATTCTGAAGAAGGACAGCAAGAAATTGCAAAAGCCATTGCCGATGCAATCATTAGCTATAAAAAAGAATATTATGGAAGCGGTGCCAATGAAGTGGATGAAAAGCCTTCTGAAAAAATATCCGATGCAGAAAAAATTCCTGCGCCAATTGCAAAGCCAGAAGTAGTGATCAAAACACCAATTACAAAACCTGAAACGCCAACTGAAACACCCAAATCAGGAATTATTTTTAAAGTACAAATTTCAGCTAGCGGCAAAAAATTAGAGTTGACCCCCAGCAATTTTAAAGGATTACAAAATATTTCGATGACGACCGATAACGGTACACTTTACAAATACATGTATGGTGAAGCAAATAATTACAACGAAGCCAAACTAAATCTTGCAGAAGCTAAAGCAAAAGGTTTTGAATCAGCCTATTTGGTTGCTTTTAAAGATGGGAAAAAAATTAGCATTCAAGATGCTATAAAGTAGGGTAGATTCTAATATTTTAGTTTAATTTTGTTAAAAAAATATTTATTTTGAAAGTAACCAAAGAAATTAAAACTGCCATACTTGTTATTGCCTCTATATTGTTATTTATTTGGGGTTACAGTTTTCTAAAAGGGCGCGATTTGTTTAGCAATTATAAAACTTTGTATGTGCAATATGATAATGTTGAAGGCCTAGCTGCTTCAGCACCTGTTACCATTAACGGATTGATTATTGGTAAAGTAAGCAGTATCAAAATACAAGAAAATTCAGGAAAATTAGTAGTAGAATTGCAAATAAAGAGCGATTTTCCAATTTCAAAAACGAGCGAAGTTAATATTTATGAGCCAGGATTAATCGGAGGGAAGCAAATTCAAATCATTCCAAATCTACAGGATAAAAATTTAGTGCAATCTGGCGATTTTCTAAAAGGCCGTATTGTGCCCGGACTTACTGCTTTGGTCGGCGAAAAGTTAACACCATTGCAAGAAAAAATCGAAAAAATGGTAGTCAGTGCCGATAGTTTATTGACCAACCTTAATACCATTCTAGACGCCAAAACCAAAGCAAATCTGAAAAGCAGTTTGGCCAATTTGGATGCCACTTTAGCCGAATTTAAAGTTGCTTCAAAAACAGTCAATGCGATGTTGACTAGCAACGAAAGCAAAATTTCTAATACAATGGCTAATGTTGAAAAAGCAAGTAATAATTTTTCTAAAATTTCAGATTCTATTGCCAAAGCCAACATCGGTCAAACCGTAAAAAAATTAGAAACTACGCTAGCAAGTGTTGACAAGGTAATGGCTGATTTGCAATCAGGAAAAGGTACTATGGGCAAATTATTGAAAGATGAATCCTTGTATAACAACTTCAATAATACTTCAAAAGAACTCGAATTATTATTGCAAGATCTACGACTCAATCCGACACGTTATGTAAATGTTTCGCTTTTCGGTAAAAAGAATAAACCTTACAAAGCACCATCAATTGTAGATAGTACCAGCTTAAAAAAATAAAGAAATGGCTTATTTAGACAATATTTTATTCGCAATATTACTTGCTTTTGGCATTGGATATTTTACAATCAATATCAAAAAAATCCTCCGCAATATCAAATTAGGCCAAGATGTAAATCGGTCTGATAACGCCAAGGAACGATGGAGAAATATGGCAATTATTGCACTTGGTCAATCCAAAATGGTTAGAAAACCAATTGCCGGAATACTTCATGTTATCGTTTATATAGGATTCGTAATCATTAACATAGAAGTTTTAGAAATCATTATTGATGGACTATTTGGCACCCATCGGATTTTTGCCTTTTTAGGTGGATTTTATAATGTCTTAATCGCCTCTTTTGAAATTTTAGCTTTCTTGGTCTTGGTAGCCGTAATTGTATTTTTAATCCGACGCAACGTCATTAAATTAAAACGTTTTATCCATTCTGATATAAATGGATGGCCTAAGAGCGATGCCAATTATATTCTGTACTTCGAAATTGTATTAATGTCATTGTTCCTCGTCATGAATGCTTCCGATGCGCGTTTGCAACATTTAGGATATTCCCATTTTACCCAAGCTGGTGCATTTCCAATCAGCCAATATATCGAACCCATGTTCGACGGAATGTCAGTCGGAATGGTCGCTTTAATCGAAAGAGCTTCGTGGTGGTTGCATATTGCCGGTATTTTGATATTCTTGAATTATCTATATTTCTCTAAACATTTGCACATTTTATTGGCTTTTCCAAATACTTATTTCGCCGATTTGAACCCAAAAGGACAATTTGATAATTTGGCATCCGTAACAAAAGAAGTCAAATTAATGATGGATCCCAATATCGATCCTTTTTCGGCACAACCCATTGATGAAAGTGCTGTACCGAGCAAATTTGGCGCTAGCGATGTGCAAGATTTAAACTGGGTGCAATTGCTCAATGCCTACACTTGTACCGAATGTGGACGCTGTACTTCAGCTTGTCCTGCCAATCAAACTGGAAAGAAGTTATCGCCACGCAAGATCATGATGGATACGCGTGACCGTTTGGTCGAAGTAGGCAACAACATCGATGCCAATAAAGGTGTTTTTATTCCAGACAACAAAACTTTATTGAACGATTATATCACTGCAGAAGAACTTTGGGCCTGTACTTCTTGCAATGCCTGTGTCGACGAATGCCCGGTAAACATTAGCCCTTTATCGATAATTATGGACATGCGCCGCTATCTGGTCATGGAGCAAAGTGCGGCACCCATGTCACTCAATGCGATGATGACCAATATCGAAAACAATGGTGCGCCATGGCAATACAACCAGCAAGACCGTTTGAATTGGAAAAATGAAAATTAATACAATAATAATTTGGGCGTGACCACAAGGGTCGGGCTTTCCGCTATATCTTTTGTGGCGATAAGCGCACACAAAAGTATACCGCTGCTATCCCTCACGCACCCAAAACAACAAAAAAAATTCTCTTATAAAGTGAGGTTAAGGGTGTTTTTAATCAATTTTTTATAAATTTAATTAGAAACAAAACGAAAATGAAAACAGAAGATTCAGACAAACAACTAGTTGCCAACAACGAAAATGGGCAAAGAATTATTTGATAGATATTGATGGTACCGTTTGCGACGATATTCCAAACGAAGAACCCGAAAGAATGCTTACGGCCGAAGTATATCCTGATGCACTGATTACTTTAAACAAATGGTACGACGAAGGACATATTATTTTCTTTTTTACATCGAGAACCGAAGCACATCGAGAATATACTGAGATTTGGTTAAAAAAGTATGGCTTCAAATACCACGGTATTCTTTTCGGAAAACCACGTGGAGGGAACTATCACTGGATTGACAACCATTTGGTAAAAGCAACCCGCTACCGAGGACATTTTACCGATTTAATAGAAAAAGAAGTAACCATAGAAGTTTTTGATGATGGTGAACACGATTAGTAGTTGCAACTCACGGGTTGTTTTTAATATAACATATAAAACTAAAATTATATCATGTTAGAAAATTTAACAGTGCCAACGATGGCCGAAATGCTAGCCACAGGCCAACAACCCGAAGTATTATTTTGGGTAGGTTGCGCAGGTAGTTTTGACGATAGGGCCAAAAAAATTACCAAAGCTTTTGTGCGTATTCTCAATCGGGCCAATGTGCCATTTGCAGTACTTGGTACCGAAGAAAGTTGTACTGGAGATCCAGCAAAAAGAGCGGGTAACGAATTTTTATTTCAAATGCAAGCCATGATGAACATCGAGGTTTTGAATGCCTATGAAGCGAAAAAAATAGTAACTGCTTGCCCACATTGTTTCAATACTTTAAAAAATGAGTATCCCGAATTGGGCGGAAAATATGAAGTGATTCATCATACAGAATTCTTAAAATCATTATTGGATACTGGTAGATTGACCATTGAGGGCGGACAATTTAAAGGCAAAAGAATCACTTTTCATGACCCGTGTTATTTGGGTCGTGCCAACAATATTTATGAGGCTCCTAGAGATTTAATTCAAAAATTGGATGCCGAATTGGTCGAAATGAAACGTTCCAAAGCCAACGGATTATGCTGTGGTGCTGGTGGTGCCCAAATGTTTAAAGATGCAGAACCCGGAAACAAAGAAGTCAATATTTTGAGAACCGAAGAGGCGCTAGAAACACAACCACAAATAATTGCAGCAGCTTGTCCGTTTTGTAACACCATGATGACCGATGGCGTAAAAAATAAAGAAAGAGAAAGTGACATAAAAGTGATGGATATAGCCGAATTAATTGCCAATGCACAGGATTTATAATGTCAAAATTAGCAAAGCCTTGTAGAACGACTTTTATATTTTTATCATTTTTTAGTACTCTTGCTTTTTCACAAAATAATATCGATTCTCTTGGCATTGTCCCTAATAATCAGTTAAAATTCAATTACAAACAAATAATAATACCGTCCATTTTAATTGGATATGGAGTTATAGGATTAGAAAGTCATCAATTGCAAGTTTTAAATTCTGATATCAAAAATGAATTAAAAGAACATATTGATGAAAAAATATCAATAGACGATTTTTCGCAATACCTTCCGGCAGCTTCAATTTATGGATTGGATTTTTTAGGAATAAAAGGAAAAAATAATATCAAAGACAAAACAATTATTTTAACAACCTCTTACCTCATAATGGGTTTGACAGTCAATACTTTTAAAATTACCGCTTCTGTTGAAAGACCTGATGGTTCTAGTTTTAATTCTTTTCCGTCAGGACATACTGCAACAGCGTTTATGGGAGCAGAGTTGTTGTACCAAGAGTACAAAGATATTTCTGTTTGGTATGGCGTGTCTGGATATATTGTAGCTGCTGGAACGGGTGCATTCCGTATTTACAATAATAGGCATTGGCTAACCGATGTCGCTGCTGGAGCTGGCATCGGTATTTTGAGTGCAAAAGCTGGATATTGGTTGTATCCAACAATTAGTAAATTATTTACAAAAAACAAATCATCAAATAGAAAATCAGTTTTTTTGCCTTATTATGACGGAAAAACAACAGGAGTCGGTTTGGTTTCCACATTTTAAAAATAATAATTATGTATGTAGATTTTGAAAGTTTACCCGACGAATCAAAAATATGGATTTACCAATCCAATCGAAAATTTTCTGATGCCGAATTTTCTGAAATCGAATCGGCTTTGCAAGTTTTTATCCAAAATTGGACAGCGCACGGAACCGGATTAGAAGCTTCCTATCAGCTAAAATACAACCGGTTTATCATCATTGCAGTCAACCAAGCAGTGCAACAGGCAACAGGTTGTTCTATCGACGCTTCGGTGCAATTCATACAAGATTTAGAAAAAAAATACGAGGTCGATTTATTGGATAAAATGAATGTTACCTTCAAATTAGGGGAACATATTGCGCACAAACCACTAATCGAATTCAAAAAAATGGCAAAAGAAAAAGCAGTTTCTGGAAATACTATTGTCTTTAATAATCTCGTTAATAATATTGCTGAGTACAACGAATCTTGGGAAGTTCCCGCCGAAGACAGTTGGCACAGTCGGTTTTTTTAAAAATTAGTTGATGAAAAATACAATTCTAAAATTGCTCTTACTTTTTTGTTTTTCTTGCATTGTCGTCAATTGCGGCGTATCAAAAAAAAACATTTCCAATACAAATGCTAAAAGCAATGACACCATTCATCCCTTTGACCAAAAAAGTTTAGGCGCATTACCACAATCTCGAAAAGATAAATTTGCATTTTTAAAAGATACTGATGCGCAAAACCATTGGGTTGACAGTGTTTACAATAAAATGAATTTTGATGAACGCGTCGGACAACTTTTTATGATTGCCGCGTATTCCAACAAAGATTCGGTGCATGTCAACGCGGTCGAAAAATTAATTACAGATTACAAAATTGGTGGATTGATTTTTTTTCAAGGCGGACCGCTTCGAGAAGCACAATTAACCAATCGTTTCCAATCCAAATCAAAATTGCCACTTTTCATCGGAATAGACGCCGAATGGGGTTTGAGTATGCGCTTGGATTCGACTTACCGTTTTCCTTACAATATGACGCTTGGTGCGATAAAAGACAAATCACTCATCGAAAAAATAGGGCAACAAATGGGACGCGAAAGCCGACGTTTGGGTGTTCACTTTAATTTTGCACCTGTTTTAGACATCAATACCAATCCGAAAAATCCAATTATTGGTTTTCGCTCTTTTGGTGAAGATAAAAATAATGTTACTTCGAGCGCGATTGCAATGATGAAAGGCGTTCAAAATCAAGGCGTTTTTTCTACTGGAAAACATTTTCCAGGTCATGGCGATACTGAAACCGATTCGCATTATGCCTTGCCGGTAGTCAATTTTTCAAAGCAAAGAATTGAAGATGTCGAACTGTATCCATACAAAAAAATGTTCAACGAAGGTTTGGTTTCGGTAATGGTCGCCCATTTGAACGTGCCGAGTTTAGAATCACGCCAAAATTTTCCATCGTCTATTTCGTATAATATTGTAACCAATCTTTTGCAAAAAGACTTGGGCTTCGACGGTTTGATTTTTACTGATGCGTTGAATATGAAAGCGGCTGCAAATTATCGAAAACCAGGTGAAATTGATTTGGAAGCATTTTTGGCAGGCAACGATATTTTACTTTTTCCAGAAAATGTTCCTGTTGCTGTTGAAAAGTTATGCATGGCCTATCAAGACAGTCTGCTTTCGGAAGAGCGATTGGCTTATTCGGTCAAAAAAATTCTAAAATACAAATACAAAGCGGGATTGAATAATTACAAACCAATTGCGATTCCTAATTTGTATAATGATATCAATCCAACTCAAAACAATGATTTGCAATACCAGTTACATGAAAACGCCATTACGGTTTTAAAAAAGAATGAGGCTATTTTACCCATAAAAGACATTGCGAATAGTAAAATTGCTTACGTTAAATTGGGCGATGATAATAACAGCGCTTTTGTTTCGACATTAAAAAAATATACCGAAATTACCGAAGTAACTGCAACTAATATTGATACTTTAAATTTGAAATTGAAAGATTTTAATACGGTAATCATTGGTTTTCATAAATCAGATAAAGCATGGAAAAGCCACAACTTTTCGGAAACTGAGTTGATTTGGTTGCAACAAATCGCAAAAAATAATAGAGTGATTTTGGATGTTTTTACCAAACCGTACTCACTATTACCAATTGCTGATTTTACGGATATTGAAGGTTTGATTGTATCGTATCAAAATGCCGATATTGCACAAGAGGTTTCGGCTGAGATTATTTTTGGCGCCATTTCGGCTAAAGGACAATTGCCGGTTTCTATCAATAATAATTTCAAAGTAAACGAAGGGTTAATCACCGAAAAAAGTAATCGATTGGGATTTACAACGCCTAAAAATGTTGGAATGGATTCAATGATATTATCCAAAATTGATGCAATTGCTCAAAACGCAGTTGATAAAAAGATGATTCCTGGTGCCCAGATTTTAGTAGCTCGAAAAGGCAAAGTCGTTTATCAAAAAGCGTTTGGTTTTCACGATTATGACCAAAAAATAAAAGTAGCAAATTCCGATATTTATGATGTGGCTTCATTGACAAAAATTTTAGCTACTTTGCCCAATGTCATGCAATTGTATGAGCACAACAAGGTCAATTTGGATACAAAATTGAGTACTATGTTGCCGATTTTCGAAAATTCGGACAAAGCGGATATTACATTTAAAGAATTATTGTCGCATTACGGAAGACTGGAAGCATGGATTCCGTTTTACAAAGCAACTTTGGACAGCAAGCTTCAAC
Organism: Flavobacteriaceae bacterium; assembly: GCA_947488595.1. GTDB lineage: Bacteria > Bacteroidota > Bacteroidia > Flavobacteriales > Flavobacteriaceae > Flavobacterium. The sequence goes on from CANKZI010000005.1 coordinate 90,991, forward strand.
CTTCTGAAAAATATTACCGAAAAACTTTTGAGAACGGATTTTCAAAACGCGTATCAGATAGTCTTTTTATCAGAAATGATTACCACGATACCATTATTAAAGCGATTGTAAATAGTAAATTATTGCCAAAAAAAGAATACAAATACAGCGATTTTACTTTCATCATTTTAAAAGAATATTTGGAGCATACTACGCATCAAACCTTAGATATATTGGCTTTCGATAATTTTTATAAGAAAATCGGTGCCAATAGTACAACTTTTAATCCGTTGCAAAAATTTAGTAAAAATGCGATTCCGCCAACCGAAATCGATACTTATTTTAGACATGATACAATTCAAGGTTACGTTCATGATATGGCTGCAGCGATGGAAGGTGGCGTGGCTGGACATGCTGGATTGTTTTCGAATGCGATGGATGTGGCAAAGATGATGCAGCTCTATTTGCAAAAAGGCAATTATGGGGGATATCATTATTTTTCAGAAAAGACATTTAATGATTTTAATACTTGCTATTTTTGTGCAGAAGGTAACCGCCGTGGACTTGGATTAGATAAGCCACAATTGCCTAATGAAAAAGGACCCACCTGCGGATGTGTTGCCATGTCAAGCTTTGGGCATACCGGTTTTACGGGAACTATGGCTTGGGCTGATCCAGAGACGGAAACGGTTTTTGTGTTTTTATCAAACAGAACATTTCCAGATTCAAATGCGCCAAATTTGCTTTCAAAAGGAAACGTTAGAGAAGATATTCAGAAAGTGATTCAGGAAGCGATTATAAAATAGTTCAAACTGATATTGCCTAATTAATCCATTTTCATATATTTATCTTAAACAGAACTGATTATCTATGAGAATTTCCATTTTATTATTAATTATTTGTATTGCATTATCTTGCTCTTCAGATGAAGGCGAAGTTGTCTCCGATTTTGACATAACGCTTAATGGCGTGTCACAGCCAGTCTATGATGCATTCAAGCGTGTAGAATCTATAAATGACGGAAATGCTATTATAACGACATTGGTAATTGAGATGTCAGGGGTGAGTTGTGGTGGACGCTGCTGGGCCAAGGGGTTTATTGAAATCAAGATTATTACTCCAAAAGCACAAGGCATTGTTGGAAATTATGTTTTTACCGAAGATAGTAACAATAATGTGACCGGTTTTTTCAAACTATTTCAAAATCCAGACTCTGTTTTTAAATCGGGAAGTTTCACGTTAACAAAATTTGGGGGCAATCACTATAAAATTGTATTTAATAACGTTGTTGGCGAATGGGGTCTTGGCTATACTATTAATTATCCATCTTTAATTGAAGGTTACTTCGACGGGAATTTTGAAGACTATTAGACGAAACGATTTCCATTACATTTTAAAGGTTTGAGTAACTTATAAGATTAAAACTAGTTCATCACAATTTTTGGTCTAATTTCTTTTTTTATTGTTTTTAATAAAAGGAAATCTGCTTATTTTTAATAAGTTCTCATTACAACAAATCTGCAATGAAAACACCCATTTTTTATTTTCCAATCTTAGGAGGAAGAGGCATTGTTGATTTTAAATTGGCACTGGAATTAGGCAAGTCGCGTACACGATATCATTCATATGCTAAAAACATCTATTTCGCGTGACGCTTTTAAAATCCAATTACAATGTCATAAAGGAAACGTTCGTAAATATCAGTTATTTCACTAGCAACTTTATGAATTGCCATTGCTAATAGAAGTTTGGCATTCATAATCAATCATTCCTAAAAAAATGAAATTCAATTGTTTTGACTTGATATTAATTGTAATAAGGCGAATTCCAAATGGATTCATTGAAGTTTTTACCTTTCCAAAAGCAATAATAAAGTGCTATTGCCACTACCGCTTTAAAAATAAATAAAAAGGCAACCAATCTAAAAACGCCTTCACTTGTTTTTCCTAATATGTTAATAGGAATAATGAAAGCCAATACCAAACTAATAAAAGCCATAAGTAGCGTAAAGTTCCCAATGGTTTTAAAAGGTTTCATCATCCATTTTCGCAAAGGATGGAGGTCATTGCCCCATTTTAAAATCAAATAATAATAACCATTGCCAATTGGCGCAAATAAAAGTGGATCATCATAACTCTTGAGATGGAATAATTTTGATGGTGCCATGATTTTAAAACCATTTAATTGCGTTTGGTGCTCTTTTTCGATTGTAGCTATTGCCGAAATGGCTTCTTCTGGAAAGCTAGGCTTGAACAAATGGCTGTCTAAAAATCGAAGACGGTAATCAATACAAATGGTTTTTATCTGGTTGATATGAAAAATACGTTCGGTTGTCAATAATTCAGAATCAAATTCATTAGCGATTGTTGAACTTTGCTGGTTTAACATATCTTTAATTTGATTTCT
>CANKZI010000006.1 GCA_947488595.1 Flavobacteriaceae bacterium
TATGAAACCCTAGGTGCATTCAATACAACCACCTGTACTTGGGCGGTAACAGGCACACAACCAGCGCCGCCAACCTTGGCATGTTATGAAACCTTAGGTGCATTCAATACAACCACCTGTACTTGGGCGGTAACAGGCACACAACCAGCGCCGCCAACCTTGGCATGTTATGAAACCCTAGGTGCATTCAATACAACCACCTGTACTTGGGCGGTAACAGGCACACAACCAGCGCCGCCAACCTTGGCATGTTATGAAACCTTAGGTGCATTCAATACAACCACCTGTACTTGGGATGTAACAGGCACACAAGCTCCTGAACCAGAAATAACAGCAATTCAACCGACATGTACTTTGGCTGCAGGAAGTATAATAGTTGATGCGGCAATATCCGGAGTAGCTTATACCATTATAGGAACAAATCCAATAGTTGCGCCAGTTACAAATGGTAATGGAGTATTCACAGGATTGACAGCCGGTATTTATGAAGTAATCGCTAACAATGGAAGTTGTCCTTCATTGGCAACAGGACCAATTACAATAAATGAACCACCATCGGTTCCTCAAGTAATTTTGAACAAAACTGCTGCAATAATTGGAGCTGGAGGAGTAGGCGGAACAATTCAATATACTTTTGAGGTGATTAATCTAGGTACAAGAGAAGTTAGCAATGTTACAATTTTGGATCCAATGATTCAACCAACTTCAATTCTTGTATCGAATGTTATCGCTGCTGGAGCTTCGGCTATTGTGCAGATGAATTATACAATAACACAGACCAACATTAACGATGGTGAGGTAGTAAATACAGCAACGGTAGATGTAACATCATCATGCGGAATAGTGACTATCGTATCAGATGATGGTAATCCTACAAATGGAAATAATAATCCTACAGTTACTCCATTGGCAGGAATGGCAGGATTGTCTTTAATCAAAACAGCTACAATCAATGACACGGATAACGATGGTGATGCAGAAGCTGACGAAACAGTTACCTATACCTTTACAGTAACCAACACGGGTAATATTACCGTGAATAACATTGTTATCAATGATGCTTTAACTGGAACAGTAAATCTCTCTATAACACCAAGTACATTGGATCCAGGTCAAGTAGGTACAGCAACTGCTAATTATACTATTACGGCAGCAGATGTTGTAAACTGTAGTATTACAAATACAGCAACGGTTACGGGTAATCCTACTACTGGAGGAACAGTTACAGATGTTTCCGACGATGGTAATGCAACAAATGGTAATGATAATACCACCGTAACAGTATTATGTACCTTTACAAATAGAATCGCTATCGTTAAAACGGGAATATTTAATGACCTTAACGCCGATGGCTTTGCCCAAGCTGGAGAAACAATTACCTACAATTTCACTGTAACCAATACAGGTAATACAACATTGACAAATATTGTAATCACCGATGATTTCTTGGATGGACTTCAATTTCCTTTTGGCACAACCATTGACGAATTAGGACCAGGAGAAATCAATACAGCGCTTCAAGCAGTTTATGTACTTACAGAAGAAGATCTTACAGAAGGTTTTGTTGTAAATCAAGCTTCAGTAAGAGCAGAAACACCTGAAGGAGATTTTGTAACTGATATATCTGATAATGACAGTAACAGTTTTGATGAACCAACAATTGTGACTTTTGATGTTGATACGGTAATAGTTTATAACTTAGTATCGCCAAATATCGCTGGTTATGAAGTGCTCTTTATTAAAGGAATTAATTTTTTCCCTGAAAATACAGTTGAAATCTACAACCGTTGGGGTGTTTTAGTTTATGAAACCAAAGGATACAACAATGAGAGCAAAGCATTCCGAGGAATATCTGAAGGCAGAGTTACTGTAGACAAATCGACTGGATTGCCCGAAGGGACTTACTACTACGTATTGAAATATGTTAGCGGTGGTAATACAAAAGAGAAAACAGGATTCTTACATTTAACCCGATAAAATTAATTCCAGAGGAACCCCAAAATTCCTCTGGATTAAATACCTATAATAAATGAGAACAAAATTAATAGTTTTTGCCTTGATGTTGATGAGCGGAATGTATGCGCAACAAGATGCACAATACACCCAATACATGTACAACACCATTAATATAAATCCAGCTTATGCGGGTTCAAGAGGTGTGATGAGTGTTTTCTTATTGCACCGAACGCAATGGGTTGGTCTTGATGGTGCGCCAGTTACCAACACCGCATCTATCAACACACCAATTGGAAATAGTAAGTTTGGTTTAGGCGTATCAGTGGTTAATGATAGAATTGGAATTTCAGATGAAAATACCGTTTCTGGCGATTTGTCTTTCACAATAAAAACATCCGAAGATTATAAACTTTCATTTGGTATCAAAGCTTCGGCCAATATTTTAAGCGTCGATTTTAACAGATTGACCGTTTTACCTGGCGATAGTCCAAGCATAGGAAGATATAATATTGATAACAAAATAACACCTAATATTGGCGCAGGTGTTTATTTTCATTCCAATAAAACCTATTTTGGAGTATCCATACCTCATTTTTTAGAAACCAAATATTATGACGACAATACCGCCTCGGTAGCCAGCGAAAGAATGCATTTTTATTTTATTGCAGGTAGGATTTTTGATCTGAATCAGAACCTAAAATTCAAACCAGCTTTACTAACCAAATTGGTCAATGGCGCGCCTCTTCAGGTCGATTTATCAGGAAATTTTTTGTATAACGATAAAGTAACTCTTGGTCTTGCCTACCGATGGGATGCCGCTTTTAGTGCAATGGCAGGTTTTCAAGTTAGTGATTCTTGGTTTATTGGATATGGTTATGATCTAGAAACTACTAAATTAGCCAATTACAATTCAGGTTCTCACGAGGTTTACTTGCGTTATGAATTGTTCAAAAATTATGATAAAATTATATCTCCAAGATTTTTCTAATAACCTACTATCATGAAAAGACAACTATTATTTATATTATTATTAGTGAATTTAGGTTCGTTAAACGGATATGCACAAAAAAGTATTTTGAAAAAAGCAACAACAAAATACAATAATTTCGCCTATTTTGATGCCATTAAAATGTATGAGGGCATCGCCAAAAAAGGATATAAAGACGAAAAAATGTTCCAAAGATTAGGCAATGCTTACTACTTCAATTCAGAGTTTGTTAAAGCTGAGGCTGTTTATTCGGAACTTTTTACAATGAATACCAACCAAAAGCCAGAATATTATTATCGCTATGCTCAATCTTTAAAATCTGTTGGAAAATATACCGAAGCGGATGCTATGATGGTCAAATTCAGTGAAAAATCTGGAAATGATAAAAGAGCAATACTCTTCAAAAACAACACAAATTATCTTGATGTTATTAGAAAAAATTCCAAAAGATTTGATGTGGAAGATGCCGGAATCAACTCTAAATATTCTGATTATGGAAGCGCTTTTAATGGCAATAAATTAATCTTTGCTTCAGCCAGAGACACTGGAAATTTTGTCAAAAGGCAGCACAAATGGAACAACAAAGCATTTACCAATCTTTATAGCTCTGAAATTCCTGTCGATTCTAATGCTGCGCTCGGAAAACCTCAAAAGTTTATAAAACAAATCAATTCCAAATTCCACGAGTCAACTCCCGTTTTTACCAAAGATAGTTCAACCATGTATTTTACTAGAAACAACTTCAATAGACGTAAAAAAGGAAAAAGTCGGGACGATATTGTTTTGCTAAAATTGTATATGGCAACACTAGAAAATGGCGAATGGGGCAATGTTTCCGAATTGTCTTTTAATAGTAATGAGTACAGTACGGCCCATCCCGCTTTAAGTGCGGATGAAAAAACGTTGTACTTTGTCTCTGATATGCCGGGAAGTTTTGGCGATGCTGATTTGTATAAAGTAGCAATTAATGAAAGAGGTGCTTTCGGTATTCCAGAAAATTTAGGTCCTACCATCAATACACCTGGAAAAGAAACTTTTCCTTTTGTTACCGACGAAGATGAAATTTATTTTGCCTCCGACGGACATCCAGGTTTGGGTGGTTTGGATGTCTTTGTAGCCAATATCAGAAAAGATGGCGTTTTTAAAAACATTCAAAATTTAGGAGAGCCACTTAATAGTCCTCAAGATGATTTTGCCTATTTGATCGATACCAAAAAGAGAACTGGTTTTTTTACCTCGAACAGAGATGGTGGTAAAGGTTTTGATGATATTTACAAATTCAAGGAATTAAAAAAACTAAAATGTGAGCAAATACTTGAAGGTATTTTGACCGATCAGGAAACCAATCTCCCGATTGCCGCAGCGCAATTGACTTTGTTTGATAGCGAGATGACTAAACTCAATACCGTTACCACCGATGAAAAAGGATTCTATTCTTTTGGAATTGTGGATTGTGATAGTAAATTCACCGTTAAAGCCGACAAAGAGGAGTACGAAACTTGCGAAGTACCTAGCGTAACACCAAAAAGTACCGGAAATACCCATGTGCCATTAATCCTCAAAAAACGTCAGATTAAATTTGGAGTAGGAACCGATTTGGCCCAAGTTGATTTACTTGATATTGAAATTATTTATTTCGATTTAAATCAATCTTATATCCGAAAAGATGCTGCCTTTGAGCTCGAAAAAGTTTTGGCTGTAATGACAGAATATCCAAGGATGAAAATTGATGTTCGTTCCCATACTGATAGCCGTCAAACCAAAGAATACAATGAAAAATTGTCTGACAGAAGAGCCAAGTCTACAATGGCTTGGCTGATCGAAAATGGCATTGACCCAAGCCGATTGACCGGAAAAGGGTACGGCGAATCGCGACTCATCAACCAATGTGCCGATGGTGTTACATGTTCTGAAGAAGAGCACCAACGCAACAGAAGAAGCCAATTTATTGTAACTGAACTCTAATTTTTAATTGTCAATTCCGTAATTGGGAAGGTTTCTAATTTATAAAGACTTTCTTTTTTTTAAAAAAAGTGGTTATTTTCGCAAAGGATTTAATTTTTTGTTAATAGTACACCACAAACTTGCAAAATGTATTTGAATTGTTAATTTTGTTGGTTGTTACCAAATCAAATTAGCATTCATTTGTATTGCTATATTTGAATTTTAAAATATAAAAAATCAAATATTAAAAAATTGAAATTTACCAACAAATGAAAATGAAACAATTGTTTTTTGGACTGTTACTTGCTTTCAATCTCGTGTCTTATGCCCAAAATAGTAATAAAGAAGTGCTATTTTCAATTGATGACAAACCTTATTATACCGATGAATTTTCGAGGGTTTACAAAAAAAATATTGACTTAGTAAAAGACGAATCTCAAAAAGATTTAGACCAATATTTAGAATTGTTCATTGGATACAAACTAAAAATCAACAAAGCCAACAAACTGGGACTGCAAAACAATCCCAAATACCAAACAGAACTTAGTTCGTACCGAAACCAATTGGCTAAAAATTACCTAACTGATACCAAAGTTACCAAAGAATTAATTCAAGAGGCCTATAACCGGTCGATGAAAGAAATAAAAGCCTCGCATATTTTGATAATGCTTGACGAAAATGCATCTGCCGAGGATACATTGAAAGCTTTCAAGCAAGCTACTGATATTCGCAAAAGAGCTTTGAATGGTGAAGATTTTGGTAATTTGGCAGCCGAATTTTCTCAAGATCCTTCAGCCAAAGAAAACAAAGGTGATTTGGGTTTTTTCTCCGCATTCCGAATGGTTTATGCTTTTGAATGTGGTGCTTTTAACACCAAAAAAGGAGCAATCTCAAATCCAGTGCGTACGCGTTTTGGCTATCATTTGATTAAAGTGACCGACATTCGCGACAACCGTGGCGAAGTCAATGCAGCTCATATTATGATTAATAAATCTACAGATCAGGCGTTGAACGAAAAAGCAAAAGCAAAAATTGAAGATATCTATAAAAAAATCCAACAAGGAGAGCCTTTTGAAACTTTGGCAAAAGAACTTTCTGATGATAAATCATCTGCGGAAAAAGGTGGTGCTTTAAATCGTTTTGCGTCAGGCGAATTGAGTTCAGAAACTTTTGAGAACGTTGCCTTTTCTCTAACCAAAGAACAACCCATTTCGGCGCCTTTTCAAAGCGAATTTGGATGGCACATTGTGAAATTAATCGAGAAATATCCTTTAAAGACTTTTGAAGAAATGGAAGCCGATTTGGACAGTCGCATCCGTAAAGACGATCGTTCAAGATTGATTACAAATTCGATGAATGAAAAATTAAAGAAAAAATTTCCGATAAAAAGAAACGATAAATTGTATTTAGATCTTTCAAAAACCGTTACTGATGCAGTGTATACAAATGCTTGGACGGTGCCAACTGATTCAAAAAATTTCGAAAAAGCATTGTTTTCCATTAATGAAAAGCCAATTTTAGCCATTTCTTTTTTAGAATACATCAATAAAAGACAAAAAACTGCCGAAGATTTAAAACCAGTTAGCAAATGGGTTGACAAGTTGTACGAAAGTTTTGTTGACGACCAGTTGAACGCTTATTATAACGAAAATTTAGAAAAAGAGTTTCCTGAATTTGCAGATGTTATGGAAGAATACCGCGATGGTTTGTTGTTGTTTGATTTGATGGAAAAAGAAATCTGGGAAAAATCAAAAAATGACACTTTAGGTTTGGATGCTTTCTATAAAAAGCATTTGAACAATTACCGATGGAAAAACCGAATGGATGTTTTGATTGCCTCTTCAACCAAATCCGATTACATTAATAAAGCGCAAAAATTATTAAAACAAAACAAATCAGCTGCCGATATAAAAGCAAAATTGAATTCGAAAGATGCTGTCGAAATTATGCTAAATGAAGGAGTTTTTGAAGAAGGCAATGCCATCTTACCAAAAAATATCAAGGCAGAAGTTGGTGTTACCGAACCGATTAAAAAAGATGAATATTTTTATGTTGCCAAGGTAATTAAAGTCCTTCCAGAAGCACCAAAAACGTTGGAAGAATGCAAAGGAAAAGTCATAAATGATTACCAACAATTTTTAGAAGAAAATTGGGTTTCCGACTTAAAAAAAGAGTTTAAAATCGATGTAAATAAGTCTGTATTTGAAAAAGTAAAAAAAGAAATTAAACTTTAATGTTACGCCAATTATATCTATTAATTTTTTTTTTGTCCTTGGTTTCATGCAACTATTTTAAACCCGAAGTAAAGCCAAAAGCGATTGCCAGAGTCGACGAAAGTTATTTGTATAAAGAAGAAGTCAAAGATTTAGTGCCAGCAGGAACTTCAAAAAATGATAGCTTGCTAATAGTAAAAAATTTCATAGACCGGTGGGCTTCTCAAAAGTTATTAATAAAAGCAGCTGAAGTCAATTTGAGTGCAACAAAAAAAAATGACTTTAATGTTTTGATTAAACAGTACAAAATCGATTTGTATACCAAGGCTTATCTCGAAGAAATTGTAAAACGAGAAGTCGATACCATTATTTCTGAACAAGAATTAAAAAAGTATTATTCAGAAAACAAAGCCAATTTTAGAACCAATGGCGTCTTGGTGAGATTGCGTTATATCAATGTTTCAAAAGACCATCCCAAATTGGCGACTATTAAGAGGAAGTTCTTGGATTTTAGAAAAACAGATAAAAAATTTTGGGAAACTTACCAGTTGCAATTTAAAAACTCAGCATTAAATGATTCGGTTTGGGTAGATATGAATCAGATATACAGTAAATTGCCTTTTATCTCGCCAGACAACTATGCATCCTATATTACGGCGGGTAATTCATTTCAAAAGCCGGATGGTAATTCGACTTACTTGGTAAAAGTTAGAGATGTAATAGATAAAAATCAAGTCAGCCCGTACTCGTATTTATTGCCCACTTTGAAACAAGTGATTTTGAATAAAAGAAAGTTAGAATTAATTAAAAAATTTGAAAAAGAAATTACCGATGATGCCATCAAAAATGATAAATATGAAATTTATAAATAACAAAATAGTGCTGACATTAGTCATTTGTTTGTCAGTACTGTTGTCCTCAAATGCACAAGAAATAATAAAAGATTCTGTTCGAACATCAAAACAATCTGGTAATAAAAAGCAAAAAGTCGATGGTGTAGTGGCAACAGTGGGTGATTACTTGATTTTGGATTCTGACATTGACAAAAATTTTCTTGAATTATCAAGCCAAGGCAACTCGATTGAAGGCATTACGCGTTGCCAAATGATTGGTAGATTAATGGAAGAACGTTTGTATGCACACCAAGCGGTTCAAGATAGTATCGTGGTTACAGATACCGAAATCAACAATTTGATGGAAGAAAAAATCACGGCTATGATGGAACAAACTGGCGGAACGATGGACAAATTGGTTAAATTTTATAAAAAAAATTCAGAAGAGGAATTCAGAACTTACTTTTTTGATATTTTAAAAATGAATAAGCTGACCAATGAAATGCAAAAAAGCATTGTCGATAAAGTAGAAATAACGCCAGAAGAAGTGCGCAATTTTTATAAGAAGATTCCAAAAGAAGATTTGCCGGTTTTTGGTGATGAAATTGAAGTTTCTCAAATCGTAATTGCACCCAAAGTGACCGAAGAAGAAAAGCAAAAAACCATAGACAAACTCAACGGATTTAAAAAAGACATCCTCGCTGGATCCAGTTTTTTTAGTAAAGCAGTATTGTATTCACAAGATCCAGGATCAAAATCGAACGGTGGATTTTATAAAATGAACCGAAAAACACCTTTTGTAAAAGAGTTCAAAGATGTTGCTTTTAGTTTGAATGAAGGCGAGATTTCGGAACCATTTGAAACTTCGTTTGGTTATCATATCATTTATATCGAAAAAATTCGTGGACAGGAAGTCGATTTGCGACATATTTTATTGATGCCAAAAGTAACCGAGGAATCTTTAAAAGAAGCCAAAGATGAAATTACAGCAATCAGAAAGAAAATTATGGATGGTACCATCACTTTTGCCGATGCAGCTCGAAGTGCTTCAAGTGAAAAAGAAACTAAGACCAACGGTGGCGCATTAATCAATCCAAGGACTTTGGACACCAAATTTGAATTGACAAAAATGGATCCAAGTTTGTACGGACAAGTGTCTAATTTAAAAGCAGGCGAAGTTTCTTTTCCATTTTTAGATGAAGACCAATCGCAGAAAAAAGCTTATAAAATCATTACGGTTACCAACAGAATTGCTTCTCATACTGCCGATTATGCTAAAGATTATTTAAAAATAAAAGAGTTGGCACTTAAAGAAAAACAATTCAAAGCCATTGCCAAATGGACAGACGAAAAAATAAAAGAAACTTATATCAAAATCAATGGCGAATACAGAGATTGTATTTTTGAGAACAATTGGTTAAAAAAGTAAAATTAATTTCGATATTGGCTCCAAAAAATCTGTAAGAATTATAAAATACAAATCAACATGTCAGACGTTACTGCAATAAATAATTTAGTTCAAAAGCGCAATGAACTTAAAAAAGAGATTTCAAAAATAATTGTTGGTCAAGAAGAAGTTGTTGATCAAATTTTGTTGAGTATTTTTTCTGGCGGACATGCCCTTTTGGTTGGCGTTCCTGGATTGGCAAAAACATTAATGGTCAACACCATTGCTCAGGCTTTGGGTTTGGATTTTAAGCGCATTCAGTTCACGCCCGATTTGATGCCATCGGATATTTTGGGAAGCGAAATTTTAGATGAAAACCGTCAGTTTAAATTCATAAAAGGGCCTATTTTTTCCAATATTATTTTGGCAGATGAGATCAACAGAACGCCACCAAAAACGCAAGCCGCTTTGTTAGAAGCAATGCAAGAAAGAGCAGTTACTATCGCTGGACATAATTATAAATTAGATTTGCCTTATTTTGTATTGGCAACTCAAAATCCAATCGAGCAGGAGGGAACTTATCCGCTGCCCGAAGCGCAATTGGACCGATTTATGTTCTCTATAAAATTGGATTATCCGTCGTTTGCAGAAGAAGTTCAAGTGGTAAAAAGCACCACTTCTGATGCCAAAGTTACTGTAAATCCATTGTTCTCTGCGCAGGAAATTATCGATTTTCAACAACTCATTCGTCGTGTTCCAGTAGCAGATAATGTAATCGAATATGCGGTTACTTTGGTAAGTAAAACGCGTCCTGAGAACACACTTTCTAACGACTTTATAAAAAATTATATTGATTGGGGTGCAGGACCTCGAGCTTCACAAAATTTGATTCTTGCCGCCAAAGCGCATGCGGCATTTAACGGAAAATTTTCGCCAGATATTGAAGATGTAAAGGCAGTTGCTACAGGAATTTTAAGACACCGTGTTGTAAAAAACTACAAAGCAGATGCCGAAGGTATTTCAATCGAAAAAATCATTACTTCTCTTTTTTAAAATTAGCACCTTATTTATAATAGCAAAAGCCACTTTTATTGTATTTTTGCTATCTTCTGCATGGAGTATAAAAATGAAAGTGCATGTCCCGACCTGATGGCATATCCATTATTTTGTGTTTTTAACATCGTTCGCCATCGGGGCACACCCAAAAAACAGTTATAGTTGATTTGTTTTTATAATTTAGAAAGCTTCTTAATTGATGCTTCTTTTTTGTAATTCCGAATTTGACAAAAAAACCTCTTTAAATTAACGATTACGTAATATATTAAACTAGATATAAATTTTATTTAATAAAAAACATTCAAATTAAGGATTTGGAAATAATAATACCTTTAATGGGCACTTTTATTAAAAATAGTTCGAGTATGAGTAGAATTCATTAAATTTGCCACACAAACAAACAATTCTATTTTACTATGGCTTTTGATATTGAAATGATTAAAAAGGTATACCAAAACATGACAACTCGTGTTGATGCCGCTAGAGCAATTGTCGGACGTCCGCTTACACTTACAGAGAAAATTTTATACAACCACCTTTGGGAAGGCAATCCGACGCAAGCTTTCACGAGAGGCAAAGATTATGTTGATTTTGCGCCAGACCGTGTCGCCTGTCAGGATGCTACTGCACAAATGGCGTTATTACAATTCATGCACGCTGGTAAACCTAAAGTGGCTGTGCCAACAACGGTGCATTGCGATCACTTGATTCAAGCAAAAGTCGATGCCGCAACCGATTTGGCGCGTGCAAAAACACAAAGCAATGAGGTTTTTGATTTTTTATCATCGGTTTCGGATAAATACGGAATTGGTTTTTGGAAACCAGGTGCAGGAATTATCCATCAAGTGGTTTTAGAAAATTATGCTTTTCCGGGCGGAATGATGATTGGTACCGATTCGCATACCGTAAATGCTGGTGGATTAGGAATGATTGCCATTGGTGTTGGCGGTGCAGATGCTGTTGATGTAATGTCGGGAATGGCTTGGGAATTAAAATTTCCTAAACTAATCGGCGTCAAATTGACCGGAAAATTATCAGGTTGGACGGCTCCAAAAGACGTTATTCTTAAAGTTGCTGGTATTCTTACTGTAAAAGGTGGAACTGGTGCTATTGTTGAATATTTTGGCGAAGGTGCCACTTCAATGTCATGCACAGGTAAAGGAACCATTTGTAATATGGGTGCCGAAATTGGCGCGACAACTTCGACTTTTGGTTACGATGCCTCAATGGACCGTTATTTGCGTTCAACAGATCGCGCTGATATAGCCGATGAAGCCAATAAAATCGCAAGTTATTTGACCGGTGATGCCGAAGTATATGCCAATCCAGAGTTGTATTTTGATCAAGTTATCGAAATCAATTTAAGCGAGTTAGAGCCTTATTTGAACGGTCCCTTTACCCCAGATTTGGCTACGCCGATTTCTAAAATGAAAGAAGAAGCCATTAAAAACAATTGGCCTTTAAAAATACAATATGGTTTAATCGGTTCTTGTACCAATTCTTCTTATGAAGATATTGCCCGTGCCGCTTCATTGGCCAAGCAAGTTGCCGATAAAAACCTAAAAACAAAATCCAATTTTACGATTACTCCTGGATCAGAATTGGTGCGTTATACCATTGAACGCGATGGATTTATTGCCGCTTTTGACAAAATTGGTGCTACTGTTTTTGCCAATGCTTGTGGTCCATGTATCGGAATGTGGGACAGAGAAGGCGCCGAAAAAGAAGAAAGAAATACCATAGTTCACTCGTTCAACCGTAATTTTTCTAAACGTGCCGATGGCAATCCAAATACGTTGGCTTTTGTAGGTTCGCCAGAATTGGTAACCGCCTTGGCGATTGCAGGCGATTTGTCTTTTAATCCTTTAACCGATACCCTTATTAACGAAGATGGAATTGCTGTGATGCTCGATGAACCAACAGGTGACGAATTGCCACCAAAAGGATTTGATGTTGAAGATGCAGGTTTTCAAGCGCCATCAGCCGATGGTTCTGGCGTGCAAGTTGTAGTTTCGCCAACATCAGAAAGGTTACAATTATTAGCTCCTTTTGATGCTTGGGATGGTAAAAACATTACAGGTGCAAAATTGCTTATAAAAGCTTTCGGAAAATGTACAACAGATCATATTTCTATGGCTGGTCCTTGGTTGCGTTTCCGCGGACATTTGGATAATATTTCTAACAATATGTTAATTGGCGCTATCAATGCCTTTAATCAAAAAGCCAATTCGGTTAAAAACCAATTGACGGGTGCTTATGATGCCGTTCCTTCTGTAGCAAGAGCTTACAAAGCAGCAGGCATACCATCAATAGTTATCGGTGATCACAATTATGGCGAGGGTTCATCAAGAGAACACGCTGCAATGGAACCGAGATTTTTGGGTGTAAAGGCAGTTTTAGTAAAATCGTTTGCTCGTATTCACGAAACCAATTTAAAGAAACAAGGTTTGTTAGGTTTGACTTTTGCCAACGAAGCAGATTATGATAAAATTCAAGAAAATGATACCATTAATTTTGTGGATTTAGTAGATTTTGCACCAGCAAAGCCACTAACTCTAGAGTTTGTTCATGAAGATGGATCCAAAGATTTTATATTGGCGAACCATACATATAACGAAGGACAAATTGGTTGGTTTGTAGCTGGCTCAGCGTTAAATTTAATTGCTGCCGCTGGAAATGCCTAAATAATATTTCATTTGTAATTGAAACGCTCAAGGTAACTTGGGCGTTTTTTTAGTACTTAAAATAAAAAAAGATAAAATACTCTTTTATTTTAATTTTATTTTTAAATTTGTAGCGTAATTATTTAGGTATGTTTTCAAAATCTTGCGAGTACGCTATAAAAGCAATGTTATTTGTTGCACAAAAGTCCAAAGACCAATTGCGAATAGGCGTAAAGGAAATTGCACAAGGAATTGATGCACCGGAACATTTTATTGCAAAAATATTACAAGATTTAGGTAAAAAGAAATTGATACAGTCGGTTAAAGGACCAAATGGCGGTTTTTATATGGATGATTTAAATCTGCAGTGTGCTATTTCAGATATTGTAAAAGCTATCGATGGCGACGGTATTTATAAAGATTGTGTGATTGGTTTAAAATTGTGCTCTGAAAAACATCCATGTCCCGTTCATTTTGAATACAAAGAAATCAAGAAAAATTTAATTGCGATGCTTGAAAATAATACAATTGGTAATTTCAATGAAAAACTAGATACCGGAAAATTTTTCCTTAAAAATAAGTAACTTTTTTTTATTTAATAAAAGATAAAAAGGTATTAATATATTGTAATATAGGAGAACGTATGTGTATATGTGAATTTTGCAATTCTTGTTTTTTATTATACAACTAATGATGTGACTAATTGCCTCACTTTTATAGTAAAAATAATGAACTAAATTATTGATTATCATTAATTTGTTTTTAATTGAATGCGCTGGCCAAGAAGCAAAAGAGAAAAATACAACCATATAAAATAAACAAAACAAACATGAAATTAAGTTTAAAAGGACTGTTCACCATTTTGATAACACTGCAATTTACGCATTCGATTTTTGCCCAAAAAGCAACCAATCTTATTTCAGACAACTCGAATTCATTAGGATTGTGGCTTTTGTTGCTTGTAATATTAATTCCTGCTTTGGTTTTTATTGGCGTTTTGTACCTCAAATTCAAAGACCAAGTGACCGAAAACGAACAATGGAAACAATTAAATAGCAAAACCCATTTTTCTGATTACTTAAATAATTTGAGTAGCAATCAAATACAAAAGTTTATTAATTTTAAAAACAATAATAAGTTTGAAAATAATTCTAAAATTGTAAAAACGATTGTTCTTTTGTTATCTTCTACTTCAATTTTTGCTCAAAATCCCAACAATCCAAAATCCCATTTTTTTAACCAGCCTGGAATTATTATTACAATTATTATTATTTTAATTCCGATTTTATTAGGTATTATTTTTGCCATGGTTAAAGCAAATAATGCAGTAAAAACGTATCTCAATATGGGTAAAATTGATGAAGCGCACGAATTTGCTGCACACATTAAAGCCATAGATAGCCAAGAAATAGAAGACAGTTTGATAAAACGCGAGCAGGCTTTGGATTATAATTTATCCAATAATGAACTATCAGGCACTGAGAAAGCCGAAGACAAAATCGGACTTCTAAATAACATTCGTGAGCAACACGAAACCCATTTCATTGCTCTAAAAAAGAAAGCCGCTAAAAAACCAAGTCTAGAACCAAATATTGCCAAATTAATAATCTGGTATTTTGGTTGTGCTACTTTTTGGCTTGTCGTTGGAACAGGTATTGGCGAATACCTCGGAATTAAATTCGTCGCTCCAGATATAGATCATAGCAGTTGGCTGAGTTTTGGTCGATTGCGACCCGTTCATACCAATATCGTTTTTTGGGGTTGGGCCTCTATAGGAATGATTGGATTAGGTTATTATGTCGTTCCAATTGTAAGCAATACCAAAATTTTTAGCGTAAAATTAGGTTGGATTGCATTAATCTTAACCAATTTTATGGTCATTTTGGGAACAGTTTGCTTAATGGCTGGTATCAATAATGGTGGTGGCGAATTCCGAGAATACATTTGGCCTGTTATGGCATTTTTTGCAGTGGCCTTAATTTTAACCTTGGTCAACTTTATAATGACAGTTGCCAATCGAACCACAAAAGAGATTTATATTTCTAATTGGTATATCGTTTCAGCTATTATTTTCACTATAATTGTTGCCCTAACAGCCTATTTACCTTTTTGGCAAGATGGCGTTTCCGAGACTATCGTGCAAGGTTATTTTATGCACTCAGGTGTTGGAATGTGGTTCACACTCTTTACTTTAGGATTATTGTATTATTTTATTCCGCAACAAATCAACAAACCAATTTATGCCTACAGTCTCGGAATTTTAGCCTTTTGGACCCAAATTATCTTTTATACCATAATAGGAACACACCATTTTATTTTTGCACCAATCCCATGGTGGTTGCAAACTGTTGCCATTGTAGGAAGTGCCGGAATGATTATTCCCGTTGTCGCTGCAACTATTAATTTTGGAATGACTTTTAAAGGCAATTGGCACAAAGTTGCCTCTAGCTATACATTGCCATTTTTTTTGCTTGCTGTAATTTATTATTTTTTAGTATCGATGCAGGGCACAGCCGAAGCGTTTAAATTCACCAATTTATTGTGGCATTTTACCGATTTTACTGTTGCACATGCCCATTTAGGATTTTACGGAATCATCACTTTTACGCTTTGGGGCGGAATGTATGTGGTGCTTCCAAGGTTAACGGGCAAAGAACCACCACAACATTTGGTTGGTGTACATTTTTGGCTGGCTTTTATCGGATTGTTATTTTATTCTATTCCACTTTCAATCGGCGCAACTTTACGTGGTTTGATGTGGATGGAAGGAAAACCGTTCATCGACAGCGTAGTATTGATGTTTGATTTCTGGGTTTGGCGAGCTATCGGCGGAAGTTTAATGTTTATTTCGCATTTGATTTTTGCGTATAATTTCTACCGGATGACCACAAAAGAAGTCGAGGAAGTCGATGTAAAAGAGGAGGCTTTCCGCATTTTAGAACAACAAACCAAATAATTTCAGCCATGAATATCTTCAACAATCACATCCGTTTATACATCACAGCTGGTATTTTATTTGCTTTACTTACCTATTTTACAGTTATAATGCCAGCGTTTCAAAATCAATATTCCAATTTGCCGTTGCCTGGGACGAAACCACTTTCTGGGGATGCAAAAGCTGGAAAACTGCGGTACATTGCCGAAGGTTGCGTCGGTTGTCACTCACAGCAAGTTAGAAATGTAGAAATGGATAGAATGTTCGGTTCTCGTCCGGGAATGGCAGCCGATTATGCCAATATAGGACGCACCAGTATTTGGCAAAACACAGCAACGCTTATGGGAACGGAGAGAACTGGACCCGATTTAACCGATGTTGGCAATCGTCAAGCCAGTAAAGATTGGAATTTAATGCACCTCTACCAGCCGCGAAGTGTAGTCAAACAATCGATTATGCCTTCGTACAAATGGCTTTTCGAAATGAAATTAAAGCCGCTAAAAACTGATGTTGTGGTGAGTATGCCAGCCGAATATCTCGACGGTAAACCCGGAAAATTAGTTGCCAAAAAAGAAGCATTGCAATTGGTCGCTTATATTTTGTCGCTCAAACAAGCACCTTTGCCGACTGGAACTATTCCGCAGGAATTTTTATATAAAAAAGCGGTCGGAGACATTCCTAATTCGAAAACTGGTGACAAAACCGTTGACGGTGAAGCACTTTATAATGCCAATTGTGTCGCTTGTCATCAAGCCAATGGCGAAGGTTTAAAAGGTGCCTTTCCGCCACTAAAAGGAAGTCCTGTAGTTACTGGTGAAAACCTTGAATTGTATGTAGATATTATCATGAACGGCTACGATGCCAGACCAGAATATGGCGTTATGGCTGGAGTTGGAACCAATATGAATTTCACCGAATTTGACGTTGCTGCCATCATCAATTATGAACGAAATGCATGGGGTAACAAAGGCAAAGAAGTCACTCCTGAAGCAATTAAAAGAATTATGGATTTTATAAAAATGAAAGTTGCCGCAGAGGAGTAGCATAATTTACTGCGTCAGTTCGCTCTTGCAGGCTCGTGTGCGTGCAACCGGCCGGGAGAATGCACTTTAAGCTTTCACTTCAATCTTTTTTACACTGAAAACGGTGTTTACTGAAGTACGATTAAGGATAAAAGTGAAGTAATACTTTTCGTAAATAGGAGTAGTAATTCTATTTGAAAGTAAGTTCAAAATAAAATATAAGTAATAACAACAACCTGAATGAACCTTAAACTCCTCAATGGGTAACAAACATAAATTAGTAAAATTGTTTAATTAATGCGAATCCTTGCAATTCGTTTAAAAAAAATAAATATAACATGAAAAAAGCAATCCTATTTTTATTCCTAATCCTATTCCAAATTAAAGTTTTTGCCTGTCCAGTTTGCGAGCGCAACCAGCCTAAAGTATTACGTGGCATCGTTCACGGTTCAGGACCAGACAGTAATTGGGATTACCTAAGTATCATTATCACAATGATTATAGCGATTTTGGCTTTAATCTATTCGATAAAGTGGTTGGTACAACCTAACGAGAATAATCAAAATCATATTAAATATTCCATCTTTAAATAAATCAAAAAATGCAAAATAAAAGTTCCGTTTTTATATTTCTAGATGAAGAACAACAACCATTTGGAGAATTTTCAGTGCCAATTAATTTTGAATTAGATACAACCAAACTCGTCGATGGTGACCACATTCTCAAAATTGTCAGCAAAGATCCAAACGGTAAAGAAGGTATTCGCAAAATTCCGTTTTTAGTCAGAAACGGCCCTTCGATTGCAGTAGAAGGCATTTCCGAAAATGACATTGTTGATGGCGTAATCCCGATAATGATTAATGCTTATGGGAAAGGCGACCAAAAGCAATTCTTGATTGAAGGAAGCGAAACACCGCAATCAACTCCTTCTTGGTTTTGGGCAATAATTATAGGTTTTATTGGCTTTGCGATTTATTATTTTACAGTTGAAATGACCAGAGGAAAATAATAATTATTATTCTATTTTTTGTTAGGTAATTTTTCAATTTTGTCGTTTTGATATTTGAAAACATTGGAATTTTGCAAGTTATCGCAATAGTTGTGTAACAAATATCGCACTACCAACTGCTACTTTTATAGAATGAAATCTCTTTACTAAACCGCAATAAAATGAATAATTCAGAAAAATTTCCCAAGTCAGGAAATGAGCAATTAAAAAAAGATGGTTATCCAAAATATCCGGAAAACGAAGATATCTATAATAAGTTTGATAAAGAATTCGACATCGATCCTGAAAATATTGCTAAAAATAAGGACATTATTAAAATCGAAAGAAATCCAACCTGGAACGAAAAAAATTTCAATGAAGACAAATCAGGTAATGATTTAGATATTCCTGGTGCTGAGTTGGATGATGAACAAGAAAATAATGGAAGCGAAGATGAAGCAAATAACGGATATAGCATCGCTTCAGCTCTAAATAACAATTCAGACCAAGACAACGAATAATGAAAGCACAAAAAAAAATAGGCATTTGGATGGATCATGCTAATGCAAATCTCATCGAATTTGACTCGGATGTTGCAGCAACAAAAACGATATCTTCTGATTTTGATGCCGAAGACAGAGCGGCAACGTTGCAGCGCAGCGAAAATGAAATGCACAACAAAGAGCAACAAAAGCACAGTACATTTTATAAAAATTTATCGATTGTCATAAAGGATTTTGATGAAGTAATTCTATTTGGACCAACCGATGCCAAAATTGAATTGTACAATTTGCTGAAACAGAACCATCAATTTGACAAGATAAAAATCGAAGTTAAAAATTCAGATAAGATGAATTATAAAGAACAACATAATTTTGTTGACGACCATTTTAGGAGATTAGCTGTCAAAAATTAGGAATTATGAAAGTAGCCATCTTTGGAACCCAATTTTATGAACGTGACTATTTTAATAAATACAACAGTGAAGCGCTTCATGAACTGATTTTTTTTAATGAACCATTAAACTCGGCAACGGCACATTTGGCAAAAGGTTTCGTGGCTGTTTGCGTCTTTGTAACTGATAAAGTTGATGCACTTTGTATTAAAAAATTATCCGAAGTTGGTATAAAACTTATCGATTTGCGAAGCGCGGGCTATAATAATGTTGCTATTGAAGCAGCCAAAACTCACAATATAAAAGTATTGCGCGTTCCTGCTTATTCACCACAAGCGATTGCCGAACATGCGGTTGCAATGGTTTTGACATTAAACAGAAAAACACATAAAGCCCATAATCAAGTCCGTGAAAATAATTTTTCGTTACAAAAATTAATGGGTTTTAATCTGTACGGAAAAACAATTGGCATTGTTGGAACCGGAAAAATAGGTCGCGTATTTTGCCAAATTATGTTGGGCTTTGGATGCAAAATAATTGCTTATGACATCAAGGAAGACGAAGATTTAAAACAAAAAGGAGTGCAATATACAACCTTCGACGCCCTGCTTTCTCAATCGGATATTATTTCTATTCATTGCCCTTTAAATTCAGAAACCAATCACCTTTTTGACGCGAAAGCTTTCGATACAATCAAGACAGGAAGTATGATTATCAATACCAGTCGTGGTGCAATTATCAATTCAGAAGATGCCATTGTAGCTTTAAAAAAACAACAAATTGGCTATTTAGGTTTGGATGTTTATGAAAACGAAAGTAATTTGTTCTTTAAAGATTTATCGCAAACTGTAATTCAAGATGATGTGTTTGAACGATTATTATCCTTCAACAATGTTTTAATTACGCCGCATCAAGCTTTCTATACACAAGAAGCCGTTGCCGAAATTGCAATGATAACTATTAAAAATTTTACCGATTTTGAAAAAGGTAATCCGTTAGAAAATGAAGTTTTAATATAAAATAGAATTCTGTTTAATCATTTTTTGTTGATTTGATAAATTGGCGCAACAACATCTAAAACATCCGAAGTTTTCCAATTTTCCGTCGATGACCAACGAAAAGGTACGCGAGTTAGATAATTGTTAATCGGCATATTTAAAATGATTATTCAGAATTTTTTTTAAAAGCAATCAATCAAATGATAGCATTTGAATTAATGATATCATACTTTGAAATAAAATAATTCAAACATTAAATTTAAAAACATGAAAATACTTATTGTACTTACCTCTAATAGTCAGCTCGGTCTTTCTAATGAGAAAACCGGGTTTTGGATTGAAGAATTTGCAACGCCCTATTATTTATTTAAAGAAGCGGGAATTCAAATGGTACTTGCTTCACCCAAAGGAGGTCAACCACCAATCGATCCTAAAAGTGATGCTCCAGAAAACCAAACCGAAGCTACAATCAAATACAAGCACGACAATGAATTGCTCGTATTTATGGCAAATACCGTAATATTAGAATCAATAAGTGCCAATGATTTTGATGCCATCTTTTATCCAGGCGGTCATGGTCCGTTGTGGGATTTAACTACAGATAAGCATTCTATTGCTTTAATCGAAGCATTTTGGAGCACCAATAAACCAGTTGCAACCGTTTGCCATGCACCATCGGTTTTATTGCATGTGAAAGATGATAACGGCAATTATTTGGTCAAAGGAAAAAAAGTTACTGCATTCTCGAATACCGAAGAAATAGCTGTAAAACTTGAAAAACTTGTTCCGTTTTCATTGGAAGATGAGTTAAAAAATAAAGGTGGTATTTATTCGAAAAAAGACGATCGGACAAGTTATATGGTTAAAGATGGTTTATTAATCACGGGACAAAATCCACAATCTTCAGCAGCAGTTGCCGAGGCATTACTTGCTATTTTAAAATAATAAAAGTAAAGTCTAAATCATAAATCCTTTTATAAAATGGTAACAATAGACAAAAGGCATTACCATCAAAAATATATTAAATTGTATACTTTTGATAAAAATCCAAACAAAAATTTGGGGGAACGAAATCACTTTGCTTACAAAAATCGGAAGTTTTGTGATTTTTAAAACGAATGATGATTAAACGATGACTACAAATAACTTCAATATCAACGGATTGTCAAATGAAGAAGTCATTCTGTCAAGAAATAAAAACGGACAAAATTCGGTTACTTACAAAGAAGAAAATCATTTATTAAAAGCGATTATAAAATTCCTAAAAGACCCAATGATTCTTTTATTATTGGTTGCTTCTATTATTTATTTTGTAAGTGGAAAAACTGCTGACGCGCTGTTCTTAGCTTCTGCAATTGTATTGGTTTCTGCCATTTCTTCGTTTCAAAATGCGAGAAGTCGTAATGCTTTGGCCAAGTTAAAAGATTTTACAAAACCCAAATGTAAAGTCATAAGAAACGGAAAAATAATCGAAATAAAAACCGAAGAATTGGTTATTGGCGATAGTTTATTGGTCGAAGAAGGAAGTTCTATTTCTGCCGATGGTACAATCATACATTCGAACGATTTTTCGGTAAATGAAGCCATTCTTACTGGCGAATCAATGTCGGTAATCAAAGATAAAACTTCAAAAGAAAACGTAGTTTTTCAAGGTACAATCGTTGCAAGCGGTTTGGCAATTGCAACCGTTACTGCTATTGGAAGCAAAACCAAACTCGGAATAATAGGCAAAAGTCTCGAAAACATAAAGGAAGAAAAAACACCACTGGAAATTCAAATTGGCAATTTTGTTAAAAAAATGGCAATTGTAGGTGCGCTAGTTTTTTTGATTGTTTGGGCAATTAATTATTTTAAGTCTTATAATTTATTGGACAGTTTACTCAAAGCATTAACGTTGGCAATGAGTATTTTACCCGAAGAAATTCCGATTGCTTTTACAACATTTATGGCACTCGGTGCTTGGCGCATGATGAAAAAAGGCATCATTGTCAAACAAATGAAAACCGTCGAAACCCTTGGAAGTGCCACCGTAATTTGCATTGATAAAACAGGCACAATTACCGAAAATATAATGAGTTTGGCTAAAATTTTTACTTTACAAACTAGTAAAATCAATGATTTAGCAACCGAATTAAATGATGATGAAAAGGAATTAATTGCATTATCAATGTGGGCAAGCGAATCCATTCCGTTCGATCCGATGGAAGTGGCCTTGCACGAAACCTATTCAAAAGTCATCACAAATGACGAACGATCCCATTTTAAAATGGTGCACGAATATCCATTATCAGGCAAACCGCCAATGATGACTCATGTTTTCGAAAGTAAATCTGGCAAAAGAATTATAGCAGCAAAAGGTGGTTCGGAAGCGATCATGGCAATTTCAAAATTATCAGAAAAAGAGAAAGCAGCAATTCTAGCAGCGATACAATTACTTTCAACTGATGGTTACAGAATTTTGGCAGTTGGTGAATCCAATTTTGAAGGAAAAAATTATCCGCAAACACAACAAGAATTAAAATTTAAATTCAAAGGATTATTGGCATTTTATGATCCACCAAAAAAGAACATTCACCTGGTTTTACAGCATTTTTACAAAGCCGGAATTGCAGTCAAAATTATTACTGGCGATAATGCCGAAACTACTTCGGCTATCGCCAAACAAATAGGTTTTGAGGGTTACGAAAACAGTATTTCGGGTGACGAATTAATGAAATTGACAGATGCAGCATTTAAAAAGAAAGTGCTCGAAGTAAATTTATTTACCAGAATGTTTCCCGAAGCCAAACTCAGAATCATCAAAGCGTTAAAATCAAATAAAGAAATTGTAGCCATGACTGGCGATGGCGTAAATGATGGCCCAGCATTAAAATCTGCCCACATCGGTATCGCAATGGGAAAAAAGGGCACCGAAATTGCAAAACAAGCCGCATCATTAATTATTATTAACGACGATTTAGACAAAATGGTTTTTGCCGTCGCAATGGGAAGAAAAATTTATGCCAATCTAAAAAAAGCCATTCAGTTTATCATTTCCATTCACATTCCAATTATTCTTACCGTGTTTGTTCCGTTGGCTTTGGGCTGGTTGTATCCTAATATCTTTTCGCCTGTGCACATTATATTCCTCGAATTGGTAATGGGGCCAACTTGTTCAATTGTTTATGAAAACGAACCTATCGAAAAAAATACCATGACGCAACAACCTCGTCCATTTACAACTACTTTTTTCAATTGGAAAGAATTGTCAACCAGTATAATTCAAGGTTTAATTATTACAATCGGAACGTTGTTTTGTTATCAATTTGCCATTTATCAGGGATTTAACGAAGCAGTAACCCGAACTATGGTTTTTGTTGTATTGGTTACTGCTAATGTTTTTCTAACCTTGGTCAATCGTTCATTTTACTATTCGATTTTTACCACTTTATTGTATAAAAACAATTTGGTTCCCATCGTTATTGGAATTACAATTTTTGTCACCGGATTGTTGCTATATGTACAACCACTGACGGCATTTTTTGCATTTGAACACTTGAATAAGAATCAGTTATTCTTTGCTGTTGGCTTAGGTTTTATTGTTGTAATTTGGTATGAATTTGTAAAATTGATCAAACGGAATTCTAAAAGAATTTAAAAAATAAAAATCAATTTTTTTTAAATTCATAATTATGAAAATATCAAAACCTGAAAAACTTTTTTAAAGACAAAAAAAGTCGCAATAATACACGAATTTTCAGCATTAGATTTGCTTTCTAATAAAACAGATGCCATTGTTATATACCCAAAACAAGCTTTGCTATTGCTTGTAGCGTAACTGAATGACCAGATAAAACTAAAAATTAAACTTAAAAAATAAATTATTATGTGGAAAGAAGAAAACAATCAATTAAAACGCAGTTTTGAGTTTAAGGACTTTGCAGCAGCGTTTTCTTTTATGACTAAAGTAGCCGATGTTGCCGAAAAAATGAACCATCATCCAAATTGGAATAATGCTTATAACAAAGTAGAAATAGCATTGTTTACGCACGATGCAAAAGATACAATTACTGAAAAAGACATCAATTTAGCCAAAGCAATTGATTTGATTTATGAAAATAAATAATTACAAAAATTTTCCACTAAGTAATCTAATAACTTAAAATATAAATGAAAAACATCCTAATCATCAATGCACATCCAGACAAAAAGAGTTTTTGTTTTGCTTTAGCCGAAAGTTACAAAATGGGCGCTGTTAAAACCAATTCCAATGTAAAGTTGGTGCACTTAGTTGATTTGAAGTTCAATCCAATTTTGACTTATGGTTATCGAAAAATATCTGAATTAGAACCCGATTTAATTCAAATACAACAAGACATTTTATGGGCAAATCACCTGGTTTTTGTTTATCCGAATTGGTGGGCAACGTTTCCAGCATTGCTGAAAGGTTTTATTGATAGGGTTTTCGTGCCAGGATTTGCTTTTAAATACCGCGATAATTCGCCTTTTTGGGACAAACTATTAGCAAGCAAAACCGCAAGGCTAATTGTAACAATGGACACACCAAGTTGGTATTATTGGCTAATAAACCGACGTCCAGGACATCATGCCATGAAAATTGGAGTATTAGAATTTTGTGGCATAAAACCAGTTAAAATCACATCGCTTTCTCCAATAAAATCATCTAGTGAAGCAAAAAGAAAGAAATGGTTGGAAGAAGTTGAAATTTTGGGTCGGAAGGAAATTTAATCTACTTTAAAAAATGTTCCGACATCAAGGAAAAACGAGAACCACCAAACACAACTTGCAAGTTGCCTCCGTCTTGTCATTTGTGGCGGGAATTGTGAATGTTGCAGGTTTTTTGGCAGTCCAAAAACTAACTACCAATGTAACTGGACATTTTGCTTTTTTTGTAGATGAGGTTTTTCAATTGCATTTTTGGAGTGGTTTTGTTTATTTCTTTTATATCTTTTTCTTTTTTCTTGGCGCTTTTGTTTCAGGTTTTTTGGTCGAATTAGTTGCTCGTAAAAATCAAATCACAACCTACATTATTCCGATTATTATCGAAATTATTTTGCTTTTATTTGTCGCTATTTTCGGGGAAAATCTTATTGAAAATTATGCCAATAGCATTGCCTGTATTTTGTTATTTTCGATGGGATTGCAAAATGCTTTGGTAACCAAAATATCAAATGCTGTAGTGAGAACGACCCATTTAACTGGGCTTTTTACAGATTTGGGAATTGAATTGGCACAATTATTTTTCTACAAACAACTTGATTCTAGACAAAAATTATTTGCTTCAATCAAATTGCGATTGACCATTATAAGTTGCTTTTTTATTGGCGGAATTGTTGGTGGCGTATTTTATTCAAAATGGCAATTGAAAGTGTTGCTTATTGCTGTGTTGGCTTTGGTTATAGGTTTGATATACGATTTTCTAAAATTCAAAATAATTAGGATTAATAGAAGGTTGCATCAAATGTAGTCGCTTTATTTAATCGAAATGCAATAAAAATCCATCGTTTACTTATTAACTTCAACAGAAAAACCGTTAGACATTTAGGAATAACGGTTTTGTGTTTTGAATTAAAGATTAATAATAAGTAAACCGTCTTACTTTTGCAATATATTTTGCCAATCGGATCACTTGGTGGCTGTAGCCATATTCG
This sequence comes from Flavobacteriaceae bacterium, assembly GCA_947488595.1. Lineage (GTDB taxonomy): Bacteria > Bacteroidota > Bacteroidia > Flavobacteriales > Flavobacteriaceae > Flavobacterium. The sequence continues at coordinate 25,530 of CANKZI010000006.1, forward strand.
TTATCATACCAAATGTAAAGCACAATATTTTTGCCGTCGGCCGAAACAATTGTCGCATTACTGTCGTAAATCGATGGCGCCGAAGTGCCAATAATATCAGACGAAACCAACTCATTGTTTAAAGAATATTTAATTTGCTCGACCAATTCGCCTTCCAAAGCATATTTTTTCATAATGGCATTGACCTCTTCGATACTGGTCGATCGCGACACCTCTAAATTCAAAACCACCAAAGAACCGTTGGGCACAGGAACTCGAATGGCATTAGAAGTTAATTTTCCAGTCAAACTCGGTAATGCTTTTGCAACAGCACTTCCAGCACCGGTTTCAGTAATTACCATATTTAATCCAGCGGCACGACCACGGCGGTATTTTTTGTGCATATTGTCAACCAAATTCTGGTCGTTCGTATAAGCATGAATCGTTTCTAAATGCCCTTTTACAACAACCAAAGTATCTTCGATTGCTTTTAAAATCGGTGTAATTGCATTGGTCGTGCAGGATGCCGCCGAAAAAATGTCAATTTCATCTGGGTTATAGTCGTTTTGGTTGACGCCATGAACAATGTTTGGAACACCTTTTCCAGGCGCCGTCAGCAGTACTTTGGCAACTCCTTTTGAAGTCAAATGCCGCGCCAATGCTTCTTGTGTCGTAAATGCACCAGTGTTGTCAATCACCAATGCTTCTTCAATTCCGTAAAAGGTATAATCAATATCTTCGGGATTATTGGCAGTAATAATATGTACCGTTGTGCCATTAATAATCAACGCATTGTTTTCGATATCAGCAAGTACCGAACCTTGAAAATCGCCGTGAATAGAATCGTAGCGCAACAATGAAGCTCTTTTTTCTAATGTAATGGCGTCATTTTTATCACGGGTTACAATTGCACGTAATCGCAATTGATTGCCTTTTCCCATTTTTGACATCATTTCGCGGGCCAAAAGCCTTCCGATTCTACCAAAACCATAAAGTACTACATCTTTGGGTTGAATGTCTTCTTTGGATTTGGCATTTTTTAATTTATCGATAACAAATGATTTGGCATTGCTGTATTTGTCGTCTTTCAGATGAAATTCGTAAGTAAGTTTACCAATATCCAATTTTGATGGCGGTAAATCCAACGAAAGTAAGGCTTTGGCAATTTCAACCGAATCAAAAACCGAAATAGGTTTGCCTACAAAAGCGCCCGCATATTCGTGTAAATTGATAATTTCGCTTACGTTGCGGTCAATAAGTTGGTTCCGAAAAAGAACCATTTCGATGGATTTGTCATACCATAAATCGCTGATAATGTTAATAAGTTCAACTCCAGCGCGTCTTCTGTCCGCCTGAAAAGATAATTCTCTTTCGTATAATGCGTTGGTTGTCATGGGTATCAAATTATAAATAGTTAGTGTTGGTATTTTTAATTTAACTTCGTTCAATTGGGCCTTTTGGCTTGAATCGTGCAAAAGTATTCAATTCAATTGTTTTACGAAAACGTTTTCGTTATTTTTTTTGCAACAAAAAAAACCGGTCAATATTAACCGGTTTTTAAAACTAACAAATACTTATTTATAATATGATTCGCAGTCGCTGACCGTTTTGCGTGATCATTTCAATCTGAACATTTTGATTTTCGCCCACTTTTGAAAGCAATTTAGAAACGGTTTCAACATCAGTCGCTTTGATATTGCCGATACTCAAAATGATGCCATTTTTTAAATCATCGGCAAACTCATTTAACTGTTCATTGTTGAGGTCCTTAATTTTTACGCCATAATCAATTCTAAATTTTTTCTTATCGTTTGCGTCGATATTTTCTAATTCGATTCCTTTATAATCAGTACTAATAACATCATATTTGGTCAAAGTTACCAAAGCAGTTTTTGTATTTTGGTTCCTAATAAAAGTAACTTCCACTTTGTCATTTGGTCTTTTTGTGTTGATAAAACCAGCCAAATCAGCATACGAAAAAATAGTGCGTTCGTCGAGTTTGGTAATAACATCGCCTTTTTGTAAGCCCGCTTTCTCTGCGCCAGAATTTTTATTGACCTTACTCACATAAACACCAGAAACTTCTTTTATACCTAATTCTTTTGAAAGTGCGTTATTCAATTCGCCACCTTCAATCCCCAAAATACCTCGTTGCACATTACCAAATTCCATAATGTCTTCGATGATTTTTCGTGTAATATTAGATGGAACTGCAAACGAATAACCTACATAAGAACCTGTTTGCGACGAAATCATGGTATTGATTCCGATCAATTCGCCACGTGTGTTAACCAATGCACCTCCGCTGTTTCCTGGGTTGACGGCGGCATCCGTTTGTATAAATGATTGAATCCCGTTGGTGTCTAAATTTCTGGCTTTGGCCGATACGATTCCGGCGGTTACTGTCGAATTCAAGTTATATGGATTACCAACTGCCAAAACCCATTCACCTACTTTTACATTGTCAGAATCGGCAAATGTAGCATACGGCAATTTTTCATCTGTATTGATTTTTAAAAGCGCGATGTCCATTTTGGTATCGGATCCAATCAATTTTGCAGTATAAGTTTTGTTATTGTTTAACGTAATTTCGAGTTCCGAAGCATCTTTAATCACATGATTGTTAGTAACAATATACCCGTCTTCCGAAATAATTACGCCCGAGCCTGTACCAACTTGCTCTTGTTGCTGACCGCCGTGATAGCCATAAAAATATTCCATTATCGGATTGGAAACCGTTCGATAAGAAACATTTTTAACATGCACCACACTGTGTACTGCTTTTTCTGCGGCAGTAGTAAAATCAATAGCTTCTGCTGATAAACCTACATTTTGAGAAAATACATTGGGCGCTTCAGTCACAATCGACTTCCGGGAACGCAATAAACCATCATCTTCTAAAAACAACTTGTAGGCGCCCAAAGTTGTGGCACCACTTAATAATGCGACGAAAAATAAACTAGAAAACCTTTTCATTTTTATTGTGATTTATGTTATGGAACGTAAAATTATATGTTTTTTTGATTCCGAAAATCAGTTTAACGCCTGATTAACAATGATTAACTTTTCATTAATATTTGTACCTTTGAAGCAATACAAATTTAAAAATGAATATCGAATTTTACAAATACCAAGGGACTGGAAATGATTTTGTAATGATTGACAATCGCGACAACTTTTTTCCAAAAACCAACGTTCAAGTGATCGAAAAACTTTGCGACCGAAGATTTGGCATTGGTGCAGACGGATTGATTTTATTGGAGAAAGATGCTGAATATGATTTTAAAATGGTTTATTATAATGCAGATGGCAATCAAAGTTCAATGTGTGGTAATGGAGGAAGGTGCTTGGTCGCATTTGCAAAAAAACTTAATATTATTGAAAATAGCACCACTTTTATTGCTACAGATGGCGTACATTTTGCAACAATTGATGTTAACGGAATTGTCGCGTTACAAATGAAAAATGTTGATGCTATTAAAACAACACCTGATTATGTTTTTCTTGATACAGGTTCGCCACATCATGTGCAATTGAGCAATAATCTAAAAAACTGTGACATTAAAAAAGAAGGCGCTGCCATTCGGTATTCTGATTTGTATGGTTCAAAAGGGAGTAATGTGAATTTTGTTACACAAGAATCTGATGTTTTGTTTTCTGTCCGTACTTATGAACGTGGTGTAGAAGATGAAACTTTATCATGTGGCACTGGTGCAACTGCTGTAGCGATTGCCATGCATGCTACCGGAAGAACCCAGTCTGATTCGGTTTTTTTAAATGTTGAAGGCGGAAAACTAAAGGTTAGATTTGATGTTTCAAATGGAATTTACACCAATGTTTTTTTAGAAGGTCCAGCTACTTTTGTTTATTCTGGTAGTGTAATAGTTTAACGATTTATAATCCAATAATCCAACAATCCAATAAATTGATTACACTTAAAGGAAAAAATATTTATTTACGCGCACTTGAACCCAACGATTTGGAGTTTGTGTATGCCATAGAAAACGACGAAAGTATCTGGGAAATTAGTCATACGCATACTCCTTACAGCCGATTTCTGGTCCGTCAATACCTTGAAAACGCCCATCAAGACATTTATGAAGCCAAGCAATTGCGGCTTGCGATTTGTGAATTTGATGATGATTTGGCTATTGGATTAATTGATTTATTTGAATTTGATCCCAAAAACAATAGGGCAGGAGTTGGAATTTTAATAAAAGACACCAAAGATCGAAATCAAGGCATCGGAACAGAAGCATTACAATTGTTAATCAATTATGCTTTTCACCATTTAAATTTAAACCAACTTTTTGCAAATATTGATACTGAAAACGAAGGAAGTTTGAAGCTTTTTACTAAATTTGGTTTTCAAAAAATCGGAACAAAAAAGCAATGGAATTTAGTCAATGGCAAGTACAAGGACGAAGTTTTATTACAGTTATTACATCATCAATCATCTATTTAGTATTATGAAGATAAAAAAAATTGCTACCATTTTTGCCGTAGTTTTAGTCACAGTGGCTTCTGTTTATGGTTATGTACTTTACCGACAGATTTTTTCATCCAATACCAATTTCGACAAAAATGATATCTTCGTTTACATTCCAACCGATGCCAATTTTGATAATGTTATGGTGATTATGAAACCTTATATAAAAGACTTGGAACGTTTTAAAATGGTGGCCGAAAAAAAATCTTACGTAACCAACGTAAAATCGGGTAAATTTTTGCTCAAAAAAGACATGAATAGTAATGCAATTATCAATGCTTTACGCCAAAATGTTGCAGTAGATTTAGCTTTTAACAACCAAGAAAGACTTGAGGATTTTGCAGGTCGTATAGGTTCGCAGATTGAGGCCGATAGTTTGTCGTTACTAAATGCTTTTAGGGACAAAAAATTTTTAAAAGAAAATGGTTTTACCGAAGAAAATGTTTTGAGTTTATTTATTCCGAATTCTTATGAGTTTTTTTGGAATGTCAATGCAGAGAAATTTCGTGATAGAATGGCAAAAGAATACCGCAATTTTTGGAATTCTGAACGTCTTGCAAAGGCAGAAAAGCTCAATTTAACGCCGCTTCAAGTGTCTGCACTGGCTTCAATTGTTCACAAAGAAACGGTCAAGCGAGATGAAAGACCAAAAGTAGCTGGTGTTTATCTAAATCGTTTGGCAACCGAAATGAAATTAGAAGCCGATCCTACAGTGATTTATGCCGTAAAGAAAAATTCAGGAAATTTCAATCAAGTAATAAAAAGGGTTTTGTATAAAGATTTAGAAACCGATTCACCATACAATACCTACAAATATAAAGGATTGCCACCAGGTCCTATTGCCATGCCCGATATTACTGCTTTAGATGCTGTCTTGAATCCCGAAAAACACAATTACATTTATTTTTGTGCCAGTGTAACTAACTTTGGTTATCACGAATTTGCGGTCACGCCTGCACAACACGAAGTCAATCGCCAAAAATATGTAGCTTGGGTAAACCGTCAAGGTATAAAAAGATAACAATTGAAATCGATTCGCTATTTTTTATCTTTTTTGTTGCTCATTTTTGTTCAAGAAATTGGATTTTCACAAAACATCAGGTCCTTCCTAGAACCCGCTGATACGTTGCAAATTCCAAGAAGAAATTTGGTTATAGGTTCAGAATTAGTTTTGGGAACAAGTACTTTGATTGGTTTGGGTACGGTTTGGTACGATGATTATCCAAAATCTGATTTTCATTTTATCAATGACAATGCCGAATGGTTACAAATGGACAAAGTGGGTCATGTATTTTCTTCGTATCACATTGGAAGATTTGGTGCTGAATTACTACAGTGGAGTGGTGCCAATAAGAAAAGTCAATTGGTTTATGGTGCGACATTGGGTTTTGCTTTTTTAACCGTTGTCGAAGTTTTTGATGGCTATTCAGCAGAATGGGGTGCTTCTTGGGGCGATGTAATTGCCAATGCTTCAGGAACAGCGCTGTACGTTTCTCAGGAGTTGCTTTGGAAAGAGCAACGCATTATACCCAAGTTTTCATTTCATTATTCACCTTATGCTGCTGCCAGACCTGCAGTTTTAGGAAGTACCCGCAGTGAACAAATATTAAAAGATTATAATGGGCAAACCTATTGGTTGTCGGTCAATATGCATTCTTTCGCAAAAGCATCAAAAATTCCAAAATGGCTCAATGTGGCAGCAGGTTATGGTGCCGAAGGAATGATTACAGGAAAAGACCAATTGGTCAACACTGTTTTTTTTCCTGAAAAGACCAGAATCAGACAATTTTATTTGAGTTTTGACATCGATTTGTCTAAAATTGAAACCAAATCCAACACATTAAAGACGCTTTTTTCAATTTTCAATACTATTAAAATTCCCGCTCCTACCTTTGAAATCAACGAACGAGGAAAAGCCAATTGGTATCTTTTTTACTTTTAGAAAACATTAACGTATTGATAGTCAGGTTTGTATTTTTTATTGTATATTTGGAACGTAGAAATTTCTCGATGTGACAGGTGGAGAAGAAAAGCAAATTATGATAAAAAAATGGATATTTTACACTAGCATCGCATTAATTGTAACTTTTATTACCTCTGGTTTTAGAGCCATACCCAACAAAAATCGATCTTGGTTTTATAATACAAAAGACGAAGATTTACCTCTTTTATTTCCTTCGCAACAGGCATCAGACTATCCTGCATCGACTGTTTTATTCACAGGAAAATCATTTACGGGATTCAAAGAAGCAATCGCCTTTAAAGAATCACAAGGACAATACAAATTAATTAATACTTTAGGATATATGGGCAAATACCAATTCGGTACAGATGCTCTGCGTGCTATTGGTATCAACAATAAATCTAATTTTTTGAACAGTCCACAATTACAAGAAAAAGCTTTTGAAACTTTATTGTCTAAAAACAAGTGGGAATTAAGATCAGAAATTGAAAAATATGAAGGCAAAATAGTTGCAGGTATTATAATTACTGAATCAGGGCTTTTAGCGGCTGCACATCTTGGTGGTGCAGGATCGGTAAAAAAGTTTTTGAAAAGTAATGGCAAACGTTTTATAACCGATGGTTATGGAACTTCATTGCGAAGCTATATAAAACGCTACTCCGGTTATGATACTACACATATTGTTGCCAATGATAATGCAAGCGTAAACTAATAAAAAGTAAAAAATAATAAAACTGCCCAATTGAGGCAGTTTTTTTGTACTAGTTGTTACTAGAAATGGTTGGAATTACATTTTATGAATAATAAAAATGGTAGGTCGATTGTGCAAATCAATATTGGCTTTTTTCCAATCTGCTGCACGCATAGTTTTGATGTATTCTCCTGGCAAAGTGATATCTGTTGCAATACATAAATACGTTGAAGGCTGCAATGCTTGCAAAATATCTTCAAGCATTTTATTGTTTCGGTAAGGTGTTTCGATAAAAATTTGCGATTGATTTCTATCATTTGATAATTTTTCCAAATTTTTTATCGATGTCTTTTTCTCCGATTTATCGATGGGCAAATATCCATTGAAAGCAAAACTTTGTCCGTTCATTCCAGATGCCATTACTGCCAACAATATAGATGATGGACCTACTAAAGGAATCACTTGAATTCCTTTTTCGTGAGCAATTTTTACAATAACTGCACCAGGATCGGCAACGCCAGGGCAGCCTGCTTCGCTCATAAGTCCAATATTTTTTCCTTCAAGGCAAGGCTGAATCATTTTTGCATGTTCAGAAATCTCCGTATGCTTGTTCAGTGATGAAAGACGTAACGACGATTGTACTTTTTCGGGATGGATACTTTTGATGAATTTGCGAGCGGTTTTTTCGTTTTCAACAATATAATCGTCAATAAAATCAATTGCTCTTTTTACGGTTTGCGGCAAAACGTCCATAGGATCGGAATCGCCCAATGTAGTTGGAATTAAATAGAGTTTACCTAAAAAAGAAATGGGTTTCATTATTTTTTGTGTGTTGCAATGAGTTTTGCTGCAATCAATTCACAAGTTTCGTTCAGCATTTCATAAACACTAATAAAACCATTTTCCAAACCAAAATAGGGATCTGGAACGTCAACATTTTCTCCAGGAAAAAGCAAATCAAGAATAAGACTTACTTTTTGCTTAGCTGTTTCATTTGGTGCCAATCGAAGTACGTCTCTTAAATTACTATGGTCCATTACAAAAATATAATCATAAAAAGCATAATCATCTTTTTTAAATTGGCGTGCAAGTTGAGTCGAAATGTCAAGACCATTTTTTTTTGCAATGTTTATAGAACGCGTATCAGGTTGTTTGCCAATATGATAATTACCAGTTCCAGCCGAGTCGACTTTGAATTGATCTTTTGGTAACTTGGAAGCCAATATTCCCTCTGCCAAAGGAGAGCGACAAATATTACCAAGGCAAACCATTAAAATCTTGACTGGCATTTTAGAGAGATAATTTTTTGTGAATATCATCCACAAATTTTTTAAACTGTTTGTCTGTCGAAACCAAATTATCAACTGTTTTACAAGCATGTAAAACAGTGGCATGATCCCTGTCGCCAATTTGAGAGCCAATGTTGGCTAACGAAGCTTTGGTAAATTTTTTCGCAAAAAACATAGCCAATTGTCGGGCTTGTACAACATGGCGTTTTCTGGTTTTGGATTGTAAAGTGTCGATGTCTAGTTGAAAATAATCGGAAACTACTTTTTGTATATAATCAATAGAAATTTCGCGTTTTACATTCTTGACAAATTTTTCGACCACTTGTTTGGCCAAATCTAATGTCACTTCTTTTTTGTTGAACGAAGATTGTGCTATCAACGAAATAATTGCGCCTTCGAGTTCTCTTACATTTGATTTGATATTGCGGGCAACATATTCAATAATCTCTTCAGGAATTTCGACGCCATCGCGGTACAAGATATTCTTTAATATAGAAATCCTTGTTTCATAATCAGGTTGGTGCAATTCTGCAGACAATCCCCATTTGAAACGTGATAATAAACGCTGCTCAATATCTTGCATGTCAACAGGAGCCTTGTCTGAAGTCAAGATTACCTGCTTTCCGTTTTGGTGCAAGTAGTTAAAAATGTGAAAAAACACATCCTGAGTACCTGTTTTTCCTGATAAAAACTGAACATCATCAATAATTAATACATCGATTAATTGATAAAAATGAATGAAATCGTTGCGGTTGTTCTTTTTTACAGAATCGATGTATTGCTGTGTAAAAATTTCTGCCGAAATATACAAAACGGTTTTCTCGGGATATTTGTCTTTAATTTCGACACCAATGGCATGCGCCAAATGGGTTTTTCCAAGACCAACACCTCCAAAAATCAACAATGGATTAAATGAGGTACCACCAGGTTTATTGGCAACGGCCATACCTGCTGAACGCGCTAATCTGTTTGAATCACCTTCTAAAAAATTATCAAAACTGTAATTGGCGTTGAGTTGGGATTCGATTTTTAAATTTCGTATGCCAGGAATCACAAATGGATTTTTTAATTCGGGATTCAAATTTTTAAATGGCGCATCCACTTCTTGCGCTTTCATCGGAGCGCGATGCGCACTAGGCAATTGTTCTGTAAAAGGTTGTTTATTGCCGTAAGTGTTTTCCATTTTGATTTTATAGAGTAACTTTGCATTTTTCCCGAGTTCTTTAGTAAGTGCAACTTTCAATAATTTAACATAGTGTTCCTCGAGCCATTCATAAAAAAATTTACTCGGCACTTGAATGTATAATGCATTGTCCGTCAACTCAACTGACTTAATCGGTTCAAACCAAGTTTTGTATGCTTGATCTTGGATGTTATCTTTTATAAACAGAAGACAATTTTCCCATACTGATTGAGCAGTTTTGTTCATAGATTCTATTAAATTATTTTTGTTTGTTAAAGGTTATCTTACAAATTTGAGGTGTAAAATATGCTATTATTCGGGAGAACAAATATGTGTACAAAATTCTTTAAAAAAAAATAAAAAGGTGTTGATTTTATAAAAAAAAAATCGTAAGAAATATTTAGCTAATACTATATTAATATAAAAATAACATAAAAAACACATGAAAGCACACCAATATCAAGTTCGCGTACGTTATTCAGAAACCGACCAAATGGGGGTTGTTTATCACGGAAATTATGCCCAATATTTTGAGATGGGACGGGTCGAATGGCTCAGAAACCTTGGTATTTCCTACAAATGGATGGAAGAAAATGGCATCATGCTTCCTGTGGTTGCTTTGAACATCAATTATAAAAAACCAGCTCGTTATGATGATTTATTATTGGTCAAAACTATTTTTAAAAGCCAGCAGTCTGTTAAGATAGAATTTGATTATGAAATATACAATGATAATAATGAGTTGTTAACAATTGGGAACTCAATTTTGGTTTTTGTTGATATGAAATCGGGTCGTCCTATACTTCCTCCAACATATATTTTAGAGAAACTTTCAAGTATTGATAACTAAATGAAACTTATGTTAATTATTCTATAATTTTTATATCAATTTCAAACATCAAATTGAATATTTCGAAAATCATAGGTGCATTTTTTTTGCGTATTTTGACCTCGATTTCACAATTACTATTCATTTTTTGGTGTACTATTTCAATGTTTTTTTCTTTAATTGTGCGCATGACTTTATTCATATTTTTATAGTCAAATGTTATTTGATAATGAATATCAATTGTTTTTTCGATAATTTCGGAGGCCATCAAGGTCATTTGGGCTGTGGTTTTATATGCAGTTATCAATCCGCCCACGCCTAATTTTATACCACCAAAATACCTTACTACAACAATTAAAACATTAGTGATACCAAATGATTGAATCTGACCATATATCGGCATTCCTGCACTGTTGCTCGGTTCACCATCATCATTGGCGCGAAAATAAATTTTTTCGGTGCCAATTTGATAAGCATAACACCAATGTCTTGCGCTGTGATGCTGTTTTTTTAATTTCTCGATAATTACTTTTACTTCTTCATCTGATGAAATGGGATAGGAGTAGCCAAAAAATTTACTATTTTTTTCTTTAAAGAGAATATCTTCGGTCGCAAAAGCAATGGTCTTATAGATATCGATATTGTCCAAATGCTTTAAAGTAATTTTTTATCGAACAAATCGACCACATCTTCTTCGCCCACTTTTAAATTCCAAACTTGAAGTCCGACAGCTAAAGCAGCATCGGTATTTTCTTTTTTATCGTCAACAAACAAAGTACGTTTCGGAGATAAATCGTGTTTTTTTATGATGTAATTAAAAATCGATTCATCAGGTTTTCTTAAACCCATTTCATACGAATAATAGACTTTTTCAAAACATTGGTAAAAAGCGCTAAAAAACGAAACGCCTACTTTGTCTTCAAAATTTTCGATGTGAATCAAGTCGGTGTTGGTTAGTAAAAACAAACGGTATTTGGACGATAACAGCTGTAAAAACTCCAATCGGTACAACGGAAATTCACCAATAACGCTATTCCAAGCATTTTTAATTTGGTCAATACTCGCATTTGGAATGAACTTTTGAAAACCTTCTATGAATTTTGTCTCCGTAATTTTTCCGACTTCAAAAGCATAATTCAAGTTCAATAATTCATCATTTGGTCCTTCAAGCCCTAATTTTTTAAATTCATTCACTGAGCCTTCTTTATCCAAATTGATAAATACATCTCCAAAATCAAAAATAATAGTGTTAATCATTGTTCTCAAAAATTAAAAGTTCATCGTCAAAAATTTTGATTTTCTGAAAGTAATCTGCATTCAAAATCGGTGCTTTTGTTCCTTCATGCAAGAAAATTGGACCCTTAAAAACCCTTGCTTCATCCCACAATCCTTCAGAAATAAAAGTTTGTAATGTTTGTCTTCCACCTTCAATAATCACCGATTGTATTTCGTTTTCAAACAATACATTCGCAATTTGAAACGCAATTTTTTTGCTAAAATCAATTCTTGTTTCCGAAATGATAATAGTTTTTGCTTGATTATCAAATATATGACTTTCTTTCGGAATTCGGTTGTTCTTGTCGATAACTATTCTAATTGGGTTTTTTCCTGTCCAATCTCGAACCGTTAACTTTGGATTGTCATCAACAACTGTTTGTGTTCCAACCAAAATAGATGCTACTTCGGTACGCCATTTGTGTACCAATTGCCTGGAAAAAACATTTGTAATCCAAACCGGTTTTTTTTTGGTTTTGGTTTTTGGCCCAATAAATCCATCCTGACTTTCGGCCCATTTCAAAATAATATATGGCCGCTTTTTTTGATGAAATGTAAAAAAATGTTTGTTTATGGCAATACATTCTGCTTCGAGAATGCCGGTTGTGACCTTTATGCCGGCTGCAAGTAATTTTTTTATTCCATTACCGGCTACTTCCGCAAATGGATCAATAGTTCCAATAACGACGTGTGGAATCTGATGTTTAATAATTAAATCGCTACAAGGCGGCGTTTTTCCGAAATGACTGCAAGGCTCTAAACTGACATAAAGTGTCGCTTTTTGCAGTAATGATTTGTCTGTTACAGCATTTATAGCGTTGACTTCGGCATGTGAACCGCCATATGCAGCAGTAAAACCTTCGCCAATAATAGTGTTATTATAAACTATTACGGCACCAACTGAGGGATTGGGCTTTGCTGCCGACAATCCATTTTTGGCCAAAAATAAACAACGTTCGATGTATTTTTCATGTATATTCACACGGCAAAAATACTACTTTTATATTTTCAAAGTATAACGTTGATAATTCCTGGTTATAAATTGTGATATTCAACAATAATAATAAAAGGATTGATGCTATTTGTATGATTAAATTAAAAAACAATGAAGATTATAGAGTACCGCCTTTTTTTTATTGAATCGCTTGCAACAATTTATGATGTTTTGGAAGTCGAAAATTTTTTTTATTTGGTTTTAGAAAATAAGAATAATTTAAAGAGAATCGACTTGGCTTTGCAACGTGATTTGACTTTTACAGCATTTGAAATTAATATTTGGAATGAAATTTTAGAACAATTGCGCGCTCAAATTCCGATTCAATATATACTAGGAAGCACGCATTTTTATGATATGGTATTTGATGTCAATAAAAATGTACTGATTCCAAGACCCGAAACCGAAGAATTAATTGATTGGATTATAAAATGCAATTCGAATTGTAGCGGTTTGAAAGTACTTGATATAGGAACTGGAAGCGGTTGTATTGCAATTGCATTGGCAAAAAATCTAAGTAATAGTGCCGTTTTTGCAATAGATGTGTCTAAAAAAGCACTGGCTACAGCCGAATTGAACGCGAAAAAAAATGAAGTCAATGTTACTTTTATTGAAAAAAATATTTTAAACACAAGTGATTTGGAAATGCAATTTGACATTATTGTTTCTAATCCGCCTTATGTTCGCAATCTTGAAAAGGGTAATATGCAAAAAAACGTTTTAGAAAATGAACCGCATTTAGCTTTGTTTGTTGACGATGAAGATCCATTGGTTTTTTATTGTAAAATAGCGGATTTGGCTAAAAGAAGTTTATCAAAAAACGGACAATTGTATTTTGAAATTAACCAATATTTAGGAGATGACATGATTTTTTTATTACAAAATAAAGGATTTAAAAACGTCGCATTGCGCAGGGATATTTATGGCAGTCACCGAATGATAAAGGCAATTAGGGGTTGATTTTTTTTAGGATTTTGCGATTTAAAATCTAACATCAGTGGCAATTACTCATAGCGCAGTGCTTCGATAGGATCTAATTTTGCTGCTTTCAATGCTGGATATGATCCAGATACTACCGCGACAATAAAGCTAACAACGAATGCTAAAATAATCGCACTCCATGGAACAACAAAGCTAAAACCCAATAAAGAAGAAAGTCCGAAACCTATTAAAAGACCAATAATAACGCCTACTAATCCGCCAAGTTGTCCGATTAAAAGGGTTTCTATAAAAAACTGAAATGCAATTGTGGTTTTTTTGGCACCTAATGCTTTTCGGACGCCAATTTCTCTCGTACGTTCAGTGACCGAAACAATCATAATATTCATTAACGCGATTGAAGAACCGAAAATGGTAATTACACTAATAATTATTGCTGCAATATCGAGATAATTGGTCAAATCTTTGATTCGATTGATCAAATCATCACTTCGAACAACGCCAAAATTATTGTCTTGAACGGGATTTAATTTTCTCACTTTTCGCATCGTAATTGTCGCTTGATTAACTGCTTCGGACAATAGTTCATTTTTTTCGACCATTACACTCATTGTATAATTGATGCTTGGTGCAGTAAACAAGGACCTAGCAATCTGAATCGGAATCAAAACCCTTAAATCTTGGCTGTTTCCAAAAGTCGAACCTTTTTCCTTTAATACACCAATGACTTTAAATTTGGCACCGCGAATCGAAATTGTTTTGTCAATTGGTTGTGCATCTTTGAACAATCCTTTCATAAAATCAGAACCAATAATACAAACATAATTGTTGTTGTTGATGTCAAATCCAGTAAAATTCCGACCCAAAGCCACCTCTAATCCGCCATTGGTTATGAAATAATTGTCAACACCAACGATACTAATTTCGGGATCAGTTTTTTGGGATTCAAATTTTACCTCGGCGCTTGTAGTTGCGGTAAACGAAAGAGAACAATAGGTAAGTGGATAATCGTATTTTTCTTTGAACGCTTTTGCTTGAGTATAGGAAATGATTGGATTGATGATTTCGCGTTCACCGCCTCCGCGTCGTTGTGAAGTAAATTCGTATTGATTGATGTTAAAAGTATTCGAACCCATGGAAGCAAAATTGCCTTTTAGTGTGTTTTCGAGTGCAGCCACTACAGTCAAAATACCCACCAAAGCCATTATACCAATGGCGATAATAAGTACCGTGAGTATGGTGCGCAACAATTGCGTTTTGATTGAACCTAACGCAATTCGGACATTTTCTTTGAATAATTTTAGCATCGTTGTAATTTGTCACGAAATTACAATATTTGTTACAAGTTTGGATTGGGGTTGCTGGTTTTTAATTTTTAAAATAAGATATTTGCAGGACTAATGTTATAAATCGAATGTTCCAACTTTATAATGTTCATACCAATCTGCGATCAAAAGCATAAACTGTTAAACCAATGGCTCAAAAACCAAGTATTCCAAAAGGCACAAGGGATTTTTCACCAATAGAAGTAGCCAAACGACAATATATAATTGGTGTAATGAAAGACAATTTCGAGAAATTTGGCTTTCAGCCGATAGAAACGCCTTCGTTTGAAAATTCCGAATCCTTGATGGGAAAATATGGAGAAGAAGGCGATAAACTTATTTTCAGAATTTTAAATTCAGGTAATTATTTTTTTGATAAGCAAACCATTGATTTACCAGAAACCTTGGAACATCTCAAAGCAAAGGATTGGGATAAGTTATCGCTCGAAGAACGAAAGCAATTGAATCAATATACTGGAAAAATTTCCGAAAAAGCACTTCGTTACGATCTCACAGTGCCATTTGCGCGTTATGTAGTACAGCACCAAAATGAAATTGAATTTCCGTTCAAACGTTATCAAATTCAACCTGTTTGGCGCGCTGATCGTCCACAAAAAGGTCGTTTTCGCGAGTTTTACCAATGCGATGCCGATGTGGTTGGTTCGACTTCGTTGTGGCAAGAAGTGGAGTTGGTACAATTGTATGATGCTGTTTTTAGTCAACTTGGTTTGGAAGGTGTTGTCATGAAAATCAACAACCGTAAAATTTTGTCAGGTATTGCTGAAGTTATTGGTGCATCCGATAAATTGATTGATTTCACAGTTGCTTTAGACAAATTAGACAAAATAGGTGAAGACGGTGTGAAAGCTGAAATGATCGAAAAAGGCATTTCAGATCAAGCAATCAATCAACTTCAACCGCTTTTTAATTTCACAGGTAATACTAGTGAAAAGCTCGCAAAACTTTCGGTTTTATTGGCCAATTCGACTGAAGGCATGAAAGGGGTTTCCGAGTTGCAATTCATTTGTGATACCCTTATGGCGCTAGGTCTCGAAAAATCGATTTTGGATTTGGATGTTACTTTGGCACGAGGACTCAATTATTACACAGGCGCAATTTTTGAAGTGGCACCACCAAAACCGGTAGCCATGGGATCGATCGGCGGCGGCGGAAGGTACGATGATTTAACAGGTGTATTTGGATTAAAAAATACAAGCGGTGTTGGGATTTCTTTTGGTCTTGACCGCATTTATTTGGTTATTGAAGCACTCGATTTATTTCCGAAAACCGTTACTGCAACTTCAAAAGCTTTGTTTATTAATTATGGTGAAAAAGAATCGTTTTATGCAATGCAAGCCATTAAATTGCTGCGTAGTGTTGGTATAAAAACAGAGTTGTATCCGGATGCAACTAAAGTCGGAAAGCAATTCCAACATGCCGATAAGCGACAAATTCCGTTTGCAGTTATCGTTGGCGCATCAGAAATCGAAAAAAATCAATACGGATTGAAAAATTTAATTACAGGTGAGCAAATGCAACTTAATTTTGAAGATCTGAAAGCTAAACTATTAGCTTAAAAGCTTCAAAAAAAGGCTAAAATTCTAATTTCTTTTTTCGTAATTCAAAATTTTGACCAAGATAAACGCGGCGTACCATTTCGTCTTGTACCAATTCTTCTGGAATTCCAGCTTTTAGGATACCACCTTCAAACATCAAATAGGTCTTATCGGTAATGGCCAAAGTTTCCTGTACGTTATGGTCTGTGATTAAAATTCCGATGTTTTTATTTTTTAATTGTGCTACAATTCGTTGAATGTCTTCAACAGCAACGGGATCAACACCTGCGAAAGGTTCGTCAAGCAGTATGAATTTTGGATCAGTGGCCAAACAACGTGCGATTTCGGTTCGGCGTCTTTCTCCACCCGAAAGCAAATCGCCACGATTGGTGCGAATGTGTTCTAAACTAAATTCGGCAATCAACGATTCCATTTTTGCTACTTGATCTTCTTTGGAAAGTTGCGTCAATTGTAAAACACTTAATATATTGTCTTCGATGCTTAGTTTTCTAAAAACCGATGCTTCTTGTGCCAAATAGCCAATGCCTTGTTGTGCTCTTTTGTACATTGGATAATCGGTAATATTCAAATCGTCTAAAAAAATATTTCCCGAATTGGGTTTTACCAAACCTACAATCATATAGAAAGAAGTGGTTTTTCCGGCGCCATTGGGACCCAAAAGACCCACAATTTCGCCTTGATTGACTGCGACAGAAATACCTTTTACCACACTTCGTCCTTTGTAAGTTTTTACTAAATTTTCGGCTCTTAAGATCATTTTAATTTGATAATTTGATAATTAAACAATGTGACAATCAGTAAACGGGACAATTGAATAATTATTTGACGTTTAAATTTTTATAACTACTTTGTTGTCTCATCATTTACTTGTTCTTCCAATGCTTCCCAAAACTCGTAGGCACGGCGCAAATGCGGAATCACAATGGTCCCGCCAACCAATGTCGCGATGCCCATGGCTTCCATCATTTCGTCTTTGCTAATGCCATGTTTGTAACTTGTTTCCAAATGGTACTTTATACAATCATCACAACGCAAAACGGTCGAAGCCACTAATCCGAGGAGTTCTTTGGTTTTCACATCCAAAACGCCAGCTGCGTAAGCATTAGTGTCCAGATTGAAGATTCGTTTTACAATTTTGTTGTTGTCCGACAATAATTTTTCGTTCATTTTTGAACGGTAGTCGTTGAATTCGTTAACTAAGTTGCTCATTTATATTTTTATTTTTAACGACACGTGCTGCAATATGAATACTCACTTCATAAAGCAATAATATAGGAATTGAAACAATAATTTGACTCGGAATATCTGGTGGAGTTACAATTGCCGCTACAATTAGGATGATTACAATGGCTATTTTTCGGTATTTTCGTAAAAGGTCTGGTGTAACCAATCCGACTTTGGCTAAGAAATAAATGACAATGGGCAATTCAAATACCAAACCCGATGCAATTAATGAGGTTTTTACCATCGAAATGTAGGAATCGACGCTAAATTGATTGATGATGGTATCGCTGACAATAAATGTTCCGAAGAAATTGACGGATAAGGGCACAATAATATAATAACCAAAAAGCACACCTAAAAAAAATAAAAGCGAAGAAACGATTACAAAAGCTCGGGCATTTTTTCGTTCTTTTTCATAAAGTGCGGGACTTATAAACTTCCACAATTCCCATAAGATGTACGGAAAACCCAAAATGAATCCTGCTGTAATACATGTCCACAAGAAAATAGAGAATTGTCCGCCAACGTTTGTGTTTTGAATAATAAATGAAAACTCTGTTGCACAGGCGGTTGAGTCTTTGAGATTGAAAAATTTAGTTATTTCGCAAAAAAAGTGATAAGTTATAAAATCAGGATTTTTTGCGCCAAAAATAATGTCATCAAATATAAAATCAATAAAAAAATAAGAAACAAAAGCCAAAATTATAATGGCAATTGTGCTTCTAATTAACAACCATCTTAAATCTTCAAGATGATCCATAAACGACATTTCCTTACTTGTTTTTTCTGCCATTATAGTATTCCCTCTTTTAAAATATCGTGTAAATGCAAGATGCCTTTGTATTCGTCTTGATCAACAACAACCAATTGGGTTATCGAAAAATCTTCGAGAATATTGAAAGCAGCAACGACCATATCTGTAGATTGTACCATTTTAGGGTTCTTGGTCATAATGTCTTTTGCAGTTAAATCAGAAAAAGTATCTCTGTCATTAAGCATTCTTCGGATATCGCCATCGGTAATAATTCCGATTACCTTATTATTTTCTATAACAGCCGTTACCCCAAGTCTTTTTTCGGATATTTCAAAAATGACTTTTTTGATTGCAGTATCTGGACCAACCACTGGCTTGTTTGCATGGTCCAACATATCTTTCACACGAAGCAATAATTTTTTGCCCAAAGCGCCACCTGGATGGTATTTGGCAAAATCTTCGTTTTTAAAATCCCTAATTTCCATTAAGCAAACCGCAAGCGCATCGCCAATTACCAATTGTGCGGTAGTGCTATTGGTTGGTGCAAGATTCAGTGGACAAGCTTCGGCATCGACAGTGGTATTTAAAACATAGTCAGCGCCTTTGGCCAAAAATGAAGTAATATTTCCAGTGATAGCAATCAAAGTATTTCCGAAGTTTTTTAAAATAGGCACCAGTACTTTTATTTCAGGACTGTTGCCGCTTTTCGAAATACAAATTACAACATCATCAGGTTGTACCATACCTAAATCGCCATGAATCGCTTCGGAAGCATGCAAAAAAAGTGATGGTGTTCCAGTCGAATTCATCGTCGCCACAATCTTTTGAGCAATAATTGCACTTTTTCCGATGCCTGTAATCACAACACGACCTTTAGATTGGTATATGATTTCGATACTTTTAGCAAAATCATCGGTTAGCAAATCAACCAATTTTGCAATAGCATTACTTTCGGTAAGAATCGTTTTTTTGGCTGTTGCCAGTATATTTTCTTTTGTTATCAAAACAGAAATCGTATAAAATTTGTAGTTCTAAAAGAAAGTTGTATCTTTATGTAATGCAAATTTATGTAAAATACCCTTACTAAAGAATGAATTCAAACGAAATCGACATCCATAAAGAGTTAAAAAAGTATTTTGGTTTTAACCAATTTAAAGGATTGCAGGAACAAGTTATAAAAAGTATCATAACAAATCAGAATACTTTTGTTATTATGCCAACTGGTGGAGGCAAATCGCTCTGCTATCAATTGCCAGCTTTAATTAAGGAAGGAACCGCCATAGTCGTATCGCCTTTAATTGCTTTAATGAAAAATCAAGTTGATGCCATTAGGAGTTTGTCTTCAGAGAATGGTATTGCTCATGTTTTAAATTCTTCATTAACAAAAACCGAAGTTAATCAAGTAAAAAAAGACATCACTTCGGGATTGACAAAACTTTTATATGTTGCGCCAGAGTCATTAACCAAAGAAGAATATGTAGCTTTTTTAAAAAATGTTCCCATTTCTTTTGTAGCCATAGACGAAGCGCATTGTATTTCTGAATGGGGTCACGATTTTAGACCCGAATACAGAAATTTGAGACATATTATTAAACAACTGGGCGATGTGCCTATTATTGGTTTGACCGCTACCGCAACACCAAAAGTGCAGGAGGATATTTTGAAAAATTTGGATATGCCCAATGCCAATACATTCAAAGCATCCTTTAATCGCCCGAATTTGTTTTATGAAGTACGTACCAAAACTAAAAATGTTGAGTCGGATATTATTCGTTTTATCAAACAGCACAAAGGAAAATCAGGAATTATTTATTGCTTGAGTCGCAAGAAAGTTGAAGCCATTGCCCAAGTTTTACAGGTCAATGGAATCAGCGCTGTTCCTTATCATGCTGGACTTGATGCTAAAACCAGGGCCAAGCATCAAGATATGTTTTTGATGGAAGATGTTGAGGTTGTGGTTGCAACAATTGCTTTTGGAATGGGAATTGACAAACCCGATGTACGATTTGTAATCCATCATGATATTCCAAAATCCTTAGAAAGTTATTATCAAGAAACGGGTCGTGCTGGTCGTGACGGGGGCGAAGGCCACTGTTTGGCATATTATTCGTATAAAGACGTAGAAAAACTCGAAAAATTCATGTCGGGTAAACCAGTTGCCGAACAAGAGATTGGGTTTGCCTTACTTCAAGAAGTCGTAGCTTATGCCGAAACATCGATATCAAGAAGGAAATTTTTATTGCATTATTTTGGCGAAGAATTTGACGGAATAAACGGCGATGGCGCCGATATGGACGATAATGTTCGAAATCCTAAAACCAAAATCGAAGCACAAAATCAAGTTGTTAAATTGCTAAAAGTGGTGCGAGACACCAAGCATTTATATAAATCTAAAGAGATTATTTACACCCTTATTGGCAAATTAAATGCAGTAATTAAGGCACATCGCACTGATTCACAAAGTTTTTTTGGCTCAGGTGTTTCTTTTGAAGAACGCTATTGGATGGCTTTGATCAGACAAGTATTAGTTGATGGCTTATTGTCGAAAGACATTGAAACTTATGGTATTTTAAAAATTACCGAAAAAGGAATGGACTATATCGACAATCCTACTTCTTTTACTATGACAGAAGACCATGAATATAATGAAACCGAAGACGAAGCGATTGTAACAGCTGCAAAATCTTCGGGTACAGCTGATGAAAATTTGATGTCAATGTTGCGTGATTTGCGAAAAAAAGTCGCCAAAAAATTGGGTGTGCCTCCATTTGTGGTATTTCAAGATCCATCTTTGGAAGATATGGCACTCAAATATCCTATTTCACTGGATGAATTGGGAAATGTGCATGGCGTCGGTGAAGGAAAAGCAAAAAAATATGGCAAAGAATTTATTGATCTAATTAATAGTTATGTTGCTGATAATGATATTATTCGTCCAGATGATTTGGTTGTAAAATCAACGGGTGCCAACTCTGCCAATAAATTGTATATCATTCAGAACATCGACAGAAAATTATCACTCGACGATATTGCTTCTGCCAAAGGTATGAATATGGATGCCTTAATTAAAGAAATGGAGCAAATTGTATATTCAGGTACCAAATTGAACATCAAATATTGGATTGACGAAATGCTCGATGACGACCAACAAGAAGAAATTCATGAATATTTTATGGAATCAGAAACAGATAAAATTGAAGAAGCACTTGCTGCTTTTGACGGCGAATATGATACCGATGAATTGCGCTTGATGCGTATAAAATTTATTAGCGAAGTAGCGAATTAACAAATAGAGAAGTGAGAGCTTCTCTTTTTTTTATCCATTATGAACTTCGCCACGGTGCGGTTTCAAGATGTCGCGAACAAAAATCATATTTTCTTCGTTTACAACCATAAAAGCAATGGCATGCATTTCGTTGATCTGTTCAAAGCCAGTTATATTGATTGCTAGTTTTTCTAAAATGATGAACTCTTTTAGATGGATTTCATGGTGTTCGGCTGTTTTAGCTGCAACCAAACCACGAAAATCCCATATTAATTTTATTTGTCTTGACATCTTAAAATTTCCTAGATTGAGATGGTAAAATTACGAAGGCAAATTTGAAATTAGATAATTAACAATAAAAATTGACTTTAAATGTTACTTTTGTGCCTCAACTAGCTGAAAGTATCGAATTACTGATAAAAAGATGCCAAAAGAATTACTACTTCAAGTCACACCCGAAACTGCTGCAAATGACCATTTGTTGCAGCAATATTTAGCCAAACAGATCAAGGTCGCGACTAACGATATCAAGCATGTTACAGTTTTGAAACGTTCAATAGATGCGCGTCAAAAAGCCATAAAAATCAATTTAAAAGTTACTATTTATTTCCAAGAAGACCATTATAGTCCCAAAAAAATTGAACTTCCTCAATACAAAAATGTCGAAAATGCCCAAGAAGTAATTGTTGTTGGTGCTGGTCCTGCAGGGCTGTTTGCGGCTTTACAATTGATTGAGTTGGGTTTAAAGCCAATAGTTATCGAGCGTGGTAAAGATGTTCGAGGTCGACGTAGGGATTTAAAAGCCATTAACGTCAATCATATTGTCAACGAAGATTCAAATTATTGCTTTGGCGAAGGTGGCGCAGGTACTTATTCTGATGGAAAATTATATACACGTTCTAAAAAACGTGGCGATATTGACCGAATCCTAAAATTATTGGTTGCTTTTGGCGCAACTCCGGATATTTTGGTCGAAGCACACCCTCATATTGGCACCAATAAATTGCCGCAAATTATTCAGGATATCCGCGAAAAAATTATCGAAATGGGCGGAAAAGTATTTTTCGAAACCCGATTGACCGATATTATTATAAAAAACAATGAGGTTCAAGGCATTGTCATCCAAAACGGCGATATAATTAATGCCAATAAAATCATTCTTGCTACTGGACATTCAGCACGTGATATTTTTGAATTGTTGGATAAAAAGAAAATTTTCATCGAAGCCAAACCTTTTGCTTTGGGCGTACGAGCCGAACATCCACAAAGTCTGATTGACACTATTCAGTATTCTTGCGATTACCGTGGCGCACATTTGCCTCCAGCACCTTATTCGATTGTAAAACAAGTCGGCGGACGCGGCATGTATTCGTTTTGTATGTGTCCAGGTGGTGTGATTGCTCCGTGTGCTACGCAACCGGGAGAAGTGGTTACCAATGGTTGGTCTCCATCAAAACGCGATCAAGCAACGGCAAATTCAGGAATTGTAATTGAATTGAAACTCGAAGATTTTAAGCCTTTCGAAAAATTTGGTGCTTTGGCAGGAATGGAATTTCAAAAAAGTATCGAACAAAAAGCTTGGTATTTGGCAGGAAGTACGCAAAAAGTTCCAGCACAGCGGCTGGTCGATTTTACACAAAATAAAATCTCATCGACTATTCCGAAAACGTCGTATGTTCCCGGAACCACTTCGGTCGAAATGGGTCAAGTTTTTCCTGGATTTTTATCACAAATTTTGCGTGAAGGGTTTTCGGAATTCGGAAAATCAATGAAAGGCTATTTGACCAATGAAGCGATTTTGCATGCGCCAGAATCCAGAACTTCTTCGCCTGTTCGTATTCCAAGGGATTCAGAAACACTAGAGCACGTTCAGATAAAAGGGCTGTATCCCTGTGGTGAAGGAGCAGGTTATGCGGGCGGTATTATTTCGGCTGCAATTGATGGCGAAAAATGTGCGTTGAAGATAGCAGAACATTTGCTTTAAGCTATTTTGAAAGCTTCACATTCCAGTAAAATCATAACATATTTTGAAATCACATAAGAGCAACAGATTCAATTTCCTTTTTTTAATGTAGTAATATTTTTTGTCTTTAAATTAGTTAAGCATTTTAATTTAGAGTTGAGGACAATCTGTAAGCAACGCTTGTATAAGATTTGGCCCTTTTTCATTCATGAGAATCATCGAAATCAGTCTAAAATCATAACGGACGAAAAGATAATAGTCTTTCAAATTTTGATGAAAAATACTGCTATAGTACTTTTTTTCAATGCAGCGTTTGGTGTCTGTGGAATCTAGTAAAATTAATAGTAACCAAATACATTTACATTACCTTCTCTTAGAAATAGTAAAAAGCTGTACATGCGAATCTAAATCTCTGAGTTTAATTTCTCTAAACAATCGTTAAACTTGTTGAAAGTCTATAAATTGCACAAAAAAACATAACTTTTGTTTACCTTTGAACAGCTAAAGAAACACAATGTTAGAAGAAAAAGTTATACTCGTTAACGAAAATGACGAACAAATTGGTCTAATGGAAAAGCTTGAAGCCCATGAAAAAGCAATTTTACATCGTGCTTTTTCTGTTTTTATTTTAAATTCTAAAAATGAAATCATGCTCCAACAAAGAGCACTTCAAAAATACCATTC
Source organism: Flavobacteriaceae bacterium (assembly GCA_947488595.1). GTDB lineage: Bacteria > Bacteroidota > Bacteroidia > Flavobacteriales > Flavobacteriaceae > Flavobacterium. Next base: position 49,953 of record CANKZI010000006.1, read on the forward strand.
ACCGCTTTTATGGACCAATACTTGTTGTAGTCATCAAAGAGAAGGCGAAACCAATATTCAAGCTGGATCACGTCGTTTATTTGAAGAAATGGGATTTGAAACGCCTTTAAAAGAACTGTTTCATTTTATTTACAAAGCGCCATTCGATAACGGATTGACCGAGCACGAACTCGATCACGTAATGATTGGTTACTACAATCAAGCGCCAAAAATAAATCCCGAAGAAGTGGAAAATTGGAAGTGGATGGCGATTGAAGATGTTAAAAAGGACATGCAAAATCAACCAGCAATTTATACCGTTTGGTTCAAAATTATCTTCGACGAGTTTTATCATTTTCTTGAAGATCATAAAATTTAAAATTGCTTTATTGAATTATTAGACCTTATACCTAAATATACATACCCTTCACCAATGAAAGTGACCATATCCAGAAAAGCCCATTTTAATGCCGCGCACCGTTTGTATCGAAAAGATTGGTCATTTGAGAAGAATGATGCCGTTTTTGGCAAATGCAACAATCCCAATTTTCATGGACACAACTACGAGTTAATAGTTAGCGTAACCGGACAGATTGACCCTGAAACGGGTTATGTTATGGATGTTAAAGTTTTATCAGACCTTATAAAAGAGGAAGTTGAAAATCAATTTGACCACAAGAATCTCAATCTCGATGTACCCGATTTTCAAGATTTGAATCCAACTGCCGAAAATATTGTGGTTGTAATTTGGAATAAAATCAGAAAACATATCAAGCCAGCATTCGATGTAGAAGTGGTTTTGTATGAAACGCCGCGCAATTTTGTAACCTATAGAGGCGAATAACAATCAAGATTTTGTATTATAAATTAATAAAATAGTATCAAAATTTACCGATTGTTTTTTTGAAATTTGTCAAAAAAGTAACCATGAAAAATAATTTGTATCCACTACAATTTGAACCCATTTTGAAAGAAAGAATTTGGGGTGGCGAAAAATTAAAAAGTGTTCTTAACAAACCAATAACTTCCAAAATTACGGGGGAAAGTTGGGAAATTTCGGCTGTTCAAGGCGATGTCAGCTTGGTTTCCAATGGTTTTTTAAAAGGTAAATCATTGACTGCGCTTATCGATTCGTATCCCATTGCAATTTTAGGAAATGTAGTTTACGAGCGGTTTGGCAAACATTTTCCGTTACTTTTTAAGTACTTGGATGCCCGCGATGACTTGTCTATTCAGGTGCATCCAAATGATGAATTGGCAAAAAAGCGGCACCAGTCTTTTGGTAAAACCGAAATGTGGTATATCATGCAAGCCGACGAAAATGCCAAAGTCATCGTTGGATTCAAAGAAAAATCTAGTCCTGCACTGTATTTAGATAGTTTGAAACAAAAAACAATACTAACCAATTTAGACAGTATTCAAACAAAAAAAGGCGATGTTTTTTTTCTGGAAACAGGAACTGTTCATGCCATTGGCGCTGGCTTGGTTATTGCCGAAATTCAGCAAACCTCCGATATTACCTATCGCATTTATGATTTCGATCGTGTCGATGTGAATGGAAAGATGCGCGAATTGCATGTAGATTTAGCACTCGAAGCCATCAATTATAATGTTGTCGACACAAAAAAAGAGTATCCTACAGTCGAAAATCAGTCGAACGAAATAGTAGATTGTCCTTATTTTACAACTAATCTAATCCCCTTGCACGGTCAATTGACAATTCAAAACAATGGTGATTCTTTTAAAGTTTATATGTGTGTCGAAGGCCATTTTGATATCATTACAAACGGAATAAGATACGCTTACCAGACAGGTGATACGATCTTAATTCCTGCTGCTATAGATGGCTTTGATTTGGTTGGAAAAGCTTCTGTTTTAGAAATTTACATAAAATAGTTTTTAATAGAAAGATTATGTGTACTTTTGCACCCAAATTAAGAAAATTAAAAAATACCATACAATGGCAAATGTTAAGAATTTAAAAAAAGACATCAACTACGTTTTAGGTGATATTATCGAAGCGGTTTACTTATTTGAAATGTCAACTACAGGAAAACCAACTCCAGAAACCAATGCTTTGATAGACGAAGCGATTGCTTCTTTTGATACTTTGATTACTAAAGTAAACGAAAAAAAAGTAGAGAACAAGAAGGCACATTTCAAAAAAATCAGTGTCGAATTAGAACAAGCTGCAAATCAATTGATTGCTAAAATCAACGGATTGCAATAAAAATAGTGCAAAAAAATTACCCTTTTTTTTTGGAAAATTAAAATTGAGTATTATATTTGCCCTCGTATTGAAGTCGCCAGCGTAGCTCAGTTGGCTAGAGCAGCTGATTTGTAATCAGCAGGTCGTGGGTTCGAGTCCCTCCGCCGGCTCAATATTAAAACCATCACATTTTGTGATGGTTTTTTTTGTTATAAAACCCAAAAGTCGAAATGTTTTATTGTTGCGCTTCTAATTTTTTGCGCTCGTTGTAGTATGCGGTTAATTTTTTACCATAAAACGAAGCAGCAACTTTTGGCGACATCGATTTTCTAATGGTATCTAAGTATTTCAAATTGATGTCATTGATTTCTGAAAGGGCAATGTATGGTGCGATTTCTGAATTTCTATTGTTAAGTGCAAAGTTGGTTGCGAACAAATAGCTACGTTTTAAAAGAATATTTTCTAACTTCTGTATGCTGTCAATTCGGTATAATTTATTGAATCGCAATGCTGTTAATCGCGCTTCGGTAAGTGCCAAACGCTCGTCTTTGAATTTTGAATTGATTTTCTTGTACTCTTCAAATAGTTTTTGATTTTTTGAACCAGTAATCTTAGCTTTGTTATAGTAACCTTCTAGTTGGGTTTCGATGCTGATATTTCCGGCTTCGGCAAAAAAAGGCAAATTGTCGTCAATTGAATTGGTAATCCCTCTGTCAATAACCAAAAAATACATTTCTGGCGATTGTATGGTCAAGTGGCTTTCAAAATGAGAATCACCATCAATTTTTATTGTATCAATAGCAACGAGTGCCGTGTCAACTATTTTTTTGATATACAACGTCCCTTTTTTAAGTCCATTAATGTTGCCTTTTATATGAAGATTTCCAATTGTTTGTTTTTCGGTACACGAACAAAGAAAAAGAAACAACAAAGCGATAATGGTATTTTTAAAGTGCATTTTTTTTGGTTTTTAATTTTCGGCAAAATAATAAAAAAATCCCCAATTCGAGAACAAATTGGGGCTCTAAATCAGTATTAAATTTTGTTTATTCTTTTAACCAAGCTTGTTTTAATTTGTCTTTTGAAGCATCGGTTGCTGTAAAACTTGCTTTTTCTTCGAATGGTAATTTTATTTTTCCGTTCAAAATTATTTCGTTCCCGTCGCGTTTGATTTTTACTGTAATGTCTTCGCCTTCAACCCAAGATTGACTTCCCATAATCATGTCATAAATATTATCAAGATTATACTTTTGCTCATTAATTTCGGTGAGGATATCTCCATTTTTTATGCCAAGACTGGTATAAAAATCATTCAATGGCATCCCGGGAATTATAATAATTTCTTTGGTTTCTGGATTTACGGTGATATAAGGTGTTTGCCCTTTTATAAAAACATTTCCAGGCACTTGTATTGTCGAAGTGGTAACGCCTACTTTTGCAAAGTAGTCAGCATAAGTAATTGGTGTGCCACCTGCAACATGTGTTTTCAAAAAAGTGCCTACCTCGGGATACGTTAATTCGGTTATTTTTGCAAATAATTCATGGTCATCAAAAGCCTTTTGTTCACCATAAGTATTGGCTAATTTTTGCATTAAATCTAAAATTCCTCTTTCGCCATTACTTTTCTCGCGGATAATAATGTCGATACACATACCTATAAGGGCACCTTTGTTGTATACATTCAAATATTGCGCTTTGTAGGGCTCAACCAATACATTAGCACTCATATTTGTAAATGACATCGTATCATTCATGCTATTGGCTTGCTCGATTTTGGCAGCCATTCGATTATAAAAATCAGCTTCACTAATCAATGCTTGGTTGATTTGAAATAGATTCGCAAAATATTCGGTAACGCCTTCATACATCCATAAATGTTGTGACATTTTAGGATTATTGTAATCAAAATCTTGAATCTCTTTAGAATGAACGGTTAAAGGAGTTACAATATGAAAAAATTCATGCGAAACCACATCTTTCATTTGTTCTACCAATTGTGCTTTTGACATCATTTCTGGCATTACTACTGTCGTGGCTGTTGGATGTTCAAGTGCTCCAAAGCCTTTGGCGTCATTTTTATTGACATCCGATAGGTACAACAAAACGGTATATTTTTTTGTGCTGTTAAATTTTCCTAGGAAAGTTTTTTGAGCGGTCATCATAGTTGTCATGTCGGGCGTAATGCTTTCGGCGGTAAACAAATTGTTTGGCGAATATACTGCAATTAGAATTTCCATTCCGTTGATATTAAAGGTAGTATAGTCGGGTTTTGCATACAAGATTGGATTTTCTACCAATTCGGCATAACGACTTGTTGTAAAGCTGTCTTTTGTATCGCTTTTATCCAAATCCGTCATTGATGTTGCTCCCCAAAGCGCTGCAGGATGTGCAATTTTAACTTGATAAGGAAGCGTTTTAAAATCGTTAAAATAACCTACAAACCCGTGAGTATTGATGATGAAGTTTTTACCTTCTTCGATATTTGTGCCAGCGGGAGAAAAAATATCTGAGCCAAATTCGCCACCTTTTTCAGTGTCATAAGAGTCATTGACCCAGTACGTAATTTTTGATAACTTTTTGGCATTGCTAATTTCCCAAGAATTATCATCCAATTTAGCAACAATTAATAAATTTCCTTTGCTGTCTATAGCTTGAAAGTCATCAATTAGTTTTCCGTAATTGTCTTCAGAATAAGTACCCGGAACGGTTTTCGGAATACAATAAACAATTTTGTCTGTTTTTATTTTTGGTGTTGCAACTGTGACTTTAACTTTGTCATCTTTTACAATATTCAAATCAATATTGACTTGAATTGGGTTGGTTATTTTTTGACCAACTGCATTGGAACCCAATAACGAAAAGGCTAAAGCTAAAATACAAATACAATTTTTCATTATATAAATTTAAGAAATTTGCTATAGGTAGTTTTATTTTGAATTTTGTTACAAATCATAACTTTGTTTTGTCTTCTATAATTTGGTTTGAAGACCAATCCACTCTGAAATTTTTTGTAAAGCGATAGGCGAAAAAGTTTGTTCTATTTGTTCGTATTCTTCAACAGTACAGGTTTTGCATTCTTGGAACAAATGATTCAATCCAGGAAAAATATTTACGGCAACTTTTTTGTTACCCCACTTTTCAAGTTCGTTTTTAATGGCTTCAGTATTCGATTTTGCAGGCACTTGAATATCTTTTTCTCCGTTTAAAACCAATACAGCACATTTTACTTCTTTTAAAATTGGTCGTGGGTCATATTTTATAAAGTAAGAAAACCATGGCGAAGCTATTGTATTTGATTGTTCAGCGGCAATAGATTTAATCTGTTCTGCTGTTGGTTTTTGATCTTCGGGCAATTCGCTTAACTGCTTTTCTAAAATAATTGCAATTTGCTTCTTAATTTGGTTTTGATCTTTTTCGGTTTTAATAATCTGATAAATCTCTTTATTGATTTTACTCGCATTTTCTAATTCAGTTTCCGACATACCCGCTGATTTGCCAATCAAATAAGCTTGTTGTAGTAGCAATTCATCGCCAGGAATTCCAGTGCCTGCCAAAAGCACGATATAACTGATGTCTTTATTATTGGCAGCGACCATGGGTGCAATGGTTCCGCCTTCGCTATGGCCAATTAAGCCAATTTTTTTGGTGTTGACTTCTTTTCTGGTTTTCAAGTATTCAACAGCTGCTTTCGCATCATCGGCAAAGTTTTTTGATGTTGCTTCGGTTCTATCGCCTTTAGATGTTGCAACACCACGATCATCATAACGCAAAACACCAATTCCGTTTTTAGTCAAATAATCTGCTAGAACAAGAAATGGTTTGTGCCCTAAAAGTTCAGAATCACGGTTTTGTGCACCGCTTCCAGTAATTAAAACTACAACAGGAAATTGTCCCTCTTTTTTTGGAAGCGTTAAAGTACCTGTAAGTGAAAAGTTTTCTATCTTGTTTTGAAAAGTAACTTCTTCTGAATAATAGGAGTAAGGCGTTTTAGGTTCTTGTGGTCTTTTATTGGCTTCTTCTCGGTTTAAATTTAGAGGAAAAATGGCTCCCGACTGTTTAAAATTCCCTACAATAATATCAGTAGTATCGAGTGTTCCAGAGTAAGTGATATTGGCTGCTGGAATTTCTAAAAATAGTTTTTTTGATGTATCAAATGAAACTATTTCGATTGGTATGCCTTTTGCGCCTTGGTCTGGGCTGTCCATAGTAGCGGCATAGCCATTTTCGGTTTTAGCAATACTAAAAACCAACGTTAATTTTCCAGTTGGAACTTCTAAAATTCCTGACCATTTTCCGATTATTTCTTGAGAATAGGAGGATAGGGACAATAACAATGTTAGTGTTGGTATTAATTTTTTCATTTTATAATTGGTTTAAAAAGTGCATAGTTTCAAGTGGATTTGCCACTTCAATGATTAGTTTTTTGTATTCGGCGTTTTTAAGCTCGACAATGATGGTTTTCTTTTTATTAATAACATCCCAAAAGTACCATTCACTACGTTGATAATAAGATCCAGCAATAATAATTCCCGGAATTTCGGTGCCTGGCATTCTCCATCCTTTCCAAAAACCAAAAGGCTTTTTGTGTTGATATGCTTTGACAATATCTTTTTTTGAAATTATAATTTTGCTTTTGAATGTCCAGATTTTATGCCACCCGATTACTTCAAAAACCACATTATCATTTTGTAGGTAAACATCTATCATAATTTAGAGTAAATAAATTAATACTTTATTGATGATTTCGGCAATAATTATTGCGATTACAAACACGACTATTTTTTGTATTCCTTTGGCATTGGTAGCGGTTTTAAATCCACTCCACAAAATAATAAAAAACCAAGCAATAGCAGCCATCGAAACCATGGCAAAAAACAAGATGATTACCAAATCAGCAATAGCTATTGCCTCGATTTTTTGCGATTGTGTAGCAACAAGCAACCGCTGCGAAATGTTGAAAACGCTATTATTCACATTGAAAACAGTAAGCAAATAAATTGGCGTTCTTGCGATTGTGGTCGCTGCGACAACATCAATAATTCGCGTTTTCGGATTGAAGTATTTTCCTAAACCAATCAGAACCAAATTGACACAAAATAAGGCGATTAAATTATCAAAAAAGGCTTGAAATGGCAAAGTGCTTTTTACAAAATGCAAATCGATGACGCCATCAAATCGCGCGTTAAAATACCAACCTAAAAAAGAGCCAATGACAGTTATCGGAATGCCAAAAAGCAATATTTTTTTTTCGGAATACCGTTGAAACGGATTAAAAAAAAGTGTTCTCATTTTTTGGAAACAGTTTTTAAATGATTGATTTTTGCAATAATATCGTCGAGTTTATTGCGAACAGTTGGATAGCTATTGCCCATTTGTGCCGCCATTTCTTTTAAGCTTCCGCTATTTAAAAAAAATTGGAGGATAAAATTTTGTTCCTCTTCCTGTATTTGCATTAGGATAGGAAGCGAATAACTGCCAGAAACTGAAGTCGTGCATTGGCTGCAGCTCAGTTGGGTGACCGAAAGCGCACTTTCGCAACTTGGACATTGTATAGGAAGTTTGGGTTGCATATTATTGAATTTATAATACACAAAATTAAATAATATTTATTTATAATTGAATATTGTTTAAAATATTTTTAATATTATTTTGTAATGATAATAAGATCAATAGTTAGGTGAAATAAAAATGAAACTTACTGAGTACATTATTAAAGGTTTTTGCCTATGATCTGAAGATTTTGGTGTTGTAATGAAATAAAAAGTAGGGTATGTTGTACTATAACTGTTAGAATCAATGGTTCTTTGTTGAACTCGCGTTTATTCATAAATAGTATTCGTATCTCAAATTTATCTTTTGGAGATTTTGTTATGCGTAATTTGTCTTTGCAAAGTGCATTTGAATCTGTCAATTCCATCGACACGGAGTTTGGCATGTTTTGTTGAACGTCCTTGAACGCGGGCGCGCCACATTTTGAAACTGGATTGTTTCATTTCGGAACGCATGATTTCAATAGTTTCTTGTTCAGAAATTCCAAATTGTAGTTTAATGGCGTCAAAAGTGGTTCGGTCTTCCCAGGCCATTTCGATAATGCGATCAATTTCTAATTCAGAAAACACTTTTTTCACAGCGATTAATTTTTGTAAAAATAAAAAAACTCTTGCAGAACAAGAGTTAAAATTCAATCAAATTTATTTTTTATATAATATTTTCCATCCAAATCTTCATCAAAATCATCAATTTTTGGCGGTTTAGGCTTAGGTTTACTGGCTTGTGCTTTCTTTTTCCACATTTCAAATTTTTCTGTGGTTAGCTTTTTTTTCATAATCTCAAGCACTTCTTTTTCTGCGAATCCAAATTCTTTTTTTATGATTTCAAAAGGATTTTTTTCTTCTAAAGCGAGGGTAACTAATTTTTCAGTTTGTTCCCAGTTCAATTCTGTTTGTTTACTCTTTTTCATTACTTGAAAATAAATTCAGATAAATTTTTTAAAGTTGGTATTTTTATTTCAATATTAAGAAAAATAACAATCACTTTTAAATGCAAGGTGAAATTTTTTTGAAAGATTTTATTTGTGAATATTTTTTGGCTTCTGAAACGGAATCATCAGCAAGTTTTTTAAGTCATTGTGCTCCTTTTCATTGTGATGTGTGTCGATACCATAAACGATTTCTTTTCTATCGAGATAAGAAAAAGTGCCAAAAAGCCTGTCCCAAACCGAAAAAATATTACCATAATTAGAATCGGTATAAGGCAATAAATAGTGATGGTGCACTTTGTGCATATCTGGTGAAACTAAAAAATAACTCAACAACCAATCTATCTTTTTTGGTAATGCGATGTTGGCATGATTGAGTTGCGAACACACTACGGACAACGATTGGTACAAAAATACCATCCACATAGGGCAACCTAATGCAAAAACGCCGAAGGTTGTAAAGACAAAGCGAATTACACTTTCGCCTGGATGGTGACGATTGGCCGAAGTGGTATCAATCCACGTATCGGTATGATGAATTAAATGAAAACGCCAAAACAATTTTATTTTATGCTCAGAAAGATGCGCCAGATAGGCACCAATGAGGTCAAGAAGCAAAAGTCCTATTAAGGTATAAATCCAAAGAGGCATTTTTGGTAGCAGTTGAAGTAGTCCAAAATCATTGGTTGTAGTCCAGTTGGCCGCCATCAGCAGTACAAATGCCATTAAAAAATTAACGATAATAGTAGTTAAGGTAAAAAATATATTAATTCCTGCATGGTTCCATTTTCTATAATTAAAATCAACCATGGGTTGTACGCTTTCTAATAACCAGAAAAAAGCAATTCCGCCTGCAAGTATTAATCCGCGATGCAACGATGATATAGATGAAAAATAATCGATGATGGTTTCCATTTGTTATAAATTTATTCCAAATGTAATTAAATGGTTAAATTATTTAATACTTCGAAAGGTCAGATTAATTCTTTTTTCAATTTTTTTTGTAGTTTTTGGAATTTGATGTTTCCAAAAGTGTTGTGTTGTACCTTTCATAAGCAACAAACTTCCGTGTTCAAGTATTATTTTTATTTTTTGATTTTTGTCGGTATTGTGTTGCAAATTAAAAACGCGTGCTGCTCCAAAACTCACAGATGCAATTACAGGATTTCTGCCCAATTCTTTTTCATTATCTGCGTGCCAACCATTGCTGTCTTTGCCGTTGCGGTACTGGTTTAACAAAACGGTAGTAAAATTTTCTTCACAAACCGCTGCAATACTTTCTTTAATATAAGTTAAAACTGGATTCCACGGGTGTGGATGCATCACAATATTAGAATAACCATAAGGTTTTCCTTCATTTCCAAACAAAGCGGTCAATCGTGGTTGTGGATGACTTTTACCAAAAACGGTTATATTGTCTTGTTGCCACGGAATTTTTTCAAGTAAAACAACAAATAACTCATCTGCTTTTGTTGCCGAAAAAAAATGCGGATAATATAAAATTGTTGCATCTGGAACATCAAATACAATTGGTGTTAGGTCATTTTCGAATAATGATATCATTTCAAGAATATAAATAAGCCCATAAAATTTAAACTATTTGCAGTGGCAATCGCAATATTAATAACCACTTTAGCAAATCAAAACTCACGATTTTATTGGTCAGCATATAACAGTTGGCGGGCAAAATTAATAAAGCCATTATTCCCTGAGCACAATGACCAGAAATCGCAGGTATAGACAAAGCAATTCCGAGTATTATTTCGGCAATCCCGTTGGCATAATTGATCAATTTTGGCATCGGAATTGCGTTTGGAATGATCTTTAAGTACATCCTAGGATTTACAAAGTGATTGCTTCCGGCTAAAATATAAAGAAACGCCATTAAGTACAAATGCCAAGTCAAAGTAATAATTGATTTTTATTTAATTGAAGGTACAATATTATTTGGTTGTTTTTTATGCCAATTGATATTCATGATTACGATGGCTAAAATGATGAGTACAATTCCAATCCATTGTACTAAAATGACCTGTTCGTGCAATAAAAAATAGGCCATTAGCACAGAAACAGGAAGTTCTAACGAAGCCACGATGCTTCCTAATCCGATTCCTGTGAGCGGAAAACCAGTATTGAGTAACATGGGCGGAATTACGGTGCCAAAAAGAGCTAAAAGAATGCCCCATTTATAAAAAATGTCAAAATTAAATGGTGTTTTTTGTGTGATTAAAGCAAAAAGAAATACAACAATAGCGCCACCCAAAAGCATGTAAAGACTGCGTTGTGCCGAAGAGATATTGATCGCTATACTATTGGCAGTGAACATTGTAGTTGTAAATGAAGCTGCTGCCATAATTCCTAATACAAGGCCACGCCAATCGAGTTGGGTTTTAGTTTGAAAAACATTAGTAGCCATAATTGTGCCCAATAAAACAATGGCAACAGCTATTAGTTTTAGATTTGAAGGTCGTTTTTTTTCGAGAAACACTTCTAGTATTACACCCATCCAAACAGTTTGCATTAACAATACAATTCCAATCGAAACAGGAATGTAGCGTACTGCCAAATAATAAAAAATACTCGTGAAGCCTGTTGAAGTTCCGGCAATCATCAGCTGTTTGATATTGGTTTTAGAAGCTTTCGTAACGATGTTACCTTTTTTAATCTTTTGAACAGTAATAATAAATAGTACGAAGATAATCCCCAATAAAAATTGTGCGGTAATGACTTCGGCTGGCGTATATGCGTTGCCGCTGCTGCCAAAATTGTTGTACGCCATTTTTACAAAAGTGGCCAACATACCATAACTCGTGGCGCCAAGACCTACTAAAAAAACTCCTTTTAAGACTTTGTTCATTTTCATTTTAAAAGCGTGCAAATATAGTTCCAATGTAGTGTTTTTGGTTTGAAATAAATCGTTCTAAGAAAATAATCTTGTTTATAATTTGGGAAAATTATTTGTGTTTACTTTATGACTGACTATTTAGCAATTTTTAATAAGAAAAATAGGAATTTATATATAAATTATTATAATTTTGACTCAGCTAAAATTAATCTCATATTTAATTATAATTTGTGTTTTTTGTTAAAAAAGCAAAAGATTTTTAAACAAACCAAAAAATCAAATGAATCAAAATACCAATCAGGAATGGTTGTTTGAAATTAAACCAAAAGATAAGTTTTTCAAACTTCATCTTAAAGAAGTTTGGCTATACAGAGATTTACTAATGTTGTTTGTAAAACGTGATGTTGTAACCTTGTATAAGCAAACTGTTTTAGGACCATTATGGTATCTGATTCAACCACTATTTACATCCGTTATTTTTACAATTATTTTCAATAATATTGCGGGAATTCAAACAGGAACTATACCTCCCTTTTTATTTAATTTAGCTAGTATAACTGCTTGGAATTATTTTGCAACTTGTTTGACTTCAACCTCTGATACATTTAAAACCAATGCCAGTTTATTTGGTAAAGTTTATTTTCCTAGAATTATTATGCCACTTTCAATTGTGATTTCTAATTTAATCAAATTTGGACTTCAAATACTTATTTTTATTGGATTTTATATTTATTATCTTTCTATCGGAGAAGATATTAGTCCCAACCGTATGATTATATTGTTTCCTTTGATTATTGCAATTATGGGATTTTTGGGCTTAGGGATCGGAATGATTATATCGTCGATGGTTACTAAATACAGAGATTTGACTTTTTTGATCACCTTCGGAATTCAACTTTTGATGTATGTATCTGCTGTAAATTATCCTATTGATTTGATCAAACAAAAAATGCCAAATTATTCGTGGATTGTCGATTATAATCCAGTGGCTTACATAATAGAGTTTTCACGATACATGCTTTTGAATACGGGAAGTTTTTCGATAAGCGCCTTATTATACACTTTGGCAGTAACCATAATAATATTTATGTTTGGACTTTTAATTTTTAATAAAACCGAAAAAAGTTTTATTGATACTGTATAAATCAGATATTTAGTTAATATATAAATAGAAACCAATTGCATTCAGAAACCATTTTATCTGTCGAAAACATATCCAAACAGTACCGTTTAGGACAAGTAGGAACTGGAACTATCAGTCATGATTTGAACCGTTGGTGGTCTAAAATTAGAGGAAAAGAAGATCCTTATCTCAAAGTTGGCGATGTCAATGACCGAAGTACAAAAGCCGAAAGCGATTATGTTTGGGCCTTAAAAGACATCAACTTTGAAGTCAAACGTGGAGAAGTACTTGGAATTATTGGCAAAAATGGTGCAGGAAAATCAACTTTGCTAAAAATTTTATCCAAAGTAACGGCACCAACTACTGGAACTATTAAATCAAAAGGACGAATTGCTTCATTGCTGGAAGTAGGCACAGGTTTTCATCCTGAATTGACTGGTCGTGAAAATATTTATCTCAATGGCGCCATTTTAGGAATGACCAAAAAGGAAATTGCTTCAAAAATTGATGCCATTATCGAGTTTAGTGGTTGTGAACGTTATATCGATACACCGACAAAACGTTACAGTAGCGGAATGACCGTTAGACTTGCTTTTGCAGTAGCCGCTTTTTTGGAGCCCGAAATATTGATTGTTGATGAAGTACTCGCCGTTGGCGATGCCGAATTTCAAAAAAAAGCATTGGGAAAAATGCAAGACATATCCCAACAAGGTGGACGAACCGTTTTGTTTGTGAGTCATAATATGGCGGCGGTAAAGAGTTTGTGTACGAGGGGTTTGTTAATCGAAAATGGAAATATTGTTGACAGTGGCGCAATTGACGATATGATTTCACAATATTTAGATTCGGGAAAAAAGAATTCGATTTATCATGAAAATACACTTTATGATTTGCAAGAATTTTCATTATTAAACACGCAATCTGTAAAAGTTAAAAGCATTTCAAATGGTGAAGATTTTTGTATTGCCGTAAAGTTGAAAATAAAAGAAGATAATCCAGATATTGGTTTTTGTATTGCATTGTATAATGACCGAAATGAACTGATTACCGCAATAAACACCTATCATGTTAACGAAGAAATCCAAGCTTTAAGAGCGGGAGTATATAATTTCTATATTAAAATCGACAAGTATATTCTTAACACGGGCATATACAGTATTAATTTTCACATTAATGACTCACAAGGCAAGCTTTTTAATCTTATTGAGGATGTACTAAGAATGAATGTTTACGATAATGGAGTAAGAAGAGGAAATAAATATAGCGGTGATTGGCCAGGAAAAGTTAGTCTTGTACCCAAAATAGAGATTTATGAAAATAATTAAAAAAAAACTACCAAACAAAAATGACCTCATTTCTTTAATAGGAAATCAAATATATACAGGTCCGTTTTCTGGATTAAAAATACCCGAAATTGTCCAGAATATTTTGACTACAAGTGAAATTTTAGGTCTATATGAATCATGCTTACATCCAAATATTGAAACGCTAATAAGCAAAGAAGTAAAGACAGTTGTGATGGTCGGAGGCAATAATGGTTATTATTCTGCCGGATTGAGTTATATCTTGGCCCCCGAAATGATTTACATTTATGAAAGTCTTACTCACCTTCATCCAGTAATTGAATCATGGTACACTAAAAATGAATTGAAAAATTATTCAATTAGAGGAGAAGCTACCTTAGAAAATTTTTCTGCATTTAAGGAAGTTGACTTTCTTTTTATGGATTGTGAAGGATTTGAAGTGAATCTTCTAGATCCCGAATTGTATCCTTGGCAAAAAAACTGTAATATCTTATTTGAGATGCATCAATTTTTTATTGATAAATTGCTTTCTAAAATATCCGAAAGATTCAGAAATTCACATAGTATTGAAATTATTTATGATGATTTTAACGAGGATACAAAAGTCGATAAATTACTGCATGGGTTCAAGCTTGACATTAATTATAATAGACATCCAACCCACAGATGGATTATGAAAGAAGGAAAAAAAGTTTTTACCAGTGGCATGTTTATGTCATTAACCAAGAAATAAAATGATTCCAAAAATTATTCATTATTGTTGGTTTGGCGGTGCAAAAAAATCCGAATTTATTATTGACTGTATTGCATCATGGAAAGTACATCTGAAAGAATACAAAATTATAGAATGGAATGAAAACAATTTCGATTTAGAGACCAACATTTTTGTCAAGGAAGCGTATGCGAATAAAAAATGGGCATTCGTTTCCGACTATGTTCGGGCGCATGCATTATATAATTTTGGCGGAATTTATCTCGATACCGATGTTGAAGTAAAACAGAGTTTTGATGTTTTTCTTTCGCATGGTGCTTTTTCAGGATTTGAAGAAAAGGGATTTCCATTTACAGCGGTTTGGGGTGCTGAAAAAAATCACACTTGGCCCAAAATGGTATTGGATTACTACAACAGTAAAAACGGTTTTGAGCAAATTACAAATACAAAAATTGTTACTTCTTTATTAATTGACAGTTATGGAGTCGATAGTCAGTCTGATTCTTTGCAACTTCTAAAGGAGCGCGTTTGCATCTATCCATCTCATTTCTTTTGCCTCAAACTAGAACAAAATTTTGCAATCCATCATTTTTCGGGCTCATGGATTGATGAAACGGATGTGAATTATTCGGATAAACTTCTCAAAAAATATTATAAAAATAAATTTTTGCAATCAAATGATAGTGCACAAATATTGGAAAATCTATATTCAGACAAATTGATTACAGTTAAAGATTTATTGCATTTTATATTTAAAAAGGGAATAAATAAAGTTTTGACATGGAAAATTTAATTACTGTTGTCATACCGTGTTATAATCATGCTTTATTTTTGGGTGATGCAATACAATCTATCATTGATCAGACCTATCAGAATTTTGAATGCCTAATTATTAATGACGGAAGTACAGACAATACCGAAGAAGTTGTAACAGAATGGATAAGTAAAGATTCCCGTGTTCATTATTACAAAAAAGAAAATGGCGGGTTATCTAGTGCAAGAAATTATGGAATTAACTTAAGTGCCAGCGAGTATATTGTAACTTTGGATGCTGATGACAAGTATGAAAAAACTTTCTTAGAAAAGGGAATTGCAATACTGTTAAAAAATAACGCGATTGGCATTGTAAGTAGCTGGGGAATTCGATTTAGTGAAAATAACCAATATGGAATTTTCAAGCCAAGAGGTAAAAGATTGAACGATTTTCTTTTCCGTAACGAAGCTATCGGAACTTCAATGTTCAGAAAGAAGTGCTGGATTGAAGTTGGAGGTTATGACGAGACGATGAAGTTGGGATACGAAGATTGGGAATTCTACATTAGTGTTACAAAATTAGGTTATGGAGTACACATTATTCCTGAAATATTATTTTATTACAGACAACACGTTGTTTCCATGAGAATCGAAGCGATAAATAAATATGATTTAGAAATAAAAAAGTATGTTTTTATTAAACATAAACAGCTGTATGTTGAATATTATCCAGAATTAATAACCAATTTTTTGGCAGTAATTGATCACGAAAGAAGCAACGTTGCAAAATTGCGGGCAAGTATAGAATTCTCAGTAGGTTTTCTATTAATCAAACCTTTTCGGTTCGTCAAAAAAATAATAAAAAAATAGATGCCGAGTCCTCAAGTTTCCATAATCATGGCTACTTACAATCGCTCCCATTTTATAGGTGAAGCGCTTAAATCGATTATGCAACAAACTTTTATAAATTTTGAATGCCTTATTATTGACGATGGCAGCACAGACAATTCTGAAACTGTAATCAGATCGATAATTAAAGAAGATGCGAGGTTCAAATACTATTTAAGAAATGAAAATTATAGTAAAGGGCTTCCGGGTGCAAGAAACTTTGGACTTGATTACGCTGCCGGTAAATACATCATATTTTTTGATGATGACGATGTAATTCATCCAAATAATTTGGAAATAGGTTTGCAAGCTTTTTCACAATATGAAACAGATTTTGTGCATTACCAAAAATTATCTTTTAATGAAACCATCAATATACCACTTGATAAACAGGTTTTAAAGTATAAGCAGAACCTGTCAAGTCGAAATATTGAAGCCGTCGTTAAAAATGAAATAGGTCTCGCATCTTGCACAGTATTGTGGAATAGCAAATGTTTTCATGAAATTCGCTTTAATGAAACACTTCACTATGCTGAAGAATGGGAATGCTATATCAGAATACTTCTTAATGGGCACAGAGGAATAATTATAGAGAATATTTTATATTTTAACAGAAAACACAATCAATCAAATACTTATAATTTCCATAGCCATAATCCTGAAAAAAAATTCTCAAATAATCACGCAATACAATTGGTTTTACAGCAAATTAAAGAGAAAAAATTACTTACATATTCATTAAAAAGACACTTTGTATTTTTGGCTCTTATGTACAAAGAATATGACCTTTTTTCGAAATCAATGCAATTGATGAATTTATCTGATAAAGAAAAATTACTGTGGTATTTTTTTTATAGTACTTTACCGTTGCGTTTAACGTTCACTAGATTTCGTAAAAAAATTAAAGTATATAAATTTCTATTTTGAAAAGAACAATTCCTTTTCATTATACAATTCAAAAAATAGATCATATAATTACTATTAACAATTGAAAAATAGTCGCAAAATATTAGTCGTAGTCGATTCCATCAATGTCGAAGACAGCAGCGGTTCCAAAGCCAATGTGGCCATAATCAACAATTTGGTTGTAGCCGGTTTCGAAGTTTTGGTGTACCATTATACTTTAAGAAATATCCAATTAAAAGGTGCAACTTGTTTTGCGATTCCCGAAAAAAAATGGAATCTTAACTATATTTTGAGCCGAACACAAAGGGTTTTGATTCGGAATTTAAAAATTGAATTGTCGTATTTTTTTGAAAGTAAACTTGGTTTTTCGTTCACGTTTTTTAATGACACCAATAGTATTTTTAAAGCATTAAAAAAATGTGATTTTCATCCCGATTTGGTGATAACTTTGAGCAAAGGCGGAAGCTTTCGACCACATTATGCCCTTTTGAATTTGCCTGAATGGCATGACAAATGGATGGCTTATGTGCATGATCCTTATCCATTTCATTATTACCCAAGACCTTACAATTGGGTCGAAGTGAGCCATCAATTTAAAGAAAGATTTTTCTTAAAAGTTTCAGAAAAGGCAAAATACAGTGCGTTTCCAAGTCAATTATTAGCAGAATGGATGGGCAGTTATTTTCCGAATTTTCTAAAAACGGCAGTAATTATACCGCATCAAAATGCCCAATACGAAAAGCAAAATTTACATGAGTTTATTTTCCCAGAGTATTTTGATAACACGAAATTCAATTTGCTACATGCCGGAAATTTGATGAAGCAGCGTTCCCCCGAAGGTCTAATAGAAGGATTCAAACTGTTTCTAGAACAACACCCTCAAGCAAAAAAAGAATCAAAATTAGTACTTTTGGGTTCGGCAGAGTATCATACAGAAATGTTGAAAAAATACCAAATCGACCATCCCGAGATCTATATTTTTAATGGCAATGTGGCTTTTGAAACTGTATATGAATTGCAAAAAAATGCAAGTGTTAATATAATACTAGAAGCTAAATCAGAAATAAGTCCGTTTCTTCCCGGAAAATTCCCGCACTGTATAGAGGCCAACAAAACAATTTTGCTTTTATCCCCATTTTACAGCGAAACCAAAAGATTATTAGGCAAAGATTATATTTTTTGTTCAGAAGTTGATGATGTTCAAAAAATTGCTATACTTATGGAAAAAATGTATCAAATTTGGAAGCACAATCCAAAGGATTTACTTTTGAATCGTGCAGATTTAGTAAAATATTTGTCTTTTACTCATCTAAAGACAACTATTGAGAATTTAGATTTAAAATAAACGCTATGTCAAATTCTACTTTTTCCATTTTAATTTGTACCAAAAACCGAATCCATGATTTGTTGCTTACTTTGAATAGTATTAATTATTTATTGGAAAATGATAATGTTAATTGCGTGATTTTTGATGACGGTTCTACTGATGGCACTTTTAATTATATAAAAGTTAATTTTCCTCAAATTCAACTTCAGAGAAATGAAATTAGCAAAGGTCTAATTTTTTGTAGGAATAAAATGCTCAATGAAACCAAGGCGCAATTTGCCATTTCTCTTGACGATGATGCTCATTTTTTGACAGAAAATCCTTTAGAATCCATACAAAAACATTTTGAAAATCATCAAGAATGTGGCTTAATCGCATTGCGTATTTTTTGGGGATTATCAGCCCCAGAAAACACAATTTCAAACGATAATCCAAATAGAGTGCAAGGTTTTGTGGGTTGTGGACATGCTTGGAGAATGTCGGCGTGGCGCACGATTCCAAACTATCCGTCTTGGTTTATTTTTTATGGAGAAGAAGAATTCGCATCCTATCAGTTGTTTTTAAAAAAGTGGGAAATTCATTATTTGCCAGAAGTACTAGTGCACCATAGGGTTGATGTGAAATCTAGAAAAAAGAACGCCGACTACGCGATCCGACTTCAAAGATCCTTAAGGGCGGGCTGGTATTTGATGTTTTTATTTTATCCATTAGCAAAAATTCCGAAATTATTAATTTACTCATTGTGGATTCAACTAAAATTAAAAGTTTTTAAAGGCGATTGGAGAGCGTTAAAGGCAATTCTTCTGGCTTTAGTAGATCTAATGATTTCAATTCCCAGAATTATTGTAAATTGCAATCGCTTATCACATAAAGAATATGATGAGTACCAAAATATTCCTGGTGCAAAGATTTATTGGCAACCTAATTCAATGAAAAGTGAAGAATTATAAAAATATAGATAGAGGGAAATGGGCGGAACAAAAGTTATCTGAAGTCCTCAATCAACTTCCGAACACAACTGTGAGTGATATCGGTTCTGGTTTTGGTTGGTTTGGTCCAATTATTGAAAAATTTAATTTACACTGGCAACCCTTTGATTATGTAAGAAAAATTGAGCAGTCCACAATTTGGGATCTAAATAATCCTGTTCCAGATAATATGAAAAGACCAGGGTTTGTCATTTTTTTAGAAGTTTTGGAGCACCTATCCAATCCAGAATTAGGTATTCGTAATATTGCAAATCACATGGAAATTGGAAGTTTTATGGCGCTGACAACGCCAAATCCTTTATGTGTCGAATCTAAGTTAAGTATGATTTTCAAGAATAATCTTTCTTCTTTTCAACCAAAGCATTTAATAGAACATCATGTTTATGTACCCTTGCCACATGTAGTCAAGTTCCATCTTGAAAACAATGGTTTCGAGATTATTGAATTTGCGACTATCGGAAATATTCATTTCCCACCTTTTACATTTAGTTTCCGCTATGTAAACGCATTAATTCATTATAGTTTGATGCGATTGTTGATTGTTTTTCGATCCGAATCAAGAGGAAGCACACAGGCTTTTTTTGTAAAAAAAATAAAATAGAATCATCACTTTGCTTTAAAATTAAGAAAAATAATAAAGGAACGAAACTGCATTTAATAATTAGTACTTTTGAAATGATAATATACAGATAATTATATGTTTTCTATTAAAGATAAACCCTATATCATTGCCGAAATCGGTCAAGCGCACGAAGGTAGTTTGGGTATTTTGTATAGTTATATTGATGCTATTGCCAAAACCGGTGTTGATGCAGTTAAATTTCAAATGCACATTGCCGAAGCCGAAAGCAGTGACAAAGAACCTTTTCGAGTAGCCTTTTCATTAGAAGACAAAACGCGATTTGATTATTGGCAAAGAATGGGTTTTACGCTTGAACAATGGAAAGGTATCAAAAAGCATTGTGACTCCCTGAGTTTGGATTTTATTTGTTCCCCATTTAGCAATTTAGCGGTTGATTGGCTTGAAGAAATAGGCCAAAAATATTATAAAATTGGTTCTGGTGAAGTCAATAATTTTTTGATGCTTGAAAAAATTGCCAAAACAGGAAAGCCAGTAATTATTTCGTCAGGAATGAGTTCTCTTTCCGAATTAGACAAAACAATAGCTTTTTTAAAGGCAAAAAATGTCGAAATAGCTATATTGCAATGCACAACCGCCTATCCAACACAACCAGAACAATACGGACTTAACATGATTCAAGAGTTAAAAGCAAAATATCAAATTCCGGTTGGCTTTTCTGATCACTCTGCCAAAACCGAAACTTGTATTGCCGCCGTCGCTTTGGGTGCTGAAATTATCGAATTTCATGTGGTTTTTGACCGAGATATGTTTGGACCAGATTCAAAATCATCATTGACTATTAGTGAAACAAAAAGTTTGGTTGCCGCTGTCAGGAATATCGCAAAAGCATTGCAGCATCCAATTGATAAAAGCAGTACCTCCGAATTTAATTCGCTTAAACAAATTTTTGAAAAATCATTGTCAGTTAATAAAGATTTACCAATAAATCACACCATTAGTTTTGCCGATTTGGAAGCAAAAAAGCCTAAAAATCATGGTATTTTAGCTGGTAAATTTCAAGATGTAATTGGTAAAAAACTAAAATTTGAGAAAAAAAAGTGGGATTTTTTAAACGATGAAGATTTGATATGAGCCCAAAAAGAAAAATATGTGTTGTAATTACTGCTAGGCCATCCTATAGCAGGATTAAAACTGTTTTACAAGCCATACAAAAGCATGAAAAATTGGAATTGCAATTAGTGGTGGCGGGTTCAGCGTTATTGGACCGCTATGGAACTGCAGTAGATTATATAGAAAAAGATGGATTTATAATCAACGAAAAAGTGTTTATGGTACTCGAAGGCGAAAATCCAACAGCAATGGCAAAAACTACTGGTTTGGCTGTGATGGAATTGTCAACTGTTTTTTATAATTTAAAACCTGATGCGGTTGTAACAATTGCCGATAGATTTGAAACTATTGCTACATCAATAGCCGCATCTTTTCAAAATATTCCGTTGGTGCACATTCAAGGTGGAGAGGTTACCGGAAATATTGATGAAAAAGTGCGTCATGCCAATACCAAATTGGCTGATTTGCATTTGGTAGCTTCCGAAGATGCGAAAGAGCGTGTAATAAAAATGGGCGAAAATCCCGAGATGGTCATCAACACAGGTTGTCCATCAATTGATTTGGCCAAGGCAATTCTAGCCAATCCCAATCCCAATTTTAATCCAATTGCCAAATATGGTGGTGTTGGTCAAGCCGAAAACTGGAAAGATGGCTATTTAGTAGTCATGCAGCATCCAGTTACTTCAGAATATGCCAATGCCAAAGCCGATATTGATAAAACACTTATTGCAATTGACGCGCTTCAAATACCTACTTTTTGGTTTTGGCCTAATGTAGATGCTGGTGCCGACGGTACTTCAAATGGTATTCGGTCTTATAGAGAAAAACACAATCCAAAAAACATTTTGTTTTTTAAAAATATGGAACCGAGTGATTTTTTGCATCTAATCAAAAATGCCAAATGTTTGATTGGCAATTCTAGTGTTGGAATTCGCGAAAGTTCTTATTTAGGCGTTCCAGTTGTTAATATTGGATCGCGGCAAAACCGAAGATTGCGTGGAAAAAATGTTATTGATGTCGATTATGATGTCAATCTAATTACAAATGCTATTCGATTGCACCTGAATTCAGCAAAGCAGGAAAGCGAATTGCTTTATGGTGATGGCGCTTCGGGACAACGAATTGCTAATATTTTAGCAGAGCATACTCTGACATATCACAAAACAATTAATTATTAATGAAAATTTTAGCCATAATTCCAGCACGTGGCGGATCAAAAGGCGTTCCCGGAAAAAACATTAAGTTGTTGAATGGTAAACCTTTGCTCGCTTATACGACTGAAGTTGCGCTCCAATCACAATTGCTATCGAAAGTAATTCTATCTAGCGATGATTATCAAATAATTGAAACGGCAAAAAACTTGGGCGTTGAGGTTCCGTTTGTTAGACCCGCTGAACTTTCCCAAGACGATTCGCCAACAATCAATTTGGTACTTCATGCCTTAAAATGGTTCGAAAAAAAAAATATTATTTTTGATGCCATTTGTTTGTTACAGCCTACAAGTCCTTTTCGAACGGTGGATTTTTTGGATAATGCAATTAAAAAATTTATTGAAAGTGGATGCGATTCATTAGTTTCTGTTCTAAAGGTACCTCATGAATTCAATCCACACTGGACTTTTGAAGTAAATGAAAAGGGCAATTTAAAAATCGCTACCGGAGAATCAAACATTATTGGTAGACGCCAGGATCTTCCTCAAACTTATCACCGCGACGGTAGTATTTATATAGTGAAAACAGCTGTCGTATTGAAAAAGAACTCTTTGTATGGAGAGAAAATAGCTTTTATTGAATCACCACAAGAATGCTATGCCAATATCGACACGATTTCAGATTGGGATAAAGCAGAAATATTGAGTAAGAAATTTTAAAAAATAATTGATGAAAAAAGATGTAATAGCTATTGCGACCTATAAATATTTTTCAGGTTTAGAAGGAAACCAACATATAGCCTCCGAATTTGCTTTGAAGAAATTGAATGAAATCATTCATAATTTTAAAGTAAAAAGTATATTAGAATTGGGTTTGGGTATCGGGTCAATATCTTATTCTGTTTTGGAGTTTTCAAGCAAAATAAATAATCCAGTCAAGTATATCGGAACCGAATCTAACGATTTCTGTTTAAGTGTTTTACCAAATTATTTAAAACTTCATTTTAATAAAATTCGAATTTTCGAAAAACTAGATGATGTCCCTGCAACACAAAAATTTGATCTAGTGATTATCGACGGCAAAGAAGAAAATTTGATAAAACTGAAAAATTTGATGAGTGAAAAAGGAATAATTGTAATTGAAGGTGACCGTCTGCCACAACTTGAAATGATTAAGGAAATTTTCACAAAATCATTATATACCAGAGTAGTTTCTAATTATCGAAGTCCTAATTATGGCCCTTTTCCTTCAAATGATTGGTGCGGTGGAATTCAATTGGTTTTTATCAATCCAGATTGGCAGCAGAAAATGAGTTTTATAAAATATAAAATATATACGGCCATTAACTATAGATTACGAACAGTTAATTAACTAAAGGATGTGCGGAATTACAGGCATAATAGGAAATTTTAGCGCCAATCAATTGAATTTAATGCTTGCAAGTCAGTCGCACCGCGGGCCTGATGCTACTGGCCAATATTTCGACTCCAATTATGCTGCTTTAGGACATAATCGCCTTGCTATTATTGATTTGTCTCCACAATCCAATCAGCCTTTTTTGGATGAATCAGGGCGTTTTGTTTTGGTTTTTAACGGCGAAATTTACAATTACATAGAACTAAAAAAAGAGTTAGAACCTAATTATCAATTTAAGACACAATCGGATACCGAAGTTTTGTTGGCCGCTTTTATTGTTTATGGAAACCAATGTTTGTCAAAGCTCAATGGCATGTTTGCTTTTGCAATATGGGACAACCGCGACAAAAAACTTTTTGCTGCCAGGGATAGGTTTGGTGTAAAGCCTTTTTATTATAATTTGACTAATGGAACGTTCCTTTTTTCATCAGAAATAAAAGCGATTCACGCAGCGGGCATTTCAAAAAATCCGAACCAAAAAGTTTGGGCGTCTTATTTTGCTTATGGTTCTTATGGTGCAATTGATGAAACTTTTTGGGAATCTGTACAACAACTTCCAGGAGGACATTTTTTAGAATTCGAGAAGGAGCAACTTCACATAGAAAAATGGTATTTTTTTGAAGAAGCCATAGCAAAACAACCCAAGAATTGGTCTTATGATAAAGCCAAAAAACATTATTTATTACTTTTAAAAGATGCTATAAATTTGCGATTCAGAGCCGATGTTGGTGTTGGTTTTAATTTAAGTGGTGGGTTGGACAGCTCGATTTTATTGACTTTAATTAATGATCAGAACCCTAAAAACAGTAATATTAATGCCTATACTTTTTATACCAATAATGCCGATTATGATGAGTTGCCTTGGGTTGAAAATATGATAGCAATG
The DNA here is from genome assembly GCA_947488595.1 of Flavobacteriaceae bacterium. Lineage (GTDB taxonomy): Bacteria > Bacteroidota > Bacteroidia > Flavobacteriales > Flavobacteriaceae > Flavobacterium. Next base: position 74,612 of record CANKZI010000006.1, read on the forward strand.
ACCAAAAATCCATTAAAGAAAATCTTGTTAACAGCAACTGAAGTACCTAATTTTAATAACAAAATTCAATACTTTCAAGACGAACCTTTTGGTGGAATTCCTACTTTGGCGTATGCTAAAATTTTTGAACAATCCAGAAAAGATCATGTTTTGGTTTTGCTTGACGGTCAAGGCATGGACGAGCAATGGGCAGGATATGACTATTATATACAATCCAATGAAGCAACGATTCAGGGTGTAGTTGATTCGCCTTATAAAACCAATATGCTTTCCGATTCATTTTTAGCATTGGCACAAAAACCAGTGTATCCAAAACCTTTTGAAGACGAAATATTGAACAAGCAATACCGCGATTTGTTTTATACTAAAATTCCTCGGGCATTGCGATTCAATGACCGGGTTTCTATGGCTTTTTCAACTGAATTAAGAGAACCTTTTTTGGATTATCGTTTGGTTGAATTTGCTTTTTCATTGCCATTGGATTTTAAAATAAAAAATGGCATTACTAAATTCATGTTGCGTGAAATTGCTTCAGAATATTTGTCGGATGATTTGGTTTTCGCACCAAAAAGGTCGTTGCAAACACCTCAAAGAGAATGGCTTGCAGATGATTTAAAAGATTGGGTTGCAGCATCTTTTGCAGCAATTGAACACTCGAGTTTTAAAGATTGGTTCAACGCAAAGGAATTAAATAGAGAACTAGAAAGCTATAACAATGGTAACATGCAATCTGGTTTTCATATTTGGCAATGTCTGGGTTTAAGTGAAATGTTGAAATCGTTTTGATTTGATATTACCCAAAAACAAGTTATATAATTACTCTTTTACAGACTTAGAACCATGCAAATTGATATTTTAATATATTCACTTCAATTATAAAATTTTATTTTTGAAGTATAAAAGCGCTCAAAATATAACCGATTAGCTTAAACACACACATACTAAATGTTGGTATTCTCTCAACTCGAAAAAAAAGGCAATCTAGGCAATCAATTATTTCAAATTGCATCCGTAATTGGAATGGCAAAAAAAAATAAGATGGATTTTGCTTTTTCTGATTGGAAAGCATCACAATATTTTGAGGTCCAATTGCCAAAAATTTCGAATAAGCCTTTGATAAAGCTGAGGGAAAAACATTTTCATTATCATGATTGGGAAATTACGGAAAATCAGGATTATGATTTGGATGGTTGGTTGCAATCGGAGCAATACTTTGATAAATCGATAACATCAAAATATTTTAGTTTTAAAAAGGATTTCAAAGAAATTGTAAAAGATAAATTTCAAGAGCTTTTCGAGAAAAAAACCATTGCCATTTCAATACGACGAGGTGATTTTGTTGGTCATCCTGATTATTTTCAATTACCAGTTTTGTATTACATTTTGGCTTTAAACGAGCACTTTCCAAATTGGCGCAATTGCAATCTATTGCTTACCAGTGATGATATTGCCTATTGCAAAGTACATTTTGGGTTTTTGGACAACGTTTTTTTTGCCGAAAATTGCAACGCCATTGAACAATTGTGTTTGGGAAGTTTGTGCGATGATTTTATTATCAGTAACTCCACTTTTTCGTGGTGGATTGCTTATTTGGGCGAAAAAGAAAATTCCAAAGTGATACGACCAGCTCATTATTTTCGCGGAAAAAAGGCAGAAGAAAGTTCAGATCAAGATTATTTTCCCGCCCGTTGGCTAAAATTTGATCATTCTCAAAAAAAATTGTCTTTTCAAAATTCAAAATTTAATTTTGTCATTTATCCGGGACTAAAATATAGACCAGAAGATTTGAAGTTGATCGAAGAACTTCTTCATCAAGATTTTGAAGCAACGGTAGATATCCAAATCGAATCGGTAAAAATTACTGATTACCAAAACATTAACAATCACTCAAAAGAACTTAGTTTTTTTATTCATAATGCTTATGTTTTACCGCCGATGCTGATTCTTGAAAGTCTATATAAAGCTGATTCGGCAAAAGTTAAAGAAGTTTTATTTAATGTACAATCTGTTGAACTTCCAAGAAATCCTAATTTCAAAAGACTTTCTAATGCAAAAGATATCGGGATTTTAGAAAAAACAAATTATAAAAGCAAGAAACTATCAAATTGTTTCAGTATTATTAAAACTAACACCGGCGATGTAAATTATAGTTTTGAAATAAAACAATTTAAATTTGTAAATGCGCATGTTTTAAGATTTAGTCATTCCTCGAATTTTTATTTAGGGATTAATGAAATGATATTCAAGATAAAATTTAAGCTCTATTCATTAAAAAAAAAATATGGAAAGCCAATTATTTTTCAAAATGATACATCTCGAAAAAAATGAATTTATAAACGTCGATAATAATGAAAACAATATATTTGCTTGTTAAAGAAAACCCATTATGAAGATTTTAGGTGTAGTAATAACCGACGGAGTTGGATTTAGAAATTTTATTTTAAGTGACTTTATAAAAGAAGCAGAAGAAAAATTTGAAACTATTGTAATTCTATCTTGTTTGCCCAAAACTGCTTACGAAAATCTTAATATCAATTGCAAAATCATTGAATTGGACGTTTTCGAAGAAAATTTTATTACTTGGGTATTTAGGAAAACCAAAGAAGTAGCTCATTTGCAGCTTTTTGCCAAAGATTTTTTTGGTATCAATGATAATTTTGAAGCAGCTAAAATTAAAAACAAGTCCAATAGAGGCATTGTTACAAACTTAATTATAAAATGGACATCCATTTTTAAATCAGAAAAATGGATACAATGCTATGATTTATTGCAACAAAAGTCATTTTCAAATAACAAAATCACCAAAGATTATTTGGTTTTATTAAAAGATGAAAAAATAACATCACTATTTTTTACACACCAACGACCACCATTTATTGCGCCTTTGATTTATGCCTCAAAAAAGTTAAAAATTATATCAACGACTTTTATTTTTAGTTGGGACAATTTGGCATCTAAAGGTCGAATGGCGGGTAATTTTGATAAATATCTGGTTTGGAGTGATTTGATGAAATCAGAATTGCTTTATTTTTATAAAAAAATCCAACCCAATGCTGTAAATGTAGTTGGAGCGCCACAATTTGAGCCTTATATTTTAGATAGGTATAAAGTAGAAAAAGATGATTTTTTTGCCGAGTTTGAATTAGACAGTGAGAAGCCTACTATTTGTTATAGCTGTGGCGATATATCTACTAGCAAAAATGATACACTGTATATCGAAACTATTGCCAATGCTATTATTAATAAAAAATTGGTAATGGATGTGAATCTTTTTGTTAGAACATCTCCTGCTGAGGAGCCTACACGGTTGATGTATTTGGCAAAAAATTATCCTTTTATTAAATGGAATTATCCAAAATGGTTTCAAACTCGAGCCGACCATCAAGAAGCATGGTCGCAACGAATTCCCACTGTTCAAGATGTAAAGGATTTAAGAAGTATTTTGACTTACAGTGATTTAAGTATTAATATATGTTCGACAATGAGTTTGGATTTTATGTTGTTTGATAAACCTGTAATCAATACTGTTTTTGGAAATGCAAACAATGGATTGCTTAATGACCAGCGATTTTTGAAATTTGCCCATTATGAAAAAGTCGTTCAAAGTGGCGCTGTTGCTATTGCAAAAAACGAAATAGAACTCATAGATAGTATTAATTTTTCACTTCAAAATCCTAATCAAAGACTTCAATCGCAAAAAGATATATTGGCGATCCAAATAGGCAAACCATTGGAAGATACCAGTCGTAGAATAGCAGAAGCTTTATTAGCTATCGATAATCGTTAAAGTTGTGCATCCAATAGTAGAAATATTTTAAAAAAATAATGAGAAATGCTTAAAAGTCTTTTAAAAGTAATCATTACTAAAAGTTCTCGAAAAATGTTAGTGCCAAAATGGGAAGCATTAAAATACAAAGGGTATTTGCGTAAAATCAAGGAAGAAATTTTTGATTATTACAAAAATGTAAAAAGCCATACTGAAGAGAAATCTAAAATACTTGATTATTTTATTGTTAATGCATTGATTGATTCTCAGTGTGCTTGCACTGAAAAACAACAACGTGAAAATATAACAATCTACGAAGATGAATCGAATGGCTTAAAATATGTTCTTCGTAATTTTTTTTTCGACAAGCAAACACAAGCGCCTTATTTTAGAAGTGCACTAATACGAAGCAATAATTTACAGTATGCAAAAAGATGTAGCAATACTATCAACGGTAATTAACGATGAGCTTTATATAAAGAGTTCGCAGCTTTTTCCTAAAGACATCCAAACATATGTAATTAACGGAAAAAATGGTATGCACGGTATTTTTAGTCTTTGCTACATGATGAAAAAACTCAAAGGCAAAGGAATAAAATGGCTGATTATGGCCGATGAGGACGTATTGTTCGTTAATCCCGATGGTATTAATGCAATCATAAATAAAATGAAGACCGAAAATTATATGATAAGTGGCGTCAGAGATGGTGCTGTAATTCCAATTAGGTCGTACAATCCTTATGTTATCAATACTTTTTTTTCGATAGTGAATTTTGAAGCATTGGAGAAAATTTGGAATAAAAAAGAAATGTTGCAAAATCAATATATCGAACCTAATGAATTTGATGATGATTTGAGTAATTGCACTGAAAAGTTTGATGCCGTTGCGCTATTCGAGCAGTATTATTGTTTTTATTTGTGGTTGAGAAGAAAAAATCAAAAGATTCTTTTTTTGGATGCCACAAATCCATTTTCCAATGATAGCATTTCGACTTTAGTGAAGGGAATCAATGGGGAAATACTTCTTTATCATACTTGGTATGCAAGGTCGTATGGTGTGAATGAAAAGCATACAAAACGTATTGATTATATTTTTAGTCTTATAAAATTTGAAAAAAAAGCAGTAATACAACCGATTACTTTTAATGAAAGAACGTTTTATTGGAAACAAAAAATTAAAAAATTCAAGCAGAAGATTCTTATGAAAATCCAATAGAAAATTAGTTCTGGATTTAAAAGCGGAGCTATATATTTTTGCATAAAACGATTATTATTACCACATTAATCAACGTATTAAAGATTATATTTGCCAATCCTTTTTGGGGTTAAAATCGTATTAGAGAACAAATGAAAATAAAGACCGTCGCCATAATTTGCAGCTATCCATTGGATCCAAATAGGGTGGGAGGAATGGACCGCTTTTTTTGGCAATTTGACAAAAAATGTAAAAAAAATAATATTGAAACTGTTTGGTTTTTTCCGAACAAAGCTTCACACGGTAATTATCCAGAGTTAAACACAATCAGCTCCGAAGGTCTGCCATTAGAATCATTTTTTATTAACTACATAAATGAAAATCATATTAAATTTGATTTTGTTGTAACACATTTCATAGAATTGTGTACTTCTTTTTTTAAAAAAATAAAAAATCACCATCCTTCAAGAATAATATGTATTGATCATAATCCGAGACCTATAAACGGATATTCAATAAAGAAAAAAATCATTAAAAGAGTAAAAGGAATATTGTATTCTAAGCACATAAATGTATTTATTGGTGTTTCTCAGTACACTTCAAATCAAATACTTAATGATTTCGGTGGTCATTTAAAAAACAAAACTTATACTATTTACAACGGCGTTTTTATAGATGATATTTTAAAAAGAGAACAAAGAAACTTTCGTAATCCTACTTTTTTAACCGCATCGCATTTAAGAGAATCAAAAGGAATTCAAGATTTAATTGATGCTGTTGCGCTGTTACCAGATGACACAAAATCAAAAATCGTTATTGATATTTATGGTGACGGACCATACAAGTCAGTGTTGTTGGAAAAAGTTTATGTAAAAAACGTAGTTTCAAATTTTAATTTTAAAGGAAGTAAATCCAATCTTAAAGTTATTTTTCATCAGTACGATTATATGTTGCAACCTTCACACATGGAATGTTTTAGTTTGTCGATATTAGAGAGTCTGGCAGCAAATGTACCAGTAATAACGACCAATGTTGGCGGAAATGAAGAAGTCATAACTGATTTTGAAAACGGTTTTATTTTTCCTGCTAATAACACGGTCGCACTGAAAAATATATTGCAAGATTTGTTATCAGCAAATAAAAAGATACTTATCGATACAAGGATTTTGATGGAAAATAATTTTTCTCTCGATAAAATGGTAGAAAACCACTTTCAATTATTGTCATGAAAATAGCTTTCTTAACACAACAATATCCTCATAAAAAAACAGGATCTTCAGGCGGAATAGGTACCGCTATAAAAAATCTATCGCAAGGTCTTTTATTGCTGCAGCATGAAGTAATTATTCTAATTTATCAACAAGAAGAAGATGCTTTTTTTGAAGACGAAGGTATTTCATTTTACAAAATAAAAAATGTAAAAGGAAAATTTTCTGGCTATTTTACTAGGAAAAAAATCGAGAATCTTATTAATTCGCTCCATTCTCAAAATAAGATTGATATTGTTGAAGCACCAGATTGGACCGGAATTTCATCGTTTATTAAGCCAAATTGTCCACTGGTAATTAGAGAAAATGGTTCGGATTCCTATTTCTGCCATCTAGAAAATCGCCCAGTAAAATGGAAAAATCGTTTCCACGAAAAAAGAGCAATGAAAAATGCCAATGGAATTATTTCCGTGAGTAAATTCACAGGCGACATTACAAATCAGGTATTTGGGATTAGTAAAGAATTTGCAGTCATTCCTAATTCTATTGATATCAACTCTTTTAAAGTAGAAAAAAATAGCGAACAATTTCCGATTATTCTCTATTTTGGAAATTTGATTAGAAAAAAGGGAGCGCTCGAACTGTCATTAATTTTTAATAAGGTTATCGAAAAAAATCCTGATGCAGAACTTCATTTAGTTGGGCAAGATATCTTTGATATAGAAACTGGTTCAAAATCAACATGGAGTTTGATGCAGCAACGATTTTCTGATGAAGCATTAAAAAAAGTACACTATTTTGGGAGTGTTGATTATAAAGATATAAAATTATATATTCGCAAAGCATCCGTTTGTGTTTTTCCATCTTTTGCAGAAGCGTTACCTGTTTCTTGGCTTGAAGCAATGGCAATGCAAAAAGCGATTGTCGCATCTAATATAGGTTGGGCAAATGAAATGATTGAATCAGGGAAAGAAGGATATTTGGTTAATCCAACAGAACATGTTCTTTTTGCGGAAAATGTACTTTTGCTGTTACAAGATTGTCGTTTAAGAGATTTGGTAGGATCTCGGGCACGTCAAAAGATAATTTCCCATTTTTCAACAGAAATAGTAGCGAAAAAAAGTATTGAATTTTACACAAGTATTATTAATAAGAAAAAATGATCGCGAATCTAAAAGAGTACACTAACGCTTCAGGTGAAGTTATCTTGTACAATGGAAGTCCCAATTTATCAGTATTAGAAAATTTATCAATAGGGCCAGGCGACATCTGGCACAGTTCTTTTGAGCAAGGCTATAAAAATGCTTTTCCAGAGTTGGTTTATCAAACTGCAATTTTCTTTTGGTATATTAATGATTTTGATAATTTGGAGGAGTGTGTGAGTTGGCGCATCAATCCAAACGCGTTTGCAGTTCGAAAATCGGTTTGGGAAACAATTAAAGGTTTTGACAATGATTTTGACAATGACCAAATGAAAGCTCTGGATTTTGGTTTTCAGTGCCTTCGTTTTTTTGGTGGTATTCCGTTGTACCACAAAGGATTATTTAACGAATCTGAAGTTCAAAAAGTCGTCATTTCTAAAAAAGACCGCCATCTTTTTTACAGAAAAAATTTTAAAATAGACCATGCCATTTTTATGGTGTACCGAATGGGCTTTTGGAAATTATCTGAGTGGAAAGCACTCTTATTTGCAAAAAAAAATTACCAACAAAGGATTTATAATGTGCATATTCCGCCAAGAAAATTAAAAAATATTCAAGGTAATCCTTCAGTGAGCTATATTATTCCGACCATGTTCCGGCAAGATTTTACTTTACAATTGCTTCACGATATAGTCAATCAAACCTACAAAGTTACTCAAGTTGTTGTAGTGGATGCCACGCCAGAAATGCAAAGGGATTATGAACTTTATAATTCAGTTGATTTTCCATTCGATTTTAAAGTTTTTTGGCAACAAACCAAAGGCAGTTGTCGTGCGCGAAATGAAGCCATCGCAATATGCACCGGCGATTATATTGTTTTTGGAGATGATGACATTAGGGTTTTACCAGATTTTATAGAAAATCACATCAAGTTCCTCCAAACCTACAATGCTGGTGCTTGCAACGGATTGGATATCCGAGCAGATCATCACAATCAAGATTTAAATGATTTGAGAACGAAGTTGAATAATTTTGGTGCTTTGCGCTGGAGAACCGGTGCTACAACTAATTTTAGCAATGCCAATTCTTGTGTAAAGCGCGAATTTGTTAACCAATTGGTAGGAAATGACGTTAATTTTGATGGTGGTTATGGCGAAGATGGCGATTTTGGTTTGTCACTTGTGAAAATTGGTGTAACAGTTATGTTCAATCCTTTTGCTACCAATTTGCACCTTAAACCACCAAGTGGGGGTTATCGATGGTGGGGCACCCAAGCCAAAATTTTAGGTAAAAAAAGAAAACAACAACCTTGGGAATTGAATCATCCTGTTGGTATGGTAAGACCAGTGCCAAGCCCAACAGTAATGTACGGTATTTTGAAACAATTCACACCACAACAATTACTTGAATACAAATACAAACATTTTAGTTATTATTTGTTTGGGGGTTCTAAAACAGGCTTTTTATACCGAATGATTCGGATTCCTTATAAAAATATTCAGTTTAAAAAATCGGTTTTTTATGCCAAAAATCTAATAAAATTAGGCGTTAGACATCATTAATAAAATGAAAACTTCTTTAATTATTTGTACTTACATGCGTCCAGAGCCATTGCTTAATTTATTGCAATCGGTTCAAAAACAGACTGTTTATCCCGATGAAATTCTAATTATTGACGGGTCTCTGGATGACGCAACTTCAAAAATTATAGCGGAAAATAACTTCGAAAATTTAAAATATTTTTATGTTGCACCCGAGTTTCGTGGTTTAACCAAGCAACGAAATTTCGGAATCGCTGCAGTTGATACAACTAGCGAAATCATCGCTTTTCTAGACGATGATACCGAGTTAACAAGCAATTATTTTGAAGAACTCACAAAAACTTTTTCAGCAAATACGGGCATTTCGGGCGTTGGTGGTGTTCCAATTAATGAAAGTAGTTGGTCATTGATGCAACCGAATGTAAAATATAAAAAACACCATTATTTTCAGTTTGAAGGTTATGTAATTAAAGAAGCACAACGCAATATTGTTCGAAATTATCTGGGTTTACAATCCCATTTGGATCCAGGTAAAATGCCCGAATACTCTCACGGAAAAACATGTGGTTTCCCTTTAAACGGAAAAATTTATGAAGTCGATTTGTTGGTTGGAATGTCTTTTGCTTTTAGGAAAAGTGTTTTTAATCACATTCGTTTTTCTACTTTTTTTGAAGGTTACGGATTGTATGAAGATGCTGATTTTAGCATCCGTGCGCAGCAATTTGGGATGAATGTAATGAACACAAAATTGCAATTGTATCATTTTCACAATCCATCAGGAAGACCCAATCAATACAAATACGGCAAAATGGTTGTAAGAAATGGGTGGTACGTTTGGCGAATTAAAAATCCAAAACCATCAATGAAGGCCAAAATAAAATGGAATTTAATTACCATATTATTGACAATCATTAGATTTAGCAATACATTTACGACCACCAATCGCAAAGCCGCTTTTACCGAAGCATTAGGACGAACAGTCGGCTGGTGGAGTTTAGTGGTGAACAAACCTAGAGAAAAACAATGAAAAATACGGAGGCAATTTTAGAAACCAACAAAAAACAAAAAGAGTTCTATAATGACATTAAACAGAATTTTTTTACTAAAAGATGGGCAAAAGTTAGAAACGGTATTTTAAATAAAATCAGAAAAAATATTGGTGTTCATGACCAAGCTTATGATTTACACAGGCAATGGTTTGGCGATTTGTCTGACAAAAAAGTTTTGGATTTAGGATGTTTTTCTGGTAATAATCTCTCCTTTGAAATTGCTTCAAAATCCAAACAGTATCTTGGAATCGATTTGAGCGACGTTGCCATAGCCAAACTCAATCAAAGATTAAAAGATATTCCATCTGCCAATGCCATTGCAATCGATTTTCTATCAGATGAGTTTCAAGAAAAAGATTATGATTTGATTTATGCTTATGGCGTTTTGCACCATTTTGAAAATACCGATGTACTCATAAAAAGATTAAAGGAAAAACTATCTCCAAATGGTATCATCATTAGTTATGATCCATTGGAAACCAGTATTCCAATCAAAATATTAAGAACAATTTACCGACCATTTCAATCTGACGCAGCTTGGGAATGGCCTTTTACCAAGAAAACTTTTTATAAATACAATACCGCTTTTAATATCATTGAAAGACGGGGCATACTCGGAAAATCGAAATATGTTGCGTTATTCAATTTGTTGCCTTTATCACAAGAAAAGAAAACTAAAATTGGGCAGCAATGGCACAATCACGATTGGGAACAATCAAGAGTATCTGATAAAGTGCTCTTTAGTTGTATGCATTTAACCATGTTAATGAAAAATAAATAATTCATGACAGTCCTCCAAATCTTAAAAACAGATTGCAAAAAATACAAAAAATATGGAAGCAGTTTTTTTGTAATTCTTTTTTTTACACAAGGTTTTTGGGCGATTTTACAATACAGAATAGCCAATTATTTTTATCGAAGCGTAACTTTACAACCTTTTAGATTTTTATTTTTAAGTTGGATGTTATTGTGGCAAAAAACAATTGAAATTTTTACCGGAATATCGATTCCAGCTTCGGCTTCCATTGGTCATTCTTTTTATATTGGTCATTTTGGCGGTATTATTATCAATGCCAATGCAATTATTGGAAACAATTGTAATATCGCGCAAGGTGTAACCATCGGTATCTCTGGAGAAGGCGATAAAAGGGGTGTTCCTATTATTCATAATAATGTATTTATAGGTGCTAATAGTGTGGTTGCGGGTAAGATAATTATCGATAATGATGTGTTGATTGGAGCTTGCAGTATGATCAATAAGTCACTTCCTGAAAACGCTGTTGCACTTGGCGTTCCTGCAATTATTATTTCAAATAAAGGTTCAAAAGGATATATTTAATGCAATTATTAGTCGTTTCATCAGCACCATTTATATATAAAAAGAATGCAGTTTTTGCTTACAGCCCGTATGTTGATGAATTGGGATTGTGGCAAAAAAATGCAGATCAAATCATGTTTTGTTGTCCAACTTGGAAATCAGAAAATGGACTTTTGGTATCAAAAATTGAATTTGATATAAAAACACACTTTAGATTGATTGATTTTAATCTAAATACTTTTTTAAATGTTGTAAAAGCAATTGGATTTTGTTGTTATAATTTTTTTGTTTTATTCAAAGCCATGTTCCAAGCGGATCATCTTCATATAAGATGTCCAGGAAACATAGGGTTATTGGCAAGTTTCGTACAATTGTTTTTTCCATTCAAACCCAAGACAGTTAAGTATGCCGGAAATTGGGATCCAAAATCCAATCAGCCATGGAGTTACCGCATGCAAAAATGGATTTTAAGCAATACTTTACTTTCACATAATATCCAAATTTTAGTTTATGGAGAATGGGACCGAATGACAAAAAATTGCAAACCTTTTTTCACAGCATCTTACAAAGAATCTGATAAGGTCGCGTTAGAGAAAATTTCATTTAACCAAACGGTACAGTTTTTATTTGTCGGGATGTTGGTCAGTGGTAAAAATCCTATGTATGCCATTCAACTCATTGAAAGTCTTTATCAAAAAGGATTTAACGTTACGCTTAGTTTGTATGGCGAAGGCAATCAAAGGGCTGTTTTAGAACAATACGTTGAAGAGAAAAAACTTGGGAGCATTATTTTTTTTAAAGGGAATCAAGAGAAAGAAGTTGTAAGACTGGCCTATCAAAATGCCCATTTTTTAATTTTGCCATCAGAAAGCGAAGGTTGGCCGAAAGTAGTAGCCGAAGCCATGTTTTGGGGTTGTATTCCGATTGCAAGCAAAGTGTCTTGCGTGCCATACATGCTTGATTTTGGCAAAAGGGGGTGTATTTTGACGTTTGAACATCAAAAAGACACGGATAAGTTAATATCGTTTTTAGAGAATGAAAATGATTTTCAATCGATGCGCAATTTGGCTTCTGCTTGGTCTCGAAATTATACTATTGATGTTTTTGAAAACCAAATCAAAACATTACTTCTGTCATGAGAGTAGCGCAAATTATTGATTCAATGGCGGCAGGAGGTGCTGAACGTTTGGCATTAAATTATGCTAATGGATTGGCGCATCAAATAGAACTTTCGGCATTAATTGTAACACGTCATGAAGGGGCTTTGAATAATTTAGTAGATAAAAAAGTGTCTTATTTGCTGCTCAACAAAACCAGTACATTTGATTTAAAGGCCATTTTTAAACTAAAGAGATTTATCAAAAGCAATAAAATAGATTTAGTACATGCCCATGGGACTTCGTTTTTCATTGCTGTTTTGCTAAAAATAGTCTATCCCAAAATTAAAATTATTTGGCATGAACATTATGGTGCCCGTGCAAATCAAAGACAATTTCAAAATCCAATTTTGTTATTGTCATCCTTGTTTTTTTCATTGGTTTTTGTTGTAAATCATCAACTTGAAGAATGGGCAAAAAGGAGTCTTTTCACAAAAAACGTTTTTTACATTCCAAATTTTGCTGTTCTAGATGATTTGCCTGGTCAAACTATTTTGCGAGGAGAATCAGGAAAACGAATAGTATGTTTGGCGAATCTGAAATCCCCAAAAAATCATGGTTTTTTACTTGATGCTTTTAAAAATTTGGCAATAGCAAAAAGTGGATGGAGCTTGCACTTTATAGGGAAGGATTATCAGGATTCTTATTCAGAAGATCTAAAAAGAACAATCAACGCAAACGAATTAACAGAAAATGTTTTTTTATATGATGCTAAAGATGATATAAAAAATATACTTTCACAAGCAACAATCGGCGTTTTGGCTTCAACCCACGAAGGTTTTCCGCTTACAATTCTTGAATATGGATTAGCAGAACTTCCTGTTATTGCTACAAATGTTGGTTATTGTGGTACGATCATTAAAGACGAGTTTTCGGGTTTATTGTTCAATCCTTTCGACCTTTATAATTTAGAAAGTCAATTAAAAAAAATGATTGGGTCGGAATCGTTGAGAATAGAATTTGCATTACATTTGAATCAATCGGTTTCAACACTTTATGCAAAAGAAACGATAATGAAATTAATATTGTTGCAATACCAATCAGTTATTTATGGATTTTAAAAAAAATTATTTACTACTCCTAATTATTCATGTTTTTATAGCAGGATTGATTTTTGTAGTACCCATTTTTTCAAGAATCTATTCGCTTTTTATCCTTGTTGGGGGAATTGTCTATATTGTTAAAAAGCAAAACAGACAAAACGAAGTCTTATTAGTTGCCGCCTACATTAGCGGTGCAGAGGTTTTTTTAAGAACCACTGATGGTGTCATCGTGTATGAGTTTTGTAAGTATGCTGTAATGATTGTAATTGCCTTTGGGATGTTTTTCAGTGGATTTTCCAAAAATGCGATTCCATATTGGATTTATTTGTTGCTTTTAATTCCGAGTGTCGTTATTGCAACATTTGTTTTAAATTCATCAGTTGAAGACCGAAAAATTATTTCATTTGTAATATCTGGACCTGCATGTTTAGGATTTTCAGCACTTTACGCCTACCAACGAAAAGTTAGTTATGACCAAATGCATAACATTTTATTGGCTGTAGGTTTACCTATAATTAGTCTTACCACTTATTTAGTATTGTATAATCCTAGTGTTCGTGATGTCATTACTGGCACCGATTCGAACACAGCAACTTCGGGAGGATTTGGTCCTAACCAAGTTTCAACGGCATTAGGATTAGGCATTTTTGTTTTTGTTTGTCGTGCGATTTTACAATCGAGTAGTTTTAAAACAGTTATTCTAAATTTGGCAATCGCGGCAATAATTACTTTTCGAGGTGTCGTAACGTTTTCTAGAGGAGGAATTTATACCGCCATTGTTATGATTTCTCTTCTCCTTTTTGGACTTTATGTGAAATTTAATGCGAACGGAAAAATTAAATTAAGCTATTTTATTGTTGGTCTTTTTACGATTTCAAGTCTCATTTGGGTTTATAGTCTTTCGCAAACCAATGGCATGATTGGGAATCGATATTCTAATAAAGATGCATCTGGTCGTTTGAAGGAAAGTAAATTTACCGGTAGAGAAGAACTGGCTGCTTCCGAGTTAAATGCGTTTTACAGTAGCCCTATTTTTGGCGTTGGCGTTGGAAAATCTATGGAAATCAGGAAACAAGAAACCGGAATTGACGCCGCTTCGCATAACGAAATCTCTAGACTTTTAGCAGAGCATGGTTCGCTTGGGATTTTAATTTTGCTTATATTGTTTATTACACCCGTAATTTTGCACTTTGACAACAAAGAAAATTTCTTTATGTATCCTATTTTGTTTTTTTGGTTGTTGACCATCAATCATGCTGCGATGCGAATTGCTGCTCCTGCTTTTGTATATTCTTTGACGTTGCTAAAAGTTTATATAAAAGCGCCTACAATTCCGCATCAAGTCTAATTTTATAAGACAAAGTTATTTTCAAAATTAAATTTCCAACATATTAGTTTTTGTTTAAAACCCATCTCTTTTTAGTATATTTTTTTTTAAAATAATTTTAATT
>CANKZI010000007.1 GCA_947488595.1 Flavobacteriaceae bacterium
AAATGGTTTTTCCGATGTCTTCTTTGGTGATGCCAAGTTCTTTTTCGGTACCCAATTCGATTGGTAAACCGTGAGTGTCCCAACCCGCTTTTCTTTTGACTTGAAATCCTTTTTGGGTTTTATAACGACAAAAAATATCTTTGATTGCACGTGCCATTACGTGGTGAATACCAGGTAATCCATTGGCTGATGGCGGTCCTTCAAAAAAAACAAAAGGAGGATTGCCTTCGCGAGTGGTTACACTTTTTTCGAATATGGTTTCTTTTTTCCAAAAATCAAGGACTTCTGATGCAACTGTCGGCAAGTCAAGTCCTTTGTATTCAGTGAATTTTGTACTCATTGTATGGTTTTGTAAAATCAATTTGCGAAAGTAATAAATTGTTGGGACAAGTGACGAATTGTCCGTACCAAAATTAAAAATAATATCAGGCAAAAACTGCTTTTAAAACTTCTACTGATTTTGGTTTTTTGAAGCCGTCAAGATGGATGCTGTAATAATCGATAATAATTCGGAGTAGGATTTGACGTTCGATTACATGAAAGTTTTTTTGTTCATTGTCAAACTTCAAATCAAGTAATTTTTTAAAAAGCTGTGTTTCGTGTTCTGATAATGAACTTATAGCGTGCAAGGGCGAGAATACACCTTCATTCATTTCGAAAAAAGTAAAATCAATTTCCGAAACATCGGGATAAAAACCTAAAAATTTGGTTATTTCAAGCAATAATATAAGATGGAAATTCGCAGTTTCGTTATGATTATCAAGCCATTCTAGTGCACTTTCTATAAAGTAAAAAAGAGGTTCGTTTTTTTCTTCTTCATGAATGGCGTGGTGCAACATTTCGGACAAAAAAAGGACTATCGTACTTTTGATAACATCAGCATGAATAGTGCGAAATGGAGTTGCAATTTTTATTTCTTTAAAATGTTCTAAAGTGCCTTTGTTTTTATGCACAGCTTCGATTTCCAGTATTGATAATGGCTGAAAGTATGCCATTTTTGGGCCACCGCTTCGCGAGGATTTTCGCGAGGAAAAAGCATCACGAACAAAATACGACTTCAAACCGTCGGATTGCGTAAAACATTTGACAATTAGGCTTTTCTCTTGGAATTTGAGTGTTGATATTACAATTGCTTTGGTTTTTATAAGCATAAATCGGGTAAAAATTTAAAAGTCAAAAAGTTTAAAGCATAAGCAATAACCAAAAGTATTTTAAAATCTGCTTATTTCATTTTTTTTTTAGATTTTATAAAAACGACACTAAGTTGTGCTTGTAGGTATTTGTAGTTGATTTTGACTTAAAACGAAAATACTTTTGTAAAACCATAAAGAAAATGCTAAATATTGAAATTAGCAAAAGATTCTTATCTAAGTAGTTATTAAAATTGCGTTTAGACCCTAAAAAAGCGAATTGCTATAAAATAAAAAAGGTGAAATGTTACTCTCACCTTTTTTGCCCCAAATCTACCATAAATTTAACCTACTAATTCCATGGTGAAGCAAAAGTAATATCACTTTAATAATTCGCCAATTATTTTAGATGAAATACCATTAAAAACGTTGTATAGCTTTTTTTGTTAATAAGCTCTGGCATCTTTTCCTTCATAAAAATTCATGAATGCGCGATTAACCACTCTGTTGCCGCCTGCTGTTGGATAGTCTCCAGTAAAGTACCAATCTCCCAAATTTTTAGGGCAAGCGATGTGTAAATTTTCGACGGTCTGAAAGATGATTTTTATATTGGCTTTTATTTCTGGCGAACTCAACATTTCGGCAATTTTATCAGACACTTCTTGTGGTTCAAAAGGCGCGTATATTTCGGTTACGTAATTGATTACATCGCTGTCTTTTATATGCTCTTGGGCTTTGCACTTGGCATAAACATCAGCGACAATATGGTATAAGTTCCTTTCTTTTAACAAAGCTAATGCGGCACGAAACGCGACTAAACCTTCGAGTTTCGCCATATCAATACCGTAACAATCTGGGTATCGAATTTGTGGTGCCGAAGATACAATGATGATGCTTTTTGGTTTCAAACGGTCCATCATTTTGATGATACTCATTTTTAAAGTTGTTCCACGCACAATACTATCATCGATGATAACCAAATTATCTTCTGGTTTAATTACACCATAAGTAACGTCATACACATGGGCAACCAAATCGTCTCGACTGCTGTCTTCGGTAATAAAAGTGCGCAGTTTAGCATCTTTAATGGCTACTTTCTCGGTTCTGATTTTAACGGAAAGCAATTCCTGTAGCGACTCTTTTGTAAGTGTATCGCGATTTTCTAATATATAATTGTTTTTTCTTTGGTTCAAAAAATCTTGAGCCGCTTCGACAATACCGTAGAAAGAAGTTTCTGCTGTATTTGGAATATACGAAAACACCGTATGGTCAGTATCGTTGTCGATGGCTTCTAAGACTGCTGGAAGAATTAACTTTCCTAGATTTTTTCGTTCTTGGTATATTTCGGCATCGCTTCCTCTTGAAAAATAAATTCTTTCGAAAGAACAGGCTTTTTTTACGGTTGGAGTAATAATCTGTTCTTGTGTAACTTTTCCGTTTTTCTTAATGATTAAAGCGTGTCCGGGTTGTAATTCTTGTACTTTTTCAAAATCTACATTAAAAACAGTTTGAATTACAGGACGTTCCGAGGCGACCACGACAATTTCGTCGTCTTCATAAAAGTAGGCGGGTCGAATTCCGGCAGGATCACGAAACACAAACGCATCACCATGACCAAATAATCCGGCCATTGCATAACCGCCATCCCATCCTTTTGAAGCGCGACGAAGGATTTTTTCGATTTCTAGTTTTTCAGCAATTATAGGTGAAGCCTCCCTTTTCGACAAACCATTATTCTTGCATTCTAAATACAAATCGGTAACCTCGTCGTCTAAAAAATGACCGATTTTTTCCATGACAGTAACGGTGTCTGCCATTTCTTTTGGATGTTGACCCAACTCGACCAAGCTGTTAAAAAGTTCGGTAACATTGGTCATGTTAAAATTACCAGCAACGATGAGATTGCGGTGCATCCAATTGTTTTGACGCAAAAAAGGATGCACACTTTCGATGCTGTTTTTACCAAAAGTACCATAGCGAACATGGCCTAAAAACAATTCTCCTATGTAGGGAATTTTCTTTTTTTGAAGTGCTACATTATCAGCATATTCAGGATGTGCGGCCATTTCATCGTTAATGCGCTCATTGATTTGAGCAAAAACGTCCTGAATGGGTTGCGCATCGGTAGAACGCACACGACTGATGTACCTTTCACCAGGTTCGACATCTAATTTTATAGACGCAAAACCGGCACCATCTTGTCCACGGTTGTGCTGTTTTTCCATCAAGAGATACATTTTTTGAATGCCATAAAAAGCGGAGCCGTATTTTTCTTTATAAAATTCGAGTGGTTTTTTTAATCTCAAAAGGGCAATGCCACATTCGTGTTTGATGCTGTCGCTCATTATTATTGTAGTTAGTTGTGTAAATATTTAACTCAGAAATTTAATTTGGCATTAAAATTTTACAAAAAAAATGCCCCGAGATTTCGAGGCATAAATTTATTACAATTCTATATCAAACTGTGTTAAGGATTTGAATTGTTTCAATCGTGACACCACTTCTTGTTTTTTTAAAGTTTGCATTCTTTCGGTTCCAAATTTTTCGACACAAAAAGAAGCCAAATTTGAGCCATAAATTACAGCGTTTTTCATGTTTTTAAAAGAAATATTTTCGCTTTGCGTAAGGTAACCCGAAAATCCTCCGGCAAAAGTATCGCCTGCGCCAGTTGGATCAAAAACTTCTTCTAATGGCAAAGCAGGTGCAAAAAACACCTCTGTGTTATGAAACAAAAGTGCGCCGTGTTCTCCTTTTTTGATTACCACATATTTTGGTCCCATGGTATGGATTTTTGCAGCTGCTTTTACTAAAGAATATTCGCCTGACAATTGACGTGCTTCTTCGTCATTAATAGTGATAACGTCAACACGTTTTATCACGTCCAAAAGTTCAGGCAAAGCACAATCCATCCAAAAATTCATGGTATCCAAAACCACAAGTTTGGGTTGGGTTGTCATTTGGTCCAAAACACTACTTTGTACTAAAGGGTGCAAGTTGCCTAGCATTACAATATCTGAATTTGTGAAATTTTGTGGCACTTTGGGTTGAAAATCTGCCAAAACATTCAATTCGGTTGCCAAAGTATCTCTCGAATTCAAATCGTTGTGATAACGCCCGCTCCAAAAGAAAGTTTTGCCGCCTGGAACAACTTCGATTCCTGAAATATCAATGTTACTATCGGTTAGTAAATTGAGGTATTCTTGTGGAAAATCGTCACCAACTACCGAAACAATAGCCGATTGAAGGCTAAAATGCGAAGCAGAAAGTCCGATATAAGTTGCGGCACCGCCTAAAATTTTATCTGTTTTTCCAAAAGGAGTTTCAATAGCGTCGAAAGCAACCGTCCCAACTATCAATAATTTATTCATTGTTTGAATTTCAAATTAAGGCGCAAAGGTAGTTTATAAGTTGCAGAGTTGCAAGTAAAGTCTGGTTGCTAACAGTCTGTATAAATTAAAGTAGCTTTTTCATTTCGTCTTCATAAAAAGCATCAATTGATAAATTTGGCAAACCGGATGCATAAACCGCTAATTCGTCGCAACGTTCATTCTGCGGATGATTGTTATGCCCTTTAATCCATTTGAAATCGACTTTGTGTTTTCGGTAAATTTGTAAAAAACGTTGCCATAAATCCGCATTTTTTCTTCCGGCAAATGCCTTTCGTTCCCAACCTAAAACCCATTTTTTTTCAACAGCATCCACCACATATTTTGAATCTGAAATTACCAGAACCTTGGTGTTTGGATTTTTAAGTTTTTCGAGTCCTACAATCACAGCCAGCAACTCCATTCTATTGTTGGTGGTCAATCGAAAACCCTCATAAAATTCTTTTTTAAATGCAGTTCCAACCATTTCCATAACAACGCCATAACCGCCGTTTCCGGGATTTCCCTTCGCAGCGCCGTCGGTATAAATATGTACTTGGTGACTCATTTTAAGTTTTTAGATTTTTAGAATGTTAGATTTCTTGAACTATCGAATCATCTAATAATCGCTCAATTACTTGGGGAAAATTTGCTAGTTCTAATTGATGAATTTTTGCTGCGATGGCTTCCGCAGAAGCGCAATCATCAATAGCAATATTTTTTTGAAAAATCAATCCGCCTTCATCATAATGTTCATTTACATAATGGATAGAAATTCCAGTTGTTGCTTCTTTATTGTCAAGAACCGCTTGATGTACGTGCATGCCATACATTCCCTTGCCGCCATATTTGGGCAAAAGTGCAGGATGAATGTTGATTATTTTATGTGGATACGCTTTAATAATTGCAGCGGGAAACTTTAATAAAAATCCAGCCAAAACAATCAAATCTGCTTGATAATAATGCAGTTTTTCGGATATTTTTGTCGTGTTTAAATCATCCTTTGCGAAAATAGTAGTAGGCACATTAAGCTTGTTGGCTTTTTCCAAAACCTTGGCTTGGGGATTATTGCAAAAAACAGCCACAACTTTGGCAATTGGATTGTTGCTAAAGTAGAGAATAATATTTTCGGTATTTGTACCTGAACCAGAAGCAAACACTACAATTTTTTTCATTTGTACATCAATTTGACACAACAAAAAAAAGAATAATAAATGATAATAAACGTATTTGGGTCGGCTTTGTTGATTTTTTTTTCTAATTTAGTGGTCATATTTATTAACTAAAGTGTTGTTTTAAAATAAAGTTTTTTATTTTTGCCAACAAATTAAATTTTAAAATCAAAGATTATGTCAGACATTGCATCAAGAGTAAAAGCGATTATCGTAGACAAACTAGGCGTTGACGAAAACGAAGTTGTAACAGAAGCAAGCTTCACAAATGATTTAGGAGCTGATTCATTAGACACTGTTGAGCTTATTATGGAGTTCGAAAAAGAATTTGACATTCAAATTCCAGACGATCAAGCAGAAAACATTGCTACTGTTGGTCAAGCTATTTCTTACATCGAAGAAGCAAAAAAATAATACATTTTACACCCGTTTACCGCTAAAGTAACGGGTGTTATTATTTTTTAATTTAAATTACAGATTGGTAAACAATCTATTGATAATATTTGTAATACCTATGTCTTTTTATGAAACCCATAGAAGCTAGCATAGGTATTATTTGTTTAGATTCAAAACTATAAATTTTTACGTATGGTATTAAAGAGAGTTGTTGTAACGGGTTTAGGCGCACTTACTCCTATTGGAAATTCTATTGAAGCCTATTGGAATGCTTTGATAACTGGCGTTAGTGGCGCAGCTCCTATAACGTATTACGATACAGAAAAACACAAAACAAAATTTGCCTGCGAAATCAAAAACTTCAATATCGAAGATTATATGGACCGCAAAGAATCTCGCAGATTAGACAAATTTGCCCATTATGCCATAGCAGCAAGTGATGAAGCCATTAAAGACGCCGGTTTGACAAATGATAATGTCGACAAATACAGGGTTGGTGTTATTTGGGGAGCCGGAATTGGTGGCCTAGAAACCTTTCAAGAGGAAGTAATGTATTATGCCAAAGGGGATGGGACACCAAGATTTAACCCGTTTTTTATACCAAAAATGATTGCCGATATTGCTCCTGCTCATATTTCGATGCGCAATGGTTATATGGGTCCTAATTATACAACAGTTTCTGCTTGTGCTTCATCGGCAAACGCGCTGATCGATGCATTTAATTACATTCGTTTAGGAATGTGCGATGTCATTATTTCGGGCGGTTCAGAAGCCGCTGTAACCATTGCTGGAATGGGCGGATTTAATTCGATGCATGCTTTGTCAACGCGAAATGAAAGTCCCGAAACCGCATCAAGACCTTTTGACGCCACTCGTGATGGATTTGTTTTAGGTGAAGGTGCTGGCGCTTTGGTTTTAGAAGAATATGAACATGCAAAAGCACGTGGTGCTAAAATATATTGTGAAGTTGGCGGTGGCGGAATGTCTTCGGATGCTTATCACTTAACAGCGCCACATCCAGAAGGAATTGGCGTTATAGCTGTAATGAAAAATACGTTACGAGATGCTGGACTAAATCCAGAAGATGTAGATCACATCAATACGCACGGAACTTCAACTCCACTGGGTGATGTTGCAGAACTCAAAGCCATTAGTGCCGTTTTTGGCGCACATGCAAAAAATATAAATATCAATTCGACAAAATCGATGACTGGCCATTTGTTAGGCGCTGCCGGTGCTATCGAAGCTATAGCGTCAATTTTAGCCATGAAATACAGTTTGGTTCCTCCAACAATAAACCATACTGTGGTTGACGAAAATATTGATCCTTCCTTAAATTTAACGCTCAACGTTCCACAAAAAAGAGAAGTTAATGTTGCCATGAGTAACACATTTGGTTTTGGTGGACATAATGCTTGCGTGTTGTTTAAAAAACTACAAGATTAATTTCAGATGCGTTTATTCAATAAAATATTTTCGAAATCCCGTCTTGATGAGAACGGGATTTTTTTTATAGAAATCAAAAAAATATTAGGTTTTAAACCCAAAAACATCAACAGTTACGAAAAAGCATTTACACACCGATCTTCGAACAAACTTGATTTAAAAGGCAATCCTATTAGCTATGAAAGGTTAGAGTTTTTGGGTGATGCGATGTTGAGTGCGGTTATTGCCGCACATCTTTTTAACAAAGTTCCATCTGGTGATGAAGGCTATCTTACAAAAATGCGTTCTAAAATTGTGAGTCGCGAACATCTTAATGAACTAGGACGTGATCTAAATTTAATTCGATTTGTTGAAAGTAAAGTGGCACCACAACATTTTGGCGAAAACATCCACGGCAATATTTTTGAAGCACTTGTTGGCGCCATTTATTTGGATTTAGGCTATTCTTTTTGTGAAAAATTTATCCAAAAAAGAGTCATCGAACCTTATGTCGACATCGCCAAATTGGAAGGCAAAGTAATCAGTTATAAAAGTTTGGTGATAGAATGGTGTCAAAAAGAAAAAAGAACTTTTAACTATGATGTTTTTGAAGACAATGGGATTGATGGCGAACGTTTATTTGGCGTCAAATTAAGTATCGACAACAAAATTATTGCCAAAGCCAGAGCAACATCTAAAAAGAAAGCCGAAGAAAAAGCATCTCAAAGGGCTTATTTTGCGTTTCAAGAAAAAATTAACAATAAGTAAATACATTTCTGTAAAACTATAACGTTTTCGTTGATAAATAATCGTTAAGTCAATGGTTTAAGGATTTTTTATGATTTAGAAATAGTATCTTTACTGCTTATTTTGATTCGGTATGGCCATTCATAAGTTGCATTTTGATGAATTTGATGAAGTTGATTATGACCTCATCGCCATTCATACTTCGCTAGAAGATTATCGATTGGCTTATTTTATCAATCAAAATCTACCTATTGTTTTATATAAAAGTAAAGACGAAATCGAAATTGCGATTAAAGAAGGAATAACCCATTTTTCGAGGTACGTTTTTGAAGATGTGAAACACGAAGTTACTTGGAATCTTATTCAAAACAAAAACGAAGTGACCTTTCAAAAAAAAGACAACAATCAAAATTTATTTGCCAATACAAGTCTGGAGATTGCGACCAAAGTATATCTTTTGCCAGAATTTAAAAAAGTTGATTATTTTTTGAAGATAGAAAACACTTCGCAATCTATAACATCCATTACAAATAATATGAATACAATTGATCGTATATCAGCTGTTTATAGTGTTGATAGCCGCAAAATAAAATCAAAAAACAATTTAATTTTTTAATCCACATGCCAACAAACAAAAAAACTAAAATTGTAGCCACGCTAGGTCCTGCATGTAGTACGAGAGAAGTCTTAAAGGACATGATTGATGCAGGAGTAAATGTATTTAGAGTGAATTTTTCTCACGCAGATTACGATGATGTAAAATCGAAAATCGATTTAATCAGAAGTCTTAATGATGAATTTGGATACACCACCGCTATTCTTGGCGATTTGCAAGGCCCAAAACTTCGCGTCGGCGTAATGAAAGAAGATGTTGTCGTTAATCCTGGCGACATCATTACTTTTCAAACTGCCGAAGACATTCCGGGTACAGCCGAACGTGTATATATGAACTACAAGGAGTTTCCACGTGATGTGAATCCTGGCGAAAAAATCCTTTTGGATGACGGAAAATTAATGTTCGAAGCTTTAGAAACCAATGGTACAACCGAAGTGGTGTGTCGCGTTATTCAAGGCGGACCGTTGAAATCTAAAAAAGGGGTCAATTTGCCAAATACCAAAGTTTCATTGCCCGCATTAACCAAAAAAGACATTAAAGATGCCATTTTTGCGATTGAACAAAAAGTCGATTGGATTGCGCTTTCTTTTGTCAGAACTGCTGAAGATTTAATGGAATTGCAAGATTTAATTGCCAAACATTCTGACCATAAAATTCCAATTATCGCCAAAATAGAAAAGCCAGAAGGTGTTGAAAATATTGATAAAATTGTAGCTTATTGTGATGGTTTGATGGTTGCTCGTGGCGATTTGGGTGTTGAAGTCCCAGCGCATGAGGTTCCGTTGATTCAGAAAAAATTGGTAAACAGAGCCAAAACCGCGAGAATTCCTGTAATCATTGCTACCCAAATGATGGAAACCATGATTACCAGTTTAACGCCAACGCGAGCCGAAGTGAACGATGTAGCCAATTCGGTTATGGATGGTGCCGATGCAGTAATGCTTTCAGGCGAAACTTCGGTTGGAAATTACCCAGTTCAAGTTATCGAAAAAATGACTCAAATTATTGAAGCCGTTGAGGATTCGCCATTAATTCAAGTACCACAAAACACGCCACAGGTAAGAACCAAAAGATTCATTACCAAATCGATTTGTCACCACGCAGCAATGATGGCCAATATTATCAAAGCCAAAGCGATTTGTACCTTGACCAATAGCGGTTATACTGCTTTTCAAATTTCGGCATGGCGTCCGAGTGCACACATTTTAGTATTCACATCCAATAAAAGAATTTTAACGCAGCTCAACTTGCTTTGGGGTGTTAAATCTTTTTATTATGATAAATTTGTTAGTACCGATGATACTGTTACTGATGTAAACGAAATTGCCCGCCAAAAAGGATTTGTCGACAAAGGCGATTTTCTTATTAACCTTGCTGCTATGCCAGTTACCGATAAAGGAATGGTAAATACATTAAGGGTTTCAGAAATAGAATAACTTTAAAATTTATGGAAATAAAAAAAGCCGAATCTGCAATTTATTCGGCTTTTTTTATTGAATTCCTTCCCATTCTGCATAAAACTGCTCCAAAAATTTCTCCATAAAAAGATGGCGATTATGAGCGATGGTTTTACCCGTGTTGGTATTCATTTTGTCTTTTAGCAACAACAATTTCTCATAAAAATGGTTCAAAGTTGGACTTTCACTATTTTTATAAGCTGCTTTTGTCATGTTCAATATTGGTAAAATTGCAGGATCATACAAGGCGCGGTTTTTAAATCCGCCATAATTAAAAGTGCGTGCAATTCCGATAGCACCCAAAGCATCCAGTCGGTCGGCATCTTGTACAATGTCAAGTTCAATGGACTTAAAATTTTTATCAAAATTACCTCCTTTGAACGAAATGTTTTCGATAATTGCCACCACATGAATAATTATTACTTCTGGGACATTAAGGTTTTCAAGAAAGGCTCTTGCGGTTTTTGGACCAATAATTTCATCGCCATCATAAAATTTACTGTCTGCAATATCATGAAGTAAAGCGCCTAATTGCACTACTAAAACATCACAATTTTCGTTTTTGGCAATCTGCAAAGCGTTTTTATAAACACGCTCAATATGAAACCAATCGTGACCGCCCTCGGCATTTTGAAGTTGTTGTTTTACAAAAATAATTGTAGCATCAATAATTGCGTTGTTGTTCATAAATGGTATCAACTTCTAAATAGAAATTATAAATTATCCAATTACTGCAGGCTGTACCCATTTGAAAATTTGAGATTCAGCCGGAATGACCAATCGTTCAGATATTTTTGCCATTCTTGCGGGTAATTTCAACAAATAATCGCGGGCTTTTTCGGCTTCGTCTGTCAGTCCTGATAATTTTTCGATTTCCCATTTTTCAATAAGTTTTTGCATAATATCAACATAATCATTGGCTGTATAAACACCAATGCGTTGTGCAGAATCGGAAAAATCAAGAAAAGCAGAACTTATTTTTTCGCCTGATTCTCTTAAAAATTGAGCAGGCATTACGATTTTTTGCTTCATCATATAATTAAAAGCCAAAAGCATTTCGCTTGGATCAACTTTAAAAATCTGATTTACAAATTCGCTATAAGCGTGATGATGTCTCATTTCGTCTCCAGCAATCATCTTGCAAATTTTAGACAATTTATTATCGCCATAAGATTTGGCCAATTGCGCCACACGATTGTGTGAAATATAAGTCGCCAATTCCTGAAAACTTGTGTAAACAAAATTTTTGTAAGGATCTCTTCCTGTGCCGATATCAAATCCATCGGCAATCAAATGCTGTGTTGTTATTTCGATTTCTCGCATGTTCACACGACCAGATAAATAAAGGTATTTATTGAGCAAATCCCCATGACGGTTTTCTTCGCCTGTCCATTGGCGCACCCAACGTGACCAACCATTTTTTTCGACTTGACCTACGCCATCGACGTCCATTAGCCAAGATTCGTAGGTTGGCAGTGCTTCTTCGGTAATGGTATCGCCTACGAGTGTTACCCAAAAATCATAAGGTAAATCTTTGGCGATTTCTCGTAACTCTTTTACTTCTTCAAAAAAGTTTTCGCTTTCAGAATTGGGCAAAAAATCAGTTGGCTGCCATATTTTTTCGACAGGAATCAGATATTGGTCAACAAAACCATCAACTTTGCTTTCTAGAAATTGCATGACTTCTAGTCGGATATTTTTAATAGACATTCAAAATAGTATTTAAAATTAAGGATTTAGCTTTGGACTAAATTCCGTTTTGTTAATTTTTTATTGCGTTGACAATGACTTGCTCTGTTTTTTGAAGTATATCTTCAAAACTAAAATCTTTGACCGCCAAAGCGTGATGAACTGTAAATGTAAGGCGATTTCCTAAACCAAAAGGGAAAAATCCGTATTTAACAAATTCCCAAGAGTTGTTTATGGTTATTGGAACAACATAAGCTGATGGTGCATATTTGCATAAAATTTTTAATCCGCTTTTTGAAAATTCTTTTGGTTTTCCGTTTTTGCTTCTTGTTCCTTCCGGAAAAATCACTGCTGAACGTTGGTGCTTTTCAATGTATTCTGACAATCCTTTTATTAACGGAATGGCTTGTTTTGAATCTTTGCGATCAATAAGTACAGAACCTCCATGATTCAAATTAAAAGAAATACTGGGAATGTTGCGCCCTAGTTCTTTTTTACTAACAAATTTGGGATGGAATTTTCTTAAAAACCAAATCATTCCAATTATATCATATAAACTTTGGTGATTGGCAACAAAAATGATGGGAACATTTTTCGGAATGCTTTCACGATTTTCAAAAACAAAAGAAGTTCCTAGCAAATGACCAATTCTCAAAAGTATAGCATTAAGATAATCCACACTTTTTTTATGAGCTTGGTAACCAAAAACCCTAAAGCAAATCCACTGTATGGGATGAAAAACCAACAATGCCAATAAAAAAAGCAACATGCTTATGAATGACAAAGGATAAGATATAATTTTTTCCATCAAATGTTAAAATTTCGAGGTAAAAGTACAAAATTTATATTTATTCAAAAAACAACAAGTACATCTTGTGCTTTTTCTAATTGATAATAGCTGCAATTACTTAGGTTTAAAAAATTAAAGAATAAATTTATTTGTATACCTACAATCACCTATTGTCATATAATAAAATATTCGTTATTTTTACGAAAATTAAACGCCAAATTAAATGAAAGAAAAGATGAGTACCGAGAAAGAATCAAAATTAAAAGCCTTACAATTAACATTAGACAAACTCGACAAAACCTACGGAAAAGGCACCGTAATGAAAATGGGTGATAAAGCTGTAGAGGAAGTCGAAACCATTTCGTCAGGTTCTTTAGGACTTGATTTGGCTTTGGGTGTAAACGGTTATCCACGCGGAAGGGTTATAGAAATTTATGGCCCAGAATCATCTGGAAAAACTACCCTAACATTGCATGCCATTGCCGAAGCTCAAAAAGCGGGAGGAATAGCTGCTTTTATAGATGCTGAACATGCTTTTGACCGAAATTATGCCGAAAAATTAGGTGTAGATATTGAAAATTTAATCATGTCGCAACCAGATAACGGTGAACAGGCCTTAGAAATAGCCGAAAATCTAATCCGTTCTGGCGCTATTGATATTGTGGTTATTGACTCTGTTGCTGCGTTAACTCCAAAAAGTGAAATCGAAGGTGAAATGGGCGATTCAAAAATGGGTCTTCATGCACGTTTGATGTCGCAAGCGTTGAGAAAATTAACTGGAACCATTAGCAAAACTAACTGTACTGTGTTTTTCATTAACCAATTGAGAGAAAAAATTGGCGTGATGTTTGGCAATCCCGAAACGACCACAGGTGGAAATGCCTTGAAGTTTTATGCTTCCGTCCGTTTGGATATTCGTCGTTCCTCGCAAATTAAAGAAGGCGATAATGTAATCGGGAACAGAACCAAAGTTAAAGTTGTAAAAAACAAAGTTGCGCCACCTTTTAAAACTGCCGAATTTGATATTATGTATGGTGAAGGTGTTTCTAAAACAGGCGAAATCCTTGATCTGGCTGTCGAATTTGAAATTGTAAAAAAAGCAGGATCTTGGTTCAGTTATGGTGAAACTAAATTAGGACAAGGTCGCGATGCTGTAAAATCATTGATCAAAGACAATCCAGAATTGGCAGATGAGCTAGAACTCAAAATCAAAGCGCATATTAAAGAAACCAGCAAATAATATTTAAAACCCGATTTTTTCGGGTTTTTTTATTTTTAACGCAACCCGTTCTAAAATTTTACATCTAAACGACATGAAAGAAAATAATAGCTTTAAAGTATTTAAAATGAAAAAAATTGTACTGATTTTACTATCAGTTTGGACATTAAATTCCTGTAGTTTAAACAATGACCAACCCAATTACTATTTTGAAGTATTGCCTGTCGAAAGCTTTACTGTTCCAGAAAGTTTTGATATGAATGGCATTTACGAAATAAAATTAACCTACAAAAGACCAACAGATTGCTATTTTCAAGAAGGCATTTATTATGAAAAATCAGGGCAAACTAGGATTATTGGTATTCAAACCAGGGTGCTTGAAAACAATGATTGTATGCCGTTGGATGAAGCACCAATTGAAGTCAAATTTAATTTTGAATGCACGCCTGGTAACACCCATTATATTTTTAAATTTTATAAAGGCGAGGATGCCAATGGAAATAATATTTTTGAAGAAGTAAACATACCTGTAAACTATTAATTAATTTTTATCATTCAATGCCTGTGGGTTTAGAATTACTAATTGCTGATTGCAAAAGGAATGATACCAAAGCCCAAGCGCAAATCTACAAGTTGTTTGCAGCTAAGTTTTTTGGTGTCTGCCTTAAGTATTCAGGTAATTATGCGGAAGCACAAGATAATTTACAAGACGGGTTTTTGATTATTTTTAATAAAATTGATCAATTTAATTTTAAAGGTTCTTTTGAAGGCTGGGCTAAACGGATAATGATCAACAATGCACTTCAAAAATACAGAGGCGTTCGATTTTTACAAATTGTCAATGAAGATTTAGCCGAAGAAGAACCTGTCGAAATTGAAGCCGAAAATGTTTCGCTTGATTACCTTATCGGAATCATACAAGAGTTACCAGAACGTTACCGTTTGGTTTTTAATTTGTATGTTCTTGATGGCTATTCACACAAGGAAATCGCGGAAATGCTAGAAATTACAACAGGAACAACAAAATCTAATTTGGCACGCGCCCGGATGATTTTGAAAGAAAAAATAGACATTCACACCGGTAAAAAAACAGTACCATCAGCAAAATGAGTGATAAAACAAATTTAGACCGACTGTTTCAAGAAAAATTCAAAGATTTTGAGTTCGAACCTAACGAACAGGTTTGGAAAAATATTGAAGCAGCTTTGAAAGACGACAAGAAAGACAGAAAAGGGATTCCGTTTTGGTGGCGCCTTTCTGGTATTGCAGCAGCATTGATTATTGGTTTTTTTGTATTGCATTTTATTTTTAATTCGGATGACCAACAAAATGGCATTGTAATTGAACAAAATGACAACAATATTAAAAACGAATCGGCTGATGCAATTGTAAAGCAATCAAAAAACTCAGATAGTTTAAATAGCATTAAATTGAATTTGGATAAAATCAATAATATTAATGTTGAAGAAAAAGTTGTCGAAGCAAACACTAAAACAATTAAAACAACTTTTAAAAAGAACCAAAGCAAAGCGAATTTGGATTCGAAAAATCCAGCCTCAATTGACTCAAAAAAAATACAAAACAACAACAAAGGTGTTGCCAACCAATCGCATAAAAAAGCAATAAAGAGTGCTAAAAATGCAGTAAATCAAAATATTCAAAATGGCGCAGTTGCGTATTATTATAAAAAAGATAACACGATTAAAACAGACATAATTAGTAATAAAGTCGATGCGAATGCGCAAGAAGTTGACAAAAAACCAACACAAAACGATACAGAGATCGCTTTAATCAACAACAATAAAGATAAAGCTGAAACCATAAAAAAAGACCTTTCAATTGATACCATTATAACGGCAAAAAGCAAAGGCGCTATTGCTAGTGAAACAATTGATAACAATAAATTAGATTCGGCAGCTATTGCTACTGTCGTTCCTAATGCGCTGGAAGAATTGCTTAAAGAAAATGAAAAAGAAAAGAAGATTGCTGAAACTAACTTAAATAGGTGGCAGATTACCACTAATGTTGCCCCTATTTATTTTAGTTCAACTTCAAAAGGCTCACCGATTCATTCGCAATTCTCAGAAAATGACAAAAAATCTGATAACAATATGAGTTTCGGTGTTGGTGTCAATTATGCTGTTAACAAAAAATTATCCGTTCGAACAGGTGTTAACAAATTGAGCATGGATTACAACACCAACGATGTGGTTTTTTATGCTGGACTAGGCGCCAAAGGTTTTAGCAATGTTACCCCTTCTGCCAATGCTACGTCTATTGAAGTAATGAACAATCAAGATGTTGAAGCCGCGAGTTTATTGCCTTTTGAGAACGGTTTACAAGATTTGAATCAAGGCGCCATCCTCCAACGCATGGGTTATATTGAATTGCCTGCAGAAATGTCGTATAAAGTGATTGACAAAAAATTTGGCGTGACTTTGATTGGCGGAATGAGCACACTTTTTTTGAATGAAAATGAAATCACTGTTTTATCGCCAGGTCTATCTGCAAGTCTTGGCAGTGCGAATAACCTTAACGATATTCACTTTAGTTCTAATATCGGAATTGGTTTTAAATACAGCTTTTGGAAGGCATTTGAAGTGAATTTTGAGCCGATGTTCAAATACCAAATTAATACTTTTAGTAAAGAATCAGGTAATTTTAAACCCTACTTTATCGGATTGTATTCGGGTTTAAGTTTTAAATTTTAGGTTAATCATTGTTTTATTTAGTTTATTTTATTACTCGGGGTAATAAAAAGAGAAAGCCCTTTTCGATGGGCTTTTTTATTGCGTAGATTTATCAAAAAGAAATAATTTATTTGGATCAATGGACAATGCTTTCGCAATTTTGAATATTGTATTTAACGATGTACTTATTTCGGCTCTTTCAATTCTTCCAATTTGGTTAATTGGAATGTTTGCGTCGTTTGCTAACATTTCTTGAGAAAGATTTAGGCTAATTCTAATTTTTCTTATGTTTTCTCCAAACTTAATCAAGAAGATTCTTTCATCATTTTCCATTGTTGAAAATTGAAGAAATACTAAAAAAATTATAAACACATATTTGTGTTATTTTAAAATATTTTAATAAATTTGAAGGAATAATATTAACTTTAACCTAATAATTTAAAGAAATGAAAAAAATTATCTTTTTCCTATTCTCATTTTTCATGTTTATCGTTTGTGGATGCACCGACACAAACGAAAAATCAACTGAAAATACAGCAATTTATTTTAAAGCTGCGCCAGAAATGGTTAGTGCTGAACAAGTAATAGGGAAATTAATGATACAAAAATTCGAAATGCAATAATTAAACACACTACAAACCATAATGCTTTATACAGAACTACCGAGGAAATTGAAGAGGAAATGTTCGAAAAAATTGTGTTGGAAGAATACACAAATTATACTTTGGAATTAAGCAAATATTCAGATGAGCAACCTTATTTTTTATATCTCCTCATTACCAAAGATAATGACAACGTAGAAAAGTCCGGTTATTTAAAATATACTCCAAACGAACCCATCGAAGAATTAAAAATCAAAACGTTTAGCGGAACGATGCAACTATTAGATTTGGAATTGAACATTGCTGCACAAGCACAATTAGACAATGGGACTTCTTCATACACTTCGATGTGGTCAGAAAATTGCACGACAACAATGAGTATTGTAGAAGTTGAATGTAGTAATGGCGGTCATCACGGTGTGGGAGTATCTTGTGGTTCAGGTTTACAAAATGACGCGTATCTTTCAGTGTTGCTCAATACCATTTGTACTTATTCTTACACGATTGATTATAATGTGCCGAGCACTTATATTAGCAGTTCTGGAAGTTTAACAAACGAACAAAGGTTCATGAACGGACTTAGTGATCTTCAAAAAGATTTTATAGAGGATGAAGAAAATGAAGAAATTGTTGAAGAATTATTTGATTTTTTAGACCGAGTTGGATATGCAAGTGGCACTACTCTTGTAAAGGAAATTTTAAATCAGTTAATATTAAATCCCAGTTTAGAATTTGATGTTAATGCATCTTTTAAATCGCCCTTTCTTATCGATTTATCCAAAGTAAAAGGAAACACTCCAGAAGAAATCAAGTTTAATTCGGTTTATAATAAATTGATGCAATCTCCAAAATTCAAAAGATTGTTCTATGATCTTTTCAATACCACTAATTTCATTAACGCGCGCTTTAAAATTGAAGAAATTCCAAATTCGCCATCAGGCGAAGAAGTCAGTGGCACGTGTCAATTGTTTTGGTGGTCAAATGGTCAATTTTTAAATGAAATCAAAATGGATCGAAGTAATTTAATATCTCAACCAGAAGTAAGTACAGCTAAAACTATTATTCACGAATGTGTCCATGCCTATCTCAACATCAAATTAAGGCATCCAAGCATAGGCATGGACATACAAGATATAAATGATATGG
This sequence comes from Flavobacteriaceae bacterium, assembly GCA_947488595.1. Taxonomy (GTDB): domain Bacteria; phylum Bacteroidota; class Bacteroidia; order Flavobacteriales; family Flavobacteriaceae; genus Flavobacterium. The sequence goes on from CANKZI010000007.1 coordinate 18,445, forward strand.
ATTTTACAGAATGTATAAATACTTGTTATGACGGATTTACGCTACCCGAAAGTCAGCATAACTTCATCGCGGACTTTATGGTAGAAACTATGGCGGAAATACTTTTAGATGTTAAAGACCAATTAATTCCAGCTGCTCAACAATTTGAGGTTGAAAATCCAAGCAATGGCGGTGCGTTTTTATACGCACCACTTACTCTTAACCCACAACGATTTCGGATACTGTACTGCCTTGGGTTTGGACCGATTATTTTAAATATTTAAGTTATGAAGGATTACAGAATTGTTCTTCATTTCCTCTTATATTTCCGGAAGGCTCTTATATTGAATATTACAGACAACATTACATATCAATAGGTCAATTGATATTTGCCCAATTATGAAAACAATATTTATCTTACTTTTCTTTTCAATAAAACTTTTCTCTCAGGATTTAGAGCAAATCAAATCCTGGGATACCTTATACATTCATTTTGATGACACAAAAAGTTTTGACGATTTGCACCTAAAAACTTTTGAAAACAAAGTTGCTAAAACGTATATTTATTATTTTCCAGATGCAAAATTTTTAATATTTACAGCATTCAAAGACTATCAACAAATAAAAATAAAAAAATGTGTTTTAGAAAAGAAATCCCAAAAAATAATAACTATAGAAGACATACACAAAATAGGTTTGTATGCTTTTGTAAATGCAACGGGGATAGAAAGAAAAAAAGTGTATATAATTGATTCTAAAAATCTGAAAAGAAAAATTACCTTAAAAAGGGTTATCATTAAAAATACTAGAGATATGATAATGTAGATCAAAGTAAAATAATGAGATCTGTATTCATCTTACTTTTCTTTTCACTAAAAATTAATTCTCAGGATTTAGAACAAATCAAATACTGAGATAGACTATACATTCATTTTGACGACACAAAAAGTTTTAATGATTTACAAAAAACAGAAGACAATAGCGTTGTCAAATACTATATTTATGCTTTTCCAGATGCTAAATTTTTAAATTTTTTTGCAGTGAAAGATCAGAAAGAAATAAAAATAAAAAAATGCGTTTTAGAAAAAAAGAAAGAAAAAATAATCACAATCGAAACAATCCATAAATTAGGTTTACGGAATTTTTTAAATGCAATTAATTCTAAAAGAAGACAGTTTATACGATTGATTCTAAAAATTTGAAAAGAAAAATTACAGTAAAAAAAGCCATTGCAATAAATACTAACGATGTGTAAATCATCTTTTTATTTCTTAAACTCCAAAAGTTGATTGTAAATTACGGTTCTAACTTCTTCGCGAATTTCTTTTTTATGATCGAGCGTACTTCCTAAAGTTGGAATAAAGTAGTGCGTTTTGACCCTCATAATTCCCGGGCTTCCACTAAAAAAAGTATATGAAAAGCGTTCTTTGTTATCGGCAAAAGTAATTGGAACAATCGGTATTTGATGTTCTATCGCCAAGCGAAAAGCGCCGTCTTTGAATTCATCCAGCAAAACCGATTCGTCATCAGGAACACCGCCTTCCGGAAAAATACAAACACTCAATCCTTGATTCAAGCGTTTTTGTGCACGATCAAAAACTTCCATACGGCTTTTTGAGCTTCCCCGATCGACCAAAATGCAAGTGCGTTTGTAAAAAAAGCCAAAAAGCGGAATCTTAGAAAGTTCTTTTTTCCCAACAAAAACAAAAGGATTTCTGATAACTGCCAACATCAGCATAATATCGGTCATCGACGTGTGGTTGGCCACCAACATATAACTTTTTTTGGGATCGAGTAGCTGTTCTCTTTCTATTTTGTAATAAAATCCGGTGCAAAACAAAATGACTTTGGCCCAAATTCTTGCCATTACAAAAAAATACGGATACCATTTTTCTTTGAGTATCGAAACAAAAAGAAATGGGAACATCACTATAATTGGAATGCCCATCACGATATAAAACCAAATGCGCCAAAGCGTCCAAAAAATAATTTTTACTATTTTCATACAGCCAAATGTAAGAATTCAATCTTTAATTTATGTTTATATTTTGGTAAAGTCGGTTTTGCTTGTAAAGTTATAACGCGATGTGTGAGGGATAGCAGCAAAAAGCCCACAGCCAACGCAATGCAATGGAGTAGGCGAGGACTTGTAGCGGATAGCCCGACAGCCGATGCGAAATATGCGTTGGCGCAAACGCATTTTTTGCAATCGGATGGCACACAAAAAAAAATCTTAGAAGGCGGCGTAGTTTGACAAAAACTTTGCGAACTTTGCGATTGATAAAATTTGAAATGGCAAAAATACTTACTGGCATACAAAGTACAGGCACACCGCATTTGGGCAATCTTTTGGGAGCGATTATTCCGGCAATTGCATTGTCGAACCAACCCGAAAACGAATCGTTTTTGTTTATTGCCGATTTGCATTCGGTTACCCAAATAAAAAATGGTAGCACTTTAAAAAACAACACCTATAGCACCGCCGCCGCTTGGTTGGCTTGTGGATTGAACACCGAAAAAGTGACTTTTTACCGTCAGTCTGATGTGCCGCAAACTGCCGAATTATCATGGTATTTGAGTTGCTTTTTTCCGTTTCAAAGACTGACATTGGCGCATTCGTTCAAAGACAAATCGGACCGATTGGAAGACGTTAATGCGGGATTATTTTCGTATCCGATGCTTATGGCTGCTGATATTTTGTTGTATGATGCGCAATTTGTTCCCGTTGGCAAAGACCAATTGCAACACATTGAAATGGCACGCGATGTAGCAGCGCGGTTCAACCACCAAATGGGTGAAACTTTTGTGTTGCCTGAACCTTCAATTCAAGAAGCGACACAATATGTGCCTGGAACCAATGGCGGAAAAATGAGTAAGTCGGCCAATAATATTATCAATATTTTTTTGGACGACAAGGCATTGCGCAAACAAATAATGACGATTGAAACCGACAGCACACCTTTGGAAGCACCGAAAAATACTGAAACTTGCAAAATTTTTGCGATTTATAAGTTGTTGGCCAATGCTACTGAATTGGAATCAATGACCGAAAAATACAAAAACACCAACCGTGATTTTGGCTGGGGACATGCCAAACAAGCGTTATTTGAGTTGGTTGTAGCGAAGTTTAAAACCGAAAGAGAAACATACAATTACTATATGAGTAACCTTTCGGAAATTGACAAAGTATTGCTTTTGGGAGCTGAAAAAGCTGCTAAAGTTGCCGATGGCGTTTTAGGAAGAGTGAGAGAAAAATTGGGGTTTGGTTGATTCAAATTGCCTCAAACAACTTACCCGGTAAAGGTCGAACAACGCCTTTGAGTTCCATATTGAGTAAAATTCCAGAGATTTTATAAATTGGAAATTCGCAGGTTAGCGCAATAATATCAAGCAATTCTTTGCCATTTTTTTGAAGAAAATCATAAATTTTTTGTTCGTCGGCATCAAGAGAAACAAACAGTTGTTTTTGAACTGCTTTTGTTTTTGTTTCCAAATCCCAATTCAGAATATAAATCAAATCGGCAGCACTTGTCAATACATTGGCTTTTTGTATTTTAATCAAATTATTGCAACCTTGACTGTACTTGTCGGTGGTGCGTCCGGGAACGGCAAAAACATCGCGGTTGTAATCGTTGGCGATATTTGCCGTAATCAACGAACCGCCTTTGTCGGCAGATTCGATGACAATGGTGGCTTCAGCAATACCGGCTACAATACGGTTTCTGCGGACAAAATTTTCTTTTTCAGGACTAGAATTGCTCCAAAATTCGGTCATAAAACCACCGTTTTTTTCCATTTTAGCGACAAATTTTTTGTGTGGCTTTGGATAAATCTGATTCAAACCGTGCGCCACAACGCCGATGGTTTGCAAACCGTGTTCCATAGCGGCTTGGTGGGCTACAATATCAACACCATAGGCAAATCCGCTCACGATTATGGGATCAAGCGGCGCCAAATCGGCAATTAGATTTTTGCAAAACTCGGTGCCATAAGACGTAATTTGTCGCGTGCCAACAATGCTAATTATTTTTCTGTTTTTGAGGTCGATGTTACCCGAAGTGAACAACAAAAGCGGTCCGTCGATACAATGTTTCAGTCTTTCGGGATAATCATCGTCTTGAAAAAAAACACAATTGATGTGATGGTCATTAATGAATTTTAACTCACATTCGGCACTTTCAAAAACACTTTTGCTTTTTAAATTTCTTGATAAAACCGATCCAACACCATCAATAACAGCCAATTGAGAAGGTTTTGTTTTAAAAACATTTTCGGCAGAGCCGCAATGAGCGATGAGTTTTTTGGCAATAATATCGCCAACACCTTCCACTTTTTGTAAGGCGAGTGCATAAAATAAATCGGAATGGCGCATAGTAACTATTTGAGGCTCAATTTATACATTTTTTGTCAAATTGTTAATAAAATTTGTTGATAAAATTTTGACGGCTTTGGTTAATATTTAACTTTGTTATTATGAAGATTGAACATTATATATCGCAGCTTTTATACCGGTACCAATGCGTGACCGTTCCAGGATTTGGTGCGTTTTTGACCGAAATCCAATCGGCACAACTAAAAAACGAAAATAACGGATTTTATCCGCCAAAAAAATTGGTTTCGTTTAATGCTTATTTGAAAAACAATGATGGTCTTTTGGCGAACCACATTGCGCAAGCAGAAAAAATAACTTACGAAACGGCAGTACAAAGTATCCAAAAAGAAGTGTCGCTTTGGAAAAATGCGCTGCAAAATTACCAACCGATTTTGATTGCTAATGTCGGGATTATTTCGGTTAATGCAGAAAGCAATTTGGTTTTTGAAGCTTCCAATCAAATCAATTATTATACGGCTGCTTTTGGATTAACTTCTTTTATTGCTCCGGCAATCAAAAGAAATGAAATGGTTGAAGCCGCAGTTGCTCCAACAGAAACCATTGTTTTGGTTCCAGAAAAACGCCATTATCCTTATTTAAAATATGCGGCAGTTTTTGCAATCGGATTGGGGACACTTGGTTTTTTTGGCAATAATTACTATCAAAATCAAATCGACGCTCAAACACTAATCGTTCAACAATCAGTGCAAACAGCCGTTCAGAATAAAATTCAAGAAGCCACTTTTTTTATCAAAAGTCCGATGCCCAATGTAACGTTGACTGTAAAAGGAGGAAAATTACCTTATCATATTGTTGCTGGCGCATTCAGAGAAGAAAGCAATGCACAACGTGTTTTTGAAAAACTGAGTGCCAACGGATTTAAATCTAGAATATTACCAATAAACAAATACGGATTGTTCCCAGTGCTTTATGGTAGTTTTGGCAGTTATAAAGAAGCGCAAAACGCCATGAGAACCATACACAAAACACAAAGCCCTGATGCTTGGTTGCTGATTGACGAATTATAAAAATATTTCCCGTTGTAAAGCGGGATTTTTTTTGAGAATTAATGTTTGTTAGCATTCGATTGTTGGTTGGTGATACATAATTTCAACCGTATTTATTTATCTTTGCAAAAAAAAATGCACCCAAAACATCCTTCAGAATCTTTAACTATTTTGACCGATTTGGTTTTACCAAGTGAAACCAATCCATTGAACAATCTTTTTGGAGGCGAACTTTTGGCCAGAATGGATCGTGCTGCAAGTATTGCTGCCAGGCGGCATTCGCGAAGAATTGTTGTCACCGCATCGGTCAATCACGTGGCATTTAATCGCGCCATTCCGCTGGGAAGCGTTGTTACTGTTGAAGCCAAAGTCTCGCGTAGTTTTAAAAGTTCTATGGAAATTTTTATTGATGTATGGATAGAAGATCGTGAATCGGGCAATCGCAACAAGGCCAATGAAGCAATTTACACTTTCGTAGCCGTTGATGATACCGGAAGACCCGTAGAGGTAGCGCCAATCGTTCCAGAAACCGATTTAGAAAAAGAACGTTTTGAAGCAGCTTTGCGCCGAAAACAATTGAGTTTGGTACTTGCCGGAAAAATGAAACCCGAAGAAGCTACTGAATTGAAGGCATTGTTTGTTTAATTAAAAAGCCAGAAAGTAATTTTTTTGGATTAATTTCCAGTAAAATTTGCTTTTCTTTTTTCTAAAAAAGCGGTAGTTCCTTCTTTAAAATCTTCGGTTCCAAAGCACTTTCCGAATGCTTTTATTTCAGTTTCAAAACCATTTGTGCCGTCTTTAAAATTGGCATTAATGGCTTTTATCGCTTGACCAATCGCCAAAGGTGCATTCTTTATTATTTTTTGCGCAATCGAATTTGTGAAATCCAAAAGATCATTTTGTGCGACCAAATGATTGATCAATCCATACGCTTTTGCGGTTTCGGCATCAATCATTGCGGCAGTCATTATTAATTCCATTGCGCGGCCTTTTCCTATCAATTGAGGCAAACGCTGAGTTCCACCATAGCCGGGGATAACGCCAAGTGAAACTTCTGGTAATCCCATTTTGGCATTTTCTGATGCAATTCGGAAATGGGCCGACATCGCCAATTCTAATCCGCCACCGAGTGCAAAACCATTGATTGCCGCGATAACTGGTGTGCGCATGTTTTCGACAAAATCAAAAAGTAATTCTTGTCCGTTTGCCGCCAATTGCGCGCCTTCTTGAACAGAAAAATGAGCAAATTCGGCTATATCTGCACCAGCTACAAATGCTTTTTCACCGCTTCCGGTCAAAATGACTACACGGCAATTTTTATCGTTTTCTAAAAATAAAAAAGCATCGTGCAACTCTTGAATGGTCGCTTTATTCAAAGCATTGAGTTTGGTGGGACGATTGATGGTGATTGTTGCAATATGGCTTTCGGAAAAAACTAAAATGTTCTCGTAACTCATGTTTATTTAGGTTTGGTTAATGGAAGCGAAACTGTAAAAATCGTTCCTACTCCAAATGATGATTCAAAAGTAATTGTTCCTTTATAATTTTCAATAATATTTTTTATAATTCCGAGGCCAAGTCCCATGCCACTCGTTTTTGTAGTAAATTTTGGTTCAAAAATATGCGCAATATTTTCGGCCTCAATGCCAATTCCATTGTCTTTTACACGAATGACCACTGCATCTTCCTCGGTATTTACAGTAACAAGAATTGATTTAACAGCTTGGTTTTCAGGAATAGATTGAATCGCATTTTTGACCAAATTGGTGATGATACGGATCAATTGAGTGCGGTCCATTCGGGTGATAATTTCTTTTTCTGCAGCATCGAATTCGATATATTCTTCATTGAAAATATCCAGCGCTAATTCGACAATTTTGACCACATTTAAGGTTTCATTTTGCTGTGCTGGCATCGTTGCAAAGTTAGAAAATGCCGAAGCCACAGATGACATTGTATCAATTTGCTGAATCAAAGTGGTCGAGTAATCGTTCATTTTTTGCTTCGCTTCGGGATCATTTGGATCAAACTTTCGTTGGAAGCTTTGGACCGTCAAACGCATAGGTGTTAATGGATTTTTGATTTCGTGTGCTACTTGTTTTGCCATTTCGCGCCAAGCTTGTTCCCGCTCACTTTGTGCTAATTTTATTGCGCTTTCTTCCAATTTATCAACCATTCCGTTATAGGCGTTGATCAAAAGGCTGATTTCGCGACTGCTATCGTCGAGTTCAATTTTTTCGTTTTTTTGATTCAGACTTGTCTCTGTAATTTTATCGGAAATTGATTTTAAAGATTTGGTAATATAACTCGATAAAAAATAAGCCAAAGCAAATGCAATCAGCAACATAAACGAATAAACCTGCCCTAATCGGATTAAGAAATTTTTTAATTCACGGTCATAAAAACCATCATCTTCAATATAGGGAAGGCTCAAAATGCCAAGTGGTTTGAACTTCAAATCTTTGATTTGACTAAAGGAAGAACGGTATTTTTTGCCTTCAATGTTTTTAATGTCAACATAGCGTTTTTCCATTGATGATTGTACCAAACGCAAAATATAATCTGGAATTGGTGGCGCCGGTGTGTCAATAGAAAAAGAGCCTTTGGAAGATTTGAGCAGTTGCCCTTTTAGACTATAAATATTGATTTGAAGGGTATGAATATCCGATAGTTCATGGATTTTATCCTTAAAAATAAGCCTTAAGTTTTCGGGCGTTAGCGGATATGTGGTATTTGAAAGTATATAATTGATGTGTTCTTTAATGGCTTTTTCTTTCCTTTCCAAGCGCTCTTGATGGTAATCTTTGGCTTCTTTTTTGAATTGAAATATCGAAATTGAGGCCATTAAAACAGAAGCAATCAATGTGAGGACAATCATCGACAGAAAAATTCTTATGCGAAGTGATATCCGTTTTATTTTGATTGCTTTTAGCATTTTATGATGGATTGCGTTCGCGAATTTTTTTATACAATTTGAACCCCAACATTAAAATTATCGAAAAAAGAAATATTCCGATAACCCCAAAAATCCAATTCACAGCATTTTTTAAAATGACTAAAAACACAACTGCAAAAAGAATAATTGTGGCACCTTCGTTCCAAAGACGCATAAAATTGCCGCTGTATTTGATTTCGTCTTTTTGCAATTGATTATAAATTTGATGGCATTTTAAATGGTACAAATACAACACAAAAACAAAGCCAAGTTTAACGTGCATCCACGGCATTTGCAACCAGGATTTTCCTAATTCTGTAAAAAACAACATCCAAAAAGCAAAAATACTAGCCAATATTGCCGATGGCCAAGTAATAATATACCACAACCTATAAGTCATGATTTTGTATTGTTTTTGAAGAATTTCTTTTTCAGGCGAAGGTTTGTCGTTAGCTTCAATTTGGTACACAAACAACCTAACAATATAAAACAAACCAGAAAACCAAGTTATTACAAAGATGAGGTGAAGCGATTTTATATAGTTGTAGAGTTCCATTTGCGTCTTTTTTCTTTGCCCTTTTTCTATGTTTTTTGAAAATCTTTAATCCAACCAGCCACTGTTGCGCACCATTCGTCGCCATCGTTCATACACGGAATGGCGCGAAATTCTTCGCCACCATGAACTTTAAATTCGTGATTGGCTTCCATTGCAATTTCTTCTAAAGTTTCTAAGCAATCCGATACAAAAGCAGGCGTTACTACAGCCAATTTTTTGATCCCTTTTTCGGGCATTTTATTAACTTCAGTATCCGTGTATGGCGTTAACCACTTGTCGCCCGCCAACCGTGATTGAAAAGTCTGACTGTATTTTCCTTCGGGAATTCCGAGGTATTTCACAACTTGTTTTGTGGTTTCATAACATTGGTGGCGATAGCAAAATTCGTGTGCTGGCGACGGTGTGTTGCAGCATGAACCATCGATTTTGCAATGTGATTTTGTAATGTCGGTTTTGCGAATGTGCCTTTTTGGAATACCGTGGTACGAAAACAACAAATGGTCGTAATCATAATCGCCAAGATGGGCTTTTATAGAATTGGACAAGGCGCTGATATAACCTTCTTTATTGTAAAAAGCGGGAACATTGGTAAATTTCATTTCCGGAAAATGCTTGGCGCGAAGTTCCTCAGCCAGCACTACAATGGTAGTGGTTGATGCCATCGCATGTTGCGGATACAAAGGCATTAGCATTACTTCGTTGACGCCTTTGTCATGCAGTTCTTGCAAACCTTTTAAAATGGTCATTGTTCCGTATCGCATGGCCAAAACTACAGGAATATCAACTTGTGATTGCACTTTTTTTTGCATTCTTTGAGAAATCACAACCAATGGCGATCCTTCATCCCACCAAATTTTAGCATAAGCCGCAGCAGATTTTTTCGGACGGGTTTGCAAAATAATACCTCGAACCAATAATGCACGTAATAAAAAAGGAACATCTATCACGTATTTGTCCATTAAAAATTCGTCGAGATAAGGTTTAACGTCTTTTGCGGTTGGACTTTCGGGCGAACCTAAATTTACAAGTAATACTCCTTTCATAGCTGATTTTAATTTTGAGTAAAAGTAATTATTCTTAATTTTTACTTTTTATGATTAACACTTTTTTATTGATTGTTTGATATACGAAATTGATTGGATGAAATTTCAGAGTAATAAAATCTAAAACTTTTTATGTATTTGAATTTATCGACATCAAATATTTTTTTGGCGTAGTAGCAAATTTCTTTTTAAAGGCCGCAATGAAATGACTTCCGGTACTATACCCAATTTTTAGTCCAACTTCATTGACATTATAGGAGCCGCTGTCTAATAGCTTTCGGGCAAAATCCATTTTATAATCAAACAAAAACCCATAAACCGTATCGCCATAAATTTGTTTAAAACCCATTTTAAGTTTTTTTAAATTCAATCCAACTTGATCTGAAAGTTCTTGTAAACCCGGCGGTTCAGCCATGTTCGCGATAATGATATCTTTTGCTTTCCGAATTTTTAATACATTATCTTCATCTACTAAAAACGGACATTGCTCTGCATTTGGATCTTCAGTTCGGTTGAAATACAAACTCAAAAGTTCATATCCCTTTCCTTTATAGTATAAGTTTTTTATTGATGGATGCAAATTATAATGAAACAATTGACTTAAAACAATCGCCATAGAAGGACTAATATTGCCTTCGTTGTAATACTTTTTATCTTTGTTGTCATCGCTCAAAAAAGTGATGTAATCGGCTTCGGTAGAAAACAAAGAATGGAATTTTTTAATCGAAATAATTACCGAAATTACCCAAGAATTCGATGCCAATTCTAAATTTAATGGCAACTCTTTTTGCGGATTGTACAATAATAAGGAATGCTCTTCTCTCAAATCTATTGCATAGTTACCTTGATTGAAAACAAATTTTGCCTTTCCTTTAATACCAAAATGAAACTGAATCAACCCTTGGTTTATAGGTCTTTCAAACCTAAAATTATCAGTTCCATCATTCTGAAAACGAATTAAAATAAAATCTTCTTCAATTTTTATTATTTCTTGTGAACCCATAGCGGTATTTTTTCGTATGTTTTTTTGAAAACAATCTTACAATCTATTTAGAATTATTCTATATAAGCATTTTATCAAGGCTTGATTTCATTACAAATTTAAAAGAATTTACGTTGTATATACCATTTTTTATTAAAATATCTCGAAGCGATACAAATAGTCCTTACAGCGTTACTTTAATAAATAGTATAGTCATAATTTTGTTGGACTTTTAGGGAAAGTGTATCTATGGAGAAAATCAACTTATCAAAACATTTGTACTTCTACGCAGTAGGATTGAGCTATAAAAAAGCTGATGCTGTAGTTAGAGGTAAATTCAATTTAGATACAAAAACCAAAACCAATTTACTCGAACAAGCAAAATCCGAAGGGATTGAAAGTATTATTGTTACTTCAACTTGCAACAGGACAGAGATTTATGGATTTGCTAAACATCCTTTTCAGTTGATTAAATTAATTTGCGAGAACAGTTTGGGTACAGCCGAAGAGTTTCAAAAAGTAGGTTTTGTATATAAAAGCCAAGAAGCCATTAACCACCTGTTTCGTGTTGCCACAGGTTTGGATAGCCAAATATTGGGTGATTTTGAAATTATTAGTCAATTGAAGTCAAGTTTCAATGAATCCAAATCATTAGGATTGATTAATACTTTTTTAGACCGATTGATCAATTCGGTTATCCAAGCCAGTAAAAAAATCAAAAACGAAACTGAAATAAGTACAGGAGCCACTTCGGTTTCATTTGCATCGGTTCAGTATATTATAAAAAACGTTGAAAACATTGGCAATAAAAACATTTTGCTTTTTGGGACTGGAAAAATAGGTAGAAACACCTGTGAGAATTTGGTTAAACATACCAAAAACGAACACATTACATTAATTAACAGAACCAAAAATAAAGCAGAAAAATTGGCTGGAAAACTCAATCTTATTGTTAAAGATTACGCTGATTTACACCTTGAATTGCAAAAAGCAGATGTTGTCGTAGTTGCCACGGGAGCGCAAAACCCAACGATAGACAAGGCCATTTTGAATCTTAAAAAACCTTTGTTGATTTTAGATTTATCGATTCCAAAAAATGTACATGAAAATGTTAGCGATTTGGAAGGTGTTACTTTGATTCACATGGACAATTTATCACAAATGACAGACGACACTTTAGAAAGAAGAAAACAACATATACCTGCAGCAGAAGCCATTATTGAAGACATAAAATTAGAATTTAATACTTGGATGAACGGCCGTAAATTTGCGCCTACAATCCATGCATTGAAAGCAAAATTAAATGACATCAAAGAAAATGAGTTGAATTTTCAACGAAAAAAATTGTCTAATTTTGACGAAGAGCAAGCAGAGATAATCAGCAATCGCATCATTCAAAAAATTACCAATCATTTTGCCAGCCACTTGAAAGACGAAAACACCTCGGTTGACGAAAGCATCGAATGGATCGAAAAAGTATTTCAAATTGGATTGGCTACTACAAAAGTAACTACTTCGGTGGTTGAAGAAAAATACGGTATCAAACTATCATAAATCAAAAACAAACTTTGCATTTTTTTTGAGACCAATCAAATTAAAGCAAAGAAATCGTTCAATACAATTAATTTGTGGCAGAAAAAACAATAAGAATCGGAACTCGGGATAGTGAACTCGCACTTTGGCAAGCGCATACTGTCGAAAAACAACTCAATACTTTAGGTTATAAAACCCAAATTGTAGCCGTAAAATCGCAAGGCGACCTGCTTCTCGATAAACCGCTTTATGAACTCGGAATCACAGGAATTTTCACTAAAACGCTAGACATCGCAATGATTAATGGTCAAGTTGATATTGCTGTTCATTCGATGAAAGATGTGCCAACCGCTTTGCCCATTGGTATTGTGCAAGCGGCAGTATTAGAAAGAGCAAATCCAAATGACATTTTGGTTCATAAAGGAGCACTTGATTTTTTAGATCAAAACGGAATTATAGCCACCGGAAGTCTTCGCCGTCAAGCACAATGGTTGCACAAATATCCCAACCACCAAGTCGTTGATTTGCGCGGCAACGTCAATACACGCATGCAGAAGTTACATGATAATGAATGGAATGGAGCTGTATTTGCCGCTGCTGGATTAGAGCGAATTCAGCTTTTGCCCGAAAATTTCATCGATTTAAATTGGATGGTTCCAGCACCAGCACAAGGCGCAATGGTAATTGTGGCCATGCAAAATGACACTTTTTCGAGAGACGCAGTTTCCGAATTGAATGACATTGAAACCGAAATTTGTACTTATATCGAACGTCAATTTCTAAAAACATTAGAAGGCGGTTGTACTGCGCCTATTGGCGCTTTTGCAAAATACAACGAGACCGAAGATACTATTGCTTTTCATGGCGTATTATTGTCAATTGACGGAAAACAAAAATTGGAAATTGAGAAAATAGTACCAATTGAAGAATGGAAAAAATTAGGATTTCATTTGGCACAAGAAATTTTAAATAATGGTGGAATTGCGTTGATGCAACAAATTAAAAATGATTTAAAAAAATAAATGATTGGCTTAAATGTGCCAATTTGTGTATCATAAACAATGACAAAACCAACCAACATATTATCAACTAAAAAGCTTTTGTACAATCAGAGGCAACTTTTGTTGGATGCCAAATTTTCAGTAATTGAAGAAGATTTTATCGAAACCAAAAGCAAAAATTTCGAATTGTTAAGAGTAAACCACAATCTAATTTTCACCAGTCAAAACGCGGTTCAAAGCATTTTAGAACATCCAGAAGCCGAAGATTTAAAAAGTAAAAATGTTTTTTGTGTTGGATTAAAAACAAAAATTGTATTGTCGGAAAATGGATTTAATGTTATTGCTTATACAGGTTATGCCGAAGATTTGGCAGCAATAATTTCATTAATTTATGCAAAAGAAACTTTCACTTTTTTTAGCGGAAATTTGCGCCGAGAGGTTTTACCAAAAACCTTAAAAGAGAATGGCATCACATTTAACGAAATAGAAGTTTATGAGACCAACTTAATCTCAAAAAAAGCAACAATTAAACCAGATGGAATATTATTTTTTAGCCCATCAGCAGTCGAAAGCTACTTAAAATTGAACACCATTAAAAACGAAATATGCTTCTGTATTGGAGCAACAACCGCAACGGTATTAGAAAATAAAAAAATAAAAAATATTGTAATTGCAAGTACTCCATCCATCGAAAATGTAATTGCAGCAACAATAGAACATTATAACAAATAAAACTTCACGACTTTGTGACCACCTAAAAACAATTCGTTACTAAAAATAAAAAAAATGATCAAAAACGACTTATTCCTAAAAGCCTTAAAAGGAGAAACTGTGCAACGACCGCCAGTTTGGATGATGCGTCAAGCCGGAAGGTATTTGCCAGAATTCATAGCCTTGCGCGACAAATATGATTTTTTCACACGTTGTCAAACACCCGAATTGGCTGCCGAAATTACAGTGCAACCCATTCGCAGAATAGCGCCTGATGCTGCCATTTTATTTTCGGATATTTTAGTCGTGCCACAAGCAATGGGAATCGAGGTTTTAATGAAAGAAAGTGTTGGACCATTTTTGCCCAATCCAATTCGCACCATTCAAGATGTCGAAAAAGTCATTGTGCCCGATGTTCACGAAACTCTAGGTTATGTATTTGACGCTATCAAATTGACCAAACAAATGCTCAATAACGAAGTGCCGCTGATTGGTTTTGCGGGTTCGCCTTGGACCATTTTTTGTTATGCGGTCGAAGGAAAAGGCTCAAAAAGTTTTGATACAGCCAAAGGATTTTGTTTTTCACATCCTGAAGCAGCGCATGTTTTATTGCAAAAAATCACCGACACCACCATTTTATATTTAACAGAAAAAGTTAAGGCAGGTTGCAATGCCATTCAGATTTTTGATTCGTGGGGCGGCATGTTATCGCCAGTTGATTATCAAGAGTTTTCATGGAAATACATCAATCAAATTGTTGAAGCTTTGGCCGATATTACACCTGTAATTGTTTTCGGAAAAGGATGCTGGTTTGCACTTGGCGAAATGGGAAAAAGTAAAGCGTCGGCATTGGGTGTCGATTGGACCTGTTCTCCCAGAAATGCGAGGTATTTATCTGGTGGAAATATTACTTTACAAGGCAATTTTGACCCATCGCGATTGTTGTCGCCGATTCCGACCATCAAAAAAATGGTACATCAAATGATTGACGAATTCGGAAAAGACAAATACGTTGTGAATTTGGGTCATGGTATTTTGCCTAATATTCCTGTCGATCATGCTATGGCTTTTGTTGATGCGGTGAAGGAGTACAAACAATAGCTGTCAGCAGACTGCTTTTAGAAAATACGTTTACGATGAAAGATAAATTCTACAACTACATTCAAAACCTTCAAGACCAAATATGTAATGGATTAGAAGCGGTCGAAGGCAAAGCCCAATTTCGAGAAGACCTTTGGGATCGACCCGAAGGTGGTGGCGGACGAACACGTGTTATCGAAAACGGAGATACAATTGAAAAAGGCGGTGTAAACATTTCGGCTGTTCACGGAAAATTGCCCGAAGCCATGCAAAAAATGTTCAATGTTGGTGAAGCCGATTTTTTTGCCTGTGGATTAAGTTTGGTAATTCATCCTAAAAATCCGATGGCACCAACCGTTCATGCCAATTGGCGTTATTTTGAAATGTATAATGAAAATGGTGAAATAATAAATTCATGGTTTGGCGGCGGACAAGATTTAACACCTTATTATTTGTTTGAGGAAGATGCGATTCATTTTCACCAGACTTGCAAAACGGCTTGTGACAAACACAATCTTGAGTTTTATCCAAAATTCAAAAAGCAATGTGATGCTTATTTTTGGAACGAACACCGCAACGAAGCCAGAGGAATCGGAGGATTGTTTTTCGATTATTGTAAAACCACGGAAGCAATGAAAATAGAAGAATGGTACAATTTTGTAACCGAGGTGGGTAACAGTTTTTTAGAGGCTTATGTGCCAATTTTAGAAAGAAGAAAAGATTTACCATTTTCCGAAGCACAACGCACTTGGCAAGAAATCCGTCGTGGACGTTACGTAGAATTCAATCTAGTTCATGACAAAGGCACACTTTTCGGACTCAAAACCAACGGAAGAATTGAAAGTATATTGATGAGTTTGCCACCACATGTGCAATGGGTTTATGATCATCAACCTGAAATTGGTAGTGAAGAAGAGCGATTGATTAAAGTACTAATAAGACCAATTGATTGGATATAAAATAATTCAACCATTAAGATTCATTAAGCTTAATTTCTTAATGGTTCAAAAAAAGAAGAGATATGTTCCCATTACAAAGAGGCAGAAGATTGCGCGTTAACGAGTCCATTCGTTCTCTAGTTCGCGAAACTACATTAAGTCCGAGTGATTTTATGTTCCCCATGTTCATCGCTGAAGGCGAAAATTATAAAGTCGAAATTCCATCCATGCCAGGCATTTTTCGTCGGTCCATCGATTTGACGGTCGAAGAAGTCAACGAATTATTTGATTTGGGAATTCGTGCAGTAAACATTTACGTAAAAGTCGACGAACGCCTGAAAGACAACACCGGGAAAGAAGCGTGGAATCCAAACGGATTAATGCAGAAAGCCATCAGAGCAATCAAAACTGCTTGTCCAGCAATGATTGTTATGCCTGATGTAGCCTTAGACCCGTACTCTATTTTTGGTCACGATGGTATCATCGAAAGCGGTGATGTCGCCAACGATGCAACCAACGAAGCTTTGGTAAAAATGGCCGTTTCGCACGCGCAAGCGGGAGCCGATTTTGTGGCACCAAGCGACATGATGGACGGACGCGTACTGCGATTGCGTCAAGGATTAGATGCTGCCGGCTTCTCCCATGTAGGTATTATGAGTTATTCTGCCAAGTATGCATCGGCTTTTTATGGCCCATTTCGAGATGCTTTAGACAGCGCTCCAGTTGATAATGCATACATTTCAAAAGATAAGAAAACGTACCAGATGGATTATGCCAACCGCATCGAAGCCATCAAAGAAGCACTTATGGACGTTGAAGAAGGTGCCGATATGGTAATGGTAAAACCTGGAATTGCTTATCTCGACATCGTTCGCGAAGTAAAAAATGCCGTCAATGTTCCCGTGACTGTTTTTCATGTTTCGGGCGAATATGCTATGATAAAAGCCGCCGCAGAACGAGGTTGGTTGGATCACGACAAAATTATGATGGAACAATTAATGTGCATCAAACGAGCCGGAGCCAGTTTAATTTCGACTTATTTTGCCAAAGAAGCAGCAATATTAATGAAACAATGATATGAAGAAAATACTATTCCTTTTGATTGCTTTTTTAGTGATTTCGTGCAAAAAAGAAAATGAAAAAGACATAACAAACACCCAAAATCCGAAATCGTCGATTGCGCTCGGAAAAGCGCTTTTTGAAAACAAAGGAACTTGTATCGCTTGTCATTTACCAGAACAAAAAGTTATTGGACCAAGTATTAAAGCTATAGCCACAATCTACAAAGAAAAAAAGGGTAACCTTATTACTTTCCTAAAAGGGGAGGCAGAACCTATCGTTGATCCAACCCAATACGAAGTCATGAAAGCCAATTTTTCTATCACCAAAACGATGTCAGATGAAGAACTCAAAGCCCTAGAGGCGTATATGTATTCGTCTTTGAAATAATACAAAATGAACACGAATTAGTTTAAAGACATTAAATATTAACTGCAAAGATTGCAAAGATCTTCGCAAAAAATGATTTTTGGTCATTTAAATTCAGACCAAAAATAGCCAAAATCGCTGCGTATTTTGCGGTTACATAAAATTAATTTCCAATCGAAAACATTTTGATATCTTAAAAAAAATTGAAACTGTTTGCATCAAAACGACGTAGGTAGTAGCTAAAATAGCTGGCGATGAAAACGGAATTACTTTGATTTCTATCTCGGCAGAAGGCGATGTTGCAGCAAAGATTCCGAAAGGATTGCAAGAAGTAATACAACAACTCCATTTCTATTTTGAAGGCAAACCCACAAATTTCAGTTTTAAAATCAATCCTTCGGGAACTGAATTTCAAAAAAGAGTATGGGTCGAATTATTAAAAATTCCTTACGGGAAAACCACATTTTATTTGGATTTGTCCAAAAAGCTAGGTGATTGAAAAGCCATTCGTGCTGTAGCTGCTGCCAACGGAAAAATCCGTTATGGATTGTTGTGCCTTGTCATCGCGTTATCGGCACTGACGGTTCACTTACATGATATACCGGAGGTTTATGGCGCAAAAAATAGCTTTTGGAACATGAAAATCGTACAACCCAACAATCCTTGTTTTAGAATATACAACAGTTTCTTTCTTCCTTCATTTTGTATGGTTTTTTTCAAAATTATTCACTTCCTAAATCAATGATCGTTTTTGATTGTTCCTGTTTCAATATTAAAAACGAGCTTTTTTATCGTTATTTATAACCGTTTTCAAATATAATGTTATAATTATAACGTTTTCGCTAACTAAACATTACCTCAACAAATACTAAAAAACGGTTGGCCGTGAAAGCGCTATTTTGCAGCAATCATAGTAAAGCCAATTCCTTTGAACATTGCACATGAACTGCTCAATATGTATGGTTTATTTAACTAAAAATTTTCATAAGCAAAAAAAATATAGTTTAATTTTAAAAATTAAGAAATACTTATATTATGAAAATACACAGCGCGCTCTTTTTTAAGAAAATACATTTTGTTTTACTTTTATTAATTTTAGGAGGTAATTCAATTAATGCACAATTTTTGAGCAATGGTGATTTTGAAAGCGGCGGAAGTGGTGTTGGCTTTCTTGTTAACGACTACACTTTGATAAACCCTGTGACAGGCAATAGTAATCCCGGATTCTATGCCAGAACAACTAATCCTGTTTTAATGGATGCTTCTTTTATTTCCGGTGGAGATCACACAACTGGATTTGGAAATATGATTGTAGTTAATGGAGCAACTACCAATAATAAGTTTATTTGGACAACCAGTAGTACCGGAGGTGCTATTGGAGGATTTACGGTTGGAACTACCTATACTTTTCGTTACTGGATCAAATCGGTTTCAAACCAAGTAACCGCAGATGAAGCTACAAGATCAAATATCGGCTTAATTTTTGTAAACGCTTCTAATATCAATCCACCAGTGCTAAATAATCTTGCGCCATTACCTTCAGCGGGTTGGCAACAAGTAAGTTATTCATTCGTTGCCACTGCAAACAATATATTAATTCGTTTAAGAACATTAAATAGCGGCGCAATCGGAAATGACTTTGCTATTGATGATTTTTCAATCACAGTGGGTAGTCTTCCGTTTGAAGGAAGCTATACTTCAATAAATCCAACATGTCCAAACGCCACCGATGGGGCTATTGCTGTTACTTTATCAGGTGGAACTTTACCTTATGGGAATTATACTTTAACAGGAACGTCAAGCCAAACCAATAGTACAGGATTATTTACTGGCTTAACAGAAGGCACTTATTCGATCTCGGGTTCAGATGCTAGTGGTCAAAATTTTACACAATCAGGTATCGTTTTAACCGTTCCAAATAACTTGGTGTTAAGTAATCCTGTGACCATTTGCGAAGGCGAATCCACAACATTATCTGCCACTGGCGGCGCTGGAAATTATACTTGGACAGCCAATCCAACGGATGATTCGATAACAAATCCAAATAGTGTTGCACAAAATGTTAGTCCCTCGGTTACAACAATTTATACTTTAACATCAGGAACGGCTTCTGCAACAACAAATTTAGTAGCTAACGGCGATTTTTCAGCAGGGAATACTGGTTTTACAACAGAATACAATCAAGTAAGCGATCCAAATCCATTTGGAGTTCAATCGTCTTACGATATAGTTACCAATCCGAATGAGTGGTTTTCAGCATTCGCTTCTTGTGGCGATCATACAACGGGAACTGGAAATCTTATGGTATTTGATGGTTCAACAGATCCAACCGGAAATATAAAAGCTTGGTGTGCAGGAACTCCAATTGTTGTCGTTCCAAATACCAATTATACTTTCTCGTATTATGTGGCTTCGGCAGCGCCCGAAAATCCAGCTAAATTAGAAGTCTTAATCAATGGCGTTTCTTTGGCACCTCCAGTTACAGCTCCGTCTACAACTTGTGTTTGGACTTTGGTTTCTCATGATTGGAATTCTGGTACCAACACTACTGCTGACATTTGCATTTACGACAGGCAGTTTATCGATTATGGAAACGATTTTGCTTTAGATGATATTGCACTGGTCGAAACCATCACATGCTTGTATGAGAAAACGGTAACAGTAACCGTGAATCCTAAAGTGAATCCAACTTTTACTGCTGTTGATCCCATTTGTTTGGGCGAAGCCTTAACCGCGTTACCAACCACTTCTTTGAATGGATTTACGGGTGCCTGGACGCCTCCTTTAAATAATTTGGAAACAACGGAATATCTTTTTACGCCAGCTCCAGGGCAATGTGCTGCCACTACAAATCTAACGATAACTGTAAATCCACTAGTTACACCAAGTTTTAACATTGCTGATACGATTTGTTTGGGTGCATCTTTAAACGCATTGCCAACGACTTCTATCGAAGGAATTGAAGGCATTTGGTCGCCTGCATTAAGTAATACGGCAACTACAAATTATATCTTTACATCCAATGCAGGACAGTGCGCTTCAAACACTGATCTTACAATAACTGTAAAACCATTACCAGAATTTAGCATATCCGAAAGCTGTATTGGTGTAGGTTACACTTTAACAGCTGTCGAATTGGACTCAACTGGTTCAAGTTACCAATGGTATAATCCTCAAAATAATATAATAGGAAACAGTGCGTCTATTATTGCATCAGTTGCTGGAAAATACAAATTAGTTATCGAAAAAGAGGGCTGTAGTTCAGAAAAATCCATAGACGTGATTGCGCCCTATTGTGCTATTCAAAAAGGAATTTCACCTAACAATGATAATAAAAATGACAATTTTGATTTGGCTTCGTATAATGTTGCTAATTTAAAAATATTTAACCGCTATGGAACTGTAGTTTATGACAAACCGGGCTATGAAAATGAATGGTATGGACAATCCAATAAAGGCGATGAACTGCCTGACGGTACCTATTTTTATGTAATTGATTTTTCAGATTTAGCAACTAAAACAGGATGGATTTACATTAATAGATAATCCTGAAAATTGTATTAGAAGCAATGAATTGCATTAACAACCATTTTAAATCAATGAGCCAAAAAAAGAAAATCGTTACTTTCTTACTTTTACTAGTTTCAATGTACAATTATTCTCAATTGGGATTTTGTACAGGAAGTAAAGGTGATGCTATCTTTAGCGAAAATTTTGGTTCAGGAACCAATTATGGCCCTGCATTGCCGGCCGGAGTCACTAATTATACTTATATCACAGGAAATCCTAATGATGGATTTTACACCCTTTTTTACAGAACAAATTTATATAGTACTTGGCATTATTCTTTAGACCATACGCCAGATGCGACCAACGGTGCTAATGGAAAATCTTTAATTGTAAATGCAAATGCCAGTACATCTGGAGATTTTTACAAGCGAATTGTTTCTGGACTTTGTATCAATTCTACTTTCGAATTTTCTGCTTGGTTGATGAATGTTTACAATCCAGTTTCAGGATTTTGTGGCGCTAGTGAGATACCCATAAATGTTAAATTTGAAATATGGAATGATACCGAAACAATACTCTTGAGTTCAGGAAATACCGGGAATATCATCGGGACAGCTGCACCTGTTTGGCAACAATTCGCGCTGGTTTTTACAACTTCAAATGAAACTTCGGTAGTTTTAAAAATGAAAAATAATGGATTGGGTGGCTGCGGAAATGATTTGGCAATTGATGACATTGCATTTAGATCTTGCGGCGATTTGACCACGATATCCAGTCCATCTGCCGCTGGAAGTAATTTTACTACTTGTGACAATCCGGTTTCCATTCAACTTCAAGCGACAACCTCGGGGGTTGCAAACTATTTCTATCAATGGCAAACGAGTACCAACGGAACAACATGGACCGATATCGCAGGAGCAAATGCAGCAACTTATACGACACTAAATTTAACAACACAAACCTATTTCAGAACTAAAGTTGCGCAAGACAGTGCCAATTTAAGCAATAGCTTTTGTTCTGCTTTATCAGATGTTTTTACGGTTTCGTTTTTAGCTGCTCCAAATAATGCAGTAAACAATAATAGTGATATAACTATTTGCAGTGATGAAGCAATTCCGTCTCTTAGCGTTACATCAGATGCTGGAACTGGCGTAAATTGGTTTGATGCGCCAACCGGAGGCAACTTATTACAGGCCAATTCCCTAACTTATACACCAACAACAGCCGGAGTATTTTATACCGAAGCCTATAATTTAGCTTCGAATTGTAGAAGTAATGCAAGAACAGCGGTCACTTTAACAATTATTCCTTTGCCTACCGCTTCAATATCTGGAACTGCTTTCATTTGTTCCGAAAATGCAACGACAGTTACAATTAATGGAACTCCGAATGCAATTGTGACTTATAATATTGATGGCGGTGCCAATCAAACTATTGCCCTAGACTCAAGTGGATTTCAAACTATAACCACAGCGGTTTTAAACGCAAATAGCACCTATACATTAGTAAGTGTTGCTTCATCGGTTTTGAGTTCTTGTGTTGCAACTTTAAATGATTCTTTTTTAATTACCGTAAATCCAAAACCAACAGCATCAATATCTGGGAGTTCAGTTATTTGTTCCGAATCAAATACAGTTCTAACCTTTACTGGAACACCCGACGCGACAGTAACTTATACAGTTGATGGTGGTGCTAATCAAAATATAATTCTAGATTCAAGCGGAACAAAGCAATTAACAACACCTAATTTATCGGCTAATTCGGTTTATACTTTAGTCAGCATTACATCAAGCGGAACCAATGCATGTACACAAATGCTATCACAATCATTTACAATTTCGCTAATTGCATTTCCTACAGCCACCATTTCGGCAAATCCTTTATCGGTTTGTTTGGGAGAAAGGAGCAGCATAAATTTTAATGGGACTCCAAATGCAGTCATCAGCTTTTCAGAAAACAGCGGAACCATTCAAACCATAACCTTAGATGCTTCCGGATTCAATTCAATTATAACCTCAAATTTAAATGTTGATACCACTTTTCAATTGATTGATGCAATGCTTCCGGGAACGCCAACCTGCAATAAACCACTTTCTAGTGCTATTGTGGTATCAATAAATCCTACGCCAACGGTTGTCGTCGATGGCAATTTAAATTATTGTTCTAATGAAACTATAAATATTGCTTTAAGCGCTGATATTACGGGAACAAGTTTTTCATGGACGGTTATTCAAAACGGAACATCTGGTGCAACCGATGGATCTGGAAATTTAATAAATCAAGTGCTAACGGCTTTCAATTCTGATGGCACGGCAACTTACTTTGTAACTCCTTTCCATAACAATTGCGCAGGAATTACTATCGAAATTAAGGTTGTAATTCATGCCTTACCCAATCCAATTATCAATGACGGTGTGATTTGTCTGAATAATTCAAGTGCGGCTTCATCACAATTTTACACCTTGACAACAGGTTTAAATACAACCGATTATACTTTTGATTGGTATTTTGAAGGGGCGCTTATTCCGACAGCCTCTGGTGCCTCTTTTGATGCCAATCAAGTAGGAAATTTCGGCGTAATAGCAACAAATATAAATACCGGTTGTGTTTCAGATAAGGTTTTTGCTCTTGTGACTGAATCCATTCAAGGCGAAAGTTTGATTGTGAATCAATCGACAAGTTTTAGTGACAACCCAACCATTACAGTTACTGTAGTTGGTGGCATTGGTCCCTTTCTTTACCAATTGGATGATGGTGCTTTTCAATCTTCAAATGTCTTTTCGCAAGTTGCATCAGGGACACATGCGATCACCGTTGTTGATGCCACTTTTTGCACCAATTTAACTACAACAGCAACCATCATTGATTATCCCCGTTACTTTACACCTAACGGCGATGGAATTCATGATTATTGGAACATTAAAAGCCTTTTTACAAGATCCAACATTGTAATTTTTGATCGATACGGAAAATTATTAAAGCAGATTTTTACCAATAGTACTGGTTGGGATGGAACATATAATGGCCAATCCCTAATGGCTGATGATTATTGGTTCGTTATAAATTACGAGGAAAATGGCGTTGAAAAAATTTTTAAATCGCACTTTACTTTAAAAAGATAATATCATTTTTTTAATTTTAAACATTGAAGGAAAACAAAATTTGTGTAAATTCGTTTTGTATCAATTAAAATTTAAAAGCCATGATAGAAAAAATTAAACTCGACAACATTTTATTTTTAGACATTGAAACTGTTCCAGAAATTGAGAATTACAACCAACTGGATTCGGAAATGCAACAGCTTTGGGAACTCAAAACCCAATACCAGCGCAAGGAAGAATTTACCGCCGAAGCCTTTTATGACCGTGCAGGAATTTGGGCCGAATTTGGAAAAATTGTCTGCATTTCGGTAGGCTATTTTATTATAAAAAATGACATTCGAAATTTTAGAGTAACCTCTTTTTTTGGAGAAGAAACAAAAATTCTAAAAGAATTTAATAACTTACTCAACAATCATTTCAATCAGGCACAACATGTTTTATGCGGGCACAACGCCAAAGAATTTGACATTCCGTTTATTGCGAGAAGGATGATTGTTAATCAAATTGCACTGCCCGAAAAACTGAATTTATTCGGAAAAAAACCATGGGAAATTCCACATCTCGATACTTTAGAATTGTGGAAATTTGGTGATTATAAACATTTTACTTCTTTAAAATTGTTGACCAAAATTCTCGGAATTCCTTCTCCAAAAGGCGATATCGACGGAAGCCAAGTAGGACATGTTTTTTATGTCGAAAAAGACATTGATCGAATTGTAACCTATTGTGAAAAAGATACAATTGCCGTTGCACAAATTTTCTTGCGACTAAGACGAGAAGATTTATTGGTCGATGACGAAATTATTCATGTTTAGATTGGTCGATATCGATTTTTGACATTGACATTCTGATTGATTTACTATATTTACAAAAAACAAATTTATGGTATTGAGTAGATTTTGGTTGGTGATTTTTATATCTTCCATTGTGTTTGTTGTTTTCAGTTTGTTTACAGGCAACAGCTACACTATCGATTATGTTTTGAACGGCAAAAAAGATGATCCCGTTTTATTATCCGAAAAATACATTAACCAAGTCCCACTTTTCATCAAAGACAGTATTGATAAGGCGCCAGACAAAACTATTGTGGTCAATAACGATGTTTTGAATCCTGATACAACCTATGTTTTTAAAAATAAGACCGTAAAGATTTATAGTGGCGTTCAAAAAGCGGATGGTTTATTGCCGACTTGCAAAAACACGTTACTCGATTTGATTTTACCTCTTTTAGCTTATTTGGCATTCTTTTGTGGATTAATGGAGCTTTTAATCATTTCTGGCGCCTCCGAAAAATTAGCTAAAGTATTGAGTCCTGTATTTGTAAAAGTCTTTCCAAGTATTCCCAAAAATCATCCCTCTATATCTTATATGACCTTAAACTTTGCTGCCAATTTCTTGGGATTGGACTCGGCAGCGACGCCTTTTGGACTAAAAGCGATGGAAAGTTTACAAGAAATAAATCCCGAAAAAGACAGAGCCAGTGATGCGCAAATTATGTTTATGTGTTTGCACGCTTCGGGTCTTACGCTCATTGCCACTTCTATCATTGGTTATCGCGCTGCCGCTGGCGCAACCAATCCAGCCGATGTAATGTTGCCATGCATTATCACCTCTTTTATCGGCACGATTGCTGCTTTTTTAATTGTGGGTGTTAAACAAAAAATTAATTTCAAAAGTGCATCTTTAATTATAGGGCTAATGGTTTTAATTGCTGCAATTATTGGTTTACTGATATATGTAAATCATCTGGATTTAATTGGTAAAAACTATTTTACTTCAAATCTTTCTGCATTGATATTGGTCGGAATTATTGCTTTTACTTTGATTTTATCTTTTATTAAGGAAAAGAAATTTGTAGAAGCAAACACTACTGTTTATGAGGCTTTTGTGACTGGAGCCAATAATGGTATTAAAACAGGTGTCACGATTTTTCCTTATGTCTTGGGCATGTTAGTTGCGATTTCTTTGTTCAGAAATAGCGGTTTATTTGAGATTATTAGTAACTGGATTGCTTTTGGCTTTTCTAATTTAGGTGTAAGTAAAGAAATCACCGATGCTTTGCCAGTTGCTTTCCTTAGACCATTTAGTTCTGCGGGTTCAAGAGGTTTTTTAATTGATTCGATGAATACTTTTGGAGCTGATTCTTTAACCGGAAGGTTGAGCAGTATTTTTCAATGCAGTGCCGAAAGTACTTTTTATGTAATCGCGGTTTATTTTGGTTCAGTTAATATAAAGAATACAAGGTACGCATTAGGAACGATGCTCTTGGTAGATGTTATCTGCGTAATTACAGCCATTTTGGTGGCAAGTTGGTTTTTTTAAAGCAAACTCATAAAAAAAGTTGACACGAATTATATGAATTATCGCAAATTACAATAATTCTAAAAATAGAATTACCCTAACTTTATCTGACTTTAGCAGATTTATGAAAGTCGTGTAAAAATCGAAATTTTTTTTATGAATTTGCGCTAATGTCTAATTGGTATAACCTAAAATTTAAAAACAAATAGTGTAAATTTGCATTTTTTAAAACAAAACAAATGGCCTTACAAAATATAAATCCCACAACAACCGACTCTTGGCAACGACTTTTGCAGCATTTCAATCAAATGCAGCACGTTTCCATTAAATCAATGTTTCAAGAAGATGCAAAGCGAGCCGAAAAATTTCATATTCATTGGAATGACTTTTTAGTCGATTATTCAAAAAACAATATCAATCAAGAAACAATTGATTTGCTTTTGCAATTGGCCGACGAAGTGCATTTGAAAGAGGCTATTTCAAAGTATTTTGCTGGTGATGCCATCAATCAAACCGAAAATCGCGCCGTATTGCATACCGCTTTGCGTGCACCTGAAAGTCAAATCGTCAATGTTGATGACGTCAATGTAATGCCAGAGATTTTTGAAGTAAAAAATAAAATCAAAGGGTTTACAAACGAGATTATCAATGGCGAACGCAAAGGATTTACAGGGAAAAACTTTACGGATGTTGTAAATATTGGTATTGGCGGATCTGATTTAGGGCCAGCTATGGTCGTTGAAGCATTACAATTTTATAAAAATCACCTCAATCTGCATTTTGTTTCCAATGTTGATGGCGATCACGTGAACGAAATCATCAAAAAATTGAATCCCGAAACGACTTTATTTGTTATTGTTTCAAAAACATTTACAACACAAGAAACCCTTACCAATTCTGAAACCATTCGCAAATGGTTCCTAAAATCTGCTGCACAAAAAGACGTAGCACAACATTTTGTCGCCGTTTCTACTAATGTTAAAAAGGTAACTGAATTTGGCATCAATCCAGACAATATTTTTCCGATGTGGGATTGGGTAGGCGGTCGATTTTCGCTATGGAGTGCTGTTGGATTATCGATAAGTTTGGCTGTTGGTTATGATCATTTTGATGGATTATTAAAAGGTGCCAACGAAATGGACGAGCATTTTAGAACAACCGATTTTGATAAAAACATTCCCGTAATTTTGGCTTTGTTAAGCGTTTGGTACAATAATTTTTTTGGTGCCGAAAGTGAAGCATTGATTCCATACACACAATACTTGCAAAAATTGGCGCCTTATTTGCAACAAGGCATTATGGAAAGTAACGGAAAAAGTATTGGTCGCGATGGAAAACCTGTCAATTATCAAACGGGAACTATTATTTGGGGCGAACCCGGAACGAACTCGCAACATGCGTTTTTTCAATTGATACATCAAGGGACAAAGTTAATTCCGACTGATTTTATAGGGTTTGTAAAACCTTTATATGGCAATCAAGACCATCATGACAAATTAATGTCGAACTTTTTTGCTCAAACAGAAGCGCTTTTGAACGGAAAAACCCACGATCAAGTTAACGCGGAATTTGTACAACAAAATATGGAAAAAGATAAAGCTGATTTTTTATTGCCTTTTAAAGTTTTTTCGGGAAATAAGCCAACTAACACTTTATTGATTCAAAAATTAACACCCGAAAATTTAGGCGCATTGGTGGCATTATACGAACACAAAATATTTGTTCAAGGCATAATTTGGAATATATTTAGCTATGACCAATGGGGTGTTGAATTGGGCAAACAATTGGCGAGTTCAATTTTAGACGAAATTACTTCCGAAAAAATCAACAAGCATGACAGTTCTACTCGATTGCTATTGTCTTATTTTTTGAAAAACAAATAACCCTTTACTTCAAATAGCATCAACCTTGAGTCCCTAAAAAAGAGTCGAGGTTTTTTATTCGAAAAATGCCTATTTCAATTTATTTTTTTTCAACAAAAACATATTTTAACGTCAGCTGTTTTTTAAAAAAGTTTAAAATCACTTCTTTTTTTAATTTTAACTTTTACAATATGTTTCGATTTTTAATCTGTAATCAATAAAAATTGAAAGTCTCACTCCACAGTGAAGCTTTTTTTCTGCCTTTTTTTCTTATATTTGGAATTCTAAAAAATTAATAGACAATGGACAACTTAGACAATATCCTTCAAAAAGCACACTCTGGCTGGGCATATCTTGTGCTTTTATTTCTTTTACTAGCCGTTTTAAACGCGTTGATTGGATGGAGCACCAATAAAGAGTTTACTAGTAAAGACCGAAAACTCGCTTTAATTACGCTTATTATCACGCATGTTCAATTGCTATTCGGATTAATATTGTATTTTGTTTCGCCACTTGGAAAAGCGGCATTGGGTGATATGAAAAATGCTGAATTGCGTTTGACCTCTTTAGAACACCCTTTAATTAATATTATTGCTATCATTTTGATCACTATTGGCTGGTCGAAGCATAAAAAACTAATTGTAAGCAAAGCAAAATTCAAGACCTTTTTGATTTTTTATGGTTTGGGTTTATTATTGATTTTAAGTAGAATACCTTGGAAATTATGGTCTTAATTTACCTGAGCGTGTTTTGAACAAGGCTTTTTTTTACATTTAAGGTACAATATTTGCCAACTGCACCTCGACTTTAAACACAAAAACATGAAATACAAAACAACTTTATTCCTTTTGACTTTAATTGGGGCTATTATATTGACCAGTTTTTCATTTGCGTCTGTTGCCTTTGACCGACCAATACAAGAAAAAAGAATTCAAGATTCTATAAAAAAAAATGCTGCAAAAGACACTCTAAATAATACTGTTTTAAAGTTCAAACTGTTTAAAAAAAATGCCCACGCTTCCTATTATGCCGATAAATTTACAGGAAGACGAACTGCAAGTGGCAAACGTTTTGACAACAGTAAATATACAGCTGCGCACCGAAAATTGCCTTTCGGTACAAAATTAAAAGTAACCAACGAAGCCAACGGAAAATCAGTAATTGTAGTGATTACCGACCGTGGTCCATTTACAAAAGGACGCGACATTGATTTGACCAAAAAGGCATTTATGGAAATCGCTTCGTCGCGCTATGGAGGTTCTTTAAAAGTAACTATCGAGGAAGTTTTATAAACCCAAAAAAGCAAAAGATGAAATTAAAGCCTATTGTCTTATTAATTTTTACTTTTGTTTTTCTTTTTATAACAGCTTGTTCATCGGCCAAAAATGCTTCGGAGAACGTTTTAAAACAACGTTGAAGCTTCCTTTATGCTGATAAATGCAATGGCAAATAAACAGCTAGTGGCGAAAAATTCAACATCAATAATCTTACCGAAGCGCAAAAAATATTGGCTATTGGTACTAAATTAAAAGTAACCAACTTGGCCAATAAAAAATCAGTCGTGCTGACTATAAATGCCCGAGGGCCATATACTAAAAAAAGGGAACTCGATTTGTCAAATCGCGCTTTTATGGAAATTACTGACAATTAAAAAAATTGTACTTTGAGAATTACAATCAAAATACAACGATATTGCTTTTTGGTGTTACCAATTTTTAAAAGGTTTTTTACTTAAATACGCATTATAATATTTTTCGTCATTAGTTACTTCGGCGCCAAGCCACAAAGGTTTTTCAAAATATTCGTTTTCGCTTTTTAGTTCAATTTCGGCAACCACCAAACCCAAATTGTCGCCAAAAAATTCATCGACTTCAAAAATGTGTGAACCAACTTCAATTTCATAACGTATTTTATCAATAATCCCATTTTCACAAAGGGCAAGCAACGGTTTCGCCTCGCTCAAAGCAATTTCGGTTTCCCACTCCAAACGTGTCGTTCCAGTCGCATTTCCTTTACCTTTGACAGTTAAAAAACCACTTTCTCCTTTGATGCGAATGCGCACAGTTCGCTCTGGATTCGAATTCAAATAACCTTGTGCAATATGATTTTTCGTAAAAGCTTCTTGCTTAAAAGCATCTGAATTTACAAGGAATTTACGTTCAATTTCGAGCATTGCAATTGATTTAATTTTTAAAGCAAGTTAGTGAATTTCTTTATTTCAATTTGTATTTTTACAAAACTTCTCAAAAATGAGGCACTAAAATAGGATACTTAACAAGATGGATTTCATTTTCAGAGCATTTGATGGATACAATTAACTTTAACCGAAAAATCATTCACGTCGATATGGACGCATTTTATGCCTCGGTTGAGCAAATGGACAATCCGTTATTAAAAGGAAAACCTGTTGCTGTTGGCGGCAATGAAATACGCGGCGTAGTGTCGGCTGCAAGTTATGAAGCGCGTAAATTTGGGGTTCGCAGTGCACTTAGCGGTGTTTTGGCAAAAAAATATTGTCCAGAACTTGTATTTGTTAAACCGCGTTTTGATCGCTACAAAGAAATTTCACAAAAAATTCGAAAAATTTTTCACGATTATACCGATTTGGTAGAGCCTCTTTCGTTAGACGAAGCCTATCTTGATGTAACTCAAAACAAAAAAGGTAATCCTAGTGCAACATTAATTGCCCAAGAAATTCGAAAACGCATTTTTGAAGAAGTAGGAATTACGGCTTCTGCAGGTATTTCTGTCAATAAATTTATTGCAAAAGTGGCTTCCGATTTCAATAAACCCAATGGCCAAAAAACCGTAAATCCAGATGATGTCATTCTATTTCTTGAAGCTTTGCCGATTGGAAAATTTTATGGTGTTGGAAAGGTCACGCGTGACAAAATGTACCAATTTGGCATATTTACAGGTTTGGATTTAAAACAAAAACCCTTGGATTTTTTAGAAAAGCACTTTGGTAAATCTGGAGTTTATTATTATTACATTGTTCGTGGAATTCACAACAGTGAAGTAAAACCATCGCGCATTGCAAAATCGGTAGCAACAGAACATACTTTTGAAGAAAATCTAACTTCGGAGGTTTTTATGGAAAAAAAACTCGAAAGCATTGCCGGAGAGTTAGAGCGAAGGTTGAAAAAACACAATATAGCCGGGAAAACAGTGACGCTAAAAATAAAATACAGCGATTTTACGTTACAAACCCGCAGCAAAACATTACCTTATTTTATTTCGGATAAAGCGCTTTTGCTCGAAACTGCGAAAGAATTATTGTACCAAGAAAAAATGAAAGAATCAGTTCGATTGTTAGGCATTTCGGTGAACAATTTGAATACGGAAATAAAAAAAACAGTCGTTGTCCAATTAAAATTTGACTTTTGAATTCTTGAACATTCGTTAAACTTTTGCTCTTTTGCCAGCTTTTTCAAATTAAAAATTAATTTTACAGCAAATTTATTTCCAATGTTAGAATTAAACGAATACGACAACGCAATTTCGCGCTTTTCAAGTAGTATAAAGACCAATGCGATGCCATTAATTTCTTGGGACATTTATTGCGATTTTCTGTCGAACTTTTCAGGAAATTTAATTGACAGCAAAAAATTACAAACCATATCTTTTGAAAACCAATGGGACTGGAGTTTAGATTTTCAGAAAGAATTGGATGAAGAAACCGTAATTGTAGTTACCGACCCAAAATTGCGTATAGTATTTTCTTCTCAAAATATGATTAAAATGAATGGCTACAAGCAAAACGAAGTCATCGGAATGAGTCCAAAAATGTTCCAAGGCAAAGACACTTCAGAAAAGACTTCCCAAAAAATTAGTAAGGCGGTTCGATTATTACAACCTTTTGAGGAAATCATTTTAAATTACCGAAAAAATGGCGAACCGTACAAATGTCTGATTAAAGGCTATCCAATTTTTAATGGAAAAGGCGTGTTGACCAATTATATCGCGCTCGAAAAATCGGCCTAACAACGCGTTTTATTAACATAATTTTCACTAAATAACATATATCGCTTATAACAGCTAAGTGCTACCTTTGCGCTCTATAGATTGCGATATGACTTTTACAACACTTCCTAATACCGATATTAAAATCAGCAGCATTTGTTTGGGCACGATGACTTATGGCCAACAAAATTCAGAAGCTGATGGACATTCTCAAATTGACTTTGCTTTAGAAAAAGGGATTAATTTTATTGATACCGCCGAAATGTATTCGGTTCCTTCCCGCGAGGCTACCTATGGTGCTACCGAGAAAATTATTGGCTCTTGGTTGAAAAAATCGGGAAGACGAAGCGAAATCGTTTTGGCAACAAAAATCGCTGGTGCCAATCGCGGTTTGGCTTATGTTAGAGATGATTTGCGATACAATGAAGCAACAATACGTTTGTCTGTAGAGAAAAGTTTGACACGTTTGCAAACAGATTATATCGATTTGTACCAGTTACATTGGCCAGAACGAAAGTCAAATATGTTTGGTCAATTGGGTTTTGCGATTCAAGATGATACTTGGGAAGACAATATTCAATCTGTTTTAAAGACTTTACAAGATTTGATTAACGAAGGGAAAATCAGGCACATCGGACTTTCTAACGAAACACCTTGGGGACTGATGCGCTTTTTGGAAGAAAGCAAAAAGCACCAACTTCCAAAAACAATTACTATTCAAAATCCTTATTCTTTGTTAAATAGAACCTTTGAGATTGGTTTATCTGAAGTGGCTTATAGAGAAAATGTTGGTTTGTTGGCCTACTCACCACTGGGTTTTGGGGTGCTATCTGGCAAGTTTTTAAATGGTGCAAAACCGGAAAATGCAAGATTGACTTTGTTTCCGAATTTTGCGAGATACAGTTCAGAACAAACTAAATCGGCAACCGAATTATACCATGCCATTGCTACAGAAAACGGATTGACCTTAACCGAAATGGCTTTGGCATTTATAAGGCAACAAGCATTTGTAACCAGTACAATTATTGGCGTGACTACTTTGGCGCAGTTGCAAGAAAATATTGCCACACATTCGGTTGTATTGTCTCAAAAAACATTAAGTGCTATTGAAACAGTACAGCAACAATTTCCTAATCCCGCACCTTAAGAATCGTTTTTTTTATTTAACGTTTAGTTTTGAACTTGTTTTGATGCCAGAGTTGTCTTCGATGGTAACAACATACAAACCACTTTGAATTTGATTAATATCGACCAAAGTTTCTTCATCATTGATTTTTTTATCAACTATTTTTTTTCCTGAAATATCGAAAACACTTAATTGTATCGGAAATTGCAGATTTTTTGCTTTGATAGAAAAAGTATCGTTGGCAGGATTTGGATATACAGAAAAATCGGTTGTATTAATTTCTTCAGTACCCAATGAGGTATCCACAACTTTATAAATTGTTCCGTTTATGCCTGCCGCAACATACAATTCATTATTACTGTCAACGCCAAAAGTGGTAAAATAATATTCAGGTAATGGTAGATTAGCCGAAAAGATCATTAAACCCTGGGCGTCAACTGTTCCTAACTTATTAGAGCAATAATCAGCAAAAAAATATTTTCCTTGAAAATTAGGATAGTTGCTTCCTCTATAAACGTAACCGCCAGTTATCGAACATCTGCCGCTTCCAGAGGCAGAAGAATATTGTGCAAAAGGAAAAGTCATTGTTGATTGTGCAGCGCAACCACTTGTCAAATAAGGACTATTGCCTTCATAACAACGCCATCCGTAATTAATTCCTGCAGCGGTAGCGGGCATTTTATTGATTTCTTCTACGTTTTCTTGGCCAACATCGGCTATCCAAAAATCTCCTGTTGGGGAATCAAACGAAAATTTCCAAGGATTGCGCATTCCAGTTGCCCAAATTTCATCAGCGCCAGCAATTCCAACAAAAGGATTTGTGGGCGGAATTCCGTAAGGTGAAGCACTGTCCACATCAATACGAAGCATTTTTCCTAAAAGTTCATTAATGTTTTGGGATCTGTTGCCAGGATCACCACCTGATCCGCCGTCGCCCATGCCGATATAAAGGTAACCATCTGGTCCAAAACGCAAAGTACCACCATTGTGATTAGAATAAGGCTGCGTAATTGTCAGCAAAATTGACCCGCTTGATGCATTGGCAGTATTTGGATTGGCTGTATTCACACTATAACGCGCAATTACAGTATTGCCAGAATTATTGGTATAATTGATATAAAAATAACCATTGTTGGTATAGTTGGGGTGGAAAGCCAAACCCAATAACCCTTGTTCGCCACCGCCATTGGTAAGACTGGAAATGTTTAAAAAATTTGTTGCATTTGTGGTGCCATTTGCATTCAAAACTTTAATTTGGCCATCTTGTAAAACAACAAACAAACGGTCATCGCCAGCATTAACAATATCAACCGGATCTGTAAAACCTGTTGCAAATTGTTGCAAACCTATTGTCTGCGAAAAACCTAAATAAGAAAATAGTGTTAAGCCTAAAGTGTATAAATATTTCATAGCTAATTATTTATAAATTTTTTACAGGTAAAAGTAAGAAAAAACAATACAATAAAAAACCCCAATTTTGCGATGGGGTTCTTGATGTTATAAATTATCAATCGTTTTGTCTTTTGGATATTTGATTTTATAACTTATTCGGATTTTTTTGGTTTCGTTGGACTTTAAATTCAAATCCCAAGTCATGATTCCAGTTTCAACATTGATTTTTGCATTGTCACTTTCTTTGAGTTCAATCTCAATTTCTTTGTCAGAAGACAACGGATATTGGTCTTTCAACAACAGTTGAACTGCTTCTTTTTTGTTGTTTCTAACAGTAATATCATAGGTAAATGTTTGCTCTTTTTTGGAAGACAAAAATTTGGTGCCCGATCTGTCCACCACTTTCTCACGTTGGATACTGATTTTTTTGTCTCTTCCCATACTCAAACTCAAAGTGTCAGAAGTTTGATTTGGATTAATGAACGTTTTGCCAACATACAAGCCTTCAAAAATAATATTGGCTTCGCCTTGCAATAAATTGTATTTGGAATAATCATTAATTTCTGCCAACAAAAACGCTTCTTTTTCTACTCTTGGCGCAGCATAATATTTATAAGTTGCTGGCAATTCGATGGCTTTTAACGCCACACTGTGTGCTTTGCCGTTGGACAAAATATCATACGGAATATCAATATCAAATGAAATGTTGAGTTGGTTTTCTGAAATTTCAGTATAATCATCCATTCCTTGTTTGGTTGAAACTACCACCACACCATTTGCTCCTCTGTTTCCATAAATTGAAGTAGCAGAAGCATCTTTCAAAACAGAAATATTCTTAATTTGATGTTGTTTAAGACTTCTGAATCCTTCTTCATCTACAGGAACTCCATCAACAATATATAGCGGTTGATTTTCACCATTAATGCTTCCTACGCCCCTTAAAATTATTTTCTCTTCTGCACCTGGCTGTCCTCGCCCTGTGTTGACATTTAAACCCGCCACTTGTCCTTGCAAACTTTTAATCAAATCCGATTCTTTATCTCCATCTCTATAAACTCTTCTACTTTTTTTATAATATTCTTCCAAACTAACAAAACTCAAAAACCAAGGATTCAATTCTGGCGATTGGTTGTTTTGGTTGGGATTGCCACTAGACAATGTCAATTTTACTTGTTTCCAATCGATGCCTGAGTTTTGAACCACTTTTGCTTTATACATCATGTCGATTGGTTCCGCAATGCTGTTGGCGCGCAAATCATAAAAAGGTTGCCATGACGCATTCGAGGTGATATAATTGATATCGAAGTTAACAGTACCAGCCACTTCATTCATAACTTGTAAAACCAATTTTCCTTCAGAAGTTTTTTCTTCGTTTTGCGAAGTGATTTCGAGTTTGTTTTTCAAATTGCCCAATAATTCATTCAGCTTCATCGTTTTTTCTGCTAAAACATCATAATTGTTGCTGACTTCGGTTCTTTTCAATTTGTAATAATCAACCATTTTCATTAATTCGGCAACACTTAAACCCGAATTTACGCCCGAAACTTGCTGGTTTTTATCTAACATTTCAATCGTTTTGGCTTCGGCATTTTTGGCATTATTGATTTTGAGTATTTCTTTTTCAATAATTTTAATGCTGTCGCGCACTCTTTTTACCGATGGCGCATTTTCATCGGCTTCATATTCACTGATATAATTATTGGTAAACTGCACCGAAAGTACGGTCACGTTTGAAGGTGCGCCAATTTGAATTGTGTTTTCGTTCAAATAATCAGCGACATTTTTAATGACAATTTCACTTGTGCCTTTGGGTAAAATTGCCGAAGTCGTTTGTCCGATTTCAGCCGAATTAAAATAAACAGTTGCCGATTTGACTTTGGCCGTCGTGAAGATGGGTTTTTGTGCTTGAACCAAACTCTGAATTAACAATAGTAACAGCAATACTTTTTTCATATTTTAAGGTTTATAAGGGTTCTTTTATTAGAGTAAAAAAAAGTAAAAAGGCTGGGCATAAAATTAATTTTTCTGCTAAAAGCCAAATTCTTCATCGATCGCCATGGTGTCAATTGCAATTGTGTCTTTTTCTGTCAATCGAATAAATGATTTGGCGTTTCCAGAAATGATAACAGGTTGCGATTTATAAATGGTATCATCGGCCGACAAAAGTCCTCTACGCAACATCAAATTGGTCAAATATTTTTGTTTTGTTATCGCAAATCCTCGCAAATTACCATCGCCATCAAATTGGTACATGAATTTTTTGGGACTCGGAATGATAGAAGCCAAATACAAACATTCGTTCAAGGTCAATTCGGATGGATTTTTTTGAAAATAAAAACGACTTGCTTCACCAATGCCGTAAACATTTGGTCCCCATTCGATGACGTTAAAATAGACTTCTAACATCCGTTCTTTGCTCGAAATACGATTGTTTTCAAGAATATAAACCAACAAAATTTCTTCTAATTTACGCGACAATGTTTTCTGACGTGTTAAAAAAACATTTTTAATCAATTGCATGCTAATTGTGCTTGCACCACGCGAAAATTTCTTGGTTTTTATATTTTTTATAATCGATTGTTTGAATGCTTCGCCTATAAAACCATTGTGCGAAAAGAAAGAAGGATCTTCAGTGGTCAACACGCTTTTTCTTAAATAAGGTGAAATCTGATGCAATGGCGTGTAATTTGGATTGGACAAACCTACTAAAACTGGACGTTGCGGAATGTCATTCACTATCGCCCTATATACAAAATCCGAGTTGAGTTTATTGAGATTTGCTGCGCCAAATTTGGTAATCTTTAGGTTTTCTTTGTTCAATTTGCTATCAAAAACCAATTGCTTTGGATTGTTTTTGTTGAACATAAAATTTAATGTGTAATTAAAATTACCTTCGGCTTCCATGCCTTGAAAATTAGCAAACAAACCATCTGGTAGTGAAGTAATAAAATCTTGTGCTTTCATTTTTGGAATGGCCACTTTGAGGTTATATATCGTATCTTCTTTGGTTTCGTATGCCAAATACGGATGGAACTTTATTTTGTTCAATTCGACTGTTGAACTGCTGTCTAAGGCAATAAAATCCTTACCTAACAAAAAATGATAATTAAATTTTGCGTTTTTAATAACGACATCTTTACTGGCAATTTTGGGATGATTGATTTTCAAATTTGCAATTGAAGTAAAACCGTCAATGCGCAATTCGTCTCCATTCCTATCGATATTTTCGACATTCAACCGAATGGAATCAAAACTGGATTTAAGGTTGAATCTTTCGTCAAAATAGGGCATTTTTATGGCGCCTGTATCCAAATTAAAAAAGCCAATATCAGTTTTGTTATTTCGTGGATCTGCGAAACCTTTGATGCGCCAACGTTGGGCAAAAGTGTTGGTTTGCACATTAATTTTGGTATCGAGTTGCTTGTCAATCAATATTAAGTTTTTGATGTCGATGGTTGCTTTTTTGCCGTTATCATCCAATTTAAAAGATAAATTTTCAAGTCGCATATCCGTCGGAATCAAGTCCAAAGCCTTAGAAATAATGCGATAAGCAAAATCGGCGTAATCTCGTTTTTCGTTAGTTGTTTCAGTTTCGGCTACTTTAATGTTGTCTTTTTTTAAAAAAGCTTCAAAGTTTTTGCCTTTTTTATTTTTAATCAATTGTACAAAACCATTACTGATTTCGAGCGTTCCCAATTGAATATCGCCAACCAATAAATGCCAAAAACTGACACTTGTTTTCATTTTTTGAATTTTGAAAATGGTATCCGCATCTTTTGGAACCAAAGCGATTTCGGTCAACCTAATTCCAGTAAAACCATCAAATTTGGCTTCTTTTACAGAAAAAGTACTGCTGTATTCGTTGTCGATTTTTTTGGTTACTTTGGCAATGGCTTGCTGCAAAAGCGTATTTCTGAAAACAAAAAAAACGATGACAATGGTAAAGAAAATTGCCAGTAGTATTTTTGTAAAAAGAAAAAATTTTTGTTTTTTGCTTCTCATTATTTTGTTTAAAAAAAGCCATCAATTGTTGTAATTGTAGCTTTTATTTTAATCTGATTTTTATGTTTTTTTTGATGGATGTTAATTAATTCTCTTTTTCGAGAATTGTTCTTATTTTTTAAAACTTCATTTTCTTTTTAGTTAACAATCAATTCGGTTAATTCGAGTTGCATGTCCATAATGCAATTTATTGTTTATTCAAAGATAAGTAAATTAGCCAAACAAATCGGCCACCACATCTTCAATTTTGGTCACCAAACTGATTTTGATTCCCGAATTTTTTAATGAAATTTTGTTGTATTTGGAGACAAAAATCGTAGAAAAACCCAATTTTTCAGCTTCTTGAATGCGCTGGTCCACACGGTTTACGGGACGAATTTCGCCTGAAAGTCCAACTTCGCCTGCAAAGCAAAAGTCTTTACCAACCGGAATATCTTCATTTGACGAAAGTATGGCTGCCACGACTGCCAAATCGATGGCTGGATCATCAACAGAAATGCCGCCTGTTACATTCAAAAAAACGTCTTTGGTGCCCAAACGAAAACCGGCCCTTTTTTCTAAGACGGCCAAAATCATATTCAGTCTTTTGGCGTTGTAACCCGTTGTGCTGCGCTGTGGTGTTCCATACACTGCTATCGAAACCACAGCTCGAATTTCAATCATCAACGGTCGCATACCTTCGAGCGTTGAAGCAATTGCAGTTCCTGATAATTCTTCGTTTTTATGTGATATTAATATTTCTGACGGATTTGAAACTTCTCGTAGGCCAGTGCCTTGCATTTCGTAGATTCCGAGTTCTGCTGTAGAGCCAAAACGGTTTTTCAGAGAGCGTAATATTCTGTAAACGTGGTTCCTGTCGCCTTCAAATTGCAAAACTGTATCTACCATGTGTTCCAATATTTTTGGTCCAGCGATACTTCCGTCTTTGGTGATGTGTCCGATTAAAATAACAGGAACATTAGATTCTTTGGCAAATTTTATCAATTCTGCTGTGCATTCTCTAATTTGAGAAATGCTTCCAGGCGAAGATTCAATATAATCGGTGTGTAGGGTTTGAATAGAATCGATGATAACAATTTCGGGTTCAATTTCTTGAATTTGTCGGAAAATATTTTGGGTTTTGGTTTCGGTCAAAATATAGCAATTATCACCATTGGGCGTGATTCTTTCGGCGCGCATTTTTATTTGTTTCTGACTTTCTTCGCCCGAAACATATAGCGTTCTGTAGGGTAGTTTAAGTGATATTTGTAACAATAACGTGCTTTTTCCAATGCCTGGTTCACCGCCTAAAAGAATGAGGGATCCAGGAACAATTCCGCCGCCAAGTACACGATTCAGTTCGCCATCACAAGTATCCATTCGGATTTCTTGGGTGGCATCGATTTCGTGAATTTTTAGTGGTTTGGTTGCTTTTTTAACGTCAGACGTGGGTGCTTTCCATGCAGTTTTTTCTTCTTTTTGGATAATTTCTTCTGCAATCGTATTCCATTCCTTACAAGCGTTGCACTGTCCTTGCCATTTGGCATATTGGGCACCACAATTTTGACAAAAAAAAGTAGTTTTTATTTTTGACATGTATTAGGTTTTTTTTTCTTCAACGGGCGGATCTGCTGGCGTCTCTTGAATAGTCTCTTGAATAGTCTCTTTTGGCTTATCGTTTTTGGAGCCTGATTTTAATACATCGGCTCTTTCAAGCATCATGTCTTTGGTTAAATCGCCAATTTCATCCATCAAATAGGCATTTTGGTAGGATTTTGCTGCTTTTTTATAATCGCCAGTTTTTTCATAATACATGGCCAAATGGTAATTACTCAGCATTGACTTTGGATAAGATTTTCTCGAAATTGCAGACAATTTTTCGAACTCACTGTATGCTTTGTTTTTTAAAATCGCGGCTTCAATAGCTTTAAAATCATTTACTCTTATAGGCATTTTTGTGCCGTAAGCT
Organism: Flavobacteriaceae bacterium; assembly: GCA_947488595.1. GTDB lineage: Bacteria > Bacteroidota > Bacteroidia > Flavobacteriales > Flavobacteriaceae > Flavobacterium. Next base: position 59,215 of record CANKZI010000007.1, read on the forward strand.
TTTTCAATAACATCATATTTTTGAGTCAAATAAGCAACATAATCTTTTTGTAAAACGACTATTTTTTCGTCGAATTCTGTTGCAGAAATGGGTTGGTATACCGAAAAAATATGGTACAATGCATTTGGAATGGCATACAAAACCATCGAATAATGAGAAGCACCTTTGAACTCATCGTAGCGATAATATAAATTTGGATTTTTGACTGTTTTTAAGTTGGTATCTAAAGTCTGAATGCCTTTTAGATTGAATTTTAAATCGCCATCGGCAGCAGCATGATAGTAAAAGATAGGATTTTTGGCATTTTGCAACATTACCGGAATGCGCTCCATCATTTGCGCCTCAAATTCGGCACTAAAGGAAATATAAGCGTCAAAAAGTGGATTTTCTTTGTACAAAAATAAATTCATAAATCCGGCGGTTATGTCATGACCACCAATGATTTTAAATGGTGAAATTCGGTATTTTTTTTCGAGTGCAGGAAGCAGTTCGAGACCAATGAATTCAAAAAAGGCAGCGCCAGTTTCAACAGGAAGTCCTGCTTCATCCATAACACAATCGGCTTCTCGCTCATCATTTTTATTTTGATCAATACCAACAATTATTACTTCTGGAAGGTCATCCCAATAGTTGCCATAGGCAAAATTTCCATCAAAAGCATCAAAAAGATATTCGCCATCTAATAAAATTAAGAGTGGGTATTTTTTGTCTTTTTCTTTATAATAAGATAATGGAAGTGAAACCGTAAAATGTCTATCGACATTCAGTTTTTCTGAAAAAATGGTGTCTTTCGTTCTTTGCGAAAAGAGCGAAACGCCAAACAAAATCGTGAGTAAAAGCATTATTTTCTTCATAACAAATCTATCTTTTTGATTTCCTCAAATCAATTCGGATTTGCAAGATAATAAATAATACGTTTGTGATTTCAAGCGGTATTAAAAATCTGAGATTTAAGGTTTAATTTAAGACCAAATTAATCATGATTGTAAGATCAGAAATTTAAAATAAATAATTTTTATTTACTTTTTAGCAATGGTAACAGCAAATAAGAAAGCAAACCCATAACGATGGTAAATAGCGTTTGAGAAGTCCAAACGAGCCATCCGAAAGCCGTTCCGATGTCGTTTGAAATTCCGTAAAGTGAAAAAATCAATGCTATAGATAATGGATAAGCGCCCAAACCACCATTTGAAAAACCTACTGCTAGACTGCCAAAAATAAATCCCATCAGCACAATGTTAAAACCAATTGTTGCGGTTTCTGATAAGGCGAAAATGGTAACATAAAACATCATTAAATAAGCGAACCATATAAAAAACGAATGCAAAACGTACTTCCATCGGTCTTTCATTTTGTAGATACTAAAAATACCTTCCAGTAATCCCGATAGCTTTTGTTTGAGTTTTTGGATGATTTTCCATTCGGCATAAATCCAAATCCAAATAAAGATTATAAATAAGACAATCATGGCAAAAATGGCCGTCAAGATGGTGTCGAATGAAATATTTTTGGTTTTTAAAAAACGATAAAGCGTGTCAAATTGAGATACAAAACCAACAATAACAAATAAAAAAAAAATTAATAAATCAACGATTCTTTCGGCTACAATTGTTCCAAAAGCCTTGTCAAAAGGCACTTCTTCGTATTTTTTTATCAAAGCTGCTCGTGTAATTTCGCCAGAGCGTGGAATTGTAAGATTGACCAGATAGGAAACGCAAACCGTAAAAAAATTATTGTGAAATTTGGTTTGATAGCCCAAATGATTGAGTGCATACTTCCACCGATAAGCCCTTGACCAATAGCCTAATATTGAAATAATAAGTGATAAATAAATATAAGAGTAATTGGCTTTCTTAAAGCAAATTTTTATTTTAACAACTTCATCTGCGGTTAAAGTACTGAACTGATAGTATATGATTGCGATTCCAATTAAAAGAGGAAGCAGAATGGAAAGCCATTTACTAATTTGTTTCTTCACGATTTAGGTCAAAGAATTGTCTTTTTCGTTTGGAAAAACCAAAGCAGGACGAAATGTTTTTGCAGCTTCTAAATCTAAAATTCCGTAAGCAATAATAATTACAATATCACCTTTTTGTACTTTTCGAGCGGCGGGTCCGTTGAGCGTGATTTCGCCACTATTGCGATTGCCTTTGATGGCATAAGTTTCTAAACGCTCACCGTTATTAATGTTCACGATGGCTACTTTTTCGCCTTCGATAATATTTGAGGCTTCCATCAAAGCTTCGTCAATGGTAATACTGCCAATATAATTTAAATCTGCTCCAGTAACCGTAACGCGGTGAATTTTGGATTTTACTACTTGAATTTGCATGTGGCAAAGGTAATTAATTTAATGAAATAGTATCAATCAATCTGACTTCGTTAACAAAAACGGCAATAAAAGCGCGGTATTTTTTGTTTTTACTTTTGCGAATACAAGGTAATAAAGTGGTTTCGTCTGCAATTTGAAAATAATCCAATTTGAAATCTTTTTGTTGTGTTATTGTTTTTTTGATTGATTCAGAAATCACTTTAGCACTTTTTTTGCCAAACATTTCTTTGGTTTGAATTAAAATTTTATAAATGATGGCGGCTTTTAGTTGTTCAGCAGCGGAAAGTCTTTGGTTTCGAGAACTCATTGCCAACCCGTTGGGTTCTCTAACAATGGGGTGCCCAATAATGTTTACTGGCAACTTCAATTTTGCCACCATCTTTTTTATAATTTGCAATTGTTGAAAATCTTTTTCTCCAAAATAGGCATTTGTGGGATTTATAATTTCGAAAAGCCGTTTGACAATTGTGCCAACGCCGTTAAAATGACCTGGTCTAAATTGGCCTTCCATTTGGTTTTCTAGTCCTTCAAAATCAAAAGATTGCGAAATGGTTTTTCCTTCATAAATATCTTCAACATTGGGCGCATAGACGAGAACTGTATCGCTTATTGTCGCTATTTTCTCGACATCTTTTTCGAGTGTTCGGGGGTATTTTGCTAAATCTTCGGGATTGTTAAATTGGGTTGGATTTACAAAAATGCTCATTACTGTAATCTTATTTTCTTTTAAAGATTGCGCTATTAACGACAAATGGCCTTGGTGCAAAGCGCCCATTGTTGGTACAAAACCAATGGTTGTTTTTTGGCCTGAAATTGACTCCAAATGGACTTTCAAATCAATTTGTTTGTTGAAAATGAGCATGTGTAAAGAATTAAAATAAGATGCAAACTTAATATTTTAGTTATTAAATCCATAAAAAAATGTACTTTTGCATGTTTTTTATACGCAATACACAAAGCACAAAACATTATGGAGGAAAAGAGGATATTATTCGTATCATCTGAAGTGGTGCCTTATTTGGCAGAAAATGAAGTTTCTTCGATGTCTTACGATGTTCCAAAAATGATTAACGATCAAGGCGGACAGATTCGGATTTTTATGCCGCGATACGGCAATATCAATGAAAGAAGACATCAATTGCACGAAGTGATTAGATTGTCGGGAATGAATTTGGTGGTCAATGATTTGGATATGCCGCTTATTATCAAAGTCGCTTCAATACCAAAAGAAAGAATCCAAGTTTATTTTATTGACAATGACGAATACTTTAAACGTAAAGCTACTTTTGCAGATGAAGAAGGTGTTTTGTATGCAGATAATGACGAACGCGCCATCTTTTTTGCCAAAGGCGTGGTTGAAACCGTAAAAAAACTCAATTGGGTTCCAGATATTATTCACGTTCATGGATGGTTGGCTGCACTTTTGCCCGTTTACATGAAGCATTATTACAAAGATGAAGCTTTGTTTGCCAACACCAAAATTGTGACTTCGGTTTACAGCCAATCTTTTGAAGGCAATTTGAATGTTGAAATGATCAACAAAATAAAATTTGACGGCGTGCCGGCAGAAGCCATTACTGCATTGGAGACACCCAATTACGAAAATATCATTATGACTTCTGTAAACCACTCTGACGCTGTGATTATTGCGTCTGAAAGTGTGTCGCCAAGTTTAACAAAATTTATAGCATCCTCGGGAAAACCTTTTTTACCTTTCACATCGAAAGATAAATTTGCAGAAGTTTATTCCAACTTCTACAAAAATGAAGTACTATAAATAATTTTTTTCCACAAAACATGAATAATAAGTTAGCTTTTAAATTCTTTTTTATAACAGTAATAATTGGAGTTCTTTTTGCTTCCTGCGATAAAGATTTTAATGACATTGGTACCGATGTTATTGGAGACAATCATTTTGATTTTGAAAATATTACCACAAGTTCAGTTGTAGCTTTCAACCAAGCCACCAATATAGTTCAGTCTAATAATTTGCCTGTCAATTCTTTAGGCATATACAACAACCCGGTTTTTGGCAAAACCAAAGCCAATTTTGTAACACAATTGTCTATTGATGTAGCCAACTCTAATCCTACTTTTGACCCAGCATTTTTTATTGCCATTGATAGCGTTGTGCTAAGTGTTCCTTATTTTAGCCGAAAGGTTTCTGTTACCAATTCAGTTGGAACTTATGAATTGGATTCTATTCAAGGAACAAGTCCAATCAATTTAAAGGTTTTTGAATCGGGTTATTTTTTAACTGATTTGGACCCGTCTACTGATTTTCAGGAAAGTCAGCTTTTTTATTCAGACGAAAACAATCGTTTTGACGCAGCTAAAGTTGGAAATCTTTTGAATAATAGCACCAACGAAAAAGAGAATGTCGCTTTTGTACCTAGTGTAAAAGAGTATGTTCAGTACAAGAGAGATAACGTTTTGAACTTTACCGAAGAGGTTGACAAGCGTCTGAGTCCAAGAATGTCGTTGCATTTAAACAAAGATTTTTTTCTGTCTAAAATTATCAATGCACCAGATGGAAAATTATTCAATAATGATGCGTTCAGAAAGTATTTTAGAGGATTGTATTTTCAGGTCGCCGACGCAGAAGTTGGACAGTTAATGAATCTCGATTTTACGAAAGGAGATGTTACCGTTTATTATAATGAATATGCGCACGAAAATGCCGATGGTTTGTCATCGACGCCTGAGACAATCGTTTATTTTGACCATGACAAAGACGAAACTACTCCAGAAATCGCACAAAAAATACTCAAAACATATATCATGACAATGACCGGAAACACGGTTAATTTGTTAGAACAAACCAATAATCCTAACTTTAGTAATGCTATTGCCAATCCAAACTCGATTATTGGTGACGAAAAACTTTATTTGAAAGGCGGCGCACAAGGCGCTATGACCATTATTGATCTTTTTGGAAGAAATGAGGCCAACAAAGGAGTGACGGCTGAATTAGAAGATATAAAGAACCAAGGTTGGTTAATTAATGATGCCAGTTTGACTTTTTTCATAGATCAAACATCAATGATTGGAGCGGCAGAACCACAAAGAATTTATTTGTATGATTTAACAAACAAACGTCCGTTGTATGATTATTCAACAGATGGAAGCAAGAACGTAAAGTATCCAATATTAAGCAAAAGTGTTTTTGGAGGTATTTTAGAAAAAGAGGAAGTCACCGATGGAAGAGGCATACAGTACAAAATTAGAATTACAAACCATATTCGAAACTTGATTCGAAATGATTCTACTAATGTGAGATTGGGATTGGTGGTAACCCAATCAATCAACGAAATAAGAAATGTAAGATTAAAGACACCTATTTCAACTGAATTTGTATCTTTAGACCGAATTCCTGCCGCATCGGTAATGAATCCGTTTGGAACGATTTTATGGGGCAATACACCAAATGTTCCCGAGAATAAGAAACTGAAACTTGAAATTTATTATACAAAACCTAATTAGTAACTATTATGTGTGGAATTGTTGGATATATTGGATACAGAGAAGCCTATCCTATTGTGATCAAAGGTTTAAAAAGATTAGAATACCGAGGTTATGATAGTGCAGGGGTTATGCTTTATGACGGAAAAGACCTAAAACTAGCTAAAACGAAAGGAAAAGTTTCTGATTTAGAAGAAAAATCCAAAGAAATAGATTGCAGCGGAACAATCGGTATGGGTCACACACGTTGGGCTACACACGGAGTTCCGAATGATGTAAATTCGCATCCGCATCTTTCTAATTCAGGAAATTTGGCTATCATACATAATGGAATCATCGAAAATTATGAGCCGCTAAAAAAAGAATTAATAAAAAGAGGTTATACTTTTAAATCTGATACCGACACCGAAGTTTTAATCAATCTTATTGAGGAAGTACAGAAAAAAGAGAATATAAAGTTAGGAAAAGCGGTTCAAATAGCTTTGAATCAAGTGGTCGGAGCTTACGCTATTTGTGTTTTTGACAAACAAAAACCTAACGAAATTATTGCTGCAAGATTAGGAAGTCCGTTAGCAATTGGAATTGGTGAAAATGAGTTTTTTATTGCTTCTGATGCGTCGCCATTTATCGAATATACTTCAAATGCTATTTATCTTGAAGACGAAGAAATGGCCATTATACGATTACATAAGCCTTTGAAAATCAGAAAAATAAAAGATGATTCGCTAGTTGATCCTTATGTTCAAGAGTTGCAGATGAATCTAGAACAGATTGAAAAAGGTGGTTATGATCATTTTATGCTCAAAGAAATCTATGAGCAACCCAATGTTATAAAAGATACGTATAGAGGAAGATTACTTGCCAATCAAGGTATTATTCAAATGGCTGGTATTGAAGATAATTTAGAGAAATTCTTAAATGCGGAACGCATACTTATTGTTGCCTGCGGCACTTCTTGGCATGCCGGATTGGTTGCCGAATATATCATTGAAGAATTTACAAGAATTCCAGTTGAAGTAGAGTATGCTTCTGAATTCAGGTACCGAAATCCGATTATCAATAAAAATGATGTTGTAATTGCCATTTCGCAATCAGGCGAAACAGCAGATACTTTGGCAGCAATTAAATTGGCCAAAGACAAAGGTGCTTTTGTTTTTGGTGTTTGTAATGTGGTTGGATCTTCAATTTCAAGAGAAACCCATGCTGGCGCTTATACCCATGCTGGACCAGAAATTGGTGTAGCGTCTACAAAAGCATTTACGACCCAAATTACAATTCTCACTTTAATTGCATTGAGATTGGCAAAGGCCAAAGGCACACTCAACAACTCAGATTTTCATCGTTATTTGCAAGAGCTTGAAATTATTCCCGAAAAAGTTGCTGAAGCTTTAACAACCAATGACAAAGCAAAACAAATTGCCGCAATTTTTAAGGATGCGCCGAATTGCTTGTATTTAGGACGCGGATATAATTTTCCTGTCGCTTTAGAAGGTGCTTTAAAATTAAAAGAAATTTCATACATACACGCCGAAGGTTATCCTGCTGCCGAAATGAAGCATGGCCCAATAGCATTGATTGATGAACACATGCCTGTAATTGTGATTGCTCCAAAACAGGGTCATTATGACAAAGTGGTAAGCAACATTCAAGAAATAAAATCAAGAAGCGGAAAAATTATTGCCGTTGTAACCAAAGGTGATACGCAAGTAAGAGATTTGGCCGATTATGTGATAGAAATTCCTGATACGGCAGATGCTTTGTCGCCTTTATTAACTACTATTCCATTGCAATTGTTATCCTATCATATTGCAGTAATGCGAGGTTGTAATGTGGACCAACCACGAAATTTAGCAAAATCGGTTACTGTAGAATAACAACAATTTATAAACGATTAAAAAAGCGGGATTTACTTCTCGCTTTTTTTATGTGCTGATTTTTTTGAATGTTTTTATTTTTAAATATAATTCAATTTTTTTTGTTTTTTATATGTAAGCGTAGTATTTTTTATTACGCAGTTACAAAATTGTTATGAAAAGTTTAAAAAAACTTATTATTGAATAAATAATAATGCGGTTGTAAATTTGCTAATAGTGAAAATTAATTTCACTTTTTTTATTAATATTTAAAATTATTTGTACATTGGCTACTCAAACTAACAAAAACTAACCAAATGAAAGTGTATTTATTTATTTTGTCATTGTTTTGCTGTGGATTTGCTTTTGCACAGAATTCAATTTCGGGATCTGTTACCGACAGTAACAATCTTCCAATTCCCGGAGCTAATATTACAATTATTGGCGAAACAAACGGAACCGTTACGGATACAGACGGGAAATTTATCCTCAAAACCACTAAAAAACCTCCTTTTTCAATCGAAATTTCAAGTGTTGGATTTACAAGCCAAAAAATTGCGGTTACCAACAACAATCAAAAAGTTTCAGTTGCGCTTTTAGAAGAAGAAACAAAACTGAACGAGATTGTAGTTTCGGCATCAAGAACACCAGAGCGCGTCATTGAGTCGCCTGTTACTATTGAGAGAATGGGGCTACAAGACATTAAAAGTACAACCTCAGCAACGTATTATGATGGCCTCGAAAATTTAAAAGAAGTGCATTTTAATACCAGTAGTTTGTCTTTCAAATCGATCAATACCCGCGGATTTTCAACTATTGCAAATACGCGTTTTATGCAATTGGTGGACGGAATGGACAATTCATCGCCAGCTTTGAATTTTGTTCTAGGAAACTTAATTGGAATTTCTGAAATTGATGTTGCTAACGTAGAGTTATTGCCAGGTGCTTCCTCGGCACTTTATGGTGCTAATGCATTCAACGGAATTTTATTCATGAATAGTAAAAATCCTTTTACCAATCAAGGTATTAGTTTTTATTACAAACGTGGAGAAACCTCTCAAGATGCGGCAGGAACCAACGAGTTTTATGATTTTGGAATTCGTGCTGCTCATGCTTTTAGCCCTTATTTTGCAGCAAAAGCCAATTTTACGTATATGAAAGCTACCGAATGGATTGCTGCTGACACTAGAGATGTTGGAACTAACAAAGAAGGTTTAGACGTAAATCCAAATTATGATGGTTTAAATTTATATGGTGATGAGGTTTCTACCAATATTAAAGATGTTGGAAAAGTATTGGCCGGAAGAGGACTTATTCCAGATAGCGCAGTTAACTTATTGCCTAATTACAATGTAGCACGAACCGGTTATAGAGAGCAAGACCTAACAGACAATAGTATTCGAAGTATTAAAGCAGATTTTTCGATGCACATTAGACCTTTTGCCAATGATTTTGAAATCATTTTGCAACACAAATTAGGTTTCGGAAATACCATTTATCAAGGGGCCAACCGTTATGCGTTGAAAGATTTTTATATGAATCAAACCAAATTAGAATTAAAAGGGAAAAACTTTTTTGCAAGATTCTATATGACTACAGAAGACGCGGGCGATTCTTATGATATGCGTTTTACTGCATGGAATATTAACAGAAAATGGAAAGACGACAGCACTTGGTTTGGTCAATATGCTGGTGCCTACATACAAGCAACGCTTGCTGGTCAGCAACCTACAACTGCCCACGCCATTGCAAGAGGTGTCGCAGATACTGGAAGATTTTTGCCAGGTTCAACCGATTTTAATAATGCATTATCAGGTGTGATTTCAGATCCAGATCTTACCAAAGGATCAAAATTTCAAGATCAATCAAAATTGTACCATAGCGATTTGAATTATAATTTCAAAGACCTAATAAAATTTGCCGAAATTCAGGTAGGAGGTTCACTTAGACAGTATGAAATGAATTCAGCTGGAACTATTTTTACCGACTTTGATGGGCCAATCAGATATAATGAATTTGGCGCATATACCCAATTGCAAAAGAAATTTTTAGCCGAAGACCGATTAAAATTTACAGGTTCGATTCGCTACGATAAAAGCCAAAATTTTGACGGATTTGTTTCGCCTAGAGTCGCCTTTGTTTACTCGGCTGGTGCTGTAAAAAAACACAATTTCCGTTTGTCTTATCAAACAGGTTTTAGAAATCCAACCACACAAGATCAATATATTGGCCTTGATCTAGGGCCATTTGCTTTGATTGGTTCAGCACCAGACAATTTGTCTCGTTATAAAGAAACACGCGATGTAAGTGCTTCTGGACAAGCGATTGGAGTTCCATCAACAGTAGAGTTGTCAGGTGTAGAAGCGTATAATAATTCATATACTTTAGCATCTGTTCAAGCATTTGGAGTTTCACAAAATCCAGCTGATTTGCAAGTGGCTGATATCGGATTGGTTAAGCCAGAAAAGGTACAAGCTTTTGAATTGGGTTATCGCTCAGTAATTAATAATGATCTTTCGATTGATATTAATACATATTATAATATTTATAATGATTTCCTCAATCAAGCAAGAGTTATTACGCCTTATTATGGAACAGTTGGTACAGACAGTGCTGACCCGTCTGTTCAGCAAACTTATGCCGCATTAGCGTTTGGCGACCGCAGGGTATATCAAATTTATACTAATTCAAAAACTGAAGTGACTTCTCTAGGTTTCGGTATTGGTCTTTCTAAAAAAGTATACAAAGATTTTGAAGTTGGTGTAAATTATAACCATGCACAATTTGATTTTGATCAAGCGCAAGATCCAAGTTTTATTCCTGGTTTTAATACTCCTAAGCACAGAGTAAAAGGATCTTTTGGGAATGCTAAATTGTTTAAAAACTTTGGCTTTAATATGAATATCAGATGGAACACTGAATACTTATGGCAAGCATCTTTTGCTGACGGAATGGTTCCAGAAAACACCGTTTTTGATGCTCAAATTAACTATGCTATTCCAAGTTTAAAAAGCGTTTTTAAATTGGGCGCAACCAACTTATTTGGTAAAGATTATATCCAAGTTATTGGTGCTGGTGCAATTGGGCAGCAATGGTTTGCCTCTTTAACTATTAATCCTTAATAAGTCAATTACAAAAAATATATTATTATGATAAAAAATTTCAAATGGCTACTATTGGTTTCGTTGACTTTTGTGGCATGTAACAATGATGATGATTCTGGAATAGATACTAATTCGTCAGATGGTTTACCTCTAACGGCTGGTACAGCGATTTTTTCAAAGTATGTAGCTTTAGGTGATTCATTTGCTGCTGGATTTAGCGACAATGCTCTTTTTATTGCCGGACAGCAAAATGCCTACACTAATATTTTGTCCCAGCAGTTTGCTTTGGTTGGCGGAGGTGCTTTTACCACACCATTAATGGCTGACAATATTGGTGGTTTTTCTGCTGGGGGAGTACAAATCCCAAGTTTGGGTACTCGATTGTATTTCAACGGGAGTGCGCCTGTGAATGTTGCTGGAGTTTCAGGGACAGAGATTACCGAGCGTTTGACGGGTCCATTTAATAATCTTGGCGTTCCTGGCGCCAAAAGTTATCATTTGGGTTTTCCAGGTTATGCTTCTTTAAATCCTTATTTTGGAAGATTTGCTTCCTCACCAACAGCAACAGTTGTTGGCGATGCCGTTGCCCAAGCACCGACTTTCTTTTCACTTTGGATAGGCGGAAATGATGTTTTAGGTTATGCCACTTCTGGCGGTAGTGGTGTCAATCAAACCGGAAATTTAAATCCTGCAACTTATGGAAGCAGCGACATTACAGATCCAAATGTTTTTGCCTCTTCATTTTCAGGATTTGTCACAAGCCTAGTTGCAAACGGCGCAAAAGGCGTGGTAGCTAATCTTCCTTATGTTAATGCGCTTCCGTATTTTACTACAGTTCCTTATAATCCAGTTCCACTTGATGCAGCTACTGCTTCTTTGTTGAATGGTGCCAACGGATATGGCGTTTATAATGGCGGTATTCAGTTTGCTTTGTCTGCAGGTCTAATTAATGCTGCCGAAGCCACTAGAAGAACCATTACTTTTCAAGCCGGAAACGGCAATGCAGTAGTTATGGTTGATAGTTATTTGACCAATTTGACTGCTTATGGCATTCCTTCTTACAGACAAGCCACATCAGAAGATTTTTTGGTATTGCCTTCTAGAAGTTTCATAGGAACAATGGTTGGAGGAAATCCGATGCAAATTAATGGCGTATCTGTGCCATTGGCTGACAACTGGGTGCTTTCTAAAGAAGAAGCAGCAGAAATCAAAGTTGCTACTGATGCTTACAATGTAACTATCGAAAGCGTTGCCAATGCAAATGGATTGGCTTTTTTTGATGCAAAAACTACTATGAACCAATTGATTACAGATGGAATCGTAAGCAACAGCTTTACACTTACCTCAACTTATGTAACTGGTGGGACATTTTCGTTAGATGGGATTCATCCTAGCCCACGAGGTTATGCATTTTTAGCCAATAAATTTATTGAAGCCATCAACGCAAAATATGGATCTAATATGAAAGGCGTTAATTTGGGTGATTATCAAATTCTATATCCCGCAACTTTGCAATAAGCATAAAATATTGTTTAAAAAGCCATCCTTTTGTGATGGCTTTTTTTTGTATTTGTATTTAAATTTGATTTATCAAACTCATGTATAGTAATACTGCAAAATTTCTATCATTTTTTATTTAAAAATTATTGATTTTATATTTTAAAAAATTATCTTTGCACTCGGAAAAAAGAGGTGTTTTTAATCTTCTGATTCTCAAACCTAAATAGCTATTTAATAAATACATAAGTAATGTCAAAAGTAATAGGAAAAGTTGCGCAAATCATTGGTCCAGTTGTTGACGTAGTGTTCAACGGAAAGGATGTTGAACTTCCAAAAATTTATGATTCGTTAGAAATCACAAAGAAAGATGGTACTTTATTAGTACTCGAGGTACAATCTCACATTGGTGAAAATACAGTTCGTACTATCTCTATGGATTCGACCGACGGTTTGAGCAGAGGATATGAAGTAGTTGGAACAGGAAATCCGATTCAAATGCCAATTGGCGCTGATATCTATGGTCGTTTGTTTAACGTTATAGGTGATGCGATTGACGGCTTGGGCGAATTGCCGAAAACAGGTGAAAACGGAATGTCAATTCACAGAGCTGCACCAAAATTTGAAGATTTATCAACTTCTTCTGAAGTTTTATTTACTGGAATCAAAGTAATCGATTTGATTGAGCCTTATGCAAAAGGTGGTAAAATTGGATTGTTTGGTGGTGCGGGTGTAGGTAAAACCGTTTTGATTCAGGAGTTGATCAACAATATCGCAAAGGGTCACGGTGGTCTTTCTGTATTCGCAGGAGTAGGCGAGAGAACGCGTGAAGGAAATGACTTGCTTCGCGAAATGTTAGAGTCAGGAATTATAAAATATGGAGATGCCTTTATGCACTCTATGGAAGAAGGTGGATGGGACTTGTCAAAAGTTGATAAACTTGGAATGAGAGATTCAAAAGCAACTTTCGTTTTCGGACAAATGAATGAGCCTCCTGGAGCGCGAGCTCGTGTGGCACTTTCAGGACTTTCTATTGCTGAATATTTTCGTGATGGCGCAGGTTCCGATCAAGGAAAAGACGTACTTTTCTTTGTTGATAACATCTTCCGTTTTACACAAGCAGGCTCAGAAGTATCTGCACTTTTAGGCCGTATGCCTTCTGCAGTAGGTTATCAGCCAACGTTGGCGACCGAAATGGGTGCCATGCAAGAACGAATTACTTCAACCAACAAAGGTTCTATTACTTCAGTTCAAGCGGTTTATGTTCCTGCGGATGATTTAACCGATCCAGCTCCAGCAACTACTTTTGCTCACCTTGATGCTACAACAGTATTGTCTCGTAAAATTGCAGAATTGGGTATTTATCCTGCAGTAGATCCTTTGGATTCTACTTCACGAATCCTTACGCCACAAATCTTGGGTGATGAGCATTATGATTGTGCACAAAGAGTAAAAGAAATTTTACAAAAATACAAACAATTACAAGATATTATTGCGATTTTGGGTATGGAAGAATTATCTGAAGAAGATAAATTATCTGTTTCTAGAGCGCGTCGTGTACAACGTTTCTTATCACAGCCTTTCCACGTAGCCGAACAATTTACTGGAATCCCAGGTGTTTTGGTTGACATTAAAGACACCATCAAAGGTTTTAATATGATTATTGATGGCGAATTAGATCATCTTCCAGAAGCTGCTTTCAACCTTAAAGGAACGATTGAAGATGCTATCGAAGCCGGACAAAAAATGTTAGCAGAAGCATAATTCAATTAACAATGGATAATTAACAATTGACAATTTTAAATTATCAATTACCAATTATCAATTATCAATTATAAAATATGGTTTTAGAAATAGTATCACCAGAAGCAAAATTATTTTCAGGCGAAGTAAATTCGGTAACGCTACCAGGTGTTGACGGATCTTTTCAAATTTTGAACAACCACGCGCCTATAGTTTCTATTTTGCAAAAAGGCGAAATTAAAATTGTAGCCAACCAAATTTCTTTACCTAAAGAAGTGGTCAACCAATTTGTTAAATTGAATGAGCAAACCTATACATTAGCTATCAATTCGGGAACCATCGAAATGAAAGACAATAAAATTATTGTTTTAGCCGATTAAGACAATTTGAAATAAATTGAAAAGCCTGACGTCATTGTCGGGCTTTTTGTTTTTAATTTTACAGGTCTTTGTTCTTAATTTTTGATAACTCTACCTAATACGAAGCCTATGGCTATGACTTCAAAAAGAAGGCCGGCGCCGATGAAGTAATTACCGTAGTCGTAGTGCAAAACTTTCATAAAGGCACCAGCCAATACTGATAGACCTCCTAAAATAAAAAGGGTGATAAGCGTTTTGTTTTTCATATCTCAATATTTAATTTATTTTTCATCTTTTACAAATTCCATAATATCGCCCGGTTGACATTGCAGCACCTCGCAAATTGCTTCGAGTGTCGAAAATCGGACTGCTTTTGCTTTTCCTGTCTTGAGGATAGAGAGATTGGTGGTGGTGATTCCAATTCGTTCGGCTAATTCGATGGAGCGCATCTTACGTTTTGCCAGCATTACGTCAACGTTGATAATGATGGGCATCTTAAACGGTTAATTCGTTTTCTTCCTTGAAACCTTTGGCAATCTTGAATGCCTCGCTCAAAACCATAAAAAACAAGCCAAGCGCAATGCTTAACAATGGTGTATCAAAACCTCCATCTTCCATTTGCAATCCTAGATGGTTACGCTGTATCATATTAAAAATAAAAAACGGAACTTCAGCCAAAAGTGTAGATAGAATTAAACAAACCCCAATTGTATTAAAATAACGAATGTTCTGAACATTAAACAAGTCGCGCTTTTTGAAAAATCCGATTACTTTGCGTAACAAAAAAAGAGCATAAACAAAAAGTAGGTAACTTATCGCCGCAAAGCCAATCACAATCTTTGCTTCCGGAATATCGGAGGTCAATTCTTGTCCTTGCAGTTTGATTGGAATTCCGCCTTCGGAATCGAAAGCAAACATAGTTGCAAAAATAACTGCTCCGAAGAGTCCGATAATCGAAAGGAAGAATGCGAGATCGATTAGCGTTTTCAAAATGTTTAATTTTCTCATGGTGATTGGTTTTTTATTCGGTTCAAATATATAAAAATTATTGAAAAACAACAATAAATTATTAAAAAACAATATTTTATTTTTTGCATATACGTTTGAACTTACCGATGGCAACCGATTTTTGATTTGAAGTATTGTGACATATGTGATGAAGAAACATTAAAGAAATGATGTTTATTAGGCCATTCTAATAAAAATTGGGATTATTCAAACTCATTGAGTCCATACAAAATTTCTTTCATTTTGCTACCATTGACCTCCACAGGTTTATAGGCAAGTTTAAACTTATCAATAGCGATATCGATGTCGGCTTTGAGTTTTTTGTACTCGGGTGGCAATTTGGTTTCGCATTGTTTTTGGTTTTCGTAGCTGTTCAATATGATTTTAAATTTTTCATAAAACTTGCCTCCTTGGTCGATGAAGTTGTTGTATTGTGTAATGAACTGTAGCAATCTATCAATAGGAAACTCCATATTCACTTGCATTTTATACCGCGTATTGCCAGTTGCAGTTTTCATTTTTGTTAAATACTCTTCTGTTTTTTGTGTGATGGTTTCCCAGTCATCATTTGTGCGACAATTCTCTAATGAAGCGATATAGCCAATGGGTTTTGTATAATCTTTAAATAAAAGTTCTATATCTTGTTTGATTTTTTCGTTGCTGGTTTGCAAAAAAGCGGTTTCGAAGTAAATGGTGTTGAGGTCATTTTGCATGCTCAGTGTAAAGTCCAAAATGCATTCGACATTAGCAAGTTCTTTTTCTTTTTCTTCTTTGGTTAGGTTGGAACCCATCATATTGGTAAAAGTCTGAACCACCGAAACAATAGTATTTGTGCCTAATACGGAGGTCAAATCGATTCCTGATTTTTTGTCTTTTTTGTTGGCGATGATTTCTTTTAACTTGGTGTATTCAGGATATTGTGTTGGATTAGAGATTTTGTTAATTTCGTTCAATGTTCTCACCGAAGCAAAATGATGGTCGAGACTTAGCACTTTTTCGTACAGTATTTTAATAATTTGTAAGCCCTTTAGATACCGTACTTTTGAGACTTCATTATCATTTTGTTTTTTTAACAACTGCATTTCGGTGTTGACACGGTCTTTCCTAAGTAGCAGTTCTACTTTTTGATCCAATGCTATTGCGATTAGCAATTCTTTATTGATTTCGAATAGTTCAAGATTCAATTGTTCTAAAATTTTACTGTATTTTGCATTTATCCTGTAGATTTCGATACGCAATTCAGACAAAATTTGATTTGGTGTTTTTTCTATTGTTTTAGAAACCGCAATTGTATTTCCTAATAAAAGAAAAAGCAAGAGCAAAGAAATCGGTTTTGTACACATTGCGAAAACGGTTTATAAATTTGACATTATATCATTGGGCTGATTTTAAGGTAAACAAGATTTCTATATTTTCTTTAGAAAATAATATAGGATAATTTCCAGCTGCTATTTTATTGTTTTTCGGATCAATATTGAGGTTTTTGAGTACCAAATTTTCAATATATAGATCTTCGGTTTGGACAAAAGACACAAGTTCATTTTCTTTTATTTCGCTAAAGTTTTTGCCTACTATTTGTATTTCGTCTTCTTTGCTTATCGCGGTTCTACTCATTTGTAGTGCAAAAGTAGTTTCGTTTATTTTTTTTGACGCAATACCATTTACCGCCTGCTGGTTGGAGACAGAAAAACTACATACCCCGCGCCCCGACATACAAGGTTGGTTTTGTCCGCCATAACGTCCAAAAGTGACTTGTGTACTAGTTCGAGGTGTTTGGGAAAATCCAATAATAGAAAAAAACAATGACAACTGTAAATAAAAATAATGTTTCATGGCGATGATAATTTATATGGCTAATAAGTGGGGGTTGCATCGGTTAAACATATTGAAACATCATTCCAAGACTTTAAAATCCTCCGATAATCAACATCACAATCTGATAATGTTATCTGCTGTATTAGGAACTTGTTTCCATGCAGCATCCTGTTGTTGTAAAAATTTTTCAAGATTTACGCCGTGCAGTGCTCCATACAAAACGAGTATTTTTTTATCTTTGGAGTGTGTTGCCAAATAGCTCAAATACCTATTTCTCAAAGTCATAATTAAAAAACTTGAATTATTTTTGTCGACTTTTGCGCATTTATATTTTTCTAAAAGCTTCATTTTTAGTTGACATTCGGAAAGCTTTATTTCACCTTTTTCTTTTTCATATAAGTAAATTAAACTATCTAACCCTAAATCGGCTCGCAAATCGGTTTTGACATTGATTCCAATATTATCTGTGGATTGTACTACATAACCTTTAATTGCTAGAGATTTATCCTGCTTATTTCTTTTATCATAATAATCAAATGGTATAATGCCTATTACCGATTTTAATTTTCTGTACATTTTATCTCTTTCCAAAGAGTCTAATTGTTTTTTAAAATCTATTCCCTCATAGTAAATTGCATAACCTTCCATGCGCAATGAATCAACTTTTGATTTAATTTTTTTGTAAACTTCTGGTTTATTGAGATGAACCATGGGAAAAAACAAGAGCTCTTTATCTCCATTACTGTATCTTGACACCAATGTTGACCCATTATGGAATCTTATACCCATTTTTGTGATAGCTTTACCGCAGGAAGAGGCTACCAACATCAAACACAAAATAAAAATTGTTTTCCTCATAATATAAATTTTAGTTTTAAAAGGGTGTGAATTATCTTCACACCCTATTTTTAAATTAGGTTGCAAGCACTAGTATAAGTGGCAACACTTCTCTCACTTCCTTCCACCAGCAAGCCGCTTTGCACTCTCCTCTTCCTGGGATTTTGGTTCCATCTGGATTTGTAAAGTTCTTCATACATGCTGTCAAACACTCGCTTAGGCTAAGATCATTAGCATTTTCTGGCTCCCCTGAAAGAGCATTTGGATTTTGAACAAAGAAGTCGGTTCTAATTCCTCCAGCAGCAAGAATATTGTCTGAAAATTCTAGACTGATCAGTCCTTTTCCCACCTCAGGGATAACATAACGAATTTGGCCGCGACTTTCCACGCCGGCCGCATTTTTGAAAGAAACATTGTGAACAACCGTTCCCGAACTTCCAGCCGGGCTTTGAACTGATTTTGGCAATGTCATTTTAACGAACTTTGTTTGCGCGTTGGTGGTAAATCCAAACATCGCAATGGCTAATAAGCCTAATACAAATTTTTTCATAATTAATAATTTTAAAAGTTTTACATTCAATTTTCAAATTGTTCTCGAACCATTTGATATCGTAAAACTATGATTATGAACGCTATAAACCTTATGGTTTTTCCTCATGAATTGTTAAAATTAAATGAATCCCCTTTTTTTGGCATCTTTGACGATGTCTTCGTCGGTGCCTTTTAAGAAAGTTAATCCATTTACAATTATTTCTCCTCCTTTTAAAATGCTATCTAAGTCAGATTGGGCATTAACAATAAATGGAAATAATAAAATAAATATAAATTTAAATTTAAACATTTTTATCGTTTTTTCGTGCTAAGACATATAAAAAGAATACTAAAAGTGAAGAAAAAATTGTAGACTTGTAACATTGAAAATTAAATACATAATCTGCAAGGAACGCAACTAGCAACCCACTTGATGTAATGATTAAAAATATACCAAGTAAACGTAAATTATTTTTAAAATTCATATTTTTATTTTTTACCATCCAATCCAATCCATTAATTGATTACCGGCTTCACATATTGAAGCTCCTACTGCTCCTGCAAGTATTGCACTACCATAAGCAACCTGCCCATAACCAGGTAGAACATTTACAATCGCTGCACCAACTGCACCAGCAATTCCTCCAACTACATCAGCGCCAACTATCCTGCGTCTTCCATTTTTAGCTAATGATTGATTACTTGGATTTAAGGCTATCCAATTATCTAAGTTATCTTCCCAATATTTCGTTGAATATTTTGCAACATTCGACCCTGAATAAAATAGTAAAAGGTTCTCGTTGTCAATTCTAATATCGTTAAAAATTTCAGTTTCCAACTTTTCAACGGCAGAATTTAAATCTTTACTTGAAGTATTTTCTGTCATTACAATTGAAAATAGTTTATCATGATAAGGTAAAGCAAGTTTGTCAATTTTGGATGAATTGATAAAAGTATAAAAGTTTTTGTCAATAGCAATTGACTGTTGTCCAATATTAGATAAGTTTTGCATACCTAATTCTAAATCTGGCATGGCATATCCTTCTGTATCTTGAAGTGCATTTTGCAAAACGGGTATTAAATCCCTTTTGTTTGCATTTGTTATTTTTTTTGAGATAATAGTTTGGTAAGCAACATCAAGCAGTCTGTTGTGCTCAACTCCTAAATTGGCAAAATCGCTTGCTTTGTGACGTTGTCCGAAGCTAATGTTTATAAATGCTAAACTTAAAAAGTAAACTAAAAATAAATTTTTCATAAATTTGTATATTATATTAATTATTGCAGTCCTGCTTTGTGTCTTCGAAAACAATAAAAAGGTAGGGCTGCTTTTTTTTGGTTGGTTTATATCTATATTTTGCTTCAAAACTAACCTTTAAAAAGGAGCAAAATTTTATTCATAATCATTTGCTATTTGGTAGCATTCTTCATCTAGGTGGTAAGCCTGTAGTTTACCAGTAGTAGCTTTATTTAATTACATTTTATTTACAGATTTGCAATTACGCCTCTTCATCCAATAAATAAAAAAACTGAAATGATTGCAAGATGCTATTTCTCTAAAGAGCTTTTCTTGAAAATTTTAAAAATGGGTTTTTAAATATTTGATATTGTAAAACCAAGTACATCGTTATTATACAAGATGTGGTTTTTCCTCATGAATTGTTAAAATTAAATGAATCCCATTTGTTTTGCTTCTTTGACAATGTCTTTATCGGTGCCTTTTAAGAAAGTTAATCCATTTACAATTATTTCTCCTCCTTTTAATACTTTGTCAAGGTTAGATTGGGCTTGTATTTCTATTGAAAGTAAGAGAAGTAGTGCAATGAGTTTATTTCCAATATCCACTACTCTACAATTTTGTTTTTTCCAAAAAACTCATAATCATCTATGATATAATTAAAAAAAAATCTATCTTACTCAATCTTTGAAAGTGCATTAAAAATAAATAATAGAAAAAACAGTATAAATGATGCACTAAATACTACTGTATCTTTTACTGTTAACTTATAATTTTCTTTTGTAAGCCGAGTAAACCTTGCAGTAAAATAGATAAGAATCGTTATTGATAAAACTACAATAACATCAAGGTAGGTTATTTGATCAAAAAAAACAGAAAATTTTTCCATCTGTTACTAAAATATTTAGTTTATTAATATTTATTTGCTAACACAATCTTCATA
>CANKZI010000008.1 GCA_947488595.1 Flavobacteriaceae bacterium
AATTCGGTCTTCGATAGATTTTGCTGCACGGTAAGTAGCACTTTCTCCAGCGTAGCAGTTTGTTGCCATTTCCGCCAATTTATATCGGATTGCTCCAAATTGAGCAATTGGTGTATTGAATTGAACACGTTCGTTAGCATATTTTACAGCTCCAGAAGTCACTCGGCGTTGTGCATCCAAACAAGCAGCTGCTAATTTGATGCGGCCCACATTGAGTGAATTCATTGCGATTTTAAATCCGTTTCCTCTTTCAGAAAGCATATTTTCTACTGGAACTTTGGTTTCATTAAAGAAAACCTGACGTGTAGAAGAAGCACGGATTCCTAATTTATGCTCTTCTTCGTTCATTGAAATTCCGTTTGCTGGATCATTTTCTACAATAAAACCAGTAATGTTTTTATCATCGGCAATTCTTGCAAAAACGATGAATACCGAACAGAATCCTGCATTAGAAATCCACATTTTTTGTCCCGTAATCGAATACGTTTTTCCATCTTCAGATAAAATGGCTTTAGTTTTTCCAGAATTGGCATCACTTCCTGCGCCTGGTTCTGTTAAACAATAAGCACCAAACCACTCACCCGAAGCTAATTTTGGTACGTATTTTAATTTTTGCTCTTCAGTTCCATACAAAGTAATTGGCATAGTTCCAATTCCGGTATGTGCTCCGAATGCAGTTGAAAAAGAACCTGTTGCGCCAGATATATAGTCACAAACCAGGCAAGTATCAACAAATCCCATTCCCATTCCGCCATAATTTTCAGGAACTGCAACGCTCAAAAATCCCATTTCACCTGCTTTTTTCATACACTCTTCTGTAAAAGCATAATCCTTTTTTTCGAAACGGTCTTTGTTTGGCCAAATTTCTTTATCGACAAATTCTTTTACAGCATCTCGCATCATGATTTGTTCTGCTGAAAAATCTTCTGGCGTAAAAACGTCTTCACATTTTGTTTCTTTTACTAGGAATTGTCCGCCACGTGTGATATTGCTCATTTTTATTTTTTTAAGAGAAAAAGAAGAAAGAAACAAGAAAAAAGATTAAACTTCCAATTTACTGATAAAACCAGTTGTCATTTTTTGGAATTCAATAATCTTATTTTCTATTTCTATCGTTTTTTCGCCGGTTATATACTTATTTTGATTAGCTATTAATAATTGTGTTTGTAATTCAAATGATGAACCTAAGCTTATATTTAAATAATGTTTAAAGTGAATATTTCCTCTATTTGATCCTTCAGCTATATTTGAAGGCATTGAAACAGCAGCTTTATTCATTTGACTTACCAAACCATAAACTTCATTCTTTGGAAACTCTAAACATATTTTGTGAATATCTGAGGTAATTTCCATCGATAAAATCCAAATTTTTAGATTTTTAAAGTTATGTTTCATAAGTCTTGCTTCTTGCTTCTTGCTTCTTGCCTCTCGCCTCTTGCTTCTTTAATCTATAATATCTCAAAAACCCCGGCACTTCCTTGTCCAGTTCCAACGCACATACTAACAATTCCGTATTTATCTCCGCGGCGTTTCATTTCGTCAAACAACTGTACCGATAATTTTGCACCTGTACAACCTAATGGATGACCTAATGCAATGGCACCACCATTAACATTTATTATATCAGGATTTAAATTAAGTTCACGAGTTACCGCTAATGCTTGAGATGCAAAAGCTTCGTTTAATTCAATTAATCCGATATCATTTAATGATAAACCTGCTTGCTTTAATGCTTTTGGAATCGCTTTTACGGGTCCTATTCCCATAATTCGTGGTTCTACACCAGCAGAAGCGAAATTTACTAATCTGGCAATCGGTTGAATATTTAATTCTTTTACCATTTCTTCACTCATGATTAGTACAAACGCAGCACCATCACTCATTTGCGAAGCATTTCCAGCGGTTACGCTTCCGTCTGCAGCGAAAACGGGACGTAATTTACTTAATGCGGCGATATTGGTATCGGCTCTTGGGCCTTCATCTTTGCTTACTATGTATGATTTAGTTTCCTTTTTACCATTTTCATTAATGAAAGTCTGCTCCACGGTAATAGGAACAATTTGTTTGTCAAATTTACCTTCGGCTTGGGCTTTTAAAGCTTTTTGATGTGAATTAAAAGCAAATTCATCTTGATCTTCACGAGAAATATTGAATTGTTTGGCAACGGCTTCTGCGGTTAATCCCATGCCCCAATAATAATCTTCGTTTCCATTTTTTGCCACAGCGTAATCGGGCGTTGGTTTATATCCTCCCATTGGGATAAAACTCATGCTTTCTGCTCCGCCTGCAATGATACAATCTGCCATTCCGCTTTGGATTTTAGCGGTAGCCATTCCAATGGTTTCGAGTCCAGAAGCACAATATCTGTTTACTGTAACTCCAGGAACATCGGTTACTTTCAATCCCATTAGGGAAATTAATCGTCCCACATTTAAACCTTGCTCTGCTTCTGGCATAGCGTTTCCAACCATAACATCGTCGATTCTTTTTTTGTCGAAATCAGGCAATTCATTCATCAAAAACTGGATGGTTTCGGCAGCTAATTCGTCAGGTCTTTTAAATCTAAAAACTCCTTTTGGAGCTTTTCCAACGGCCGTTCTGTATGCTTTTACTATATATGCTGTTTTCATTTTTCTTATTTTTGAGAGGAAAGAAGCAAGAATTAAGAACACTCCGTTAAAAGACGGTTTCTATCTTTCTTCTTTCTTCTTGTTTCTAATTTCTCAACGGTTTCCCTTTTGTCAACATAAACTGAATTCTTTCCAATGTTTTTCGCTCCGTACACAAACTTAAGAAGGCTTCTCGTTCTAAATCCAATAAATATTGTTCACTCACTAAAGTTGGTTCTGATAAATCGCCTCCAGCCATCACATAAGCCAATTTGTTGGCAATTTTCAAATCGTGTTCTGAAATGTATTTTCCAGCGACCATCTGATTTGTTCCGACTAAAAACATTCCCAGCGCTTGCTTTCCAAGGACTTTTACATCCGTGCGTTGAATAGGTTGAGTATAGCCTTGTTCTGCCATTTGCAATGCGATTTGCTTGGCTACTGCAATTTGACGGTCTTTGTTTACGACTACAATATCTTTTCCTTTTTGTAAAACACCAGTATCAAAAGCTTCATATGCCGATGTAGAGACTTTTGCCATTGCAACGGTTAAGAAATATTCTTGCAAAACATTCAATTCAACATCATTTTTATGGAACAAATCGGAAGCGCGTAATGCCATTTCTTTTGATCCACCACCTCCAGGAATTACTCCAACACCAAACTCAACTAAACCAATATAACTTTCTGCTGCAGCAACCACTCTGTCTGCGTGCATGGTCATTTCGCAACCGCCACCCAATGTCATTCCGTGTGGTGCCACAATCACTGGAGTGGAAGAATAGCGAACACGCATCATGGTATCCTGAAAATATTTGATTGCCATGTTTAACTCTTCGTATTCTTGCTCGACTGCCATCATAAAAATCATTCCAATATTGGCACCGACGGTAAAATTGGCTCCTTGATTTCCGATAACCAATCCATTGTATTCTTTTTCGGCTAAATCAATTCCTTTATTAATTGCAGCTAAAACATCACCACCGATGGTATTCATTTTGCTTTGGAATTCTATGTTTAAAATACCATCGCCTAAATCCTGAATAATAGCTCCAGAATTGCTCCACACTTTTTTGCTTTCACGAATATTGTTTAAGATGATGAAACTATCTTGTCCGGGAACTTTTGTCGGCACTTTATTCGGAATGTTGTAGTAATAAGTAGCACCTTCTTTTACAGCATAAAAACTTGTAGTTCCCGAAGCTAGCATTTCGTTAACCCAAGCTGCTGGCTTGTAACCTTCTGCTTTCATCAACTCGATTCCTTTTTCAACCCCGATGGCATCCCAAATTTCGAACGGCCCATTTTCCCATCCGAAACCTGCTTTCATGGCATCATCAATTTTGTATAATTCATCTGATATTTCAGGAATTCTATTGGAAACATATGCAAACATTGACGAGAACGATTTTCGGTAGAATTCGCCAGCTTTGTCATTTCCTTGCACTAAAATTTTAAATCTGTTGATTGGTTTGTCAATGGTTTTAGTCAATTCTAAAGTTGCGAAATTTGCTTTCTTCGCTGCTCTATATTCTAAAGTGTCTAAATCTAAAGTTAGGATTTCTTTGCCTTCTTTTTTGTAAAAGCCTTGACCTGTTTTGCTTCCCAACCATTTTTTTTCCATCATTTTATTGATGAATGTCGGTAGTTTAAACAATTCATGTGCTTCGTCATTGGGACAATTTTCATAAATTCCGTTAGCAACGTGCACCAATGTATCTAATCCTACAACGTCTACGGTTCTGAATGTAGCAGATTTCGGACGACCAATAACTGGACCAGTCAGCTTATCTACTTCTTCAATGGTCAAGCCCATTTCGGTAACCAGGTGAAACAAACTCTGAATGCCGAAGATCCCAATTCTGTTTCCTATAAATGCCGGAGTATCTTTGGCAACAACCGATGTTTTTCCGAGAAATTGAGAACCATAGTTGGTTAAGAAATCTAAAACTTCTGCAGAAGTTTGTGGCCCTGGAATGATTTCGAATAGTTTGAGATAACGCGCTGGATTAAAAAAATGCGTTCCACAAAAATGTTGCTGGAAATCACCACTACGTCCTTCACTCATGAATTTTATCGGAATACCAGAAGTATTTGAGGTTACCAATGTTCCTGGTTTTCTGTATTTTTCGATTTGTTCAAAAACCAATTTCTTGATATCCAATCGTTCTACCACTACTTCGATAATCCAATCGTAACCGGCAATTTTAGCCATGTCATCGGTTGTATTTCCGGTTGTAATTCGGCTTGCGAATTTTTGACTGTAAATAGGCGACGGGCTACTTTTTAAAGCATTCGCTAAATGACTGTTGACCAATCGGTTGCGGACAATTTTTGATTCTAACGTTAGTCCCTTCTTTTCTTCGATTTCGTCTAGTGCATTTGGAACAATATCCAAAAGCAATACTTCCAATCCGATGTTGGCAAAATGGCATGCAATTCCCGAACCCATGATTCCGGATCCAATTACTGCCACTTTCTTGATTAATCTTTTCATGTTTTGTTAATAGTTTTTTTGAAGCACGAGTCGAGATGTAAGAGCCAAGACCCTTAATTGCAAACAGTTTTCTTTCTTCTTGTTTCTTACCTCTATTTTCTAGAAAATCTTTTTCTCAGCAATCAAATCGTTTATAATCTCAGTAACTTCGATAAAATTTTTCAATTTCTCTTCTGATATTTTTTTGCGAATACTTTCATTAAATTTAAGGACAGTTTCTTTTGATTGTGCTCTCATTTCTTTTCCGAAATCAGTCAAAAAAATTAAAACACCGCGACCATCTTCGGGATTTTTCTGTCTCGTAATTAAACCTTTTTCTTCCAGTGTTTTTAGCGTTCTTGTTAATGAAGTAGCTTCCATACCCATTCGTGAACTTATTTTTGTTGACGGTGTGCCTTCTTCCTTATCGATACTTAATAATGCAAAACCAATTGCCATTGAACCATTAAATTTTGAGGCTTCTTCATTGTACATCCTAGCAACGGCTTGCCAAGTTGCCCGTAAAATATAATCTAATGTTTTTTCTTTCATATTCGTAAATACGTTGCACTAAAACGATTTGGTTTGAAATTCAAAGATAAACAAAATTTATTATGCACGCATAGTATTTAATTTGTTTTTTTTTCTTGATTGAAAATGGAGTACGAAAGGTTTTGCTTTAGCATTTTCAGAAAAAATATTGTAGTGCAAATATTCTAACTATGAATTAGGTTTAGGATTTTGGAGCTTTTTTTGCGAATAAATCATTATCAACTAAATATGACTTCAATAAAACAAGTCATTGATTTAAAAATCTACGCTATTCGTCTTTATCAGCATTTTTTGCTAGATTAAAAAAAAAATATTTTAAAATACTGTAAGTAAGCAATTAATTTGCTTCTTTAAAGTAAGCATAAATTACAATTAAAATACGAGTAGTCAAAACTATAAAAACTGTTCAGATTTGTGATTCATTTAGTTACCTTCATAAATTTTATGAAACAAGTTCAAGTATTTTTCCATCACCACTTTGCGTTTCAATTTCATTGTAGGTGTAAGATGCCCGCCATCAACTGACCAAACATCTGGTGTTAACTCAAATCGTTTGATTTTTTCCCAGTTGCCAAATTTTTCATTTACCATATCAATTTCTTTTTGAATGCGTTCGATGAGTTGGTGGTTTGAACAAATTGAGTCATAAGATTCGCCCAAATTGATTTTATGGATATTCGCCCATTCTTTTACAAATTCAAAATTTGGCTGAATAAAAGCCGCGGGCATTTTTTGACCATCGCCAATAACCATAATTTGACCGATAAAACGCGATTGTTTCATAGCATTTTCAAGTAGTTGCGGCGCAATATATTTGCCTCCCGATGTTTTGAACATCTCTTTTTTGCGATCCGTAATTTTTAAAAATCCTTCGCTATCAATTTCGCCGATGTCTCCAGTATGAAAATAGTCATCTACGATTGCTTCTTTTGTTAATACTTCGTCCTTATAATAACCCATCATTACATTTGGGCCTTTACAAAGAATTTCGCCATCTGCAGCAATTTTAACGGTTACATTATCAATCATTCTGCCGACAGTTCCAATTTTAAAACCGCGATTGCGCATGTCGTTGACTGCAATTACCGGCGAGGTTTCAGACAAGCCGTAGCCTTCCATAATATTGATTTCTGCAGCAGCAAAAATCCTTGCCAATCGGGGTTGCAATGCTGCACTTCCGTTAACTATTAAATCTAATTTTCCGCCTAAGCCGGCTTTCCATTTACTAAAAATTAACTTTCTAGCAAGCTTTAGTTCCAACTCATATAAAAAACCATTGGCACCATAAGGCTCATATTTTAAGCCTATATCAATAGCCCAAAAGAACAATTTTCTTTTAATTCCAGTAAGTTCAGAACCTTTTGCAATGATTTTTTCATATACTTTTTCAATCAATCTCGGAACACCAGTCATTACGGTTGGACTCACTTCTTTGATGTTATCGGAAATTTTTTCGATGGATTCGCCAAAATAAATCGAACAACCATAAAACTGATAAATATAAGTGACCATTCTTTCATAAATGTGACAGATTGGCAAGAAACTCAAAGCGCGACTTTTGCCTTCTTCAAACGGAATTCTGTTTGCCGAGTCCAAAACATTAGAAACGATATTATTGTGCGAAAGCATTACTCCTTTAGGTTTTCCGGTGGTGCCCGAAGTATAGATAATTGTTGCTAAATCCAAAGCACGAACTGCACTTTTGCGATCCTCAACTACGTCTTGGTTGCTTTGGTCTTTGCCTAAATCGTGCAATTCTGACCAATTTTGACATCCTTCAATCGGATTAAATGAATAAATGGCTTTTAGTTTAGGAACATTGTGCTTGATGGCATTTACTTTTTTAAGCACTTCCTCATCAGAAACGATACAATAAATGGCTTCAGAATGATTTAAAATATATTGATAATCTTCCTCGGAAATGGTTGGATAAATAGGAATATTTTGAGCACCAAGCTGTAAAATACCAATATCCATTATGTGCCATTCGGTTCTATTATTGGAAGAAATGACTGCAATTTTATCGTTTTTTTGAATGCCTAAACGCAACAAAGCCCTCGAGATGGTATTGGCTTTGTCGACATATTCTTGGGTAGAAGTCTTTATCCATTCGCCATTTTGCTTCGTAACCAAAGCGTCTGCAATATTATATTTTTGGAGTTGGTGGTACGGAAAGTCAAAAAGGCGGGTGATTGTATTCATTTTGTTTTGGTCTATTTTAACGCAAATTAATTAATAAAATAGTCATTCACAATAATTATTCGAAATTTATAATTAATTGTTGCGAAATATGTAGTTTTGTCGATTACTTTTTATGAATTTTATTTTTTTGTTAATGATCAAAATGGCTCGGTTTCAAGAATACAAAGTTTTGCTTTACAGATTATTACTCGTTTATTTATTCTACTTTATTGCTCGAACATTGTTTTATTTTTATAATTCCGATTTAATTGAAGTCGAGTCAATAACCACTTTTTTTAAGCTGTGTTACCATGGATTGGCATTTGATACAACAGCTATTTTGTACGTTAATATGCTTTTTATCGTATGCTCCATTTTTCCGTTCCTTGTAAATACTCGGAAAGGCTATCAAAAGTTTTTATTTTATATATATATTATTCCAAATTTTATTGCATTTGCTCTTAATTTCATCGATTTCATTTATTACAAATTCACGCTTGGGCGTTCTACTGCTGCCATAACCGACTCGGTTGCCCACGAAACAAATAAATTATTACTCTTTGAGAATTTTCTGTTCAATTATTGGCACGTATTTTTACTATTTTTTGTTTGCTCGTTTTTATGGATTTTACTTTACCGAAAAGCGACCATAAAGCATGAAAACATTACTTTCAAAATGCGCTATTTTCTTACTTCGGTTATTGGTTTTTTGTTGATTGCAACCTTATGTATTGGCGGCATAAGAGGTGATTTTAAAAAGAGTACGCGTCCGATTAACTTGATTGATGCCAGTCGTTATGTCACCAATTCGGCGCAAGCAGATATTGTCTTAAATACTCCTTTTGCGGTTTTTAGAACCATGTTCAGTAATAGTTTTAAGAAATTAAATTTGGTTTCTTCGGCTACTATCGATTCTTTAATTGTGCCCGTAAAGCAGTACAAAAATAATCCTTCAACCAAACCCAATATTGTGATTTTTATTTTAGAAAGCAATGCCAAAGAGTATTTTGGTAGTTTCAATAAAAACACAAAGATTCCGAATTACAAAGGTTATACGCCGTTTGTCGATTCCTTGGCACAGCACAGTTTGATTTATACGAATGCCTATTCCAATGGTTACAAGTCCATTCATGCCGTTTCTTCTATTTTGGCTGGCATTCCATCTTTTAAAGACGCTTTTACTTCTTCGCCTTATCCAAAACAAAAAACAGCTTCATTAGTTTCTGCCTTAGAAGATTATGGGTATTCGACTTCATTTTTTCATGGCGCACCCAATGGTTCCATGGGATTTTTAGGTTATTCTAATATTTTAGGAGTCGATCAATATTATGGAAAAATAGAGTACAACAATGATAACGATTTTGACGGTGTGTGGGGTATTTGGGACGAACCGTTTTTTCAGTTTTTCAACAATACTTTAAAAACAAAAAAGCAGCCTTTTATGGCAACCATGTTTTCTGTTTCTTCGCATGAACCTTATATTGTTCCCGAAAAATATAAAGATAAATTCCCCAAAGGCGATGTTAATATTCACCAATGTATTGGCTATTCTGATTTTGCTTTGCAACAATTTTTTGAAAAAGCAAAACACGAAGCCTGGTTTAATAACACCATTTTTGTTTTTGTTGGCGATCATGGCAATACTATTTTTTATGATGATTATAAAAAAGAGCTGAATAAAAATAAAGTGGCAATGATGATCTATAGTCCTAACGGAAAATACATAGGTGAAAACAGGGATTATGCCCAACATATTGATATTTATCCAACGATTTTAGATATGATTGGTTATCCAAAACCTTTTAGAAGTTGGGGTAGAAGTTTGATAAGCGATAAAAAAGTTCCTCCATTCGTGATGAAATATTCGTCGAATCGTTATTTGATGATGAGTGGCAATTATGTTTGCGTTTTCGACGGAAAAAAAGCCATTGGTTTTTATGATGAATCGGATGCCGATTTGCGTAGCAATCTCATCGGACATCGCAATAAATCAATGGACATTTTGGAATTAAGATGCAAAGCTTTTTTGCAAGATTATATGCAAAGGGTAATTGATAAAAAGTTGGATAAATAGAACGAAATCTGGCGCGTTATTCAGATTCTAAATTTTCATTGAATACAGAAGGCAACATTTTTGGAATAAATTTAATCAGTATTGGCAATAATAAACTCCCTCCGGGTAACAAAAAAATGGTCAATGACGGAATGGTTTTACAAATTTCTAACAATTGTTTTTTGACTTTCTTTTTTTCATTATCTTCTAAATGCCTGTGCGTAGAATGGGTCAGTAAGTGCATTAATTCGCCATTATTTGCTAGTTCTTTTTGCAATCGCGATTTGTTTCTCGAAATTAAAACTTCTACCGTCTGAGTGGCTTGGTCATAAAAGTGTTTTACTGGATTTGAATAATTAAAATACGGAATTTCTTTTTTGTATTGGAGAATAAAAGAGTTGGTTGTTGCGACACTTTCGGTTACAAATGTGCCACTGACATGCATAACTTCGGCCAACTGATGTAAAAACGCAATTTCATTTTCCTCCATTTTTCCGTCATTCCATAACGACAAACCCGCCATATCAATTAAATAATATTGTTCTAGACTGGATTCAAAATATTCCAATTCTAAAGCTTCTAAATTTTGAACATCAACTTTAGAAAATTTGGTAAATCGTACCGAGGCTTCGAAAAGTTTTATCAATAAATCATCGTAATTGGATTGAACGGATTTTGTTTTCAGACTCAGCGAAACGATACTAATTATTGTTTCTTCGAGTTTTTTAAGGTAGTTAAGCGGAATAGTTCCATGAATTAAATACTGCCTAAAAGCCAAAACATCTACAAATAATAATGCATTGGTGACAATATGTGAAAAGTTTTTACTTATAATATTTTCGTTGGTTTGGACCCGTTCTCCAATTATTTTTTCGAGTTCAACCGACAAGCTGTGGTGTGGGAGTACTTTTTTTAGAATATTAAATCCTTCGGGATTCATATTTTTATAAAAAGAAACCGCTTTTTCAATAAAAATGGACGGATTGCTTTCGTGGGTCACCAATCCAAAAATCTGAAATAAAGTATTGAGCAAAGCGACTTTTGAAATCTCTTCGGAAGTCCAGCCTTTTATAGAAATGGTCTCGATTGTATCAAAGGAAACAATGTGTCCGTAAATAAAACCTGTGGTTCTTATTTTTTTATAAAATGGTTCAGTATAAACCAAAACCGGCAACTGCAAAGGCTTTTGCTCTACAAAAAACTTGTCTATCCAACCGTTTGCCGAAGGGTTTATCATCACACCATTTTAAAGTGCAAAGCTATTCTTTTTTATGAATTTAAAGAAAAAAATCAAGCTCATTCCTTATGTTTATTGCGGTATTGTTTAAGTAGTTTTTTGTTAAAATCGTCTTCGGCTTTTTTAAGTTTTAAGATTTTGATGGCGGGCAAAATGGTTTTCAAACTGTTGACCAATTTTTTTCGATTTTGATGCAATTCCTCCTCTGTAGATTCAATTTGTGTCAACAAAATTTGCGCTTCTTTTTCGCTCAATTGCGCAACTCCTTCATTGATTTTACTTTTTATACTGCTCATTTTTTTAAATCGAATTTCAAATTGTTTACTTTCAAAAGCGTTAAAAACAGGCCAAAATTTTTCGGCTTCAGCAGCGGAAAGCGAAAGTTCTTTGGTGATAAAAGCAACTTTTAAAGCTTTTAGCTTTTCTTTTTTTGGACCTTGTGCATAAAAAAATGTGGTGAGTAATAAGAATAAAAGTACTGTAATTTTTGACGTTTTCATATTTAATCGATTAGGTAATTTTCAAAATTAGAATTGGTGCTCAATATTTCTTCAATCGTGTTGTCTTCGACCAAAATATCAAGGTCAATTGCTTCAACATCAATGTCATCCAAAAGATTGACCAAATCAAACTGTGAAATATTGGATTGGTATGTAAGATAATTTTCTATCGAAGCCGAGTCAATTATTGTTTCTTGTGGTTTTATTGTATTGTAAATTGGCACAAACAAAGCCATAATTAATACTGCAGCAGCTACGGTTATCCAAGTTTTTTTTCGATTGAAAAGCGGAATAACTTTAGGTTTTTGATGCAATAATTGTTCATTTATTTTTGCTGTGACCGTTTGAAAATAATGTTCTGGTGTAATGAATCCGCTTCCTATTTTTGGATGCTCCTCTAATTTGAAATCTTTCATAATTGCTATGACTTTATTATAGTTTAATGGTTTAATTTTTGGACATGAATGTTTCTATTTTTTTTACTGCATGAAAATAGGAGGCTTTGAGCGCACCAACCGATGTGCCTAAAATGGTCGACATTGCTTCGTATTTTAATTCTTCAAAATATTTCATTTTAAAAACCAATTGCTGTTTTTCGGGCAATAAGGCAATGGCTTTTTGTAATTTCAATTGTATTTCATCGCCATCAAAATAAATATCTGCCGGAAGATTTTCTATTTGTTTTTGCTGAAAAGCTTCGGTCGTATTACCGTTTCGCTTGGCTTTACTGTTGATAAATGTGATGGATTCATTGGTTGCAATTCGGTACATCCACGAAAAAAGTTTGCTTTCTCCTTTAAAATTTTTAAGGTTTTGATGCACTTTGATAAAGGTATTTTGCAGCACATCATTCGCATCATCATGATTCAAAACAATATTTCTAATTTGATAATACAAAGGTTTTTGGTATTGCAACAAGAGTTTTTGAAACGCCATATTTTGCGTTTTTGTGTCCAATAACTCTTTTATGAAATCTTTTTCGTCTTGCAAAAGAAATATTTGGGTTTAGGACTAAAGGTAGCAAAATTGGTTTAAACAATGTTTTATAAAATCATTAAACAATGGTATTTTCTTTTTTCTCCTTTTCAAACTTTGTAACTTTGAACACAAATTGAGATTATGATAAAGACTGTGATTTTTGATATGGACGGCGTAATTGTTGATACAGAACCCGTTCATCATTTTGCTTACCACCAACACTTTTCCGAATTGAATATTGTTGTTCCCGACGAAATGTATGCTACTTTTACAGGATATTCGACAAAAAATACTTACCAAAAATTAAAAGAAAATTTTGATATATCTGATGATGTTGACGCATTAATCGAAAAGAAGAGAACGCTTTTTAACGATGCTTTTGATCAAAAAGAAGATTTATATTTAATTGAAGGTGTCGAAAAGTTGATTCAATCTTTGCATAAAAATAAAATGCAGTTGGTTTTGGCTTCTTCCTCTTCAAAAGTTACTATCGATAGAATTTTTAATCGTTTTAAGTTGTACCAGTATTTTTCGCATATCGTATCCGGTGAAGACTTTCCACAATCCAAACCACATCCTGCAATTTTTGAACACGCTGCTTTTTTGTCAGACACGCCGAAACAAAATTGTATCGTTATCGAAGACAGTACCAATGGTATAAAAGCCGCCAATGCTGCCGGAATTTATTGTATTGGTTATAATAGTGTAAATTCTAAACTACAAGATTTGGGCTTGGCCAATCGCGTCATACAACATTTTGACGAATTGAGTTTTGCAGTTATTAGCGCTATTGTGGATTAACTCGCTATAAAAAGGTGGGGAAACCGCAACAGTAATTTTTCAATTAAAATCCCTATCGGGCAGGGTATGTTGCGCGACAATTCTTTTACCATCCAATTTGACTTCATCATTTTTTCTAATATCCCAAAAAAATGCACTCGAAAAACGTCTGGCTTCGTCCAAATTGACAATCGGAAAAGGATAATCTTTTCCTGTTTCAAAATCATATAACATTTGTTCAATTGGGGTTAATTTCCATGGTTCATGAATGAATTCAGAAGGGATATTGGTCAATTCAGGAACCCATTTTTTTATAAATAGACCTTCTGGATCATGTTCATACGAATTTTTCACAGGATTATAAACCCGCAAAGTATTAATTCCTGTAACGCCAGCTTGCATTTGGATTTGTGGATAATGTATTCCAGGTTCAAAATCAAGGAATTGTTGCGCTAAGTGTGGACTGCAATTTTGCCATGGTTGGAACAAATGATGTGTGTAAAATGAAACCACCAAAGCACGCATTCTAAAATTCAAATAGCCGGTTGTATTAAGACATCGCATGCAAGCGTCAACTAGTGGGACACCGGTGTTTCCAGTAATCCAAGCATGATGATAAATTGGATTAACATTTTGTTTAAGTTGTCTGTAGCCTTTATTGACACTTACAAACTCCATGGTGCATTCCATTTCAAATTTCTGAATGAAATGCGCTTGCCAACGCAAACGCGAGGCGAAATTATCAATTTGTCTGACATTTTTCTTTTTATCACGAAAAGCCATCGCGCGATGACACACTTGCTTCATCGACAAGTTGCCCCATGCAATATACGGCGACAAACGGCTGCAACTTAATCGGCCCAAATCGGGTTTTGAAATGTGTTTGCTGTAATTTTGAACCCGACCTTCAAGAAACGAATTCAAGTAGCGCAAAGCCATTGGTGTCCCTCCTTTTTGAAAAGGTGTTTCGGGATTGGTTTGCAAATTCGGAATTTTAAAATCCCACGATAAAGAGGTTATCGTTTTTATATCCAAGAAAGCACTGTCATTAGGCAGAAATTCAAATACGTCTTCGTCCATAAATTCGCACCAATCGTCTCGCCAAGTTTTGCGGTTCGATAAACCTCTCTTGACACCGTTAGTAATGTATTCGTTCCAAATAATTTGTTTTGATTTACAAAATTTTGACACCGCTTTGTCCCGATCGAATGTGATTTTGATACCTGTTTCTTGATGCGAAAACAAATGAGTAATTGGAAATTTTTGGTGTAATTTTTCTAAAGTAGGAATTACTTCTTCTTCGATAATTAGGATTTGGGTATTGTGCGGTTGAAGTACTTCATTTATGGCAACCAACGATTGTTTTACAAAATCAAAATGCCGCTGGCTGTAGTGGTGATCAAATAGTAAGTTCGGTTCAAAACAATACAAAAAAAGTGTAGGTTTATTAGTGGCCAAAGCCCTATAAATGGCTTCGTTGTCTTGCAAACGCAAATCTCTCTTGAACCAAACGACATTCATTTTTTTATAGTTTTAAACGCACATTAACCCACGGCCTCTTTATAAACTTTCAAACATCGTTCTCGTGCAAATTTATGATCCACAATTTCTTTCGGATATGAAAAATCGTGTAATTCGGGAATCCACTTTTTGATATATTTTAAGTCTTTGTCAAACTTTTTGATTTGCTCTGTGGGATTGAATATCCTGAAATACGGCGCTGCATCAACACCGCTTCCGGCTGCCCATTGCCAATTACCTACATTGCTTGCTTGTTCATAATCTAACAATTTTAGTGCAAAATATGCCTCGCCCCAGCGCCAGTCAATCAGCAAATGTTTGCACAAAAAACTGGCGACAATCATCCGCACCCGATTGTGCATGTGTCCAGTAGCATTTAGCTCTCGCATTCCTGCGTCAACAAAAGGATAACCTGTTTTTCCATCGCACCATTTTTTAAATTCGACTTCGTTATTGTTCCATTCAATCCTGTCATATTTTGGTTTAAAGCTATCTTTTTTTGTATGTGGGAAATGCCATAAAATTTGCATAAAAAATTCCCTCCAAATCAGTTCTTTTAAAAAGGTTTCATTTTCTTCTAAACTGGCTTTTGCAACTATCTTCCGAATTGAAACTGCGCCAAACCTGAGGTATGCTCCCAAATAAGAGGTTTTGTTTTGTGACGGAAAATTTCGGGTTGCTTCGTAATTCTGAATCAAATTTTTTGATATATCAAAAGGTGTAACTTTTATCGTTGAAGGTTCAAAACCTATTTGCTCCAAGCTCAAAAAAGGGTAGGAGTGGTCTGCTACTTTATCTAAAAAATCTTCTGAAGGATTATTTTCTAGCGTAATGGTCTTGAACTTTTCTTTCCATTTTCTCGAATAAGGCGTGTAAACAACATAAGGTAGACCATCGTCTTTGGTAACTTCGCTTTTTTCGAAGACAACTTGGTCTTTGTAAGTTTTAAATTCGATTGCGTGCTTTTTGAAAACCTGAAAAACGCCCAAATCGCGTTGGCGTGCATAAGGCTCATAATCATGATTGGAATACACACTTTCAATCTTATTTTGGATTACCAATTGCTCAAAAACAGCTGTCGGTTCTCCATGAAAAACCGCTAATGACTTCCCTTTTTCTTTTAATGTTTCATTTATTTTGACGAGTAAGTCGTGAATAAAATTGACTCTTGCATCGTCTTTTGGCAATTGATCAAGTATTTTTTTGTCAAAGATAAAAATAGGTAACACGTTCGCATCACTTTGTAGTGCTTCATAAAAACCTTTGTTGTCGTCTGTTCGCAAATCGCGTCTGAACCAAAATATTGTCATTTTTTTATATAAAAGTTAGTTGTATAGCGGGGTCAAAGTTTCAAAGTTTGGGATTTTTAAAGATAATCTAATAATCAAAAAATCAATTAACCAACAAACTCGACATCCCACCATCAACATGCAACACCTGTCCAGAAATCCAAGAGGCATTGTCGCTTAGCAGAAACTGTGCCATTTGCGCCAAATCTTCGGGGGAGCCGAATCGTTTTAGCGGATGTCTTTCGGCTGATTTTTCTTGCTTGGCTTCGTTGTTCAAAAACTTGTCGGCAAGCGGCGTATTGGTTAATGATGGTGCAATAACATTCACGCGGATTTTTGGTGCATATTCGGCTGCTAATGCTTTTGCGAAACCTTCAATTGCGCCTTTTGCCGCAGCAACACTTGTATGAAAAGGCATTCCCATGGTGGCGGCAACACTACTAAACAAAACAAGACTTGATTGATTAGAAGCGCCAAGTTGTGGCAAAAGGGTCTGAACCACTTTTACCATGCTAAAAAAATTAATCTGCATATCGCTTTCAAAAGTTTCCAATTTTAAACCTCGAAAAGGCCGCAAATTGATGCTTCCAGGGCAGTATACCAAGCCATCAATCACGGCTGGTAATGACGATGCATCCAAAGTATCGGTCAAGGCATCAAATGGTATGTGTGTTACTTTTAGACCTTCCAAACCTTCATTGGTTCTTGACGCCACAAACACGTGGTTATCGTTGGCTAAAGTTTTTGCGAGCGACAATCCTATGCCATAAGAACCACCGATTAATAGTATATTTTTCATGTATTTTAAATTTTTTTAAAGTAAATAGTAAGTGATTTGTTAATTTTTAAATTCTCCAAAAAGTTCAATTAATTTTTTGTGACGGTAGTCAAAAATTTCATCCAACTTGGGCTTCACTAAAAAAGGATGCACGAGTTGACCTAAAATGCCCATTGGTACTTTATAATCAATAATGTCTTCCATTTCTACTCCACCCGGAATCGCTTTGATAAAGTGTTTGTGATGCCATAGTGCATAAGGACCAAAACGCTGCTCATCGACAAAATATTTTTTATCTTCGACGTGCGTGATTTCGGTTACCCACTTCGTTTTGATGCCTAAAATAGGCGTGACGATATATTGAATAATTTGACCGGTAAACATGGGTCTGTCGGCACCTGATTCAATGATAAAACCCATATATTCGGGTGTAATCATCTTTAAGTTTTTAGGATCTGATAAAAAATCCCAAGCTTGGTCGATAGAAATTGGGAGATTTTGTTTGCTTTGTTTGGTATAAATTTTCATTGAATTTTTTTCAAAGGTACAAATATGTTTAACAATATGGTCCATTAGTTAAACAAAAAATAATTAAGAAATAGGTGGTTTTTTTTAATTCAATTCCGATGTGCATATCCAAATTTTCTTACGGCCTCAATAATGACCGAAGTATTGGGATCATGCCGCTCGTCTAACATTTTTGATTGAATTTTAATTTTCCTCATGTATTTCACTAACCGGTATTCAATCCTAACCAATACTTAATCAATCCTAACCAAATCTAAATGAAGTATTACTGCAAATAATTAGTCATTTTTTATTATTTTTAACAAAAAATATATCAACAATTCAAATGAAATAGTCATCTAATGATTTGCAGTAATAAAGGCAGAATAAACAAAAATTGGAGATTTTATTTTACAAAGTTTTATTAGCCATGCAACTATATTTACCAATTGTTTTTGCCAAGTTCAATCAATCGTTATCCGAAGACGAAGGAGGGCTTCTCGGTTAAAAAACATTTATATTTCGACCCTATCCTAAGAAGTGCTGCCAACACTACTTCGGTTAAAAAAACTTTTACTAGAATAAAAACACAGCAACAATGAGCAAAGTACAATCCCATTCCCTTTTTTCTGATTTTGATATCAACCTATTCAAGGCTGGAAAACATTTCAGACTGTACGAAAAACTAGGCGCACACCTTATCGAAGTAGATGGTGTTCAAGGCGTATATTTTGCTGTTTGGGCACCATCAGCCCAATCGGTTTCGGTGGTTGGCGATTTTAATTATTGGACGCAGGGCGAACATCAACTTCAAGTCCGCTGGGATGCTTCAGGTATCTGGGAGGGTTTCATTCCAAATGTACACAAAGGCGCCACGTATAAATACAAAATCCAGTCCAATAATGGCGGTATAATTACCGAAAAAGCCGATCCATTCGCACTCTTTTGCGAACATCCGCCGCACACCGCATCAATCATTTGGGACTTGGATTACAAATGGAAAGACACTGATTGGATGACAACCCGAAAAGATAAAAATGGTCTCGACAAACCTTACTCTGTTTATGAAGTGCATCTGGGTTCATGGAAACGCAATGCTAAAGGCACGTTTTTAACCTATCTCGAATATGCCGAAGATTTGGTCAATTATGTCAAAGAAACTGGATTCACACACGTCGAATTCATGCCCGTAATGGAATATCCTTATGACCCCTCATGGGGTTACCAGTTGGTAGGCTATTTTGCGCCCACCTCGCGATTCGGGAAACCACAAGATTTTATGGTTTTGGTCGATAAATTGCACCAGGCGGGTATAGGCGTGATTTTAGATTGGGTGCCTTCGCATTTTCCGGATGATGCGCACGGACTCGGTTTTTTTGACGGCTCCAATTTGTTCGAACATCCTGATCGCCGCAAAGGCTATCATCCCGACTGGAAAAGTTTAGTCTTTAATTATGGTCGCAACGAAGTACGCTCGTTTTTGATAAGCAATGCCATTTTTTGGTTGCAAAATTACCATATTGATGGGCTTCGTGTTGACGCTGTCGCTTCGATGTTATATCTGGATTATTCGAGGAATGACGGTGAGTGGGAACCCAATATTTTTGGCGGAAACGAAAATTTAGATACCATTAGTTTCCTCAAAGATTTTAACGAAGCCGTGTACTCCAATTTTGAAGGCGTGCAAACCATTGCCGAAGAGAGTACTTCATTTCCGATGGTTTCGCGACCAACTTTTGCTGGCGGACTTGGTTTTGGAATGAAGTGGATGATGGGTTGGATGCACGATACATTGCAATATTTTCAGAAAGAATCGGTTTATCGCAAATACCATCAAAATGATTTGACCTTTTCTGCCACTTATGCTTTTTCAGAAAATTTTATGTTGCCCTTGTCTCATGACGAAGTGGTTTATGGAAAAAAATCGATATTAGGAAAAATGTCTGGCGACGAATGGCAAAAATTCGCCAATTTGCGATCGCTTTACAGTTATATGTTTACACATCCTGGAACCAAATTGTTGTTTATGGGTGCCGAATTCGGACAAAGTACTGAGTGGAAATTTGATGGAAGCTTGGATTGGCATCTATTAGAATTTGGTTACCACAAAGGCATCAAAAAAGTAATTACCGATTTGAATGCTTTGTACAAAAATTATCCTGCTTTGCATGAAAAGCAGTTCAGTCCGGATGGTTTCGAATGGATCAACTATTCAGACCATCAAAATGCCGTTATGTCCTATATCCGAAAAGGAAATAATAGCAAAGAAAATCTTATCGTGGTTTGCAATTTTACGCCCGTTGTGCGCACCAATTATCGTATCGGGATTCCGACCAAGGGAAAGTTATCTCAAATTTTTAATAGCGACAGCCTTATTTATGGTGGCAGCGGCGTTGACAATGACAAACCAATAAAAATTGATAAAACGCCTTGGAATGGACGGGATTTTTCGGCTGATTTAGTTTTGCCTCCATTGTCTGTTGTGGTTTTTAAAATGAGTTAGGAATATATTAAACAGCAATAAAAGCAGGTTTAACAAAAAGATATATTGTATTTTTTAAATAGAAATAACTAGGGAACTTTGAGAAAAATTTAGGTTCATTTTGGTAAAATTACTTTTGTATGAAGTGGATTTATCTGAAATTCTCTAAAACACAAAACCATTCTTGATTGTTCCATTTTAATAAGTTGTTCTTCCTATAAATTTATCAAAATACGCAAACGTTATCGTTGAAAACTACTTCTAATGTGTGGTAAAAGCTACTCCTTAACTTTGTAAATTTGAAATTTTGTCATTAAAATTACTCCAATGATCACAAACACCGAATTAGAATATAAGGGAGATTTGTTTCCTTCAAAAGTAGCCAGTGTTATACAAGAAGGCGATAGCGTTTTTTTTAATACAGACAACAATGTAATTCTAAAAGTAACAGTCTTGCGCGACAGCCTGATTCGTTTTAGATATACTACCAAAGGTTATTTTAGCAGGGATTTTTCGTATGCCATTGATAAATCCCAGTCGCATGGTTATAATTTTCTTGAATTGAACGAGCAAGAAGAATTCTATCAGATAAGGACAAGCAAGGTTATTTGTAAAGTTTATAAACTTGATACACGAATTGCGATTTATGATTTGGATGGCAATTGCATCTTAGAAGATGAAAAAGGTTTTCATTGGGAAGAAAGTTACCATTTTGGTGGCAATATTATCAAAATGAGCAAGGCTTCAAAAGATGGCGAATGTTTTTACGGAATGGGCGACAAAGCTTCGCACGCCAATTTGAAAGGCAAAAAAGTCGAAAATTGGGCCACTGACCAATATGCTTTTAGCAAAGACCAAGAACCGCTTTACAAAGTCGTACCTTTTTATATCGCGTTGCACAATAAAATCGCTTACGGCATTTTTTTCGATAATACTTTCAAAACCACTTTTGATTTTTGTCATGACCGACGTAATGTGACCAGTTTTTATGGCGATGGCGGCGAAATGAATTATTATTTTATTTATGGTCCTCAAATGTCGGATGTGGTAACAACTTATACGCATCTCACCGGAAAACCTGAGTTACCGCCGCTTTGGGCACTTGGATATCACCAATGCAAATGGAGTTATTATCCGGAAAGTAAAGTGAAAGAAGTAACTAGCAAATTTAGAGCACTTCGAATTCCGTGTGATGCCATTTACCTCGACATTGATTATATGGATGGTTTTAGATGTTTTACTTGGAACAAAGAGTATTTTCCAGACCCGAAGAAAATGGTGGCCGAGTTGGCAGAAGACGGTTTCAAAACAGTGGTGATTATTGATCCGGGAATCAAAATTGACACCGAATATTCGGTTTACAGTGAAGCTTTGGCGAATGATTATTTTTGTAAACGTGCCGATGGTCCTTATATGAAAGGTAAAGTTTGGCCGGGAGAATGTAATTTTCCTGACTATACCAATCCAGAAGTGAGAGAATGGTGGTCTGGATTGTTCAAAGAATTGATTTCGGATATTGGAGTAAAAGGTGTTTGGAACGATATGAATGAACCCGCAGTGATGGAAGTTCCCGGAAAAACGTTCCCCATGGATGTGCGTCACGATTATGATGGCAATCCTTGCAGTCATCGAAAAGCACATAATATATATGGTACCCAAATGGCACGTGCTACTTATGAAGGTGTAAAGCGATATGCCTATCCCAAAAGACCATTTATCATTACACGTTCTGCCTATTCTGGCGCGCAACGTTATACTTCGTCCTGGACCGGTGATAATGTGGCATCGTGGGAACATTTGTGGATTGCGAACATCCAAATGCAGCGGATGTCGATATCGGGAATGGGATTTACCGGTTCTGACATAGGTGGTTTTGCAGAGCAACCCTCGGGCGAGTTGTATGCGCGTTGGATTCAGCTTGGTGTCTTTCATCCATTTTGCAGAACACATTCCTCTGGCGATCATGGTGATCAAGAACCTTGGTCATTTGATGAAGAAGTAATTCACATTACCCGAAAGTTCGTTGAATTGCGTTACCAATTATTACCTTATTTGTATTCGATGTTTTGGGAATATGTCAATGATGGTGTTCCAATGCTCAAACCTTTGGTTTATTTTGATCAAGACGACTTGCAAACCCATTATCGAACAGATGAGTTTATTTTCGGAAATCAAATATTAGTTTGCCCTATTTTAGAAGCTAATGCTTTGGGGCGTCGCATGTACCTTCCTGTCGGAAACTGGTACAATTTCTGGACCGACGAGTTGGTTTCCGGAAGGAAAGAGCTTTGGGTAAAAACCGACTATGATCAAATTCCGATTTTTATTAAAGAAGGTGCTATAATTCCGAAATACCCAGTGCAACAATATGTGGGCGAATTGGAGTTTGACGAAATTACGCTCGACGTTTATTACAAATTAGGAAAAGAAAAATCGATCTTGTATGAAGATGCGCAAGATGGCTACGACTATAATAAAGGTCGTTATAGTTTGGCGACTTTTAGCTTTAGAGGAAAAGAAACCCAATTGGTTATTCAGCAACATAAAGAAGGAAAATTTGAAACACCTTATAAAAATTTCAAAATGAACCTTCATGGATTGCCGTTTAAAATAAAAACGATTTATATTGACAATGAACGTGCCTCGCCAGAAGCCTTGTCTTTTGATGGAAAAACTATGATTGTTGATAAAGATTTCACTGAATTGCATATTACAGGAGAATAACAAAGGTTGCAAATTTTAATCATAATTTTATAAAACAGATGGTGTTGAATGTTGTAAATTTGTATTCTAAAACAATGAAAATGAAAAAATATTATACGCTTTTTTTAGTGGCTTTCATCGTCTTTTTAATTGGCTGCGC
This sequence comes from Flavobacteriaceae bacterium, assembly GCA_947488595.1. Taxonomy (GTDB): domain Bacteria; phylum Bacteroidota; class Bacteroidia; order Flavobacteriales; family Flavobacteriaceae; genus Flavobacterium. Next base: position 22,807 of record CANKZI010000008.1, read on the forward strand.
GACCAATCCATTAACTGGAAAGAAAACATTGAATTTTGTCTCTAACAGCGAAATTTTTCCATCGGCTTTCCAACAGTACAGTCAGTTTTTGAATGAAAATAAGGTTGTAAACGGAACAGCAGATGCCAAAAGAGTCGAATCGGTTGGAATTAAAATAAAAAATGCAGCCGAAAAATACTTGAATTTTTTAGGTCAAACAGGTTATCTTAATGATTATCGTTGGGAATACAAACTGGTCGAAGACAAAGCGGTCAACGCATGGTGTATGCCTGGCGGAAAAATCGTGGTGTATACCGGAATTCTTCCTATTACAAAAGATGAAGCTGGTTTGGCAACTGTAATGGGTCACGAAGTTTCGCACGCGTTGGCAAATCACGGCGCACAACGAATGAGTGCGTCTCAATTGCAATCGCTCGGTGCTGCAGGATTAACATTGGCAACTGGTCAGCAAAGTACCGAAACACAGCAAATTGCAATGACCGCTTATGGGCTGACTACACAATACGGCGGTATGTTGCCCTTTAGCCGAAACCATGAAACAGAAGCCGATAAAATTGGTTTGGTTTTGATGGCCATTGCAGGATATAATCCAGATCAAGCTGTTTCGTTTTGGTCAAGAATGTCAGCCAATTCTGGAGGTCAAGCGCCGCCAGAATTCATGAGTACGCATCCATCCGATGCAACACGAATTGCCAATCTTAAACAAATGATTCCAGAAGCAAAAAAAACAGCAGCCAAATTTGGCATTGTTTTTAAATAAGAAAAAAAAAATTTACAGTAAAGCCATTTCAAATCGAAATGGCTTTTTTGTTTTATCAAATCATTGTCATTTTAGATTTAAGATAAATTGTGCGGATTAATGTTCAAAATTAAATAAATTCGCAGGCACAAATTCCAAAAACAAGTATGGCTAATTTAGAAAAAGGAAGTAAAAAACTATTGAATGCTTGGGCTTTTTATGATTGGGCCAATTCGGTATATTCACTGGTCATTTCATCATCCATATTTCCGCTGTATTATGGCGCTTTATTTCGGATCAAAGGCATCGAAGAAGTAGTGCTTTTTGGACAATCGATTCGAAGTGAATCTTTAATCAGTTATGTTACAGCTTTAGGATTTTTGATTGTTGCCTTTATTTCCCCTTTACTTTCAGGAATCGCCGATTATATGGGCAACAAAAAATGGTTTTTGAAATTTTTTTGCTACATGGGTGCTCTGTCATGTATGGGTTTGTACTTTTTTTCATTGGATAATATTATCTTCAGTCTTTTTATTTATATGTTGGCATTGATTGGTTTTTGGGGCAGTTTGGTTTTTTATAATTCTTATTTACCTGACATTGCTTTTGCAGAACAACAAGACAAAGTTAGCGCCAAAGGTTACTCAATGGGTTATATTGGAAGCGTGATATTATTGCTACTCAATTTGGTTATGGTCCTAAAATTCGATTGGTTTGGGTTTGAAAGCGAAGTACCTGCGATGCAATTTTCATTTGTTTTGGTTGGCCTTTGGTGGATTGGATTCAGTCAATATTCCTATAAATATTTGCCTTCTTTTGACAACCAAAACCGTCTCAATAAAGAAGTTTTTTTTGATGGTTTTAAAGAATTGAAAAAAGTTTGGATACAATTGAACGACAATATTGCTTTAAAAAGGTATTTGGTTGCTTTTTTTGTTTACAGCATGGCTGTTCAAACGGTAATGATTGCCGCTGCATATTTTGGAGAAAAAGAAATTGATTGGGGCAGTGACTCAAAAAGGGTTTCTGGATTAATAACTAGCATTCTTTTGATTCAATTGATTGCAGTTTTAGGTGCTTACCTGACATCAAAGGCATCAGCTAAATTCGGAAATATTCAAACCTTAATTGTCATCAACGCCATTTGGATGGTCATTTGTGGTTGTGCTTATTTTGTAAAAACGCCGCAAGAGTTTTACTTCGTGGCTTCATTTGTAGGATTGGTTATGGGTGGCATTCAATCATTATCGCGCTCTACTTATTCTAAATTATTGCCCAACACCGAAGACACAACTTCATTCTTTAGTTTTTATGATGTAGCCGAAAAAATCGGAATCGTAATTGGCATGTTCATTTACGGGTACATTGCAGATGTTACAGGAAAGGTGCAAAACGCCATTTTATTTTTAATTGTGTTCTTCTTCGTTGGTTTGTTATTATTACTCAGAGTACCAAGAAAAAAATTGTCTGTATAATAAAAAAATATATATTTGGGTGTTTTATCTTTACTTATAATATTAAAAATTTAAGAGCATGAAATTGTATAAAATAGCCATTGGATTTGTGTTTTTCTTCACTGCATTTATGTTCAATTCGTGCGAAACAGAACCAATAGATCCCGCGGTTTTAGATAATATCAATAATCCAGAAAATCCCAATAATACTGCGGGTTTTTTTAAAGTTGATTTTAATGGCGGTACCTATGTGGCCACAACTAGAACTGCGATTATTGACAATGGTGTCATTTTAATTGGTGGAAGCAGAGGCAATAATGGAGAGAACATTGGAATTATTCTTGACGGCACCACCACAGGTAATTATACCGAAAGTGCAATTATTTCCTATAATCCAAGTGCTGCTTCAGAGTTTGATTATGTCAATCTCGATGCCGATTTTATTTCAAATGGTATCGTTGTTATAACCGAAATTAATACAACAACAAAAATAATAAGCGGTACTTTTAATTTTACCGGTAATTGGTCGGATTATGATGATGCTAATGCGCCAACTTCAATTGCATTTACAAATGGAAGTTTTTCAATTCCTTACACAACCAATAGTCCAGACCCAGATCCAGATCCGCTGCAGGGAACTTTTACTGTAGCTATTGATGAGGTTCCCTTTGTTGCCAATAGTATTATCGCTGTGCAATCTGAGGCAATTGATCCGGCTACCAATTTGCCATTGATTAATCCCGAGACCAACCTGCCTTTTGTTAGTTATTCAATAGCAGGAAAGTACAATGAAACAAAAATTGTAACCATTCAGTTTATAGAAACCAGTGAAAATGTTTATGACATTCCTGATGGTGGATTGATTACTTACATTCCAAATGCTTTGAATCCAGCAGAAACATTCGTCGGAAACAATTTTTCAACTTTAGAAACGGTGGGTAATATAACAATAACTTCAAACAATACAACTACACGAAAGATTTCTGGGACCTTTAAATGTATAGTTTCATTAATTGATTTCAATACTGGTGAGGTTACCGCAACAAAACAATTAACAAATGGCGTGCTTACCGATGTTTATTATACAATTGATTAGTATTCTTGATGGCAAAAGTAATTAATCCCGCCAGCCGGGATTTTTTTTATGGCACAAAGATTGACTTCCTTGTTTGAATTTAATAACAAAATTACATTTAACTATTGATTTTCAGTCCAATAAATAGCGTAATACGTTAACTTTGTAAGGCTGTTATGCTATGTTTAATGACAAAATGACTTAAATACGATATGTCGAACCACAAAATAACCACTATTGACAACTTGTCACTTCAGGAAATTGATTCACAATCCGAATTAATTCCACTACTAACACCCGAAGACGAAGAGGAAATGAACAACGAACAATTGCCAGAAGCGTTGGCAATTTTACCTTTGCGTAATACCGTTTTGTTTCCAGGTGTTGTTATTCCGATTACTGCAGGAAGAGACAAATCGATTAAATTGATCAACGATGCCAATGCTGCCGGAAAAATCATCGGTGTGGTTTCTCAAATTAATGAAGAAGATGAAGATCCATCGCAAAACGACATCAATCGGGTAGGGACGGTGGCACAAATACTTCGTGTGCTGAAAATGCCTGATGGCAATACAACTGTAATTCTCCAAGGTAAAAAACGTTTCGAAATTGACACGGTTATAACCGAATTGCCTTATATTAAAGCCACCATAAAAGAAGTTCCAGAAAAGCGTCCTAAAAAAGGGGAAAAAGAATTTTCGGCCATTATCGATTCGCTAAAAGATCTTGCTACACAGATCATACAAGAAAGTCCAAACATACCCACAGAAGCTACTTTTGCCATCAAAAATATCGAAAGTCAATCGTTTTTGGTCAATTTTGTTTCTTCTAACATGAATCTTTCTGTTAAAGAAAAGCAGGAGTTGCTACAAATTAATAATTTAAAAGACAGGGCCTTAGAAACATTGCGTTTTATGAATATTGAGTTGCAAAAACTCGAATTGAAAAACGACATTCAATCCAAAGTGCGTTTTGATTTGGATCAACAGCAACGCGAGTATTTTTTGCACCAGCAAATGAAAACCATTCAAGAAGAATTGGGCGGCGTTTCACATGAGCAAGAAATGGATGACATGCGCGAAAAGGCAAAAGCCAAAAAATGGGATGAGAAAACCCAGAAGCATTTTGATAAAGAATTGTCAAAAATGCAACGTATGAATCCTCAAGCACCCGATTTTGGCATCCAAAGAAATTATATGGAACTGTTTTTAGAATTGCCTTGGAACCATTATTCAAAAGACAATTTCGATTTAAAACGTGCCTCAAAAATATTAGACAATGATCATTTTGGTCTTGAGGATGTCAAAAAACGAATGATTGAGCACTTGGCAGTTTTAAAATTACGCAACGATATGAAGTCGCCAATTTTGTGTTTGACAGGCCCTCCAGGCGTAGGAAAAACATCGATTGGAAAGTCAATTGCCAAAGCTTTGGGTCGCGAGTATGTTAGGGTTTCATTGGGCGGATTGCGAGATGAAGCTGAAATTAGAGGCCATCGAAAAACCTATATTGGCGCCATGCCAGGAAGGATTATTCAAAGTATTAAAAAAGCAGGCACTTCTAATCCTGTGTTTGTATTAGACGAAATTGATAAACTTTCTACAAGCCATCAAGGTGACCCTTCCTCGGCATTGTTAGAAGTTTTGGATCCAGAACAAAATAGCGAATTTTATGACAATTTTTTGGAAATGGGATATGATTTGTCGAAAGTCATGTTCATCGCTACTTCCAATAATATTGCTTCAGTGCAACCTGCATTGAAAGACCGAATGGAAATTATCAAAATGTCAGGTTATACAATTGAAGAAAAAGTCGAAATCGCACGTCAGCATTTGTTTCCGAAACAATTGGCAGCACACGGCTTGACAACCAAGCAACTGATAATCGGGAAAAAGCAACTCGAAAAAATTGTCGAAGGCTACACTCGTGAATCTGGCGTTCGTGGACTCGAAAATAAGATTGCACAAGTCATTCGCAACGCAGCCAAATCAGTCGCAATGGAAGAAACTTATAACATAAAAGTTACCGATGACGACATTATAAAAATTCTTGGTGCACCAAGATTAGAACGCGATAAAGCCGAAAGTAATGAAGTGGCTGGTGTAGTTACAGGTTTGGCTTGGACCAGCGTTGGTGGCGATATCCTTTTTATCGAATCGTTGATTTCTAAAGGAAAAGGTACAATGACCATGACAGGAAATTTAGGAACCGTCATGAAAGAGTCGGCAACCATCGCATTAGAATTTATTAAATCCAATGCAGAGCAATTGGGTTTAGATCCAGAAATGATTGCCCAACACAACATACACGTTCACGTTCCCGAAGGCGCAACTCCAAAGGATGGCCCAAGTGCTGGAATTGCATTATTAACCTCGCTTGTTTCGGTGTTTACGCAGAAGAAAGTAAAAAAAGGATTGGCGATGACAGGCGAAATTACATTGCGAGGCAAAGTATTGCCCGTTGGTGGTATCAAAGAAAAAATCTTAGCTGCCAAACGTGCCAATATCAAAGAAATCATTTTATGTGCGGAAAATAAATATGACATAGACGAAATCAAATCAGAGTACCTTGATGGCTTGACTTTTCATTATGTAAAAGAGATGAGCGAGGTATTGGCTTTGGCAATTACAAATCAAAAAGTGAAACACGCCAAAAAAATCTAAATCGCCTGATAAATTACTCATAAAGTTAAAAAGTTCAATTTGTATTTACTGCAATTGAACTTTTACTTTTTGTATTTATTTTTATACTAAAAAATAATATCTTCGCGTCTGCGTTCTACTATGCAGAAACAGCGATTGCCCAATATGTTTAAAAAATCATTTGTCCTCTTTTATTTTATTTACTGCACCGTATCCTTTGGTCAGATTGGAGGACAATCAGTATATCAGTTTCTCAATTTGGTTACCTCGCCAAGACAAGCAGCTTTGGGCGGAAAAGTACTTACTATACGGGATTTTGATGTCAACCAGGCGCTTTTTAATCCAGCTACAATTAATCCCGAAATGGACAATCATTTGTCGATCAATTATGGAAGTTATTTTGGCGAAGTAACCTATGGCACCGCCGCATACGCTTATACTTATGACCGACATTTGCAAACTTTTCATGCCGGAGTGAATTATGTCAACTACGGTACTTTTGAAGGTAGAGACGAGTTGGGCAATACCACTTCTGATTTTACAGGCAGCGAAATTGCCTTGTCGTTTGGATACGCCTATAATATTCCGTATACTGAAATGTATGTTGGTGCGAATGCAAAACTAATTTCTTCGACTTTAGAAAGTTATAATTCTTTTGGTGGTGCAGTCGATTTGGGTTTTCTTTTTATCGATGAACGCAACGATGTGAATTGGGCTTTTGCTATACGAAATTTAGGCACACAATTGACCACTTATGCTGGAACGACCGAAAGTTTGCCTTTGGATGTTACGATTGGTGTATCGCAAGAGCTGGAAAATGTACCCCTACGATGGCATTTGACACTCGAAAATTTGCAGCAATGGAATATCGCTTTTTCAAATCCTGCAAGGGCAGAAGGTTCAATTGATGGCGGAGCAACCCAAGAAAAGGTTTCAATATTCAACAATGCGTTGCGTCATGTGATTGTTGGTGCCGAATTGTTTCCGAAAAAAGCGTTTAATTTGCGTGTAGGTTATAATTTCAGAAGAGCAGAAGAACTACGACTTTTGGAACAGCGCAATTTTTCGGGCATTTCTGTTGGTTTCGGATTACGTTTTAATAAAATCAAGTTTGATTATTCGTATTCACGCTATACTTTGGCAGCCAATACGAGTTTATTTGGATTGACGATTGACTTTGGAGAAGATTAGTAATAAAACAGCCTTATGAGCAAAGCACTATGAAAAAAATTACGATTGCCATTGATGGATTTTCCTCTACAGGAAAAAGCACTGTCGCCAAGCAACTGGCCAAACATTTGGGTTATGTGTTTGTTGATTCAGGTGCTATGTACCGCGCCATTACCTTTTTTGCGATGGAGCATGGCTATATTTCAAAAGATTTTTTTGATAAAACCACTTTGATTGCCAGTTTAACAGCAATTGATTTGGCATTTCATTTTAATGCTGATTTGGGTTTTGCGGAAATGTACTTGAACGGAACCAATGTCGAAAAGGAAATCCGAACCATCGAAGTATCCCAGTTTGTGAGCACCATCGCCGAAGTTTCGGAAGTGCGCAATAAACTTGTTGAACAGCAGCAAGCCATGGGCAAAAATAAAGGCATTGTGATGGATGGTCGCGATATTGGTACCGTCGTTTTCCCGGATGCGGAATTAAAAATATTCATGACTGCAAGTCCACAAACCAGAGCACAAAGGCGTTTTGACGAACTCAAATCCAAAGGAGATCATGTAACATTTGATGAAGTATTACAAAACGTTGAAGCCCGCGATTATATCGATACCCACCGAGAAGATTCGCCGTTGGTAAAAGCTAATGACGCCATCGAAATTGATAATTCTCATTTAACTAGAGAAGAACAATTTAAGGCCGTTTTGTTAATGGTAGATGAATTACTTAATTAGATAACTTAAAATCGGTGCTAAATTTCGGCGCTTACTTACTATTAATTATCTTATTATTCATTATCTAATTGACTAATTATCAAATTAATTTGCCATTCTTATTTTTAATATTAGATTTACCGACTGTATTTTAAAGTTTACTTAATCTTAACAACTATTTACAATGAGTATAAAAAACCGTCTCATATTTATGAGCTTTCTTCAATTTTTTGTTTGGGGCGCATGGTTGATTACTATCGGAACTTATTGTTTCAATACGAAAGGTTGGACGGGGGCAGAATTTGGAGCGATTTTTTCGACATTAGCGATTTCTTCAATATTCATGCCTGCGATTACCGGAATTATTGCCGATAAATACATGAATGCCGAAAAATTATATGGTTTGTTGCATATTTTTTATGGTTTGGTTTTGCTTTATGTGCCATCAGTTGACAGTCCCGAAACTTTGTATTATGTAATTCTGGCCGCCATGCTATTTTATATGCCAACGATTTCATTGTCAAATTCAATTGCCTACACGATTTTAAAAAACAATGCGATGGATGTTTTAAAGCAGTTTCCACCGATTCGCGTTTGGGGTACAATTGGTTTTATTGCCGCCATGTGGATTACAAACTTAACAGGAAACAAAGCTTCTGCCAATCAGTTTTATATTGCTGCTGTTGTCGCGATTGGGTTGGGAATTTATTCTTTTACCTTGCCAAAATGTCCTCCACAAAAATTAATTGCCTCAGATGCTACATTATCACAGAAGTTAGGATTAGATGCTTTTAAATTATTTGGCACTTCCAAAATGGCATTGTTTTTTATTTTCTCTATGTTTTTAGGAGCAGCCTTGCAATTGACCAATATGTATGGTGATACTTTTTTGACAGATTTCGAAAAAATTCCGGCTTATGCCGATTCGTTTGGTGTTCGTTATTCGACCATAATATTGTCTATATCTCAAATTTCTGAAACCTTGTTTATTTTGGCAATTCCGTTTTTCTTAAAAAAATTCGGAATCAAAAAAGTAATGTTAATGTCAATGATTGCTTGGGTTTTGCGTTTTGCGTTTTTTGCTTACGGCGATCCTGCAGCGGGGCTATGGATGATTGTTTTGTCGTGTGTAGTATATGGAATGGCTTTTGATTTTTTTAATATTTCAGGTTCTCTTTTTGTAGAAACTACAACAGATGCAAAAATTCGGTCAAGCGCCCAAGGGTTGTTTATGATGATGACCAATGGTTTTGGTGCATATATCGGCAGTAAAGTCAGTGGAATTGTAATCGATACTTATTTTGTCACAGATGGCAATAAAGACTGGCACAAGATTTGGCTTTCATTCGCTATTTATGCACTGGTTATAGCGATTGCATTTGGTTTTATGTTCAAACACAAACACAATCCAGAAGAGGTCGCGGAGATTGTTCATTAAAGATTTTTAATTAAAACATAACCCTTTCTTAGTTTGATACTGTGAAAGGGTTTTTTAGTTTATTGTATAAAAAGTGATTGAAATTAACAGGTGAATTTTAGCCCTGACCGCAGCGGCATCCTTTTGTTGGCTTCTTTAGCCAGCAAAAGATATAGCGGAGGGCAGGAAAAAGCTTCTAATAGACATAAAACCGATAATGCGCCTATTTTCGAGTAGGAATTCCTTTAAATCTCAATTAAATTTTGCCAATCAAAAATAAAAATTTACTTTTGCAGACCTTTTGGCTGAGCAGCGTTTCCTTTAGGTTTTATATAATTAAGTAAAACAACTTCTGTTTTTCTATCGCATCAAGAAACGCAAGGAATTCAGAATACAAATTTTTTATCAGATATGTCTGAAGTTAAATCACAAGAACAGTTTTTAGCCGATTTTAACTGGCACAATTTTCAAGAAGGAATTGATGCAGTTGACGAAAAAAACTTATTAGAATTTGAAGAATTAGTTACAAAAACATTCATCAACACAGATCAAGAAGAAGTTGTTGAAGGTGTTGTAGTAAGAATCACCGACAGAGATGCTATTGTTGACATCAACGCCAAATCGGAAGGTGTAATTTCTTTGAACGAATTCCGTTACAACCCGAACTTAAAAGTAGGCGACAAAGTAGAAGTATTGATTGACATCCGTGAGGATAAAACAGGTCAGTTGGTATTGTCGCACAGAAAAGCGCGTACAATCAAAGCTTGGGATAGAGTAATTTCGGCTAACGAAACAGGAGAAATCGTGAATGGTTTTGTAAAATGCAGAACTAAAGGCGGTATGATTGTTGACGTTTTCGGAATTGAAGCATTTTTGCCAGGATCTCAAATTGATGTTAAACCAATTAGAGATTACGATCAATATGTGAACAAAATGATGGAATTTAAAGTGGTGAAAATCAACCACGAATTCAAAAATGTTGTCGTTTCTCACAAAGCGCTTATCGAAGCGGATATTGAAGTACAGAAAAAAGAAATCATCGGTCAATTGCAAAAAGGACAAGTATTAGAAGGTGTTGTTAAAAACATTACTTCTTATGGTGTCTTTATTGATTTAGGTGGAGTTGACGGATTAATTCACATTACTGATTTGTCTTGGAGTAGAATCAATCACCCAAGTGAAGTATTGGAATTAGATCAAAAATTAAATGTAGTAATCTTGGATTTCGATGACGAAAAAACAAGAATTCAACTTGGATTGAAACAATTGAACGCGCACCCATGGGACGCTTTAGATGCGGAACTAAAAGTTGGTGATAAAGTGAAAGGTAAAGTAGTTGTAATAGCTGATTATGGTGCATTTATCGAAGTTGCCGAAGGTGTTGAAGGTTTGATTCACGTTTCTGAAATGTCATGGTCAACGCATTTGCGTTCGGCTCAAGATTTCGTAAAAGTGGGTGATATTGTTGAAGGTGTTATTTTGACTTTGGACAGAGATGACCGTAAAATGTCATTGGGTATCAAACAATTGACGCAAGATCCATGGACCGATATTACATCTAAATATCCTGTTGGTTCTAAGCACACAGGAATTGTTAGAAACTTTACGAACTTCGGAATTTTTGTAGAATTGGAAGAAGGTATCGATGGATTGATTTATATCTCAGATTTGTCTTGGACTAAAAAAATCAAGCATCCATCAGAATTCGTAAACGTTGGCGAAAAATTAGACGTTGTAGTATTAGAATTGGATGTTGACGGACGCAAATTATCGTTGGGTCACAAACAAACTACTGCTAACCCTTGGGACAAACATGAAGAAGCTTTTGCTGTTGGAACCATCCATTCAGGTGAGATTTCTGAAATTGTTGACAAAGGCGCAACGGTTGAATTTGGAGAAGATGTAGTGGCTTTTATTCCGACACGTCACCTTGAAAAAGAGGATGGTAAGAAATTGAAAAAAGGCGAGACTGCAGATTTCAAAGTGATTGAATTTAACAAAGAATTCAAAAGAGTAGTTGCATCGCACACTGCCATTTTCCGAGAGGAAGAAGAAAAAAATGCAAAAGCGGTTAACGAAGCAGTTGCTTCAAACAACAATGCTGGTGCATCAACGTTAGGTGATAACAACGATATTCTTGCCGAATTGAAAGCTAAAATGGAAAAAGGAGGGAAGTAATTCTTGATTTTTTTTAAATTATAGAAAGCCTCACAGTGATGTGAGGTTTTTTTTTTTAATTTATTTTTTAGGTTCACTTTTTTTTCATGTCAATAATTGAAACACTTTTTTTAATTTAAAACATAGTAATTGACTTCTTTATAAAATATATATTTTTTGAATTTTTATATACAAGCCAATAAAACAAAATTACTTTTACATTAGAAGTTTGGCAATTTTCGCTAAATTCGTATTACTAAAAATCTACAATGAAAATAGCAATTGTTTGTTATCCAACTTTTGGTGGAAGTGGCGTTGTTGCTACCGAATTGGGTTTGGAATTGGCGCGTCGCGGACACGAAATTCATTTCATTACGTACCGACAGCCCGTTCGTTTGGCGCTTTTAAATCCCAACGTGCATTACCACGAAGTCAATGTTCCCGAGTACCCACTTTTTCATTACCAACCTTATGAATTGGCATTGTCAAGCAAATTGGTCGATATGGTAAAGTTGTACAATATTGAATTATTGCATGTTCATTACGCGATTCCACATGCTTATGCTGGTTACATGGCCAAACAAATGCTCAAAAGCGAAGGTATTAAAGTTCCAATGGTAACAACGCTTCACGGTACCGATATCACATTGGTTGGCAACCATCCCTTTTATAAAACGGCGGTTAATTTTAGCATCAACAAATCGGATATTGTGACTTCGGTTTCCCAAAGTCTTAAAGACGCGACTTACGAATTGTTCAATGTAAAAAAGGAAATCCATGTTATTCCGAATTTTATTGAATTGGATAAAAACCTTACTGATGATACCATTCCTTGTCGGCGTTCTGTCATGGCAAAAAAAGAAGAACGCATTATTACACACATTAGTAATTTTAGGAAAGTAAAACGCATTCCGGATATTATCAAGATTTTCTATAAGATTCAGGAGCAAATACCAGCCAAATTGATGATGGTTGGCGATGGACCAGAAAAAGGAAAAGCCGAAATGTTGTGTCAACAATTGGGAATTCAAGACAAAGTAATATTTTTTGGCAACAGCTACGAAATTGATCGTATATTGAGCTACAGTGATTTGTTTTTATTGCCGTCGGAAACAGAGAGTTTTGGTTTGGCTGCTTTGGAAGCAATGGCATGGAGTGTTCCTGTAATTTCTAGTAATTCAGGCGGTTTACCCGAAGTGAATTTTAATGGTGTTTCTGGTTATTTAAGCAATGTTGGTGATACGGATGCAATGGCTGAAAACGCATTAAAAATATTGATTGATGACGCAACGCTCAATAAGTTCAAAGAAAATGCGTTATCAGTAGCGAAGCAATTCGATATCAAAAATATTTTGCCTTTGTATGAAGCTTTGTACCGAAAAGCATTAAAAATAAAACAATGAGAAATCTTTCTTTGCTGATTGTCCTTTTATTATTTATCGGCTGCGGCAGCATCAAAAATACTGATGAAAGTCTACCTTTGTACGAAATTTTAATTCAAAAAAATAATGGAGGTGCAAAGTTTCAATTTTATGAAATTATTTCGCAGGAAGATGAGTTTGTAATGATTAAAAATGACCCCGAATTAAAAAAGAAAATAAAGCCAAACGCAATTGTGTCTTCTAATTTTTTACTTTTAAGTATGGGCGAAAAAGCATCAGGAGGCTATGCAATAACGGTAGAGAAAGTAGTAGAAACAGATAAGAACATTATCGTAACCATCAAAGAAACTGCGCCAAAACCAAACGAAACGGTCACCACGGCAATTACCAATCCGTATTGTGTGGTCAGAATAAATTCAAAAAAAGAAATTATAATACAATAAAAATCCCGAAATTATCGGGATTTTGTTTTTTTATAATAGCAATATTAAAATTGATAACGCAAACCAAGTGCGATATCTGGACCAAAATTGTCGTCTCTAAATTCGTCACCAAAATACAATTCGGGACGTAAATCAAGCGAAATCAACAACGGAAAATCAAAATTATATTCAATTCCGATATCGCCAGCAGCTACCAAAAATGTTCCATTTTTACTGTCAAAACCTGGTCCTTTGTCTGTTTCGTAACTGCCAATACCACCACCAACTCCCGCATACCAATTGAATCCTCCTTCGATATTCCAGACCCATTGGTACAAACCAATCAGTTTATAGGCATCATAATTATCATTTGTTCTCCAGCCCAAATCCAATTCCAAACGGTTTTCCGACGAGAGTTTTCTTTGATAAGAAATCTCTGTTCCAAAGCCATCATTGCTTCCTAAACGCAAACCTATAGCGTTTTTCGAAATGTCTTGTGCCTGTGCGCTAAATGCCATCACAATGAGCATAATAGCAAATAAAAATAATTTTTTCATAATCGTTCTTTTTAAATGATTTACGCCAAATTAGACATTCGTCATCTTAAACAAGACTACATTATGTTAACATTAACTTTTAAAAAATATCAGTTTTTTCAATAATTTTCTTTTAATCAACCAGATAAGTATCCAGTACTTCTTTTGATGTTTGATTAAAAGATTGCGGAATTCAGAGTGTACCGTCAATTTCTGCCCCTAATTCATATGAAATAACCGTATCGGTATAAACGACGCCAATATCTTTTGCAAAATAGATTGTTGCATTTACAACCTCTTGCGGTGCCAAAACGGGTATAAATGTACCAGGAAAAATTTCTGCGCTAACAGTTAGACTTACCGCAATTTTTACCAACTTTAAATCGTTGTAAACCATTTGGTCAGGTGCTGTAAAAGTTGTCATATCTGCCAAAGCGGTAGTTTTTATAACATAATCAAATTTTAAAGGAATACCTTCTAGTTCTTGTGCAATTGTCCCTGAAGCGCTACTTAACTGTTCATTGGTTGCGGCACTTTCTTTAAATACTATCAAATCAACAATGGCCAAATCCAACGGAAAAGTAGTTCCCAAATCAAAATTCGTAGCACCAGTAAGTAATAATTTATCTCCGACTTTACGCACACTATTACCACCTGCCGAGTTCGAGAAAAAGCCAAAAGGAGCTGCTTTTGTTTTTAAATTTTTATAAGCAATTGTATTTATTACTGTGTCGTTCGCAACATATAGCGAATCTCTTCCTGCTAGATTATCTGTTCCCGAAACCTCATAAATCCAAAAATTTCCAGAAGTTAAGGGATAATAATCATTTACTTGAGCCGATGAATTGTTATCATCACTTGGAGAACATGAACTTAAAAGTATAAAAAAAATAAAAAGTGTTAATAAATTAGTTTTCATGAATTTAAAATTGAGTTAGTGGTGCTAAAATAAGAAAAACTATCTTACATTTTTAGAAAAAATTAACGACGCGACCAATTGTTGTCCTAATTTGGTTTCCATTTCAAAATAATCTTCGTCAATTTGCGATTGGTCTTCGGCATAACGGTAGAGCTTCCAACGCTTTTTATTGTATTCTAAAGCGGTTAAGTTTTCGACCCAATCTCCAGAATTCAAATACATGGTGCTGCCGTTTTTATTCATTTTCCGAATAATTTTTGGCTCGTGAATGTGACCGCAAATCACATAATCATACTGTTTTTCTATCGCCAAATCCGTCGCAGTCAATTCAAAATCAGAAATATGTTTGACCGCTTTTTTTACACTAGCTTTTATCTTTTTCGAAAATGAATAAGGTTCTTTCCCCATTTTTTTCAAACACCAATTCACAAAACGGTTGATTAAAATAAGATAATCATAACCCAAACCGCCCAATTTTGCAACCCATTTGGCATGATTGACCGACGCGTCAAAAACATCACCATGAAAAATCCACGCTTTTTTTCCATCCAAATCCATGACCAATTTATCAACTATCGAAAAATAACCAATATTTGAATCACTAAATTTCCTAAGCATTTCGTCATGATTTCCAGTAATATATATCACTTCGGTGCCTTTGGAAGCAAAATCAATTAGTTTTTTGACTACTTTTAAATGGAACTTCGGAAAATACGATTTTCGGAACTGCCAAATATCAACAATATCACCATTCAGCACTAATGTTTTAGGCTTTATGGTTTGCAAATAATGGTACAATTCTCTTGCATGACAGCCGTAAGTTCCTAAATGGACATCTGAAATGACCACCAATTCAACAGGTCTCTTTTTCAATTTGAAATAATTTGAAGTTCTACAAATTAAAACAATTTGTATGAACTAAAAATATTTTGAATATTAAGAAATGCCCCTTTTTTGTTATCATAAAGTAAACGAATTGTGAATTATTTTTCAAGTTTATAATTCTGATAAAATTGGAAAGAATGATTTAATAGAAGGACAAGTTTTAGTCTGACTTGCTATTATGACTAAATTGTATTCGGAACAAAGATGTAATCTGTTGCCAACTTTGGTCTGTTTAATTACTGCTAAAAAAGCTATGAAGAATAAATGATTTTATTATTATCGCTCAAAACCTAAAGCCCACTTTTAACTAATAATTAATAATCGTTTTTGAATTAAAGTTTCAAAAAGGCCTATTTTTAGCTTCATGAAAAAAGGATTTTTATTCAAACCCTACGAAGCACCAAACCTTTCTCCGTTTGACAAGCTTTTTGAGATTTTTAAAGAATTGATAACGCATACTTCGGGCGATTTTGATGAAGCCATAGATTGGTTGCGTCAGTTGGACGTCGAGTACAAACTGACCGATAAGGATTATACCATTGATGATTTTATTGAAGATCTAAAAAAGAAAGGCTACATCAGAGACACACTCAAAGACGATGGCACCACCGGGACAGGTATTACCGCAAAAACAGAACGGGCAATTCGACAGCAAGCTTTAGATCAAATTTTTGGTAATCTAAAACGAAGTGGTTCTGGCAGTCACAAAACCAAACATGCTGGCAATGGCGACGAACATACCGGTGCGTTTCGTGATTTTAATTTTGGCGACAGCCTAGAACAAATTTCACTTACCGAAAGTCTTCGGAATGCGCAAATCAATAATGGTGTCGAAGAATTTTTGATTACCGAAAACGATTTGGTGGTCGAAGAAGCCCAATTCAAAGCCCAAATGAGTACTGTGTTGATGATTGATATTTCGCACAGCATGATTTTATACGGAGAAGACCGCATCACACCTGCCAAAAAAGTTGCTATGGCTTTAGCCGAATTAATCACAACGCGATATTCAAAAGACACCTTGGATATTTTGGTTTTTGGCAACGATGCTTGGACCATTGCCATCAAAGATTTACCTTACCTCAAAGTTGGGCCTTATCATACCAATACGGTCGCTGGATTGCAGTTGGCTATGGATTTACTTCGCCGAAAACGCAATACCAACAAACAGATTTTTATGATTACCGATGGCAAACCGAGTTGTGTGAGAGAAAAAGACGGCTCTTATTATATGAACAGCAATGGATTGGACGAATATATTGTTGACAAATGTTACAATCAAGCGCAACAAGCCAGAAAACTACATATCCCGATTACCACTTTTATGATTGCTAACGATCCTTATTTGCAAAAATTTGTAGACCATTTTACCGAAGCCAATCAAGGAAAAGCGTTTTATACAGGTCTCAAAGGTTTGGGAGAAATGATTTTTGAAGATTATGAAACCAATAGAAAGAAAAGAATTAAATAATTAATAACAAATAAACAATAAAAATTAAGAAGAAACTAAATATAAAAAAGTATAAATGGACATCAATAATATAAATACATTAGGCGAATTAAAAGCGTATGGTTATCAAAGCAAGAGTATTAAAGACGAATTGCGTAACAATCTTCGAGCAAAAATAAAATCGGGACAGCCAGCTTTTGAAGGCGTTCATGGCTATGAAAATACGGTTATTCCGGAATTAGAACGGGCTATTTTATCGCGTCACAATATCAATTTATTGGGACTTCGTGGGCAAGCCAAAACCCGATTGGCGCGTTTGATGTTACATTTACTCGATGAGTACATTCCGTTTGTCACTGGTTCAGAAGTTAATGACGATCCGTTCCAACCCATTTCGCGTTTTGCCAAAGATTTGATTGCGAAAAATGGTGATGCTACACCAATTTCTTGGCTGCACCGAAATGATCGTTTTTTCGAAAAACTCGCTACGCCTGATGTAACGGTAGCCGATTTGATTGGAGATATTGATCCTATTAAAGCGGCGAATTTAAAATTGTCTTATGCCGATGATCGTGTCATACATTTTGGAATGATTCCACGCGCCAACCGCTGCATTTTTGTCATCAATGAATTGCCCGATTTGCAAGCCCGAATTCAGGTGGCTTTGTTTAATATTTTGCAAGAAGGTGACATTCAAATTCGCGGTTTTAAATTGCGATTGGTTTTAGACATGCAATTTGTTTTTACAGCCAATCCCGAAGATTATACCAATCGAGGCAGTATTGTTACGCCTTTGAAAGACCGAATTGGATCACAAATCTTAACTCATTATCCCGATACCATTGCCATTGCAAGAAGCATTACCGAACAAGAATCTAAATTGGATTTGCGACAGTCCGAGGCGGTTCATGTGCCGTCCTTGGCCAAAGATTTGTTAGAGCAAATTAGTTTTGAAGCGCGTGAAAGCGAGTACATTGACAACAAAAGTGGTGTGAGTGCCAGAATGAGCATTACCGCTTTTGAAAATTTATTAAGTACTGCTGAACGTCGTGCATTGCAATCCAGTGCCGAAAATACTACCGTTCGGTTGTCCGATTTTATGGGAATTATTCCAGCAATAACTGGCAAAGTCGAGTTGGTTTATGAAGGAGAACAAGAAGGCGCTGCGATTGTAGCACAATATTTAATTGCCGATGCGATTAAGACTTTCTTTCCGGGTTATTTTCCGAAAATTGAAAAATTAGAACGCGCAGATGATCCTAGTGCTTTTAAAGCAATAGTCGAATGGTTTTTTACCGAAAATAGTTTCGAATTGTTAGACGATGCCTCGGATGCGGAATATCAAAAACAGCTAGATGCGATTGAACCACTCGAAAAGTTAATTCAAAAGTACCAACCCGATTTACCAAAAGAAGACCGCTATTTTATGAAAGAATTTGTGCTTTGGGGATTGGTCGAATACAACAAACTCAGCAAAGACCGTCTCGCAGCAGGTTTTGAATTTAAGGATTTGTACGGTAATTATATCAGTAAATTATAATAAAAAAGGGTTTAGCTTTACTAAACCCTTTTTTTATATTCGAATCAAGAATTAGTCTTGATTGATGGTTTTTCGCCAAGTAAAGGCATTCAAAATATGTCTTTTTGCAAAACGTCCTGGCGAATCGGCATTGACCATTTTTACATAAGTAGCTTTTGGTACACTGATGTATTCATAAACACTACCATTAGAAAAATTAATAATCAGGCGACCGTCAACAAATTTATAATCGGTAATTGTTGATGTAGCAATGGTTTCGTTATATTCGGGTAAGTTTTGTTGAATAGTTTCGGGATTGATACTTACCAAAAAATGATACGCTTCAATAATCAGCTTACTTTTCTCTTCGGCAGCTTTTAAACCGGCATCATCTCCTTGAAATTTATCTGGATGGGCTTCTTTCATCGCATTGCGATAAATGGTTTTCAAATCTTTTAATTCTACTGTTTTATCTACATTAAGTAGTTTACGGTATTCAACTATTTTTTTCATAAATTAGATAACTCCTTGTCTTTTAGTCTAAAAGTTCATTTTTTACTTTCAAAATCGACAAATTTTTTGCAAAGGTAAACTTTTTAAAACAAGATGCAATTGTTTTTATAAAGTTAAAATTTTTTTGGGAGACGCTTTGACGATTTTATATTGCAGTTAGTGAATTAATTATCCCTAAATTTGCCTGATAATTAATTTCAGTGGCATGAAAAATTTTTTACTCACAATTGCGATGCTTTTGTGTTCTTTTACTTGTTTTGCACAAATTGTAATCAACGAATTCGATGCTGATACACAAGGAACCGATCTCAAAGAATTTATAGAATTAAAAACCGACACTCCGTTTTTTACGATGGATGGTTATGTTTTAGTATGTTATAATGGTGCTGCAGATAGCGCATTTGATGTTTACTATACGTTAGATTTGGACGGACTTACATCCGATGCCAACGGCTTAGCGACTATTGGCAACGATTTGGTGTCACCTGTTCCAAATCGGTATTTGCCCAATAGCACCTTTCAAAATGGAGCCGATGGTGTTGCAATCCATTTGGGTAATCCGTCTAATTTTCCTTACGGAAGTGTAGCTACTTCAAACAATTTGATTGCGGCTTTGGTTTATGATACTAATGATGCCGATGCCACAGTATTAATGGAACTTTTAAATGTTAGCACACAATATAACGAAAACGAAAATGCCGCTAGTACTTCGCAATCAATTCAGCGCAAAGCCGATGGTACTTACGAAACAAAACCGCCAACACCTGGCGCCAATAATGATGGAAGCGGTGTGGTATTTAATGGACTTTCAATCGTTGTAAATCCATCCAACAATATTTTTGAAGGCAATACAATATCCATTTCATTCAATACACAAACGGCGGTTGAAACCGAATTTAGCTTTAATTATACACTTCAAAATGGTCTTTTTACTTCAGCCGATTTCTCAGGAAGCTTGTCTGTGACTATGCCTTCTGGCGCTAATTCTGTAAGTAAAATTATACAATTAGTAGATGATACCCTCAATGAAGGTGACGAAGTGATGAAAATTGCTATTGGTGAATTACCCGCAAATTATATCAAGTTAAGTGATAATGTTGAAGTTAGAATAAATGACAATGATTTTATAGTACATCCTTGGGGCACACCAATCAATCCTACCTACGGATTGGTTTCGAGCACTGCACCAAACAATTATTATGCGTCACTCGAGGGAAAATCTGGTGCAGTCTTAAAACAAGCCATTCAGGATATTATTGCTAATCCTAATGTGGTGAGAGAGCATAATTATGGCGATGCCTATGATATTTTGAAAGAGGCCGATCAAAATCCTGAAAATAGCAGCCAAGTTTGGTTGATGTATGTTGAAACGCCACGGTCAAAAATAGATCTTCAAACAGGAACTAGTGGTGCCGCTGGATATTGGAATCGCGAGCACATTTATTCACAATCGCGAGGCGGTTTTATAGATGCAACTTCAAGCAATGCAGATGGAATCAACAGTTGGGATCCAACCGATGCCAATGATATTTTAGCAGGACATTCAGATGCGCACCACATTCGTGCAGAAGATAGTCCCGAAAACTCGCTGCGTAGCGAACGCAATTATGGTGTAGATTATAATGGTCCAGCAGGCAGTCAAGGAAGTTGGCGCGGAGATGTTGCCCGTGCTATTTTTTATATGGCATTAAGATACAATGGATTAAGTGTCGTGAACGGTAATCCAAATAGTGAACCCGATGGGTCAATCGGTGATTTATCAACTTTGTTATCATGGAATGGTTTGGACACGGCAGATGACTTTGAAATGAACCGAAACAATATCATATATACATGGCAAAAAAACCGCAATCCTTTTATCGATTTTCCCACGCTTGCGAATTATATCTGGGGCCCAAATGCTGGTCAAAATTGGTTTGCTGCATTGTCAACAACAGAAAACGAAGCTTTGTCGGTAAGTTTGTTTCCAAATCCAGCCAAAAATCAAATTACGATTTCGGGCACCACATCTGATAGTACGATTGCTATTTACAACCTTTCGGGAATGCAATTGTATCAAACTCATTTTATTGGAACAACTACTATTCCAGTGACACTTGCAAGCGGCATGTATTTGGCCAAAATAACTTCGGATAACAAAACAGCTGTTAAAAAATTAATTATCAGGTAATTAAAAATCATATAAGATAAAAACTACACTATTATTTCAGACTTAAATTTGTTGTTCTCGAATTTTCGAACTGAATTTTTTAAGATTGTAAACTATTTTTTGTTATCAATTTCACAAATTGCTCCAAGTCACTGCAGAAAACCTGCCTTTCGGCAGAAATTTTCGCGGCGAAGACCTTAGCACTTGAAAGAATGTTGTAACAAAAAATATACAACCAACTTGCCATCGACAGGATTTTAAAATTGACAAAAAAAACAATCAACATCCCTTTAATCATTTAAATCTTTGCGAGTGTGTAACCATTTATAAAGCGCTTCTATGCTATATCTACACACAATAAAAGGAAGACTAGAAATTTGGTTTCCTCGCCATTTAACATTTTATTTATTCAATTGCGACAATATTTTGTATTTTTGATGCGGTTAAAAAAACCGAAACAAGTTTTATTAAAAGTTACCAAAACAAAAAACAACTATGAGAAAAATTATTATTGCATTAGCCATTTTTATTACTACTTATGCCATTAATGCGCAAGTAAAAACACCTGCTCCTAGTCCGAAATCTACTTTAGAGCAAGTAGTTGGATTGACCGATGTCAAAATTGAATATTCACGTCCAAGTGCCAAAGGGCGAACAATTTTTGGTGATTTAGTTCCTTTTGGAAAACTATGGCGAACAGGCGCTAATGCCAATTCGACCATTTCTTTTAGTGAAGATGTGGTGATTGATGGCAAAACTTTGAAAAAAGGGAAATACGCTTTATTCGCTACCCCAAAAGCCGATATTTGGGAAGTATTTTTTTATTCGGATACCGATAATTGGGGTACACCAGATGAATGGAGTGATGCGAAAGTAGCTTTGAAAACAACTGTAAAACCAGAAATGTTGAACAGAAATGTGGAAAGTCTTACGATTGCTATTAATAATTTGGATAACAATTTTGCTCATTTGGAACTCTCTTGGGAGAAAACAATTGTTGCAATAAAATTTGAAGTTCCGACGCAAAAAGCGGCGATTGCAAGTATCGAAAAAGCGTTATCAGGGCCAAGTGCAGGCGATTACTTTTCGTCGGCACAGTATTTTTACCAATCCAATGGCGATTTGAATAAAGCACTAACTTATGTCAACAAAGCTCTAGAATTGAATGCTGACAAACCATTTTGGTACAATCGTCAAAAATCATTGATTCAGGCGAAATTAGGTGATAAAAAAGGGGCTATCGAAACTGCTAAAATATCGTTAGCATCAGCCGAAGCAGCTAAAAATAGTGATTATGTCAAAATGAACAAAGATAGTATTGCCGAGTGGAGCAAGAAATAATTGTCATTACAATTTAATGTATTTGTAAACCCATCTAAACGATTAAATTTACGTTGAGATGGGTTTTCATTTTTGTGGGTTGCATCGTTAAAAAGGTCTAATGAATTTTAATTAGTCTATTTTAGAAATTGTCATTTTGGAACATAATATTTAACACGGATAAAAAAATATTCTAAGAGCTAATAAATTCAGGTCCAGTAACAGACTGTTGGTCTTATCTTTAAAAGGACCGCTTTTGTTTATAGGTGTTTTGTGTTTTTAAACTTGATTTGACTTATAAATTGCAACTGTTGCAACCTAAGTTTTCATGGTATCTTTGTTCGCTTGCCCTATGAAAAACTCCAAAAACTATCGGGAAAATATAAGTTTCCATGAGCAAATTATGTATTTAATAATAAATGCATTTTGTCTGTTGATGAAATGGCAGCGAAAAATAAAATAATGTGGAATTCAATTGCAATTTTATTTTCTATTTTTTCGAACGCAAAAAATAGGCTACAATCGCTGAAGTAATCAATCCCATTGACAAAGCGCCAAAAGTACCTTGAACAATATAGCTTTTTAAACTAAAATAAGCAACCGCATCTTTTTCAATCATTGTTTTGCTTTTGACAACATAAGCGATGGCATTATTAAAATAATCGGGCGTGATGTATGTGCTCACAATGAATTGTGTTAAAGGATTTAATAATGCTATAAAAAATGAAATAATAATTCCGGTTACAAAACCTTGGCTCCAAGTCATTGCGCCATTGTAAAAAGCTGTCCTTTTATCTCTTAATGCCAATACAAAAATTATAATGGCCGGAATGGCAATTACATTAGTATAAATAGCATGTTGCTCAATTTTAGCATCGTGCAATCCGATGGCTTTTTCGGCAATCATCCAAACCAAAGTCATCAACATAAATACAACTGCCCATTTTATTTCTAAACTAAATTTTTTCATGGTTGTAAACTTAAAACTTTGGAGCAAATTTAAAGGTTTATTTTAATCAAATACAATTTGCATTGTAAAATGATTGGAATTGCTATTTTTGTGTAAAATAATAAAATATGGATTTCATAAATCAAACTTGGTCATGGTATTTTTCGGGATTGATGATAGGCATTATAATGCTATTGCTTATTTATTTCGGAAAGACATTCGGAATGTCGTCTAATCTTCGTTCCCTTTGCACGATAGCCGGCGCAGGCAAACATGTGGATTTTTTTAAATTCGATTGGAAATCACAACGGTGGAATTTACTCGTTGTAATAGGAGCGATGCTCGGCGGATTTGTTGCAGTTCATTTTATGCACGACGCTTCAAACGTAAATATTAATCCAAAAACAATTGAACAGTTGGCCGCTTTAGGTTTTGATTCACCCAACGGAAAATTAGCACCCAATGCAATGTTTGGCAATGCCGCTTTGCAATCTCCAAAAATGATTTTGATACTCATTATTGGTGGTGTTTTAATAGGATTTGGCTCGCGTTATGCTGGAGGTTGTACTTCTGGTCACGCCATTCAAGGAATGAGTAATTTGCAACTACAATCGTTAAAGGCAGTTATTGGCTTTTTTGTAGGCGGATTAATTATGAGTTTTTTTATTTTTCCTTTAATATTTTAAGCGTATGAAAGTTTTAAAATATCTAATTGTTGGTTTCCTATTTGGCATTGTTTTAACCAAATCAGAGGCCGTATCATGGTACCGCATTTATGAAATGTTTCAATTCCAATCTTTCCATATGTTTGGCATTATCGCCGTGGCTATTGCAACCGGACTTATTGGCATTCAAATAATAAAACGCACAAAAAGCAATGATATCAAAGGCAATGCAATTGTGATTCCAGACAAAGAAAAAGGGTCTTTTAGGTATTGGGTTGGTGGCTTGTTTTTTGGTTTAGGATGGTCATTAGTTGGAGCATGTCCAGGTCCGATTTTTATTTTGATTGGTGCCGGATTTTTCCCAGTGATATTGATTTTATTAGGTGCTTTAATAGGAACTTTTTTATATGGTGTGCTCAAAGACCGATTGCCCCACTAATTGTTTATGGTCTTTAATTTAGTTTTATTATTTTTTTACCGATGATTCGCAAATTATCCAAAACGATTATAAAAATTAGTAGTGATTTGGGGGGGTAATTTATTTTAAATAATTTCAGGATATTTTTTATCCTAAAATTAAAAAGTCACAAGATTTTTCTCTTGTGTCGGTTACAAACTAAACTTGATACACGTTAATTATTCATAAACCCTGATATAATCAATAATAAATGTTTGTGGTAAAATGGCGTCGTCTACATTTGGCCCGCCAAAATTGCCACCAATAGCCATGTTCAAAATAATATAAAACGGCTGATCGAATGGCCATATTGCTTCGGTTTTTTGCTCCGGTGCAAAGGTATAAACCAGTTGATCGTCTACGTAAAAAGTGATTTTATCTTTGTCCCAATCGGCTGCATATATATGAAAACCTTCTTCAATATTTTCGAATTTCGTTTTTTTAGTATTGATTGTATTGCCATGACTGTCTTGTGTATGTAAAGAAGTGAAAACCATATCAGGTTCTCTACCGACATATTCTAAGATGTCAATTTCGCCACACAACGGCCATTTTGCAGTATCAATATTGCCTCCAAGCATCCAAAAAGCGGGCCAAATGCCATTACCAATTGGCAATTTTGCACGGGCTTCAAAGCGTCCATATTGGAATTCTTTTTTCCCTTTGGTTGTAATTCTTGTTGAGGTATATATTTCGCCTTCTTTTTTTGCAGTAATCACCAATGTTCCATCGATTAATTTGTGGTTGTCTTTGGTGTAAAGTTCGCGTTCGTTATTGCCCCATCCACAATTTGGACAGCCATCACCCAATTCAAAATTCCAATTTTTTTCGTTGAGTTTATTATCGCTGAATTGCTCTTCCCAAACCAATTTTCGTTTGTTTTGTTGGGCAATACAAAGCTGTGAAATGAGCAAAAAAACTATTAATTTATTCATTTTAAATATTTAAAATCTTTACTGTTATTTTAGTTTTCTAATTTAAAATCAGACGATAAAGTAGCATCCGAATTACCACCGATAAAGATTTTAAAATCACCCGATTCGGCTTCCCATTTGTTGTTGTCGGTATAATATTGGAGTAATTGCGAATCAATTTCAAAAGAAACTGTTTTTTTCTCGTTGGATTTTAATTCAATCAATTCAAAACCCTTTAATTCTCTTACGGGTCTTGTTGCGCTTCCGACCAAATCACTTATATACATTTGAACCACTTCTTTTCCAGTTACTTTTCCGATATTTTTTACAGCAACACTAACTGTAATTTTTTGATTTTTTGAAAAAGAATTTTTACTCAATTTTACGTCAGAATACTCAAATTGGGTATAACTCAAACCATACCCAAATGGGTACAAAGGTGTGTTTTTTTCATCGCCGTAATGCGACCAAAAGACGCTGTCTTCGCCATTTTGTTTGGGTCTTCCAGTGTTTTTATGATTGTAATAAATAGGCACTTGACCAACGTTTCTAGGGAATGACATTGGTAATTTTCCGCTCGGATTGTAATCGCCATATAAAACCTGTGCAATAGCATTGCCGCTTTGGGTACCCAATTGCCAAGCTTCAACAATGGCTGGTATGTTTTGATCTGCCCATGAAATAGCGAGTGGACGGCCATTATTTAATACAAGAACAATATTAGGATTTACTTTATAAATTGTTTCTAGTAATTCTTGTTGCAAACCGGGTAAATCCAAATTTGTTCTGCTTCGACCTTCACCTGTTTGAAAACCTATTTCGCCTAATACCATAATCACAACATCAGCGTTTTTAGCTGCAATTATCGCGCTATCAAAACCTGTCTTGTCTGTGGTATTTATTTTAGTTTCGCTACCAAAAACAGGAGTACCAATGGCTACATCTACACCTTTTTCATAAACAAGTTGGTTGTTAGGATATTTTTGAAGTCCTTCGAGCACCGAAATTGCTGTTCCATCCTTTGAAGCACCTCTCCAACTGCCTAATGGACTACTTTTATCATTAGCCAAAGCTCCTATAACAGCAATTTTTTGACCTGTTTTTTTTAATGGTAATAAGTTGTTTTGATTTTTTAATAAAACAATTGATTTTTTTGCCATGTCCAAAACACTTTCTTGGAATTCTTCTTTTCCAACAATGGTTTTTTCACGGTTTTCGTCACAGTATTTGTATGGATTTTGAAATAGTCCCATTTCAAATTTAACACGCAGAATCCTTCGCGCTGCATCGTCAATAAGGGTTGCTTTTACTTTTCCTTCTTTAACAAGAGAAGCCAAATGTTCAACATATAAATAGGATTCCATATCCATATCAGATCCCGCATTAATTGCTATTTCCGCTGCATGTTTGCCATCTTTGGCGTTGCCATGCGCGGTCATTTCGCCAATAGATCCCCAATCGGAAACAATAAATCCATTAAATTGCCAATCGCCTTTAAGAATATCGCGTTGCAGCATTTTGTTACCAGTCGAAGCCACACCATTGATTTCGTTAAAAGAGTTCATAAAAGTGCGTACACCAGCGTCAACGGTCGATTTAAAGGGAGGCAAAACCATATTATGCAAAGTTGATGTACCTATATCAACGGTGTTGTAATCTCTGCCAGATTCGGCAAAACCATAAGCCGCAAAATGTTTGGTACAAGCCAAAATTGTATTGTAACCCGAGAAATCATCACCCTGAAAACCTTTAACCCTTGCAAATGCAATTTTGCTTCCTAAAAACGGATCTTCACCAGCACCTTCCATAACACGACCCCAACGTGCATCACGCGTAATATCGACCATTGGTGCAAAAGTCCAGTTAAGACCAACGGCAGAAGCTTCTTCGGCAGCAATCGCAGCAGATTTTTTGATGGCCACTAAATCCCAACTGGCCGACTCGGCTAATGGAATTGGGCTAATGGTTTGATAACCATGAACAACGTCAAATCCAAAAAGCAGTGGAATGTGCAAACGTGACTCTTCGACTGCTATTTTTTGTAAAGCTTTTACATCTTTTACCCCCAATACATTGAGCATCGATCCAACCCATCCTTTTTTCAGGTGTTCATATTTAATCGCGGCAGCTCCGTCTTTTGGCGCAGGACCTGTGACTTCCCAAAATCCGTTGTATTGGTTCATTTGTCCAATTTTTTCTTCTAATGTCATTAATTTTAAGAGTGAATCTACTTTTCTTTCTATAGTATTTTCTTTTAAAATTTTTGTTTTAGATTGAGCAATTGTAGCAGTACAACCGTTTAGAAGAAGTGATGCTATGGCGAATGAGGTAAGTAAAAACTTATTTTTCATTTGTTTTTTTAGGTTTGTATTTAAAAAAATGAAGAAGGTCAATTGCTACTAACCTTCTTCATGATTGCATTTATTCATTTTTATTATTGATAAACTTTTACATAATCAACTTCCATGGTCGATTGTGTGAAAGCAGGATCTACGTTACCACCAAAAGTTCCTCCCATGGCCACATTTATAATCAAAAAGAAATCGAGATTAAATGGTGAAGTTCCAACGTTGGCATAAGAATGGTAAAGTGTGCCATCAACATAAAACTTGATACTTGTTGCACTCCAAGTTGCGGAATAGACATGAAATTCTGTTTCAGCATTGTTTATTGTAATGGTATTAGTATTTCCATTACCGCCAGAATTACCAGGATAATGAAGCGTACCGTGAATTACATTTGGCGAATTTCCTCGGTGTTCCATTACATCTATTTCGCCACAAGCAGGCCAAATATTAGTTTCGTAATTTTGCCCTAACGCCCAAAGTGCGGGCCAAGTTCCAGCACCCGTTGGCATTTTGGCTCGGAATTCAATTTTTCCGTATTTGAATTCAAATTTATTTTCAGAAACCAATCTCGCAGAAGTATATTGCGCGGTACCGAAAATTTGTTTTTTGGCGGTAATTTTTAATAAGCCGTCTTGTACTTTTACATTTTCGGCACTATTAGTATAATATTGTAGCTCATTATTTCCCCATCCGCCAGCGCCTATATTATAAGACCAATTGGCATCATTGGGCGCACCATTAACATCGAATTCATCTGACCATACTAAATTGTCAAAAGTTTCTTCAACACCCTGATTCGGGGGCGAAGTACTAAAAGTATGGTACCAAGCCAATGATTCATTTCCGCCCATTACGGCACGAACGACCATTCGATTTTCGGTCAAAGATAATATCTCATAAGTGCTTTGGGCGATATAATAACCCATGAAACCACCATCAGAGAAACTCATTGTTGTTCCTGTAGTTTGGCCAGGAACATTATTACCCACTACAAATGAGGAGGATGGACCGAGTTGTACCGTTTTTTGTCCGCTTACATCATAATTAAGGCACAAATCAGAATTACCACCTCCACCACCAACACTTAATAATGCTGCGTTGAAGAATGTTCGTCCGCCATTGTCTAATTCGAATTTTAAAATACCGTTATCTAGCGAAAAAGTAAGTTCATTGTCATACAAACAGCTGCTATCTGGCGAACCTGCTTTTTCAAAGGGCGTGGCTTGATAATAGTTACCATAGTAGTTGACTGCTGCATCCGTATTATTGGGACCTACTCCAAGATGGCCTAGCTCACCAGCTGCCCAATACCATTTTTTGGAAGTACCTCCAGTTAATTTTTGTATAGCGGCAGGATCTGAAAAATTACTTAAAACGGTGACATCGAAAGTTATGGTCGATGTTACTCCACCTTTACCGGTAGATAAAACCGTAATAGAGTAAGTATTGACGCCACTCTGTGTAAATCGTTTTTGTGTAATACCGTTTGGTGCATTTACTGTTGTGCCATCGCTAAAAATATATTTGTAGCTAATTGCATTATTTGCAGTTGCGGTAAAATTAACCAAACCGCTTCCGTCACCATCAGGATTTTCTGTGTCTTCGCCTACAATAACGGCATCTACTACAAGTCCGCTTGGTGAATTAATATCGCCAAATGAATGATCATCATCTTGGCAGTTGACTAGCAAAAGTAAAGTTGCAAAGAGTAAAATGTATTTACTTAAATTTTTCATTTTCTTTTTTTTATTAATTATGGAAATATACATTATCAATATGTACTGTAGTGTTTGCAGTAGGTGCACCTGCATATATAAGTTGTGCTATATGAGCTCTTGTAGTCAAACCAGTAAAACTACTTAACGGAATGTCGAGACTAATCCATGTGTTCTGCGCTGGGGACGTATATATTATTTCATGCTCTTTATCATCACCGCCGCCAAAAGTACCATTAGCACCGAAATCGACCAATTTGACTTTGAATGTGGTAAAATCAGATGACCAAACATCAGTATGAAAATGGGTCATACCGGTTGCATTGATTGGTGAAGTTGTTGCTTCTATACCTACAAAATCTAGTGCAGTATATTTTTTTATTGCATTTCCATTTATAGCGATGTCTTCAAGGTTGGCTTGCGACCAATTTGTTCTCCAAGTATTAACAGGTACATTTGTATATGCATCGCTAAACATTGATATTACGTTTGCTGCTGGTAAGGTAGGGGTAGGAGCAACAGTTAAGCTTACACCTTGGTTGTAAAAGTAGACATTATCAATGTATACAGTTGTGTTGCCAGATGGTGCACCTACATAAATTAATTGTGCGATATGAGCTCTAGTTGTTAATCCAGTAAATGCAGATAAAGGAATGTCTATGCTAACCCATGTTTCTTGTGCGGGACTTGCAATTACAATTTCATGTTCTACATCATCTCCTCCTGCAAAAGTACCATTGGCGCCAAAATCGACTAGTTTAACCTTAAATTGAGTAAAATCGGAAGACCAAACATCAGTGTGAAAATGCGTCATTGACGTAGCGTTTATTGGGGTAGAGGTTGCTTCAATTCCAACAAAATTAAGTGAAGAATATTTTTTTGTAGCATTACCACTGATATCGATATCATCTAAGTTGGCTTGTGACCAAGATGTTTTCCAGGTGTCAACAGGAACATTTGTATAACTATCGCTAAACAATGAAATTACACCGGAAGCGGGCACAGTTGGTGCTGGTGCAGCAAATAGATTGGTAATGACAACATCTTCCACATATTCTAAGGTTGCGCTTCCACCGCTTAAAGCCACAACTCTAATTTGATAGGTTCCAGCTGCGGCATAAGTATAAGTTGCAGTTGCACCTTCTATAATTTCGACAGGTGTTTCAGAAGGATTTTCTCCAAAATAAACTTGAAAAAATGTTTCAAGACTGGCCTCTGCGGTAACATTTACCGAAAGGTTGCTTCCTGCAGTAATGGTCACCAAAAGATCGGTTGGTTGCAGGAATGAAACAGTTAATTCTTGTGTTGTTTCACTAGTTTTACCATTAACACCGATACCAACAATTTTTACTTGAAAATTGCCTTCGGTATAAGTGTGTGTGTTCGAACCACCAGGCGATACAATTCCGGGTTCGGTACTGTCGTCTCCATAGTAAATTTCGAATTGAGTAACGCCTTCACCGGTAGGTATAAAAGTTACATTACCGGAATTGTCCTGCGTGATTTTCATTAATGCGCCAATATTAGTTGGAGCGGCTATGGCATCCAAATCGACATCATTGGTATCTTGTGAACAACTAATAAATAGTGTCAAAAGCATAATTGTGATAATAAATGGTATTCTTTTCATAATTTTTATTTTTTAATATCCAGGATTTTGTTGCCAGTTACCGCTTGAGAATTGTATTTCTTCGAATGGTACTGGGAATATTTCATTTTTATTGGCTGTAAAACCATCAATTTCAAGGGCAGCTTGGCCAGTTCTAACCAAGTCAAAAAAGCGATGGCCTTCGCCAACCAATTCTACTCTTCTTTCTTTCCAAATTAATTCGGTTAAACCTGCTCCAGATGCGGTGATGTCATGGTCATTGTCGCCAAAAGCACGACGGCGCACTTGGTTCAAATAGTCCTTGGCTTTGTTGTCGTCAAGTCCGCCGCGATTGTAAGCTTCTGCAGCCATTAGTAATACGTCGGCATAACGGATAGACCTGTAATTGTTAGGATTGGTTAAATTTTGATCTCCAGTATTCAAATCGCCTTGACGCGGAATGTATTTTTTATTGAAATAACCGGTATGTTTGTAGCCGATTCCATACGTTGCGCCCGTTTGTTGTGCCCATGCTTCGATATCAAGGATGGCGACTGCTTTGCGTTTGTCGCCTGGTTCAAAAGCATCAACTACTTCTTGTCGGGGCACATTAAAGCTAAATCCTGAGTCAAAAAGAGGACCAGAATAATTTCTTACACCGCTAAATCCAACAGCAACGTTTCCTTCACTACATTGAAAACATCCAAAACCAGCACCTTCTGCATCGGTATATTGCACTTCAAAAACTGACTCTGCACCATTTTCTCCAGCATTTTCAAAAATAGTACTGTAATCAGATACAAGAGAATAAGCTCCAGCAGTAATTAGACTTTCAAAAGTTGCCGCTGATTGGGTAAACTTATTTTGGTACAAATAGATTTTGCCTAATAATGCCTGTGCAGCACCTTTAGTGACGCGTCCTTGTTGCGCTGCAATTGGACTCAAATTATCGACAGCAAAAAGAAGATCGGCTTCTATTGCTGCGTATACCTCTTCGACAGGAAGTCGTGGCACCGAAGTAACATCGGTAGTTGAAAATCTTTTGTCGCCATTTACCGGAATTGGACCAAACCATTTTACCAATTCAAAATTGTAATACGCTCTTAGAAAACGAGTTTCTCCAAGTACTTGATTTTTATTAGGGAAATCCGTTTTGTCTTTGAATTCCATAATATAATTGCAACGGTTGACGCCTGCAAACATATAATTCCATAAATTTCTGATGTCGGCATTTTGTGGACCATGTGTCATTTCATCCACTTGTTGAAAACCAATCACATCATTGGCACTTTCGCCACCAGAATCGGTATTGTCGGAAGCAATTTCACCTAAAAGTACATTGATATAACTGGATTGCAACAAATCATAAGCACCAATAAGCGCTTGATTGTAATCGTTTTCAGAATTAAAATAAGTTTCAGAATCAATCGAATATTCTGGTGCACGTTTTGTAAAATCGTCACTACATGCGAATAAAAGCGTGCAAAGCAACATAAGGGTTATACTATATTTTTTCATTTTTTTCATTTTTTAGAAATTGAGATTTACACCAATCATATATGTTCTTGCAGAAGGATAAGTTCCATTATCAATTCCACCACCAATTGGTGCCGAACTTACCGCTGCTGGATCGTAACCCCTGTATTTTGTGAAAGTGTAAAGGTTATTAACCGCTCCGTAAAGACGTAGTTTTGAAATACCTGCTTTTTTTGTAAAATCTGGATTAAAAGTATAACCTAATTGTACGTTTTGGATTCTAAAATAAGAACCATCTTCAACAAAATAGCTAGATAATAAGTTGTTAGTTGTTGCAGCTGTAGTAACTCTTGGAACGCTATTGCTAGTGCCTTCACCTGTCCATCGGTCTAAAACATAAGATAAACGGTTGACGTCTGGCAGCACTCTTTCATAATTTCTTACAATTTCATTTCCGATAGAAGCATAAGTATAAGCAGCAAAGTCAATACCTTTGTATGTCAAATTAAGATTAAAACCCATTATCATTTCTGGAATTGGATTACCTAGGTTTGTTCTGTCATCCAGATTAATAATCCCATCGCCATTGGTATCTTTGAATCTCAAATCACCAGGTGAAGCAACGGCACCAGCCGCCGCTTGTGAAGGATGTGCATCAATTTCGGCTTGATTTTGAAATATACCGTCTGTTTGAAAACCATAATAGTAACCTAATTCTTGTCCTACTTCCATTCTAGATGAAGCAGGTTGACCAACCCCAAAACTACCACCTTCGATAAATCGGTTGAGATTTTTTACTTCGGTAACTTCGTTATTGATTGTTGTAATGTTGTAATTAAGGTCGATTTTGAAGTTGTCGGTAGCTTGTTCAGTATAATTAATTGCAAATTCAAATCCGGTATTTCTTGTAGAACCAGCATTAATTGTTGGATTACCGCTTCCTGGAGCGCTTCCTCCTCCAATTCCGGATGATGGAACAAAACCAATCAAAAGATCCTCTCTTAAATCATTGTAATAATCAGCTACAATTTTAAATTTATCTTTATAAAGATTAATATCCAAACCTATATCTAATTTTTTTGCTTTTTCCCAAACCAAATCTGGATTTGGAAGCACACCAACCGCTGTTCCGCTAACCAAGCTTCCATCAAAAACATAAGTCGCTTCGCCACTAAGTAGCGATGCAAAACGATTGTTTCCGATTTGGTCATTGCCTAAACTTCCATAACTACCTCTTAATTTAAGAAAGTTAACGATGTTATTTTCTCCAAAGAAATCTTCTTTTGATATAACCCAACCCGCAGTCATCGAAGGAAAATAAGCAACCGTATTATTTGGTCCAAACTTCGTCGAAGCATCCCTACGGTACATCGCAGAAACTAAATATTTTCCTTTGTAATCGTAAAGTAATCTTCCAAAATATGAAAGTCTTCGTTCGTCAAAATTATAAGAGCCAACATCACGTGAATTGAATCCTAATGCCAGTGAAACATCGGCAAATTGCCATGAATTGTTCGGCACATCGTAACCTGTTGAAAACAAACCAGAACCCCATTCTTTGAAAATAGTATTGCCTAAAGTGACACTAAAATTATGGTTTTCTGCCAATGTTTTCTTGTAGGTTAAAAATAAATCAAATGAATAGTCATTATTGACTGTTTTGTTTTGGTCCACGCGGCTTCGTGTCACGTTAAATACTTTTCCAGGGCCATAATCAAGTTGTTTGGCAAAACTTTTTCCAAAACCATTTCCGGTATTGAAACCTATTCTGGAAGTCAAGGTCAATCCTTTTATCGCCTCATAATCAAATCCAAAAGTTCCATTTAGTTTTGTGTATCCTCCATCATTATAAGTGTTGGCTAATTGTGCCAAGGGATTAATGATTTCTATTCCTAATCCACCACTTGGTAATAAAGTAAAATCGCCATTTGCATCTCTGGTAGAGTAGGTAGCAGGTGCATTAACTGCATTAAATAAAACAGAACCTAACCCATTGTCATTAAAACCTCTTGAATTAAAATAAGTATAAATCAAATTCGTATTGAATTTCAGCTTATCATTAACATCAAAACCGAGAGCTATTTTTGCCGTATTTCTTTTGAATCGAGATTTATCAGCATTACCTATCGTACCTTCTTGGTATAAATCGGAGGCACTAACGGCATAAGTAATTTTGTCTGAACCACCTGATATCGAAAAGTCATGACTGATAAGAGGTGCACCTTTTCTGAAGAGTTCATCCTGCCAATCCGTTCCTTTACCTAGCGCACTAACATTTGGAAATGGTAGTGGTTGCCCGCCGTTGGCATAGCTTTCGTTTGATAATAAGGCATACTCGGTCGCATCGAGTACTGATAATTTGCGAGAAGCTTCTTGAAAACCTGTATAACCATTATAGGTAATTCTTGGCTTGGTGTTTTTTCGACCCAATTTAGTAGTAACGATGATAATACCGTTCGCACCAATCACACCATATATACCCGCTTGCGCATCTTTTAAAACGGTAATACTTTCAATATCACTTGGATTTAAATCGCTTAGAGAGCCTTGATAGCCATCGATAATTGCAACGGGTCTATTCACTTCGTTTGAACCTACACCTCTGATTTTGATATCAAAACCTGAGTTGGGAGCTCCAGTTCCACCCGTAACAATGACACCAGACACAGTACCTTGTAAAGCTTGATCGGCTTTTACTGGTTTGATTTGTTCAATCATTTTACTATCAATTACTGAAACTGCGCCTGTGACTTCTTTCTTCTTTTGGCTTCCAAAACCAATAACGACCACCTCATCTAAGGATTTTGTATCTTCTTTTAAGGTTACAGTCAAATTTAGATTGTTATCAGATACTACATATTCAAAAGTTGAAAATCCAATGTAAGAAAAGACAACTGTTGTTCCCGAGGGCACATTTTTTAGTACGAAATTTCCATCTAGGTCGGTTGATGTTCCAGTTGTGGCATTTTTTATCTGAACATTAACTCCTGGAAGTGGCAATTGGCTGCCAGATTCTTTTACTTGTCCACCAATGTCGTAATTTTGGGAAAAACCAAAAGTTGACAGTAGTAAAAAATAAATCAATAAATAATTTGACTTCATGTTTTTTTATTTTTTTGTTTCGAATAAAATTAATATTGTAAATTGATAATCTGATAAAAAGAACCACAACAAAAAACATACATTGTAAAGAAAAATACTCTTTAGAACTAAAATAATAAAAACATCCTAATGTTAACAGTATTTTAATATTTAAAAGCGCTGTATTAAAGTTTGAAATAGCTTTAAAAAGTCGTGTCCTGTAGTAGTTTTGTTGTGGTTTTGTATAGTTAGTTTTAAGAAATGTTGTAATGTTTATATAGAAAGTATGTATTCTACAAGACCTTGTTCATGTGATAAATCCATCTTTTTTCGCAAACGATATCGTTTTATTTCGACACTACGTACGGAAATGTTCAATAATGGTGCGATTTCTTTTGACGAAAGGTTCAATCTTAAGTAAGCACAAAGTCTTAAATCATTCGGAGTTAGCGCGCTATGTGCCGATTTTACTTTTTTAAGAAAATCTTTGTCGGCGTTATTAAATGCTTCTTTAAAAATATTCCAAGTATCTTCTTGATTGATGTTTTTGTTGATGGTTGAGATTACCGATTTGATACTTTTGTTGCCCAAATCGTCAGTTGTCTTTTTTAAATCTTCTTTAATGATTGATAACAGCTCGTTTTTCTGAATCAAACTCATGGTTGAAACTGCTAATTCACGATTTATACTATCGACATCTTGCGTAAGTTGTTGATTTCTAATCTTCATAAGTTGTTGTTCGTTTTCCAGTTCTTTGATTTCAAGTAAAAGATTATTTTCTTCGATCAATTTTTCTTTTTGCTTTTGGTAATAATTTCGATATGCTTTATTGATAAAGTGGCCTATTATAAGCAATAAAATAAAATAAATAAACCATGCTGTATTGGTTGCGTACCAAGGTTTTAATATTGTAAAGCTATAAATGGCAGTATTTTTCGAATAGGAGTTTCCGATTTTTGCTCTAACTTTAAATATGTAGTTTCCTGCAGGCAAATTTTTAAAATTAATATTAGATTTTCCATTCCATTGGCTCCATTTTTCATCAATCCCTTCGAGTAAATATTGGTATTTGGCATCTATATATTTGTTGTACTCTG
Source organism: Flavobacteriaceae bacterium (assembly GCA_947488595.1). Taxonomy (GTDB): domain Bacteria; phylum Bacteroidota; class Bacteroidia; order Flavobacteriales; family Flavobacteriaceae; genus Flavobacterium. Next base: position 59,562 of record CANKZI010000008.1, read on the forward strand.
GAATAGTATAAGAAAATGTAATATTATTCTCGGTATATTTAAATTGCCCTTCTTCGCTAATTGCACTATATTTAAGACCTTCGTTTAGTTTATTTGTAGCAATTGTAGTTATAAATATGCTGTAGTTATTAAAACTTAAATCGTCAATATTGACGGTATAATAGCCATCTGTCGTACCAATTAAATAATTTGAATTGTAAATTGGCGTTACATTTTCAAATCCCAGCATGGAATTGGTTAATGATGCTGGAATCGGAATTATGTTTTGTTTTAATTGGTCACTCAATTTGCCGAGTGAGAAGTAGTTGATATAATTTTTAGTAAAAATCCATAATTTATTGGAATTGTCAACAATCAATTTACCTGACGTGTATTCATCTTTTTCAAAAACATTACTCAAAAAAGTATCCTTTTCAAAATTGGCTGTTTTCGGATTTAATTTAAAAACGCCTTCTTTGTAAGCGTAATAAATTTGTCCATTAAATTTGGTCAAACTAGCATTTTTTCCTTTTGTTGGCGTATCATAGGTTTTGAACTTTTTTGTATTAATTAGATTTTTATTCAATTCAAGACGAAAAATACCTTTGTACTCGTGACTTATATAAACAGTATAGTTGTTTGTGATTTCAAAATACCTGGATGAATAATCAAATCCGTCGATTTTATTTTTAAAAACCCAATCATTATTGACTTTTTCTAATATTGACAATCCGTAATAATTGCCTTGCAGCAAAAGATTTTTTTGTGAAGGAACATTTTCAAACTTCCAAGTTCCAGAAGTTCCAAATATTTTTTTTGCATTGTTATTTTCGATCAAAAATGTTCCTGTATCATGACCGCAAAATAGTGTTCGGTCATATTCAAACAATGACCAAACTTGGCCTTTTGTACCATTTATAAACTTAAAGGCATCATTCGAAGTGTTGTTTTTATAAAATAAACCTTGGTTGGTTCCAACATATAATTTATTTTCAAAAAGTATTGAACTATAAACGGTTCCTAAAATCCCTGTATCGTCTGAAAAATTTTTAACGGGCGATTGCAAATTGATACAGTTAATGCCATTGTCCATTCCGACCCATAAATTTTTATCTGCATCTTCAAATAAAGACAAAGCGGTATTGTTATTAAGCCCTCTGTTTTGGGTAATATGGTATCTAATTTTACCTTCTTTTGAAAGAATAAAAATACCATTTGAAACACATCCTAAGGCAAATCCTCCGTCCGAAAGTGGTTGTGTGCTATAAATAGAACTACTATTGAGTGCTGCATCGGCTTCAGTGTTCCACTTGATTAATGTTTGATTTTCGAGCTTATAAAAACCATTATATTGTGTTTGAATGACCAAGACATTATTGTCGGACTGCAAACCTGTAATCCTATTTTTTAATAAATCAGGATGGTTTGAAATTAGATTGCTTTTGCCATTTTCAATTTCAAAAAGACCTTCGTTAACTGTTTGAAAATAAATGGCATTATTGGTTTTAAAAGCTTTACTTATATTGCTTTTTGCAGTAATTATTTTGAAAGCTTTTGATTTTGTATCGTATATAAAAATTTGATCAAGTGATTGAAAAACTACCCATTGGTCATACTGAAAAATGTTCCAAAATTGTTCATCATCAAGGATCTTTTTTTTGACGGATTGACTTAAAGAATGGTAAGTTAAACGACCATCTTTTTTTCTTTCCCAATAACCAAATTCCATGTAACAGCCAGTGAAAATAACATTATCTATAACTTTAACCGATCGCATAATGGTTTCATTCGGCGATGGATAAAGCGTCCAATTTGCACCATTGTATTCTAAGAGACCATCGTTGTTGGCAAAATATAGAAAATTATTTTTGTCTTGGCTAATCATCAAATTTTGATTTCCAGCTTCGTAAGTTCTTGGCATGTACCTTAAGATAGGCGGTAATTCTTGTGCATTAGCAAAAGAAAAAAAAAGTAAAAAAACAACCTTTAGTAAATATTTCGACAATTTCGGATACAATGTAATCAAAGTAAATAAAGTATTATGCACAATAATAAATTTGAATTAGATAATAAATTTAAATAAAAACTTTTCATTAAATCGAATTCGTACAATATTTTTCATAAAAAAGCACGTTCTATAGGAACGTGCTTTTAAAATATAATTCAATTAACCTATTTTTTGATCACTTTTGAGGTAATTGTTTTTCCATCAATGGTAGCTTTTACAATATAAACACCAATTTGAAGGTTAGAAATATCCAAAACTGAAATTGAAGCATTTGGTTTGCTTGAAACGACGTTTTGTCCTAAAACATTGTAAACGCCTACTTCTTGAATGTTAGATGTTCCTTCAATTGTCAACTGATTTGCAACAGGATTTGGATACACTTTAATTTTTGAAGTTTCAAAATTATCAACTCCAAGCGGTACATTACTGAAATAGACATTGTCAATAAAAACAATTCCAGTACCAGAAGGGTTTCCAGAGAAAATCAATTGTGAAATATTACTTGTTGTAGTTAAGCCCGTAAAAGCTGACAAAGGAATATCATAACTATTCCAACCAGATAATGTTGGTGTAAAAGACAATTCGAATTCTTTATCATCGCCACCTTGGAAGGTATTATTCGCACCAAAATCAACCAATTTAATTCTAAAAGCAGTCATGTTTGGTGTCCAAGCATCAACGTGAAAATAAAGCATTTGAGAAGCATTAATCGCATTTGCTCCTAGTGTTTCGATTCCAACAAAATTCAAAGCGGAATATTTTTTTGTATCATTTCCAGCAATCATAAGGTCTAATAAGTTACCTTGAGACCAATCTGTTCTCCATGTATTTACAGGAACATTGCTGTAAGCATTACTGAACATAGAAATGACATTTGCTTGAGGTCTTGTTGGCGTTGGCGCAGCGGTTACTGGCGTATTTGGATCACTAAATGCGACATTGTGAAAATAAACGTTATCGATATAAACTACTGCAGGCCCTGATGGATTTCCAGAGAATATCAATTGTGCGATATGACTTTTTGCCATCATAAAATCTGAAAGCGGGATTTCTAATGAATTCCAACCTGCAATCGTTGGCGTGAAAGTTAGCTCTGATTCGGTATCGTCTCCACCGCCAAATTCTGCATTTGCACCTACATCAACTAGTTTAACTCTAAAAGCAGTCATGTTTGGAGTCCAATAATCAATATGAAAATACAACATTCCCGAAGCATCAATCAAATTGGCTCCAATCGTTTCAATACCTACAAATTGTAAATTGCTGTATTTTTTGGTGTCGTTACCAGCAACTTGAATATCTTCCAAAGTAACAACAGGAGACCAATCGGTTTTCCAAGTGTCAACGGTAACGTTGGTATATGCATTACTAAACATTGAAATCACGTTTGCAGCAGGTCTTGTTGGCGTTGTTGCAGCTACAGTTGGACCGGTTGGTGTTGCCAATTGTGCAGAAAATGTAATGTTGTCAAAATAACATACGTTGTCAGTCGTTCTCGCTTGAAAATCAGGAAACACAACAATTTGATTGATGCCAGTTGAAGACGCCTCCCCAATTTTTCCTGCGAAGTTAAAGGTCAATTCTTCCCATTGATTTACAAGAGTATTGGCTACTTTAATTTCGCCAGTTGATGCACCACTTGCAGCGAATTTAATACCTACATCGCTGATTACTGTTTTCCACACCATTATTTTTACAGTGCAATTTGAAGCAGAAAGTGTAAAAGTACCAATTCCAGCGTTTAATGCCGTTTCAACGCCTGCATACGGAGGGCTTCCGACTAAAGGCGTTAATTTTGCCACGGTTGCAGAAGTGTTGGCACCTGAAGCATCGGGGTTCGCAATTATTTGTAATGGTGGGGCAGGGGTTGATGGATTTTCAAAAGTAGTCCATGTCCAAGTACTCCCAAAACCTCCACTCTCAAAAGTGATTGGGGCATTTTGTGAAAATCCAATTGAAAAAACCAAAAGGAAAATCGATAAAGTAATTTTTTTCATAATTTCAAAGTTTAAGTTGATTTTCAAATGTAAGATTCATTTTTTGCGTTTTAAAATTGCGTAATTATATAAAAACTATACAAGTTTATTTCTGTTATTCCTGTACGTTAATCCTTTTAAATATTAATAATTATTGGTTTTTACTAAAAATGTAGCGCACTGTTTTTTTTATTAGAAGTCAAAAATGTTGTGGTAATGTACAGTTATATTCTAATGATTTTGTTTTGTGGATGAATAAATTATCAAAATAAATCTATTGAAAAAGACGTATTCGTATTTTGTGCGTACATTTCATATCAAAAATGAAATTATAATATGTACATTTTTTTACTAATTAAATTACATTTTATACTTATTTATTGAAAAATTCTGGCCAATTATTTTTTTTGCGTTTTTCAAAAAATTAACAAATTCTAAGGTTATAATTTCTTAATTTGCCGACATAAATAATTAAAAATAAATATTATGAAAAATTTAAAAGTAGCTATTACAGCACTAATTATTGCCGCTTTAAGCCTTACTTCTTGTAGTAGTGACGATTCAAGTGGAACAGCCGCAAGTATCGTGGCAAAATGGAATCAAACTAAGACAGTAACTAAAGTTGGTAATTCTGGTAATATTACACAGAGTTATCAAGAAAATGAGGTTGGTTGTGATAAAGATTACATTGAGTTTACAGCTAACGGTGCAGTTAATGACGTAATTTATTTCAAAAATGCCACTAATGTATGCGAAGCTGATTTAGCGACGCCAACTTCTTATACTAAAACAGATAATGCAATGACAATTGCTGGTGGCGAATTTCAAGGTGTTTACGAAATCACCAAGCTTTCTGGATCTCAATTGATAATTAAATCTGTTGAAAATGTAAGTGGCAATGAAATTACGACAAGCATTTATTTCAATAAAGCGAATTAAATTTTTTGATGCAACAAAGCCTTTAACATTAAATTGTTAAAGGCTTTTTTATGTAATTTCGGCACTTAATCCTGCTTCCAATAGTTGCGTGCATTGTGGTTTTAACTCATCCAAAACCCCAGTTTTAACGGTACATTTTCCTTTATAATGTACTAATAATGCACATTGTTCTGCTTGTTCCGCACTGTGTTTGCATACCCTAATTAATGTGGCAATCACATGATCAAAAGTATTCACATCGTCATTAAACAATACAATTTCGTTGTAATTTAAAACAGTTGTATTTTCTAATACTTCTTCTAATACTTTTTCTATTGTACTCATAATTAACAACTAATTTAATTCATATATTTCAAAGCAACCCAATTGTTTCTTTCCAATTTATTGATGAAAGTTAACCCATTTTCGGTACAGCTTGCGTCAATAATGGTAACGTCGTCTTGATAAAACCCGCTAAGTAATATAATACCGTTCTTATTCAAACACGATACATAAGTCGCCATATCTTCTAACAATATATTGCGGTTAATATTAGCAATTATCAAATCGTATTTTTTGTCTTTTAACAAGAGCGCTTCACCTTCAAAAACCGAAATAGAATGGCAATTATTGCGCTCGACATTTTCAATCGAATTCAAATAACACCAATTGTCAATATCTATAGCATCAATTGGTTTTGCTCCTTTCATTTCTGCCAAAATTGCCAAAATTGCGGTCCCACAACCCATATCCAATGTTTTTAAATCAGTTACATCGATTGCTAACAAATGTTGGATCATCATGTGCGTAGTTTCATGGTGTCCAGTTCCGAAACTCATTTTTGGTTCAATAACGATATCAAATTTTGCGTTTGTTTTAGGGTGAAATGGAGCACGTACATGACAAGTTCCGTCAACATTAATTGCTTCAAAATTCTTTTCCCATTCTTCGTTCCAATTGACTTGGTCAATCGTTTCGAATGTATAAGAAACTATAAATTCAGGCGAATTCAAAATATGTAAATCGTCGAGAATATTGGCATTCCAAAATTGTTTTTGAATATAAGCTATAATTCCAAAATCACTTTCAATAAAACTTTCAAATGGTAATTCGCCCAACTCAGCGATTAAAATTTCTGATCCCAATTCTTTTGGCTCAATCTTAAAATGATAACCTAAGTATATATTTGACATTTTTATTTTTTTGCAAAGGTAAGCATCAGTTTGCAACCTTAATTTTTATAATTTAATATAATACTATTGAAATTTGCCTCAATAAAACTTTAATAAATGAGCCGTTAAATTCCATTTACAATTGCAGCAAAATCATCTGCTTTCAATGCCGCACCGCCAATCAATCCGCCATCAACATCCGGTTTCGAAAATATTTCGCTCGCATTTTCAGGTTTGACACTTCCGCCATACAAAATAGAAACACCTTCGGCTACAGTATTACCATATTTTTTGCGAATTGTCTCGCGAATAAATTCGTGCATTTCTTGTGCTTGCTCAGGCGAAGCGGTCTCTCCGGTTCCAATCGCCCAAACGGGTTCATAAGCCAAAACAAGATTTTCCCAAGCATTTTCTTCCAAATGAAATAGGCCATCTGTCAATTGATTTTCAACCAAATTGAAATGATTTCCGGACTGACGGTCTTTTAATTCTTCGCCAAAGCAAAAAATAACAGTCATCTCATGTTTTAAAGCTGTATTTACTTTAGAAGCCAACAAAGCATCTGTTTCATGAAAGTAAGCGCGACGTTCAGAATGTCCTAAAATAACAGTTGTAACACCAATACTTTTGAGCATGTCGGCCGAAATTTCGCCAGTAAATGCGCCGCCTTCTGCCTGGTGCATGTTTTGTGCGGCGACAATAATATTGGTAAATTGTAAATGTTCAACTGCCGAAGACAAATTGACAAAAGTAGGTGCAACAATAATCTGTACTTCTTTGTCCGTGGGTAATTTATCAATTAATTCGTTTAATAAATCTTCGGTTTCTTCGGAATTTTTGTGCATTTTCCAATTCCCTGCGACAATTTTTGTTCTCATTTTAATGATTTTAGTGTTGTGTTTATTTTTTGAAAATCGGTTTCAATAGCGCGGTAAGTAACAATTTTTCCGGTTTTATCAATGATGATGTAACGCGGAATCCAATCGATATCTGTGGCTTTTGCAAAAATGCTTTTCATTCCATCGGTTGCCCAATAATGGTCGCCTTCTAATTCGTGTTTCTCAATACCAGCTTTCCATTTGTCTTCGGCTTTGTCCATCGAAATAAAAATATAATCCACCTCTGGGTTATTGGATTGCAGTTCTTTTAATTTTGGCATTGCTTTGACACAATCACCGCACCAAGATGCCCAAACTTCGATTACAATTGTTTTTCCAGCATGCTTTTCTAAGATATTTTTGAAAGCAATGTCGTTGTTTTCTAACGTTTTTAAATTACTGGTCAAACTTTCGTCAGAAAAGGCAATTTTTTGTGCTTTGGTGCACGAAATTCCGGTAACAATCACGAGTATTGATAAAATTATTTTTTTCATTTTTTTATTTTTTTAATTCGGAATAAGGTTTTTTAACCATCTTGTCTAAAGCGGCTGCGTTGAATTGGTTCTCACCAATCCCATCAAAATACAAATAATCGTTGCCATTCCATAAATATTTTACACCAGGCGTATCTCTGCCGTTGCCTAAAACCTTCCAAAACGGAATAATTTCAATAATTTTATAGGGATATTCGGCGCCAGCAAATTGAAAAAATTCTGGAATTTTTTCGGCTTCTTCATTCATGAAAATGATTTTCATTTCCGGAAAATTTTTGTCTTTCAACTTCATTTCATGCAAAGCTCTTGCAGCATCACGACAATGTTCGCAACCAGGAACGAAGAAAGACAGTATTTTTTTTCCTTGGTCAATTGTTGGAAAATAACTGGCATAACCAGACGCTTTTTTTGTGGGTTCAATCACAATTGGAGCGGCAATTTTAGTTGGCGTTGGTTCATTTTTTAAAGTTATTGTATCAACTGCTATTGTATCTTTTTTTTGCGTTTCAGCTTCAATTGTAGGTGTAATAATTTCAGTATTCATTTCATTAACTTGTGACACAGGTTGCATTGGCGCAAGCATAAAAACCATTAAGATAAATGCAAAAAGCGCAGTACTAATGATCCAAATATTGCCTTTAGTTTCTTTTTTTGGTAATACGTAAAGTAAAAAACCAAGCAACAGAATGGCGATTACATTTTTGATGATTGCTTCAATTGGCGTCATGGGCAACAAACTTCCAAAACAGCCGCAATTGCCCGAATCACCTCCGTTTACAAACGTTTCTATGCTTAGATGTGTGGTAAAAACAATCAACATTAATAACGTTGCTGGAATTACGATTCGTTTTAAAAAATGACTTTGCAGTAATAAAATGCCAAGTGCGAATTCAATTCCGATTAAAACTCTGGAAAAATAAGCTGCTGTCAGTTCCGAAAAACCCATTGGATACAATTGCTTTACTTCGAAAGTTGATATTGCAAAATAAGGCGATGGATACATTTTTGCTACTGCCGAAATTAAAAATAAAAAGGCAATTAAGACACGTAGACTCCAAGCAATATAATTTTTTGTAGTGTTTTTCATAGTTTAATTTTTGTAAAAATAAATCAGATTTTGATTTTCGATTGTTAATGAGATGTTATTTGTGAAAATCCATTAAAATTAAAGCAAAAACTGCATAATTAATCATGTCTTGGTAATTGGCGTCAATACCTTCTGAAACCAATGTTTTTCCTTTATTGTCTTCGATTTGCTTGACGCGAAGTAATTTTTGTAAAATCAAATCCGTTAACGAACTCACTCGCATTTCGCGCCAAGCTTCGCCATAATCGTGGTTTTTATCTTCCATCAATTTTTTGGTAAGACTAATTTTTTGATCATACATTTGGGTTGCTTGTTCCACATTCAAATCGGGTTGCGTCGCAATGCCTAAGTCCAATTGAATCAATGCCATAACTGAATAATTGATAATTCCGATGAATTCGCCCGTAGCATCTTCATCAATTTTTCTAACCTCATTTTCTTGTAAGCTTCTTATTCTTTGTGCCTTGATAAATATTTGGTCGGTCAATGATGGCAATCTTAAAATACGCCACGCACTACCATAATCTTTCATTTTATTATTATAAAGTTGACGGCAAATAGAAATAATGCTGTCGTATTGTTCGGATGTAGCGGTCATTTAGGTGTATATTTGTAACAAGTTGGTTCAAAAGTAAAGAATTTTTTTATGAATGCAGAATGTTACACATCGAATATTTAATTTTGTGTAAAGTAAAATCAAAAGCCAAAAAATGACAATTAATTGTAAAGGAAATCTAATTGATTTGACCACTCCAAAAATAATGGGTATTCTGAATGTTACGCCCAATTCTTTTTTTGACGGCGGAAATTATAAAAGTGAAAGTGAAATTTTAAATCAAGTCGAAAAAATGCTGTTTCAAGGAGCAACTTTTATTGATATTGGTGCCTATTCTAGCAAGCCCAATGCCGAATTGGTGTCTGAAAACGAAGAGCTTTCACGAATACTGCCGGTTGTTGATTTGGTTTTGAAAAATTTTCCCCAAACATTACTTTCTATAGACACATTTCGAAGTAAAGTAGCACAAAAGTGTATCGAAAATGGCGCTGCTTTAATTAATGATATTGCTGCTGGAAATCTCGATGAAAATATGATGGCTATGGTTGCGAAATTTCAGGTTCCGTATATTATGATGCATTCTAGAGGCAATCCACAAAACATGCAACAGCTCACAAACTATGAGAATATTACCAAAGAGATATTGTTTTATTTTTCCGAAAAAATCACTAAAGCCCGAAGTTTGGGTATCAATGATCTGATTGTAGATCCTGGTTTTGGATTCGCGAAAAAACAAGAGCAAAACTACGAAGTCCTACAAAAAATGGAATTACTCCAACTATTGGAGTTACCAATTTTGGTCGGCTTTTCACGAAAATCAATGATTTATAAAGTATTGGAAAACAATGCGCAAGAAGCATTAAACGGAACTACAGTTTTAAATACGATTGCACTTTTAAAAGGTGCAAAAATATTGCGTGTTCACGATGTTAAAGAAGCTGTTGAATGTGTAAAATTGTATAGTGCGGTGGGTTTAATAAATACTTGATGAACAATAGACAAATGTCAAAACGCAATCCTACTGATGGTGGTAAGGTTCGTTTTTCAAAATGGTAAAACCTCGGTACAACTGTTCGATAAAAAACAAACGTACCATTTGATGTGAAAAAGTCATTTGAGAAAGCGAAATTTTTGCATTGGCTTTGGCGTAAACTGTATCAGAAAAGCCATAAGGACCGCCAATTACAAATACTAAAGTTTTTATTCCAGAATTCATTTTTTTTTGCAATTCAGCAGAAAAACCAACGCTTGAAAACACTTTTCCGTTTTCATCTAATAAAATCAACTGATCGTTTGGTGTTATTTTAGATAAAATCAATTCGCCTTCTTTTTCTTTTTGTTGGCTTTCGGAAAGGTTTTTCGCATTTTTGATGTCGGCAATAACTTCCAAATCAAATTTGACGTAAAACGACAAACGCTTGCTATAATCATCAATTAAATATTGAAGATTTTTATCATCGGTTTTGCCAATTGCAATTAATTTGATGTTCATTTTTTGTGATTGAAAGTGTCAAAGTTGCGAAGTTATTTTTTTAAAAGCAATTTCTTTGCGCAAGACTTTAGTATTTTAGCATTTTAAATTTGAAGCAGATGCCTGTTTTTATTGATCAAATCGGAAATTCACATAATTTTGAAACAGCACCAAAACGGATTGTTTCGCTTGTTCCCTCGCAAACAGAATTGTTATTTGATTTGGGTTTAGAAGCGCAAATAATCGGTATTACTAAATTTTGTGTACATCCATACCATTTAAAAAGAACCAAAGAAATAGTAGGTGGTACCAAAAAAGTGAATTTTGAAAAAATCAAATTGTTGCAACCCGATATCGTTATTTGTAATAAAGAAGAAAACACCGTGGCTATCGTTGACGAATTGTCTAAAATTTGTCCGGTTTGGGTAACTGATATTATAACGATTGAAGACAATTTAGCAATGATTACAGCTTTTGGACAGCTTTTTAACAAGATGATAAAAGCACAACTATGGATCGATAAAATTGACTTATATTATCGGGAATTTTCAAAATTTGTTCAAGAACGACCCAAATTGAAAGTGGCTTATTTTATTTGGAAAAATCCTTACATGGCTGCGGGATCCAACAATTTTATAAATACGATGCTGCAGCTCAATAATTTTGAAAACATTTATGCCAGTATCGACCGTTATCCCGAAATTGAATTAAAAAAAATCAGATTAGAGGGTGATCCCGATTTGGTTTTTTTATCATCTGAGCCTTATCCTTTTAAGGAAGAAGATGCCTTTGAAATCGGAAGATTTACACACCACGCAAAAACCGTTTTTGTAGATGGCGAAATGTTTTCGTGGTATGGAACGCGAATTTTGAAGTCTTTTGAGTATTTTAAAAATTTGCATCATAGATTATAATTCGCATATTGTAAGTGCTAATTTTTTCAATTTTCCCATTGTTTTGCGGATACCTTATAATTCAGTTCTGCTTGTCTTCTGTATTTTTTTGATATTTTTGAATTTCCATTTTCTTTTTAAGTAATCCTGACTGTACTTTTTTTACAAAATTTGGTTTTCTGAATTTTATTTTTTCTGGGAGTAGCGTTAAGTTTTTTTTAAATAAATTGTACTATTTTTACCAAAACAAAAACCATGATTCATTATACCATTTATGAAAATCCTGAAAGTGCACAATGGGTCACTTTTGTACATGGTGCTGGCGGGAGTTCGTCTATTTGGTTCAAACAGATACGTGATTTTCAAAAGCAATACAACGTTTTATTATTGGATTTGCGAGGGCATGGTGCTTCAAATCCTACTTTAAAAGCCGCTTTCAAACAAAAATATACCTTTTCTGCTTTGGCCAATGACATTCTTGAAGTTTTGGATTATCTGAAAATACATAAATCACATTTTGTTGGAATATCATTGGGTACAATTTTAATACGGCAATTGGCCGAAATGTATCCCTCGCGGGTTGAAAGTATGATTTTAGGAGGTGCCATTCTAAAAATGAATTTTCGCTCCCAAATCTTAATGAAATTAGGAAACATTTTCAAATACGTAATGCCGTATTTGGTTTTGTATCGATTTTTTGCTTTTGTGATTATGCCTAAAAAAAACCACAAAAAATCAAGAGTATTATTTATAAACGAAGCCAAAAAACTATACCAAAAAGAATTCATTAAGTGGTTCAAGTTGACTGCTGAAATTAATCCTATTTTAAAGTATTTTAGACAAATAGAATTGGATATTCCTACATTATATGTTATGGGGCAAGAAGATTATATGTTTTTGCCATCCGTAAAAAAAGTGGTCGAAAGCCATTATAAATCTTCAACTTTAATTGTAATTTCGAATTGTGGTCATGTCGTTAATGTAGAACAACCGAATGTGTTTAATGAGCAAGTTTTAAAGTTTATAGGCGGTTTAAAATAAAAAAGAGCCGAAACAAAAGTTCCAGCTCTACTAACTCTAACTAACCAAACCAATGTATGAACATTCATTCTCTGCAAAGATGCTAAATTTTTCAAATTCAATATGTTAACTAGTTGTTATTATTTTGTTAGCAATATTGTAAATTTAAAAGTCTTGCAAATTATACTTTAAAAACAAATACTTTTTTCAAAATTTCGGATGTTTTTGTATTTATAGTGCTTCGAATTTTTTTAGTCACTTGTAGTTATAGTAAAAACGCCATCATGTACTTTGATTAACTTATAATCTGTAAAAAATATATCTACTTTTGGAAATATTGAAATGTCATGTTATTTTTTTAAAATAACATTCAAAACGACATCAGCTTCAACTTTACCTAGTTATTATTTTGCAAAGGATGTGAAGATGGCAAACAACGTTGTCGATATTGAAGATTGCAGAAAAGTCGTTGCTGCATATTTTCTTGTTAAGAAAAAGACTTTTAGCATCGGTAATCCTCCCATTTTTAATGACATTTACAAAAAAAAATAGAGTTGCGCTATTTATTGCCTGATCAATCGCTGTTTTGATCAAATCTTCAAACTGCGCTGTTCCAATTAATGAAACAAAGAGCAATAGCTAAATTATTATTTTCATTCTTTCAATTTTTCTTCCAGTTAGAAAACATTACATTACACTAGAATAGCAATAAACTATTAAAATATAAGAACAATTGATTTTGATTATTGTATTTGGTTAAATTGATTTGTAAGTTTATGCCATTAAAAAAAATCAAAACCTATGGAAAATAAAAACAATTTTGATGCATCAGCTAGCGAGACTAGCTACAATGTTAACAGTCAAGCCAAATGCCCATTTTCAGGCGGATCGGTTGCTAAGCCAAAAAGTGCTGGTGCCGGAATGAACAATCGGGACTGGTGGCCAAATCAGTTGAACTTAAATATTTTGCGCCAACATTCTTCCTTATCCAATCCAATGGGTGAATCATTTGACTACGCAACTGCATTCAAGTCTTTGGATTATGAGGGACTTAAAAAAGACATTGTCGATTTAATGACTTCATCACAAGACTGGTGGCCTGCAGATTATGGGCATTACGGAGGATTATTTATTCGTATGGCATGGCACAGTGCAGGTACCTACCGTATTGCAGATGGTCGTGGTGGTGCTGGAGCGGGAACTCAACGTTTCGCGCCGTTAAACAGTTGGCCAGATAATGCCAACCTTGATAAAGCCAGATTGCTACTGTGGCCCATAAAAAAGAAATATGGTAATAAAATTTCTTGGGCAGATTTAATGATTTTAACAGGAAACTGTGCGCTTGAGTCGATGGGATTTGAAACCTTTGGATTTGCTGGTGGTCGTGAAGATGTTTGGGAACCGAATGAAGATATTTATTGGGGTCCAGAACAAGAATGGTTGGGGGACAGTCGTTATTCTGGTGACCGTGAATTAGAACAACCGCTCGCTGCAGTCCAAATGGGTTTGATTTATGTTAATCCAGAAGGCCCTAACGGCATTCCTGATCCTCTTTTGGCAGCACGTGATATTCGTGAAACCTTTAAGCGTATGGCGATGAATGATGAAGAAACCGTAGCACTTATTGCTGGTGGTCACACCTTAGGAAAAACGCATGGCGCTGCAGATCCAGGACAGTATGTTGGTGTAGAACCAGCGGGTGCAGGTATAGAACAACAAAGTCAAGGTTGGAAAAACTCCTATGGAACCGGTAATGCAGGCGATACTATCACCAGTGGATTGGAAGGCGCGTGGACTACCACACCAACCAAATGGAGCAATAACTATTTCGAAAACTTGTTTGGTTTTGAATGGGAATTATATAAAGGTCCGGGAGGTGCACACCAATGGCGACCAATAAACGGAGGCGGCGCTGGCACGGTGCCTGATGCGCACAATCCAGAAAGAACTCACGCGCCATTTATGCTTACAACCGACCTTTCGTTAAAAGTAGATCCGGATTACGAAAAAATTTCAAGACGCTACTTTGAAAATCCGGCCGAATTTAATGACGCATTTGCCAGAGCTTGGTTCAAGTTAACACACCGTGATATGGGACCAAAACTACGTTATTTAGGCCCAGAAGTTCCAGTTGAAGAATTGATTTGGCAAGATCCTATTCCAGCAGCAAATACACAGCAGCTGATTGACCAGCAAGATATTACTACGCTAAAAGCTGCAATTCTTGCTTCTGGTTTGACTATTTCTCAATTGGTTACAACTGCATGGGCATCTGCATCTACTTTCCGTAATTCAGATAAAAGAGGTGGTGCAAACGGAGCGCGTATTCGCTTGGAGCCGCAACGTGATTGGAAAGTAAATAATCCTTCGCAATTGGATGCAATTTTAGCAACTCTTGAGAAAATTCAAGCCAATTTCAACAACGCTAATTTTGGCGGTAAACAAGTTACATTAGCAGATTTAATTGTGCTTGGTGGCTGCGTCGGAATTGAACTAGCTGCCAAAAATGCGGGTCATGAGGTTACTGTTCCTTTTACTCCGGGACGAATGGATGCTTCTCAAGAGCAAACTGATATAGCTTCTTTCGAAGTACTAGAGCCTCAAGCAGATGGTTTCCGAAATTATGCCAAAACCAAATATACTTTATCGGCAGAAGAGTTACTTATCGATAAAGCACAGTTACTTACTTTAACGGCTCCAGAAATGACCGTCCTTGTTGGTGGAATGCGGGTGCTCAACACCAACTTTGATCAATCTCAAACCGGTGTTTTTACCAAAAGACCAGAAGTGCTAACCAACGATTTCTTTGTCAATTTACTAGATTTAGGTACGACTTGGAAAGCGGTTTCAGATGCTGACGATGCTTTTGTAGGTACCGATCGTATTTCTGGAAGCATCAAATGGATTGGCACCCGTGTCGATCTTATTTTTGGTTCTAATACAGAACTCAGAGCCATTGCCGAAGTATATGGCTGTGAAGATGCACAAGAGAAGTTTGTAAAAGACTTTATTGCCGCTTGGAATAAAGTAATGAACCTTGATCGTTTTGACTTGATTTAATTTCAAAATTATATTTTAATAGGTGAAAGGTGGTCTGGAAACAGGTCACCTTTTTCAATTTAGTTGTTTCGGAATTGGTTTTATAAATCGTTATGACATAAGTGCAAATTTTTTCATGATTTTTTATTTACAGCAATTTCCAGCTTTTCGCTTTATCTCCTATGTCGAACACCGCCGCAAAAGGATCTCGCTGCAATCTGGGTTAAACACCAACTTTCAAAATTAAACTTCTTTTTTTAGAAACTTTCAAAGCCAATATATTTTATGTTTTATTCAAATTAATAGGCAAATTTTTGAAAATGCTGTAAATTGCACCCACAAAAACGTCTCAAAAATAAAAATGGAACCACAAATCCCTTATATTCCTGTTAATAAAGTTAGAATTGTTACTGCTGCTTCTCTTTTTGATGGTCACGATGCTGCCATTAATATTATGCGCAGAATCATCCAGTCGACTGGTGTCGAAGTCATTCATCTAGGTCATGACCGCAGCGTCGAAGAAGTGGTGAATACCGCCATTCAAGAAGACGCAAACGCCATAGCAATGACTTCTTACCAAGGCGGTCACAACGAATATTTTAAATACATGTATGATTTGCTTAAAGAAAAGGGAGCAGGGCATATAAAAATTTTTGGCGGCGGCGGCGGCGTAATTTTACCTAGTGAAATTGCCGATTTACACGCGTATGGCATTACCCGAATTTATGCGCCAGACGATGGTCGCGCCATGGGATTACAAGGAATGATCAATGATTTGGTGCAGCGTTCAGATTATCCTGTTGGAGATAAATTAAATGGCGAAATCAATCATCTAGAGGAGAAAAATCCAACTGCGATTGCCCGATTGATTTCTTCGGCCGAAAATTTTCCCGAAATAGCAAAACCAATTTTTGATCAAATTCATAAAAAAAATGAAACTTCCAAAATTCCAGTTCTTGGAATTACTGGAACAGGTGGCTCTGGAAAATCATCTTTGGTTGACGAATTAGTACGTCGATTTTTAATCGATTTTCCCGAAAAAACTATCGGATTAATTTCGGTCGATCCCTCCAAACGAAAAACAGGTGGCGCACTACTTGGCGATAGAATCCGAATGAATGCCATCAACAATCCTAGAGTGTATATGCGTTCATTGGCGACACGACAGTCCAATTTGGCATTGTCAAAGTATGTAGCCGAAGCCATTCAGGTTTTAAAAGCCGCCCAATATGACATTATTATTTTAGAAACTTCTGGTATAGGACAATCGGACACCGAAATTATGGACCATTCTGATGTTTCTTTGTATGTAATGACACCCGAATTTGGTGCTGCAACACAACTCGAAAAAATCGATATGTTGGATTTTGCTGATTTGGTAGCGCTTAACAAATTTGACAAACGTGGCGCACTCGATGCAATCCGCGATGTAAAAAAACAATACCAACGCAACCATAATCTTTGGGATGTTAATCCAGATGATATACCGGTTTTTGGAACGATTGCTTCGCAGTTCAACGATCCTGGAATGAATACGCTCTACAAAGCGATAATGGATAAAATTGTCGAAAAAACCGATTCTGACTTAAAATCGACTTTTCAAATCACACGAGAGATGAGCGAAAAAATCTATGTTATTCCGCCTCACAGAACCCGTTATTTATCAGAAATTGCCGAAAACAACCGCAAATATGACAGTACCGCAAGAATACAAGTTGAAGTAGCACAAAAATTATATGGTGTTTTTAAAACACTCGAGTCGGTTACAAATGCTACAATCACTTTGACCAAATTTGGAATTGATAATAATCTAAATTTACCAAAAGATGTTGTCAATCAAGAATTTGTTAAATTGTTAATAGGAGAATTTGATCGCATTAAAATGAATCTTGATCCTTACAATTGGCAAATAATATTGACATGGAATGAGAAAATAAATCAATATAAAAACCCAGTTTATACCTTCAAAGTTCGGGATAAAGAAATAAAAATCGCAACACATACAGAGAGTTTATCGCATTCTCAAATTCCGAAAATAGCGCTCCCAAAATACGAAGCTTGGGGCGATATTTTGCGTTGGAATTTACAAGAAAATGTACCAGGTAGTTTTCCATTTACTTCAGGTTTGTATCCGTTTAAACGTGAAGGCGAAGATCCAAGTCGCATGTTTGCAGGCGAAGGCGGACCAGAGCGTACCAACAAGCGTTTTCATTATGTAAGCGCAGGATTGCCGGCAAAACGACTTTCAACCGCTTTTGATAGTGTGACTTTATACGGAAATGATCCACATGTTCGTCCAGATATTTATGGCAAAATAGGAAATGCTGGAGTTTCTATTTGTTGTTTGGATGATGCTAAAAAATTGTATTCTGGTTTTGATTTGGTTCATGCCATGACTTCGGTTTCGATGACCATTAACGGGCCAGCGCCCATGTTGTTAGGATTTTTTATGAATGCAGCCATAGATCAGCAATGTGAGTTGTACATAAAAGCCAACCAGCTTGAAGCAGAAGTAACCGAAAAAATTAATGCCATCTACCAGAAAAAAGGAATTGTACGACCAAGTTATCAAGGCGAAATTCCATCCGGAAATAATGGTTTAGGGTTGATGCTTTTGGGTGTTACCGGTGATTTGGTTTTACCCATTGAAATCTACAACGAAATAAAAGCCAGAACCTTATCGCAAGTTCGTGGTACCGTGCAAGCCGATATCCTCAAAGAAGATCAGGCACAAAATACGTGTATTTTCTCTACCGAATTTGCTTTGCGATTGATGGGTGATGTTCAAGAATATTTCATTAAGCAAAATGTAAGAAACTTTTATTCGGTGTCAATCTCTGGTTATCACATTGCCGAGGCTGGATCTAATCCGATTACGCAATTGGCTTTTACCTTGTCAAATGGTTTTACTTATGTAGAATATTATTTGAGTCGTGGAATGGATATCAATGATTTTGGACCCAACTTGTCTTTCTTTTTTTCTAACGGAATTGATCCAGAATATGCTGTAATTGGAAGAGTTGCCAGGAAAATTTGGGCGAAGGCCATGAAAAACAAATATGGT
>CANKZI010000009.1 GCA_947488595.1 Flavobacteriaceae bacterium
GCGCGATAATTCCATTTAGTTCTGGGACTGTTGTTGTGCCTATTACTCCATTGGCATCAGACCAAGTATAGATTACCCCTGGACCCGAATCAGAGGTTTGAAGATCAAAACTTGTACCAGCGCAAACAGCACCTCTTGGGGTAATCGTAGTTGCCAAACACGGATCAATGGTTATGGTTACTGCTGGTGTTATAAAATCTGGGCAAGCACCTCCTTCTATCGTATAAACAACAGTATAAGTACCCAATTGACTCAATGTCGGATTGATTTCGCCTGTGTCCTCTGCTATTGCTAAACCATTAGGTGTAGCTGTATATTTGCCCCCAGGTGTTAAATTGGCAGAATTCTGTACTGCATCTGGTACTGCCGTATCACAATAAATACTCTGATTGTAAGCTATTGTTCCTTCTGGCGTAAAATTATCCAATACAAATTGTTTGAAACTTGCACAACCCGTTGGCGAAATTACATCGGTAATCCTAACAAATATCGTTTTTGGCAAATCAGCCTGCGCAACCGCAAAATTAGTAAGACCGCCGTTAGTAGAATAAATATCATCTAAACCTTCATCTCTAGCAGACTGCTCGCTCTGATAGTATTTTACTTCATACTCAAGAGGACTTAAACCATTTAACATTAACGCATCTTGATCAATATTAAAATTATAAGGTCCACCCGAATTATCGCAAGTAATAACTGGAAGAGGATCAACAGTTGGAATTGGATTTGTAAAAATAACTTCTATCTCATCGGCTTTTTTACATCCTGTAGCAAAAGTTAAGGTAGCTGTATAATTACCTGATTCGGTTACATCCAAAAAGTACTCTATCGCGCCATCAATTTTGACGCCATTGCGTTCCCAAGAATAGACCACATTAGGCAAAGCACTCTCGCCGTAAAACAATCTTTTGGTATCTTCAAAACAAACTTCTTGACCTAATCCAAAATTGGCTACGCCTGAAGCATCCTCAATTCTTGATTCAAAATCAAAACTACCGCCTTCAATAAAAACAGCTGAATTCCAAGCATGATCATTAATTCCTTTGTCGGCTACAATCAACTTAATAGAATACGTGTGCCCAGGAATTACTGTTCCTTTTGCAGTCAATAATTTAGTTTGGCCATTAATCGCTATAGGTGAATTGTCGCGTAAAGCTTGATTTGGCGGATTTCCAATATGATCAAAATTGTATTTTCCAAAATATTGAGGATTGGCAGCACCGCAACTAGTAGAAGGAGTGTCCAAACGTATTGTACCAATAGTGATAGGAGTCAATGGGGTCACGTTTGGCACCACTGCTAAATTGCGTACAGGAAGAGTTGTGTCTGTTAAATCAGTCAAAATAAAAGCAAAAGGATCAAAATATTGACATTCCCATCCGTTAAACCAACTGTACTCTTCAGCGGACATTATAAAGTTAAAACTCAATTCAGAAGACGAAGGGACAAATTTGAACTTCAAATAAGAAGGATCATTAATCTCGGCATTTGTAAGACCGATTGGAGGAACCATAGCAGGATTTGTAAAGTCATTGTGAATGGTATTCCACCCTGGATTATCACTATTTGTAGCATTTGCCGGATTAGGCCCTTGTAACTGGCTTACATCTCCAGAGGTCAATACTATACCATCAGCAATAGGAAAATTGGAGTTTTTTCTGTTAAAATAAGCAACTCCAAATTTATCAGTGCCTGGTTGAGAACCCATTTCAAAATCATAAACAGAAGCACAATTCGAACGTACCAAAACATTTTTAATAAAACCTTCAGCTAATCCGCTATCCAAATAATTCGCCGAATAATCCAGCTCTTCATTGCTTACAAAAAGAAACTTTGAAGCAGGTGTGTCGATATCAGACGCCGTATTATTAGAAATATTAGCATCATTGGTACTTGAACTAATAGTAACCGTATTGGTCACATTACTTGTTGTGCCGATGTTATAATTTAATGGTATTTTTACCTTAACGGTATAACTTACACTTTCTCCAACATCCAAACGCGCAATTACATCAGTCAAATTACCAATACCACTAGTACCATTACTACCAGACCACTTGACATCAGCTGCAACAATTTGTGTATTGGTAGCTACGGGATTTACGGGAATTGGATCGTTAACCAAAACATTAACTGCAACACTAGGTCCGTAATTAATTACTTTTATATTATAAATGTTATATTCAAAAACATCGCCATTGGGAAACGAAACTGTTGCCGCATTGTCGTCACTAGCATTAGATTGTATAAAAGGAATCGGCGTATTAGGATTGTAATCGTCATCTACTTTTCGTGACTCATTAAATGTCGTTTTGTTATCGGTTTTTTTGACAGCAATATCTGCAAAAGCCGATGGCGTATCTATATCAGTTGCGCTATTGTTTGAAGCAACTGGATCTGTAGAAGTAGGAATTGCTTGCATCGTATTGACCAAATTCTCGGCTTGACCAAAATCTCTAGGTACGCTAACAATAATTGTATAAACAACAGAATCGCCTGCTGGTAAACTGGCGATGGTAGTTGAAATGGCTCCTGAACCACTGGTGCTATTTGATCCAGTCCAATTGTAATTGGCATTTGAAATTCCGGCAGGAACAAAACTTTGCACTGCAATATTGGTGGCTGTTGATGGACCATTATTGGTTACAATAGCCGTAAAAGTACGGTTTTGACCTGCAACATAAAACGCAATATTATCTGTAATCGTTACAACTACATCGCTTCCCGCGGGCAAATTGGCAGGCGTTGTAGTTGCTGTGGCTTGCGAATTTGCTGCATTAGGATCAGTAACGGCACTTACTGCCGATGCTGTACTGCTCAAAACTCCTGTAAAATTAGCTGGAATTTGAACTGTAATCGTATAAATCACAGTTGCTCCAGTAGCCAAAACTAAAATGGTATTGTTCAACGCACCTGTTCCGCTACTGCCGTTGCTTCCTGTCCATGTCATATTTGTAACACCAACTGGAATCGCATTGGTAACTACTACAGCCGTTGCGTTTTGTGGACCATTATTAGTCACTGTTACCGTAAAAGTAGTCATAGTGCCTTTGGGCGGTGCGACCTGATTGCTGGTGTTGGTGACTAATATATCTGCTTGTTTTGGTAAATCAACATCGCTCACGCTATTATTTGAAACTATAGGATCGTTTGAAGAGGTGACAATATTGGAATTATTTGTTAAATTTCCTGAAAAAGCTGCAGGGATTTGCAATGTAATAGTATACGTTATGATTTGCCCATTGGCCAAAGATAGAATGGTGTTGTCTAAAGCGGCGTTTGTTCCGCTTGAACCATTGCTTCCTGTCCATGAAAAGGCTGTTATGCCAGCTGGAATGGCATTGGTAACCTGAACATTTGCAGCACTTTGTGGTCCGTTATTTTTTACGGTCAATGTATAAATTGAAGTCGTTCCAGGTGTATATGTTGTTTGATTGTTGGTACTTGTGAGTACTACATCGGAACTAGGAGCAACCAAAACATCGGTGTCGGTACTGCTATTGTTAGCTGGAAACAAATCGGAAACTGCGCTATTTGCATTGGCTTGTGTAACCAGACTTCCTGTAAATGTTAACGGAATAGTAACCGTTACCGTATATGTGATTGTTACTCCAACCGCCAAAGTAGCGATGGTGTTGTCTAAAGCACCATTTCCAGAAGCACTGTTGCCTACCCACGACATGGTAGTGATGCCAGACGGTAACGGAAAAGTAACTTGAACCGCAGTAGCGACTTTTGGCCCATTGTTTCTTACGGTAACCAAATAATCAATATTTGTTCCAGGTGTATAGATATTTTGATTGTTTGTATTTACAACAACAATATCCGCAGTTATAGCAGGTACATCCGTATCTACCGCTTGATTGTTAGTCGCAATCAAATCTTGTGCATTGGTAGTATTGGCATTTGCGGTACTTACAAAATTGCCATTTACAGTTGCAGGAATTGTTAATGTTATGGTGTAAACCACCGAAGCACCACTAGCTAAAGTCGGAATAATAGTATTTACTGCGCCATTACCGCTTGCACCATTGCTGGCTGTCCACGAAAATTGGGTTGCTCCTGTTGGAACAGGATTTGTCACTACGATATTACTCGCGGTATCAGGACCGTTATTGGTCACTGTTACGGTATAGGTTTTTAAATTAACAGCGCCATTGATATAAGTTGTATCACCATCAGTATTGGTTACTTGAATATCAGCTACTCGCTTCGTATCGGTATCAATGCATTGTGCGCAAGTAGGAACTGGATCAGGTGTATCAGAAGTAATGTTGATTTGACTTATTACATTGCCAATAAAGTTATTTGGAATCTGAATCGTAAGCGTATACGTAACCGTAGCACCATTAGCTAAAGTTGCAATCGTATCGTTGAGCGCTGATCCACCATTGGTGCCATTAGAACCTGTCCAAGTTGAAGTTATAATTCCAGCCGGAAATACATTGGTAACATTTACATTTTGCGCATCCAAAGGACCGTTGTTGGTAACAGTCACCGTATAAGTTGCCGTTTCTCCCGACGAATAGACTGTTTTATTATTGGTATTAGTTACTACGATATCTGCACCAGCAACATCTGTATCAATACATTGCAAACAACCTGGATTTGGATCAATAGTTTCGCTATCAAAAACCGTTTGACTTACTAAATTTCCGGCGAAAGTGTTAGGAACATCGACCGTAACGGTATAAACTACCTGACTTCCGCTGGCCAAACTTGCAATCGTATTATTCAAAGCGCCAATGCCGGAATCACTATTTCCTGACCAAGTCATATTCGTAATTCCTGTCGGAATGGCATTACTGACTTGAATATTGGTCGCGGTTTCTAAACCCAAATTGCTTACAGTGATTGTATAAACACGTGGTTGTCCCGCAACATAAAAATCTTGGCCATCAGTATTAATAACAACAATATCAGCACCCACCGTTTTATAATCGGTATCGGTACTCAACATATTTGAAGGAGTTGGATCTGGTGTCGTGGCAAAAACTTCGGCTTTACTAATCAATAATGACGCATAATCGGTCGGAATTTGTATTGTAATCGTATAAGTTAAGGTCTCACCATTCAACAAAACAGGCGTCGCATCATCCAAAGGTACGCCCACACCAAATGAACCATTACTACCCGTCCAGGAAAATGCTGTTCCATCAATACCTAGTGGTACTAGATTTCTAACAATCACATTCAATGCATCGGTTGGCCCATTATTGGTAACGGTCAAGGTGTAAACTGTAGGTTGTCCGGGAACATAAACTGCAGAATTATCAGTATTTGTCACTACAATATCCGAATTTCCTTGAATGTCTTTATCAATAGCGGAATTGGAAGCAGTGTTGGGATCAGCTGTTGCTGGAGACGCAGGCACTGGTGGTGTCGACGCGATAGCTGGCATTCCTTGACTCACAGCGGTAACATTCAAAGTCAAATCGCCAGTATAAGTTGAAGGAACATCAATCGTGATGGTATAACTTACAAATTCGCCATCGTCAAGTTTTCTAATTTTATCAAACAATTGCGAATTGGTTCCAAAACTATTGTTGCTTCCTTGCCAGTAATAACTTGATGCCAAACCCGGAGGAACAGGACTTGTCACCTGAATACCATTGGCCCTATTGGGTCCAAAATTGGTTACAGTAACCGTATAAACCAAAGTTGTTCCTGGAACGTAAACAGTTTGGCTATCGGTTATAGTGACTACAATATCTGCTTGAGAAAAACCTTTGACCGTAAAAATCAAAAGCATTAACAATAGTAAAAATTTTTTCATTTATAGCATTTTTTATTTTGTCAACTTTACTTTTAATGATAAGAAATAACTTATATTTAATTCAATTTTGATTCATACCAACTATTCCAATTTTTGTTGACAAACTAGTTTTTTAGATTATGATGTATATAATGTATTGTTAATTTATACATTAAAAATCCAAATATAATTATATGTAGAAAATTTCTTTGTTAAATTTGTAAAAAAATACAATTTTTATGAAAAATGTTATAGTTAAAGACACACAAAATCCAACCATAATCAAATTTGAATTCCCCGATTTTATTGTAAAATCATCCAATTACGAGTTCAAAAATATAGACGAAGCAACAATTTCTCCTTTAGCACAGCAACTTTTTTACTTGCCTTTCGTAAAAACCATTTATATATCCGGGAATTTTATTGCCATAGAACGCTACAATATTGTTGAGTGGGAAGATGTCAAAGAGGCTGTTGCCGAACAAATCGACGATTTTGTCAACAAAGGCGGCGTCATCATCAAAGAAGCACCCGAAAAAACCAATGCTTGGGACAAAAAGAAACCAGCAACGGTTTATGGCGAAACCACACCCAATCCAGCTGTACTTAAATTTGTAGTCAATTCTTTGCTTACTAAAACTGCTGCCGAGTTCAAAAATATAGACGAAACGCAAGCTTCTCCTCTTGCAAAAGAATTGTTCAAATTTCCGTATGTAAAAGAAGTTTTTATTGACGAAAATTATGTCTCTGTTACCAAATTTTCGATTAATGAATGGGCCGAAATTACTCTCGAATTGCGCAGTTTTATTAAAGAATTTATCGAAAACGGCGGAACAGTTCTTGATGAAACCCATGCAATCAATAATCCAAAAATCGAAAAACAAAAAATCGAGCATTTTGACGCGCTAGACACCACTTCCCAACAAATTATTAATATTCTTGAGGAGTATGTAAAACCTGCCGTTGCTGCCGATGGCGGAAATATTTTATTCGATTCCTACGACGAAAAAGAAAATCGCGTAAAAGTAATCCTTCAAGGTGCTTGTAGCGGCTGCCCATCGTCTACTTTCACACTCAAAAACGGCATCGAAAACATGCTCAAAGACATGCTCAAAAACGAAAATATCAAAGTCGAAGCCATCAACGCCTAATTATTGATGCGAAAAAATCGTCCCAATCTGAACATTTATTTTGGGACTTTTTTTTGAAGCAATTCCCGCTTTTGCCTTTATCTCCTTGCCCCGATGGCTCGGGACAAGGAGGATATCGGCGCAATCGGGGCTAAAAATCAAACTCATGAACGAACTATCGCTCGAAACCAGTCCGTATTTACTCCAACACGCACAAAATCCTGTACATTGGAAAGCTTGGAATACCAATTCGCTGGCGCAAGCCAAAGAAAAAAACCAACTTATCATCATCAGTATTGGCTATGCTGCCTGCCATTGGTGTCACGTAATGGAACACGAAAGTTTCGAGAATGTCGAAGTAGCAAAAACTATGAATGCCAACTTTATCAGCATCAAAGTAGATCGCGAAGAACGTCCTGATGTAGATGCTGTGTATATGAAAGCGGTTCAAATTATGAGCGGTCACGGTGGTTGGCCGCTAAATATTGTGGCACTTCCCGATGGTCGCCCGGTTTGGGGTGGTACTTATTTTCGCAGAAACGAATGGACCAATACATTAGAACAACTTCAAGAATTATACAAAACCAATCCCGAAAAAATAATCGATTATGCCGAAAAACTGCATTCGGCAATCGAAAGTCTCCATCCACAAAATAGTAATGCTGAGGATTTTACCTCCTTTGTTGGAGGGCCCGAAGGGTGGGATGGCAAAAATATCGACATAATCAATACTTTAGTTACAAAATGGACCAAGAGTTTTGATCTCGAATTCGGCGGAATGGCAAGAAGTCCAAAATTCATGATGCCGAATAATTATCATTTTTTGATGCGTTTTGGCTACCAAACCAACAATACAGAAATATTGGATTTTGTCAATCTGACTTTGACAAAAATGGCTTTTGGCGGAATTTTTGACACTGTCGGCGGCGGCTTCTCACGTTACTCGGTTGATATGAAATGGCATGTGCCCCATTTCGAAAAGATGTTATACGACAACGGACAACTTGTTTCATTGTACGCAGATGCTTTCAAACTTACCAAAATTCCTTTGTATAAAGAGATTGTCGAAAAAACTTTGGATTTCGTTTCTCGTGAATTATCCAATGCAAAAGGTGGATTTTTTTGCGCTTTGGATGCCGATAGCCTTAACAACAAAAGCGTTTTGGAAGAAGGTGCTTTTTATGTGTGGCAAAAAACCGAATTGGAAGCATTATTCAAAGAAGATTTCGAATTGTTTTCGGAAGTATTCAATATCAATGATTTTGGTTATTGGGAACACGATAATTATGTTTTGATTCAAAACCAAACTTTGGCTGCCATTGCTTCAAAAAACAATATCAAAACCAAAACACTTCATGCCAAAAAGAAAAATTGGGAAGCCTTACTTTTTTCGGAAAGAGCAAAAAGAAGCTTGCCACGTTTAGACGATAAATGTCTGACTTCCTGGAACGCCATTATGCTTATCGGTTTTGTTGATGCTTACAAAGCTTTGCAAAACAGAGACCATTTGGAAATAGCGCTCAAAAACGCAAACTTTATTAAAATGCACCTTTGGTCGTCTGATGGACATTTATGGCACAATTATAAAAACGGGAAAACCACAATTAAAGGTTTTCTTGAAGATTATTGTTTTGTAATTGCTGCTTTTATTGCGCTTTACGAAGTGACTTTTGACGAAAAATGGTTGACCGATGCCAAACAACTTACCGACTTTTGTTTGGAACATTTTTTTGACACGAACAAAAAGGTGTTTGCTTTTGCAGCTGTTAAAAACGACACCTTAATCAGTCAGCATTTTGAAATGGAAGACAATGTAATCCCCGCTTCCAATTCGGTGATGGCAAATAATTTATTACAATTGAGTATTTATTTTGAAAATACTTATTACAAAAAAATCGCAGCCGAAATGTTACAAAAAGTCATCCCAAACATCGATTATCCATCGGCATATTCTAATTGGCTCAATGCATTTTTGAGCGATTCAGTATTAAACAAAGAACTCGCAATATGTGGAGAAAATGCTTTAGAATATGCGCGTCAAATCAATCAAAACTACCATCCCAATCTCATTATAGCAGGGACAATAAATAACTCAAGTTTGCCTTTTTTAAAAAATAGATTTAAAAAAATCCAAAACCTATTATACTTATGTGAAAACAAAACTTGTAATTTGCCAACTAGCGATTTTGAATTTATAAAAAAGGCATTGGCAATAAAGTAACTTTTTGTTTATATTTACAATACATCAAAAAATAGAATATGAATACTATTTCACCCAAAAAACTAAAAACAATAAGCCTTTTTGCCTTGTTTATGTTTGTGCTTTTTTATCAAAATAACATACAAGCACAGGCTTTTACTGACAGTAATTTACCTATTGTAATCATAAACACTGATAATGCTGAAGAAATCCCTGATGATCCTAGAATTTTTGGTGATATGAAAATTATTTACAAAGGCGAAGGGGTGCGAAATTATATGATTGATCAAACCAATCCCGCTTTCCTGAATTACGACGGCAGAATTGACATCGAAATCCGCGGTTCCAGCTCGCAAGTACTCGACAAAAAACAATATGGTTTTTCTACAAAATTGATAGACAATACGACCAATAACAATGTGAGTCTTTTGGGAATGCCCGAAGAAAATGATTGGATCTTAAACGGTCTTGCTTTTGATCCATCGCTAATTCGTGATTATCTTTCCTATAATTTGTCGCGAAACATGGGGAATTATGCGTCGAGAACGGCCTATTGCGAAGTCGTTATCAATGGAGTCTATAAAGGATTATATGTCTTGCAAGAAAAAGTAAAAGCAGATTCAGGAAGAGTAAATGTGACAAAAATTACAACATCACAAAATACTTTACCCAATTTATCAGGCGGTTATATTACCAAATCTGATAAAACCACCGGTGGCGATCCTGTAGCTTGGACCATGAGCAGTTATAGCGGAGCAAGTGCCGATTTTATTCATGAATTACCAAAACCATCAGACGTAACCACGCAACAAAACAGCTACATTTTTAACCAATTCAATGCCCTAAAAACCACTTCATTCGCAAACAATATTTCCCTTATAAATGGCTATCCATCTGTTATAGATGTGCCAAGTTTTGTCGATTTTATGTTGTCGAATGAATTGGCGAGTAATGCCGATGGCTACCAATTGAGTACTTATTTTCATAAGGACAGAAACGGAAAATTAAGGGCTGGACCTATTTGGGATTTTAATCTCACTTATGGCAACGATTTGTTTTTCTGGGGATTTGACCGAAGCCATACCGATATTTGGCAGTTTTCAAACGGCGATAATGAAGGTGCAAAATTCTGGACCGATTTGTTTAATAATCCACAATTCAAATGTTATTTATCGAAACGTTTTAATGAACTTACACAGCCAGGAAATCCAATGAATTTGATTGATTTGTATGCCTTTATAGACGACACGATAACCTATATTAATGAAGCAAGTATCCGTGAACAGGCCTTGTGGGGAACGGTACCTAATCAAGTAGCAGAGGTCCTTGCACTAAAAACATTTTTAAGTGAAAGAATAATTTGGATGACCAATAATTTAGGTGGATTTTCTGCTTGTAACACTAACATAACACCGCCATTGGTAATTGCCAAAATAGATTATAATCCTAATGCTAACGCCACTTTTACCTCTAGTAATGATCAAGAGTTCATCGAAATAAGAAATATTGGTACTCAAACTGTTGATCTGACAGGAATCTATTTTAAGGGAACAGGTTTAGTATATCAATTTCCTGCAAATCAAACTTTAGCAAGCAATACAAGTGTTTTTTTAGCTAGTAAATCAACCACATTTACAAATAAATATGGCTTTGCCCCTTTTGGTGAATTCACACGAAATTTATCTAACAGCAACCAAGATTTGGTTTTAGCAGATGGTTTTGGAACTACCATCGACAGGGTGCATTATTATGATGCTACCCCATGGCCAAATGCCGATGGAAACGGATACTATCTTAGATTGATTGACGTTAATTCGGATAATAGTTTAGCGTTAAACTGGGAAGCTTCTAATGAAAATTTACTGTCGAATGCTGATTTTGAGATCAATGACGCTATTCAGATCTATCCAAACCCTACAAAAAATAGGATGGCTTTAAAAACCATAAAACCATTTTCACAAATACAGCTTATTGATGTGCAAGGACGTGTGATAGCAACGGTTTATAAAAATTCAAATGAAATTGAAATTGATATGAATAATTTTTCTGACGGTATTTATCTCATCAAAATAATTTCGGAAAATAAAATTGAAACCCGAAAAATCATAAAACAATAAACAAACCAAGCGATATTAAATATTGATTAGCAGAACTTTAGAATGTTAATTTATTGATTATTTTACGTAATATTGTAATTCACTTAAATACAAAAATCATGGGATTAGGAAGTTTTTTTAAAAATTTATTTGGTTCAGCCAAAGAATCCGTTGCTGATTTATCGGATAAAGCAGAGGTAGAATTCGAGAAAGCAAAAGTAAATGCTGCACCTTATCTCGAAAAAGCGGAAGATTTTGCTAAAGAAAACTACGAAAAAGCAAAAGTTCATGCCGCTCCAGTACTCGAAAAAGCCGAAGCCGTGTTGGAAGATGTAATCGAGTCTGTTAAAGAAAATGCCGCGCCAGTTATAGAAAAGGTCGAAAAATTTGCCGAAACAGCACAAGAAAAAGTGAGCGAAGTATTTGAAACCGTAAAAGAAAAGTTTCAAGACGCTACTGACAAAGCCGAAACAGCAACTCCCGCAACAGAAGCAAAAGAAACCGTTGTTGATGTGGTTGAAAAAGTAGAGGAAAAAGCCGAAGAAGTAAAAGAAACTATAGTAAATAATATTGCCACTACTGCCGAAAAAGCAGAAGAACAAGTGGAAGAGATTAAAGAAAAACGAGAAGATGTAAGTGAAGATTTTGAGGAAAAAGCAACCAAAATAAAACACGATATTACAAAAGCTGCCGACGAAATGGCGGATTAATTACACTAATTTAGAATTATAGTTTTTTAAAATCTAAATTTGCCCTTTTACTTCAAAAGGGCTTTTTTTTTAAAGCATAATGGTCGAGTATCAATTTTGATAAACAAAAAAAGGCTATCCTTGCGGACAGCCTTTTCAATATTTAACAATTACTTTTAGTTTTTAACCAATTTGTAAGTAGCCGTATTTTGACCTGAAGTTACAGTAGCAAAATAAAGACCATTTGAAAAAGAAGTTGCGTTTACAGCAAACTCTAATGCATTTACGTTTTGGCTATAAATGGTTTTTCCTGATATATCAGAAATTGTAACTGTATCCATTATATTGCTTTTAGAAGCAAAATTCCAAACATTGTTAGATGGGTTTGGGAACACTTTAAACATATTATTAGTAAATTGGTTCACATTCAACACATCTTGAAAATTAAATGCTCCGGTTACTCTGTTAAAAGTCACATCATAAGTTCCTGCAGTAACTTGAATATTAGCACCTTCTGTTAAAGAAGCGATTCCAGTTGGAAAATCAGTTGCTCCCCAAGCTTTGGTGTAATTACTGTTTGATCTGAATTTTATTTCGCCATCTACCAAAACAATATTAGAACCAGTAAAATTGATACCATTGTCTGTAGAAGTCAAATATACATCGTTACCCCAACCTGTAGAGCCGCTACCTGTAATTGAAATAGGCGTTACAGCAAAATCATAGGCCAAAGTAGTACTATTGAACAAGATATTGAAATTTCCTGTAGGAACTGGAATGTCTCCACCACCCAAGGTTGCTGTTCCAGACGGGAAAGCAGTATTGCCCCAGAAAGTGCTGTTGTCATTTGATAAAGCAAATCTTAAACCTGTAGTTTCTGGAAAATAATAATCATCAACTTTGTAATCTACACCATCAAGGGTAACTGCGTTAACCCCTTCAGTATTAAATGTACCCAAAGCCTCAATTGGAGGGTAAACACTAGACAATAAAGTAAAAGTATACGCCAAAGTCAATCTGTTAAAAGTAATATCGTAATTACCTGAAATATCAATTGGAATGTTGTTGCTTCCGTTTGGTTCGCCTACACCATTAGGAAAAGTAGAACCTCCCCAGTTAGTAGACCAAGAAAAGTTAGTTCTAAATTTAACCGATTTTCCACCAACTAAATCCATATTTAATGAAAAATTAACGCCGCCGTCTGTTGAAGTCATAGGGATATCAGTACTAAAATCAATTGCGCCATCTCCAATCAAAGCAACAGGAACTTCAACAAAGTTATAAGCCGCAGTAGTCAAGTTCAAGTCGATGTTATAAAAACCTGGAGTTAATGGAATAGTTGGCCCACCAACAGTTGCAGTTCCAGAAGGGAAATCAGAAGCTCCCCACATGGTTGGTGGTGTTGCATCGTTTAAAAATTTAACGCCATCAGCATTAAAATAATAATCTGTTTTAACATAAGAGACACCATCAGTAGTAACCATGTCTACTCTGTCTCCAAAAGAATTGAATCCCCCGTGAAAACCGATTACTGGAAAACCTAAACTAACCGGTGTAAAACTGTAAGCTCCAGAAGTTCTGTTAAAAGTAATGTCATAAGTACCAGCCGTTGCCATAATATTTGCGCCACCTTGAATACCAACACCAGCAGGAAAATCTGCTGCTCCCCAATTGATTGCCCAGGCACCATCTTGTCTGAACTTCAATTCGCAATTTGCTAAAAAAGTAAATGCAGTTAAAGTGTAGTTGTCGTTGTCTGTAGTGTTCATCACTATATCTGTAGACCATCCACTCTGGGCAAAGGAACCAATCATTCCAATACTTTGAGCGCTCATGTTCATTGAACTTACGGTCAATAGAACCAATAAAAATAATTTTTTAATCATGATTTTTTATATTAAGTTAATTTTAAAATTTATGTTATTGTAATTTTTTATTCCTTATTTAGGTTTTCTAAATAAAGTTCCTTCTTTTATAGCTCTTTTTATTTTACCATACTCCCATGTTTTAGTTAGACATTTCTTTTTAAAATTTAATCTTTAATGAATTTGATAGTTTGCTCTTTGTTTGTGTCGTCTTCTACTTTTATTAAATACAATCCTTTTTTCAAGTCGCCGATATTAAATTGGGCATCTTTCTTCATTGGGTTGCGAAATGATTTTACTAATTGTCCTGTGACATTATAAATACTAACGTCGGTTGTTGCTGTATTTAAAGAAAAATAATCTTTCCCTGGATTTGGATATATGGCCAACTTATTATTTAATACAAAATTTTCAGTTCCCAATATTGTACTAGGTTTGTTTCCAAAAACCCTGAAGCCTCCTGGTTCGATACTCACGTTTTGGTTGGTTGCAGTTACCGTTAATGGTGTGTCGTCCATCAAATTGTACCAAGTTCCTGTATATGGAAAACCAGAAGTGTTGTATGTGGCATCTGAAAAATTCGTTAAAACAAAAACATAACTCAATTCGTTGGTTTGAAAAGTGGTGGTAAACACATCCAATCGGGGTTTTCCTGTTTGGGTAAAGTTCCACGCAAACTGGCCATTCTCAAAAATAGGCTCAGTCTTTTTTAGGTCAATCATTCTTGCCCAACTATTATAAATTGCACTTCTGGCTGGATCAGCTAACCATGAATTGGCCCATTGTGGTTGTGGTTTGGTGTCCAGTTTACAATCTGGCGCATTAAAAGATACGTTGCCATTGCTACAAGTCCATAGTGATTTGTCCCAACCTAAGTCGCCAAAGTGCCATAACATTTTTGGCCCAGGGACTAAAAATAAAACAGAACCCATTGCTTGCAAACGTTTCAAAATTTTCGGCAAATTGCCTTGGGTTTGTCCGGCTTCTGTAAAAGCTTTGTAAGCTACCCTTTCTTCATCATGACTTTCTGCATAACCAATAAAACGATCTGATGAATCTGACACCCCAGATATATTGGTACTATTTCCTTTTAATAAATTGGCATAAGGGTCTGTCATTTTTCTCCATTGCATAATACCTCCAATGTTACCTGTTCTATTATAATTTGCCCATTCAACCTCTTCGTTATAAGAACCACCATTACCTAAATGTTCAAAAATTACAAGGGAATTTGGATCAGCCGCCCATTGTTGGTCAGCATAATATTTCATTTTTCCTACTCTATCAGAACGGTATCCATTGGTACAAGCATCTTGACCGCCGGCTACATTTGAAGGACATTGGTTCGTAAAACCTTTGGTTAAATCCCATCGGTAACCGTCAATTTTAAATTCATTGATCCAATACTGAATGGTGCGCACAGCATAAGTGTTCGTAAGATTTTCTGGTTCTCTAAAGTGATTTAAATCTGAACCTACATTGTAAGAGTGCATCGCTTGTTGGTTGCAATACGGATTTTCAGCCGAAATACCGTTGCCCCAACCGTCATTATTGGTGTCAAGCATCCACATTCTCTCTAATGGCGAACGCCCAAAAACGTGGTTCAAAGCCACGTCTAAAATAACTGCTATTCCGTTTTGATGGCAAAGATCCACAAACTCTTTTAGTTTGGCTGGAGGTCCATATCTTTTGTCCAAAGCCATGTGGAAAACGGTATTGTATCCCCAACTCATATTGCCTTCAAACTCCATTACTGGCATAATTTTGATGGCGTTTATTTTCAGATTTTTAAAATAATCAATTCTGTTAATTAAATCTTGATAAGTTCTGTTTGCATCAAAATCACGCACCAATAGTTCATAAAAAACCAAGTCTTTTTTCGCTGGTTTTACAAAATTTAAAGTAGCATCGCTCCAATTGTAGCTGAACAATGTTTGTGTTCCGGTTTGTAATACTGAAACTTCTCTCTCTTGACCTGCTGGATAGCTTGGTAAATTTGGAAATACACCCAATTGCTGAATTTCTGGATCATCGAAAGGACTTAATACTAATGTTGAAAAAGGGTCGGCGGTTTTTACTAATGCAGGAGAGTTAGTGGGTCGGTTGGTCATATCTCCTACCCAATACTGATAATTGTAAACTTGATTTGGCGTAAGTCCATTTAATTCTAACCAAAATTTTCCTGTTGCAGCATCTTTCTTCATGGCACTGCTAAGTGGCGGATTGTAATCATTAAAACTACCTGCC
Source organism: Flavobacteriaceae bacterium (assembly GCA_947488595.1). Lineage (GTDB taxonomy): Bacteria > Bacteroidota > Bacteroidia > Flavobacteriales > Flavobacteriaceae > Flavobacterium. The sequence continues at coordinate 15,983 of CANKZI010000009.1, forward strand.
ACATATACAAAATCTTTGAAGGGTGCATTTAAAACCAAAGTTGCTTTGGTGGCGTCATTTGAATCATAATTGATTCCATCTTTAAGACCAGCATTCATGGCGGCACTTTGCGTCGTTGGAACGAGCAAAACATAAAATTTGAAGCTAAAAACACTGGTTCCTTTTGAAACTTTCAATTCATAGGTTTTATTTTCGCTCAAATTAGTATCAGTAAAACTATAAGAAGCGCCATTATAAGTATTAATGCTCAGACCATTTGCCAATAAATTATAATCTGCATTACCGCCTGTATTGTTAGCGGTGATAGTGAAATTTTGTCCTAAACTTAAAAGTGCCGTACTATTATTTACAGGCGCTGTTAAAGAAGCTTGAAAAGCACCTACATTTAAAAAAGTATCAGCCGTTTGAACTGTACCAGCAGCATTTCTAATTACAAGACAAATCTTTGTAATTGAACTTGTTGTAGGCACGCCAAAATAGGTATAAAGACTTGGGCCAATATCCAATTTATACGTAGTCCCCGAAACGAGTGTAAAGGAGGGTTGCAAAGGACTAGCCCATGCTCCTATTACATTTTGCCATAATGCCCCATTGACTTCTACGCCCATGTGTGCATAGAGGACTCCGGTATAACTTGCCAAAGAAGAACCTGCTTTATTGAAATTGATTGTTACCGGTCCGCTTGCTTCAAAAACTGCTGGAGCGGTAGTTATTTGGGCAGACATCAAAAATGGCATCAATAACCAAAATAACATTATAAACTTTTTCATAAATATTAAATTTTAAAAATATTAATTCGGTACAACACGTAAATTATAATTTGCTGAATTTTTTGTATCTAAAATAATGGTATAATTTCCTGGATTTTGGTTGTTATAAAAACCACCCCCAATTGACAATTTGTTATTAATTGTTGACGTTGCATTCGGGGTAATTGACAAAACTTGATTAACTCCAGCGGTTGGCGTTCCAAAATTATCAGCTGCAGCAGCAAAACCACTTGTTTTTAACGATATTTTAAAAAATCCTGCCGCTAAATTTACATTTGTATTTACATACATTCTATAATATGGAGATGTGGGATCGCTAACAAAATCTAAAACTTTAGGTTGATTACCTGTCGCTTGACCTATAACAGAAAATTTTCTTTTGATGACTGAATAAGTATTTTGAATTAAATCAGTTGTGATATAATAAGTACCAGCTCCTGTGAAATTGGCATTACCGGCACTAATAGCAATATTACTTGGGTCGTTGATATCTGAAACATCTTTTATTGTTCCAATCATTAAACCTGCAGCATTTGATGTCAACTCATTAAAACCTTTAAGATTAAGATTTGTTGCATCTGGGTTTGCAAATTTAAATTGCGGCGTTGCGTTGTTCATCCATACAAAACCACTGTATTTACCATCATTAAGCGGTGTGTAAATTACCGGCGAGTTTGAAGTGCCAGCAACATCAACGTTCCAATCAGCATACGTGCTAGCAGCGCCAAAATTACCAGGTACATAAATTTTTACCGTTTCGTCAAATTTATCGTAAACCGTCGCTGAAAAAGTAATTTCTTGAGAATTAGAAAACAAAGCATTTGGATTTGTTGCCAATTGAACATCCGGGTTTCCAAAGATTTTCATTTTAAAATTGACACTATTGGCAATAATACCGCCAAGATCGGTTAAAATTAAATTTAGATTTTTATGTGTTATGGGATATTCATGTTCTAAATTTGAATTTTCGTTGAAACTTCCTAAATTAATAGTTTTTGCATTTGCGAAATCTGGATCAGCGGCTAAAGCAATTTGTAAAGTGTACTTGACTGCTGCAGAATAACCAAAATCTGCTCCACTCCATTTAATTGTAGTTGCAGTTTCATTTGCAAAGTTAGCACTTAGAATCAGATTGGTTGCGCTTACAGGTGCTACAAGATTTATTTCTTTAACAACTGAACCAACAGGCTCGGTGGTAGGCCCTTCGCAAGCAACGATAATACTCGCAAAAAGAAATAAATTTAATAATACTTTTTTCATGTTATATTTTTTAAAATGGTTTAAATCAAGGAGATTAATAACCAGGATTTTGAGTTAAATTTGGATTGGCTTGAATCGCTTTCAATGGTATTGGGAATAATTTATAATCTTCTGATATCGAGGTTCCGTCTTTTACACCACCTTTCCAAGGCCATATATAACTTGATCCTGCAAATTTTCCAAAACGAATTAAATCAGTTCGTCTGTGTCCTTCAAAATTGAGTTCTCTCGCTCTTTCGTCAAGGATGAAATCTAATGTTAAATCACTTGCATTTATTAATGAAGCATTTGATCTTGCTCTGACTGCATTGACATAAAAAAGAGCGTCCCCAGTTGCACCTCCGCCACCTCTTAATATGCTCTCGGCCAGCATCAGATACGCATCGGCTAATCTGTACATTGGAAAATCGGTTCCTGCAAAAAGGACTGGACTTCCTGGATCTCCTACAAAATTAGTGTTTACAAATTTTATGGATGGAAAACCGTCAATCCACTTTTTGTAATCCGTCATCTCATAATTATGTCTTTTTGTGGGGTCTGTTGCAGTGTAATTTGAAAAAAACAATCGGGCCCGGTCATCCGAAGATGTAGCTAAACCTTCAGCACTATTTGCAAACAATCCGTACCATCCTTTTGTTGCTCTGTGTCCACCCCAAGCATTGCTATCACCTCCAGGATTACCATAGTCGGTAGTAACCATCGTTTGAGAGCTCAAACTACCACAAATTAAATAGGTGGTATTTCCGTAACTTTGGCTTGTAAGAGGATCGGCGATTAAAGCATAAATAATTTCACTTTTTGCATCGCTAACGTCATTGTCTCTTGAGAATAAACTTCTGAAACTATCTGCTAATTTATAGCCCCCTTCATCAATAACTAATTTAGAATATTTGTATGCTAAATCAAATTTACCGGCTCCAATATAAACTTGCGCATTTAAATATAATTTTGCCAACAACATTCTTGCAGCTGTTCGATTAGCACGTCCGTATGTAGTTGTAAACGGGAGTAACTTATCTGTGTTTGAAGTTAGGTTTTCATCGCAAATATCGATTAATTCACTTTCCACAAATTCAAATATTTCCGCTCGTGTAGATTCATTTTTTAGTACAGTACTACCTAAATCGTCTTCTGTTAATAATGGCCCTTTTCCAAAACAGTCAATCAAATAAAAATAGGCAAGCGCTCGCAAAAATCGCATTTCGCTAATGTACTGCTGTTTATTAGGAAAATCAGGCTCTTTATTTATAACATCTATCAGATTGTTGGCTTGAGGGACAGTATAATAGACCCTATTGTATACATATCTAAAAAATTTGTTGTCAGGATTCCAACCTGAAGTCGTGGTTAATTGATCCAATCCATTATCGCCCCAACGATTTTTTAAGCCATCAGAAGTAAAATCTTGTAAATTGATGATACCTCTCAAAAATGGTGATTCACCCGCATCGTCTCCAGGTGTGTCTGTACTTCCTGGACCGTCAGAACCTGAAAGCGCATAAGTACTGTAAACCTTAGACAATAATCCTTCAATTACTTTAGATTTAACTTGTTCAGGTGTCAACTGCACTTTTGGTTCGGTATTCAAATCATCGACACAACTACTTGTAATTAGCAACATAATTACCGTTAGTCCTAAAGCATAAAATTTAATATTTTTCATAGCATTAATAATTATAAAATTAAAAGTCAAGACTCACACCAAAAGTATAGGTTCTTGGTCTTGGATATAAATTACTGTCATATGCCCCTTGGCTTTCTGGATCTTGACCAGGGAATTTTGTTACCAAAAAAGCATTATTGATACTTCCACTTAATTTAAGTGAAGATTTACCTATAAATTTACCAAATGTGTGGGCCAACGTAATGTTTTCGCAACGCAAAAAAGCAGCGTTTCTTAAAAAATAATCTGATTGCTCTGTTTCAGATGCTGTAAAGTTCTGAAATAGTGGACTAGCACTTCCGTTGTAAAAATTTAAAACATTGTTTAACGTTGATGGTTGAGATGGTGGAGCGGCTGCTTCTATAAATCCGCGTGACCTAATGTTTCCTAAGTAGGTTTCGCCATCCAATTGACCTCTGAAATTCGCTGTTAAATTCCAGTTCTTGTATTGAATACTAGTGTTAAATCCATAAGTCCAATTGGGAACAGTTGGTCTTAAATAACGGTCATCTAATGTGATTTTCCCATCTTTATTTAAATCTTCATACGCTCCGATAATGGGTTGCCCAGTGGTGTCGTATATTTGTTTATAAACCAAAGCTTCGGCTCGCTGGCGACCTACAACATCATAACGGGAATAATTACTAGACTGTCCAGCAGCTCCATTTATTAGCAACCCTCCCAAATCGACAACGGTATTGATATTATAGCCAATATTACCTCCAATAGTTAAATTAAAATCTTCACTTTGAACAACTTTAATATTTATTGAACTTTCAAAACCTTCGCCATCGATCGTTCCGCTATTTTTGATGTTTTGGGTTGCTCCGGTTCCTTGCCCTGGTGCAGAAGGCACAACAGCTAAAAGATCTGTCGTTTGACGCGTGTAAACATCTATACTACCAGATATAATTCTTTTATTAAAAAATTCAAAGTCAACACCGAGATTTAGTGTTGTAGTTTTTTCCCATGTTAAATCTGGGTTGTAAGGTAATTTATTATAAATATTAGTACCTGGTAAATATTGATTATTGGCGCCTGCTAGTGAATACAACTCTCTGGATGGAAAATAGCCACCTGGAACACTATTAGCAAAATTGGCTTGTCCAGTTTTACCCCAACCTACTCTTACTTTCAAATCTTGAACAAATTTAGAGTTTTTCATAAAATTTTCTTCTTTTAATTTCCATGCAAGACCAACTGCTGGAAAATACCCCCATCTTTTATCTGCAGTGAAAAGCGAAGAAGCATCTGCTCTAAATGTTGCAGTAAATAAATATTTGTCTAATATATCAACATTTCCTCTTGCAAAAAAAGCTTGAAGATTCAGTGGAGAATAATACCTGTTATTCAAATTATTAGGATTGATATTTGGCTCTCTTATCCCTGTATTAGGATTGTTCTGAAAATTCAGAGAGTTACCATCAAATTTAAAATTCTGATAAGAATAACCAGCCTGACCATCTACTTTTCTCACAAAACCCGAAAGCGACTTGCTGTATACTAAATACGTATCCATTGTAGTATTGGTTTCTGTATTGTTGTTAGAAAATGCTAAACCTGGGTTAAATAAGTAATTTGTAGTTGGATCAGTACCTTGATTAAAGGTATAGGTAGCAAGAGCATTGTCGCTGTAAGTCTCTTTAAAACTGCTTTCTGTTGCATCTAAACCAAAGTTGGCAACCGCTCTTAAATCGCGTAAAAAAGGTAATTTGTAGTCAAATTCAATGTTACCCAAAAATCTTAAAGCCCTGTCAATTCCGTTTCTTTGTTCTAAAATAGCAACTGGATTTCTTGCACCAAGTGTTATGTCTCGATTACCAGATACCTCGGTCGCCTGATAATAACCTGCAAATTTATTATTATAAGACGGTCCGTATACTGGTTTTGTTGGGTCCATTGACAATGCAGCTCCGATTGCACCTTCGTTTCCACCATTTTTATAAGAGTAAATCCCTTTCGCATTGACATCTACTTTTAAATTGTCATTTAAAAATTTAGGCGTCATTTTGAAGGAATAAGTAAATCTTTTATAATCATTATTTTTTATTAAACCCTGCGCATCAGTATATCCAATCGAGGCTCTGAATGGAATTTTTTTATACAAATTGGCTCTAGCGCTAAAATTGTGATCTGAAGTTATAGAGGTTCTGAAAATTTGATTTTGCCAATTGGTGTTGCTCAATATTCTACCTTCAATTTCAGGAGTGCTTAAATTATCTACTAGTTCTGTTGATGGATCATCAATACCTAGACTGTTTGTTCTATCAGGGTGGTATTGCTGAATGAATTTTACATAATCAGTTCCATTCATAACGTCTAAAGCGTCAGTAATTTTTCCGACAGAAATATTTGATGAATAATTGAATTGCGGAGCGCCTGAAGTTCCCTTCTTTGTTGTAATAAGTATTACACCGTTTGAAGCCCTTACCCCATAAATCGCTGTTGCAGAAGCATCTTTTAATATAGAAAAACTATCAACGTCGTTTGGATTGATTAAATTCCAAGGATTTGTTCCAGTATCACTAATAGGAACACCATCAATAATGATCAATGGATCATTTGAAGCAACCAGTGAAGCACCGCCACGGATTACTATTTGCGGCTTCTGATCTGGAGCACCACCAAAGTTTGTAATTCTTACACCAGCTGCCTTACCTGCAAGCAATTGATCTGTTGAAACTATAGCCCCTTTATTAAAATCTTTGGAACCAATAACCTCAACAGATCCTGTAGCGTCTTTTTTCTTGGCAGAACCGTATCCAATTTGGACTACCACCTCTTGCAATTGGTTAGATTCTTCTTCTAAATTTATAGCAATTTGTTTCTGATTATCATAGGTCAAAATGTAACTTTTGTAACCGAGAAAAGAAAAGACAATTTTTTCTCCAATTTTAAGGTTTGGAAGTTTAAATTTACCATCAATATCTGTTGATGTACCATTTGTTGTGCCTTGAACAGATACATTTACACCAATGATTGGATTTTTTGTTTTTAAATCTAGAACTGTGCCTTCTAAATTATTCTGAGCTAAAACGCCAAATGGTAAAATAAGTATTAGAAATAACAACTTTTTATAAAGTGTTTTCATACATTTTGTTTAGGTTAATTTTTTTTTTGCGCTTGTAAGTTTACTTCGAATGTTAAATTTATGTAAATATTCCGATAAAAAAAATCGTTCCCACAAAAAGGGATGCCGAAAACGTTTTCGTGTTGAAAACTTTCTTAAAAATAGATAAATTCTGTTTATAAATTGAGTTTAACAAAAATAAAAAATTATCTTTATTCAGAATTCAATAAATATGGCATTTCTAAATCAAAATTGTTACTGCCAAAATGTAAAAAAAGCATCCTCAAAAGCAGCAATAGTTCTTCACTTTTAAAAAATAATTGATTCAAAATGAAAAGAAAAGTTACATTAAAACAAATTGCGAAAGAATTAGACGTTTCTATATCCACCGTTTCAAAATCATTGAGAAACAGTTCCGAAATTAGCGAAGATACCCGGCAAAAAGTACAAGCTTTTGCTAAACTTTACAATTACAAACCCAATAATATTGCGTTAAGTCTAAAAAACAGAAAAACAAAAACAATTGGAATTATCATTCCGGAAATTATCCATTATTTTTTCGCAACTGTAATCAGCGGCATCGAACAAATAGCAAACGAAAATGGTTATAGCGTCGTAGTTTGCTTGTCTAACGAGTCTTTTGATAAGGAAGTCCTGAACATGGAGATGCTTGCCAACGGTAGTATTGACGGTTTTATTATGTCGCTTTCAAAAGAAACCCAATTCAAAGGCGACTTTCATCATATTTCAGAAGTAATCAACCAAGGTATGCCTGTAGTAATGTTTGACCGCGTCACCAATGATATTTTTTGCGATAAAGTAATCATAGACGATAAAATGGCTGCTTACGACGCAGTACAATCTTTGATTAATAATGGCAAGAAAAAAATAGCTTTGGTAACAACTGTTGATTATGTAAGTGTTGGAAAACTTCGAACCGACGGTTATACTAAAGCTTTACTAGACAACGATTTACCTTTTACCGAGAATTTAATAATCAAAATTGAAGATATTGCTAATTGCGAAATAAAAATTGGTAAACTTATCGAGAACAAAGCAATTGATGCTGTACTTGCTGTGAATGAGTTGTTTGCTGTGACCATTATAAAAGTGGCAAGCAAACTGGGTTTAAAAGTACCCGAAGACTTATCTGTTATCGCTTTTACAGATGGTATAATTTCACAGTATTCTACACCAACAATTACAACTGTCAGTCAAAATGGAATAAAAATGGGGCAAAAAGCAGCCAAGATGTTAATTGATCGTTTGGAAGAAGAAGAGCACGACGATACAGAAGAAGAATTTTACCGAACGGAAATTATCGAAACCAATCTTATTGAACGCGAATCAACAAAAAAATAGTTCAATGGTATCTTGTCTAAAAAGCTACCACGTTATAGTTTATAAAAATCTTTTGAATCAAAAAAAAAACTAAAATCAAAAATCCAAAAAACTAAAATCTTTTATATATTTGTCTTTGATATCAAAGCTTGCAATTTTACTTCGAAAAAAAATTAAGTTTTGATAAGCAAAGCGCTTATCGTATTCAATCTTTAAATTACGATAATGGAAAAGCGTACATTAGGTTTTTGGGAAATTTGGAACATGAGTTTCGGTTTTCTCGGAATTCAATTTGGATTTGCCCTACAAGGTGGATTCATGTCTAGAATATTTCAAACCCTTGGAGCTGAGGTAGATGACATTCCTGGTTTATGGATAGCAGCTCCTTTAACTGGTCTTTTAGTTCAACCAATTATAGGATACTTGTCAGATAACACATGGAGTCCAAAATTTGGGAGAAGAAAACCATTTTTTCTTATTGGAGCAATTCTAGCATCAATTACATTGTTTTTTATGCCACATTCGCCAGTCCTTTGGATTGCTGCTGGATTATTATGGGTTTTAGATTCGTCAATTAATATAAGTATGGAACCTTTTCGTGCACTTGTGGCCGATAAATTGCCTGAATCACAACGTTCAAATGGTTTTGTAATTCAAACCTTAATAATCGGAATTGGAACATGGATTGCAAGTAATTTGCCATGGTTAGTAAATAAATTGGGCGTTACCAACGAAGCTGATGCTGGAGTAATTCCGCAGTCGGTTGTAGTCGCGTTTTCAATAGGTGCATTTGTATTTTTTGCTAGTATTTTAATCACCATATTTACAACAAAAGAAGACCCTCCTCTTGATGTCGAAAAATTTAAAGCAGAAAAAAAAGAATCACGTTTTATTCCTGACTTATTTCAAAGTTTGAAAGAAATGCCATCAACAATGAAAAAACTAGGTTTAATTCAGTTTTTCAGTTGGTTCGCATTTTTTACAATGTGGAGTCTTTCTACTCCTGCGTTAACAGAACATGTTTTCAATTCTCCTAAACCTGATGTAAAAGAATATGCTAAATTAGATAATGCCGGTAAAGAATTAAAAGATGCAAACAAAAAAGTGCTTTTTTTAGATGAGGTCAAAGAACAAGAATATAAGGAAAAAGATAAAGTTTACAATAATGCGGCAGATTTGGTAGGTTCTGCTACTGGAATTTATGGATTGTCATCGATGGCTTTTGCGCTTTTACTTACTTTTTATACCATGAAAAATAAGATCAACAGAAAATACATCCATATGGCTTCATTAATTCTTGGCGGATTAGGTTTTATGTTCATGTTTTATGCTACACCATCAACTTTAATGTATTCTTTTATTCTAATTGGTCTCTCTTGGGGAAGTATTTTATCGATGCCATATGCAATGTTGTCAAGCTCGGTAAATCCAAATAAAATGGGAATGATGATGGGATTATTTAATATGTTTATTGTAATTCCTCAAATTATTGCGGCTCTTGGCGGAATCAATTATTTGTATAAATTAATTGGTGAAGCGCATATTAATGCCATGATTTTAGCAGGTTTGTCACTAATTATTGCCGGATTATGCAATTTCTTTATTACCGATAAAAACGCGATTTCAGGTTAAAAAAAATAATAAATGAATAATAAAAAAGCTTTCATATTCGACTTGGACGGCGTTATCGTCGACACCGCAAAATACCACTTTTTAGCTTGGCAAAAAATTGCAGCCGAATTAGGTATCGAATTTACACCCGAACACAACGAACAATTAAAAGGCGTATCAAGAGTTCGGTCTCTGGATATTATTTTAGAATTAGGGCGCATCGAAGCTTCACAAGAAGACAAAAACAAATGGCTCATTCAAAAAAATGAAGACTATCTTTCGCACCTAGTAAATATGGACCAAAGCGAAATATTGCCTGGCGTTTTGCCAATTTTAGCATTTTTAAAAGAAAAAAATCAAGCAGTTGCACTAGGCTCTGCCAGTAAAAATGCAAGACCAATACTGGAAAAAACTGGTATTCTTCATTATTTTGATGCTATTGTTGACGGCAATGATGTGACCAACGCAAAACCAGATCCTGAAGTTTTTCTTCAAGCGGCCAAATTGCTAAATGTTAATAAAGAAAACGCCATCGTTTTTGAAGATTCTGTCGCTGGTATTCAAGCAGCGAATATTGCCAATATGACCAGTATCGGCATCGGAGAAAGCGAAATTCTTTATGAAGCAAAATTCATTTTTAAAGATTTTACTTATATGGACACCAGCTTTATTACAACTTTTATCAAATAGAAAATAAAAAACTGAGAATTTGATAATTCTCGTCGTTTTAAATACGCAACAAAATATAACAACAAGCCCATTTTCAAAAACAAGATTACCTAATAAAAACGTCAAACAACAGTAATTTGATGACTACTTAATAACAATTATCAATATGAAAAAAATTTAACCCTTTTCAAATTGATTAATCTACTAATTATCAACTTATCCCATTACTAAAATAAAAAAAAATGAACCAAGATTATATTAAACCAGACAATTGGTCCATCATCGAAGAAGGATTTGATGCAGAAAGAGTAAAATCGTCTGAAAGCCTTTTCAGTATTGGCAATGGCGCCATGGGACAACGCGCCAATTTTGAAGAAAATTACACCGGAGCTACTTTTCAAGGAAGCTATATTGCGGGTATTTATTATCCCGATAAAACCAAAGTCGGTTGGTGGAAAAATGGTTATCCCGAATATTTTGCCAAAGTTTTAAATGCACCAAATTGGATTGGAATTGACATCACTATTAATGGTGAGGATTTTGATTTGAATCGTTGTTCTGAAGTAAAAAACTTCCGACGTGAACTCAATATGAAAGAAGGCTGGTACCACCGTTCTTTTGAAGCCACTTTGCAAAACGGAACGCAAATAGCAGTCAATGTGCGTCGCTTTCTTTTAATTAATTTAGATGAATTAGGCATTATAAATTACGAAATTTCGCCGCTCAATAAACAAACCCAAATCACTTATAAACCGTACATCGATGCTGGCGTTCATAACGAAGACGCCAATTGGGAAGAAAAATTTTGGGAACCTTTATCTGTTAAAAACGATAAATCAGCAGCATTTGTAACTGCAAGAACTTTTAAAACGCATTTTACTGCTACTACTTTTATGCATAATACCGTTTTGCTAAACGGCAATGATTTGCAACTATTGACTGACAATGTCGAGAAAAATAACGAAAAAGTTCAATTCAGTTACTCTACAAATGTTGCAGTTGGCGAAAAACTAACCTTACAAAAAATGGGCGGCTATACCGTTTCTTTAAACCATGAAGACACGCTTTTAGGTGCCGAAAATGTCATCCTTCAAGCGACGAAACAAGGATATGATACATTGCTTCAAGAACAAATAAATGCATGGGCAAAAATTTGGGAAATGTCGGATATTACCATCGATGGAGATGTCAAAGCGCAACAGGGCATTCGTTTTAATATTTTCCAATTGAACCAAACCTATTTAGGAAAAGATTCTCGACTTAATATTGGCCCGAAAGGATTTACAGGCGAAAAATATGGCGGCTCTACCTATTGGGACACCGAAGCCTATTGCATTCCGTTTTATATGGCAACCAAAGACCAACAAGTGGCGCGCAATTTATTAACCTACCGCTACAATCAATTAGACAAAGCGATAGTGAATGCAACCAAACTAGGTTTTACCAACGGTGCAGCTTTGTATCCTATGGTAACCATGAACGGCGAAGAATGCCATAACGAATGGGAAATTACCTTTGAAGAAATTCACCGCAATGGCGCCATTGCATTTGCGATTTATAATTTTTACCGTTTTACAGGAGATTACAGCTATATTCCCGAAAAAGGTTTGGAAGTATTAATCGGAATTGCACGTTTTTGGCATCAAAGGGCCAATTATTCAACTTACAGAAACCAGTACGTTATTCTTGGTGTAACGGGTCCCAACGAATATGAAAACAACGTCAACAATAATTTTTATACAAATTATATTGCAAAATGGTGCTTGGATTATACCTATCAGCAAATCCAAAAAGTCGCTTTGGAATATCCACTAGATCACAAACGAATCACGGAGAAAGTTAATATTACCGATGCAGAATTGCAATCTTGGAAAAAAGTTGCCGATAATATGTATTTTCCTTTTTCAGAAAAGTACAATGTTTACTTGCAACAAGACGGATTTTTAGACAAAGATTTAGTCAAAGTCGCCGATTTAGAAAAAAGCCAAAGACCCATTAATCAAAAATGGTCTTGGGATCGAATTTTGCGTTCACCATATATCAAACAAGCCGATGTTTTACAAGGATTTTATTTCTTTGAAGATCATTTTTCAACCGAAGAATTAGAACGTCATTTTGATTTTTATGAACCTTTTACAGTACACGAAAGTTCACTTTCTCCATGTGTACACTCGATTCAGGCGGCCGTTTTAGACAAAATGGATATGGCTTATACTTTTTATCTTCGAACTTCGCGTTTGGATTTGGACGATTATAACAAAGAAGTAGAAGAAGGTTGTCATATCACATCGATGGCCGGAACTTGGATGAGTATTGTTGAAGGTTTTGGTGGCATGCGCGTAAAAAATGACAGCTTGCACTTTTCGCCAAAAATACCTAAAGAATGGAAAGGCTATTCATTTAAAATCAATTTTAGAAACCAAATTTTAAAAGTTGCGGTCAATCATAATGAAACCCAATTCAATTTAGAAGGAAATACAGATAAAAACGAAAGCGAACAGATGAACCAAATCGCTGTTTTCGTAAATGGTAATAAAGTTTTGGTAGAACCCAATAGTCTGGTTACTGTTTAAATAAATTATTTAATTTAAAAATATAACCAATGCCACCCTTTCAGAATTTAAAATTTTGAAAGGGTTTTAAAACTACAGCCAATGAAAAAACTAATGTTCTTTCTATTTATTACGACAGCAAATTTTGCGCAAATCGAACGTGTAGAACCTCCTTTTTGGTGGACAAACATGCATTTATCACATGTGCAAATCATGTTCTACGGAAAGAATATTGCGCAATATGAGGTATCCGTTTCTAACGGAATTGTAATTGAAAATATCAAAAAAACCGAAAATCCAAATTACGTTTTTGTTACAATCAATACAAAAAACACCACTGCTCAAGAACTTACTTTTTCATTCAAAAGCAAAAATAAAGTGGCATTTACGGAAAATTATTCGCTAAAAACTAGAAAAGATAATTCTAAATTCCGCGAAAGTTATGATGCGTCCGACGTAATTTACTTGATTATGCCCGATCGCTTTGCCAATGGAAATCCGAATAATGACAGTACCAACGAAGCAGTAGAAAAAGAAAATCGCAATTTTCCTGGGGGTCGACATGGTGGCGATATTGAAGGTATCATTAAAAATTTAGATTATCTCAAAAATCTTGGCGTAACGGCACTTTGGCCAACGCCTTTGTGCGAAGACAACGACAAACAATATTCTTACCACGGCTATGGTCAATCTGATGTTTATAAAATTGACTCACGCTACGGCACCAATGCAGATTATCAGCGATTATCTGCTGAACTGCACCAACGCGGCATGAAAAATATTATGGATTATGTAACCAACCATTGGGGTTCAGAACACTGGATGCTAAAAGATTTACCTACTTACGATTGGTTGCACCAATTTCCGGGTTACGCCCAAACCAATTACAGAATGACAACGCAATTTGACAGTAATGCATCAAAAACCGACGCTACAATGTGTATGGACGGCTGGTTTGTAAAATCGATGCCTGACTTGAACCAGTCTAATCCTTTGGTGCTAAATTACTTGACTCAGAATGCCATTTGGTGGATAGAATTTGCTGATTTAGATGGATTTAGAGTAGACACTTATTCGTATAATGACAAAGAAGGCATTGCAAAATGGACAAAAGCAATAACCGATGAATATCCACATTTTAATATTGTTGGCGAAGTTTGGATGCACGACCAAGCACAAATGTCGTATTGGCAAAAAGACAGTAAAATTGGCGCCATCGAACATTACAATTCCTATTTGCCAAGTGTGATGGATTTTACGCTACACGATGCAATTAGTACTGTTTTTAGTGAAGATAATTCCAGTTGGGATAAAGGAATTATCAAAGTTTATGAAAATTTCACCAATGATTTCCTCTATCCAAATCCGAATAATTTATTGTTATTTGTCGAAAATCACGATACCCAACGTTTTAATGAAATTTATAAAAACGATATCAAAAAATATAAAATGGCAATGACTTTAATTGCTACGATTAGAGGAATTCCACAATTGTATTACGGTTCAGAAATTGGTATGAATGGCAACAAAGAAAAAAGTGGTGATGCCGATATTCGAAAGGATTTTCCTGGCGGATGGGAAGGCGATACCAACAATGCTTTTACCGCCTCTGGCAGAACGGCGAATCAAAATGACTATTTCGATTTTACTTCTAAACTATTCAACTGGAGAAAAGCAAAGACCGTTATACATAACGGAAAAACAACACATTATATCCCAGAAAACAATATCTATGTGTATTTCCGTCATAATGAAACCGAAAGCATAATGGTAATCATCAATAACAATCCCGAAAAACAAACCTTCAAAACCAATCGTTTTAAAGAAAATATTTTAAATTACAAATCAGGAAAGGAAGTCCTCACCAATCAATCTATCAATTTGACAAATGATATTGTAGTTGAGGGAAAATCTGTTTTGATACTTGAATTGCAATAATCTTACTCAAACTCTGTAATGTTCAATTGAATATGAAAAAACTCATTGTTTTACTGCTAATCGCGTCTGCTACTGTTGCACAAAATGCCAACAGGAACTACGTTTCCCATAAATTTAACAAAGACATATTAGAAATTACCACTTCTGATGGTTCATACCGCATCCAATGCTATTCAGATAAAATAATCGAAACCTCATTTGTGCCAAATGGTGCGACTTTCAATCCCGATTCTCATGCAGTAATTTTAAAACCCAACGGCAGTAGTGCTTCATTTGTAGCGACTTCAGACTTATTGAAATTTTCTAATAAAAATATCGAAATACAAATCCGCAAAAAACCATTCCAGATTTCTTATTTCTACAAAAAGCAATTCCTGCTTTCTGAAAAAAACGGCTATACAAAAAAAGATTCAACCGAAATTTTAGATTTTAATATTGACGCAACCGAAAAATTATATGGTGGTGGCGCTAGAGTGCTCGGCATGGACCGTCGTGGCAATCGTTTGCAACTCTACAATCGCGCCAGTTATGGTTATGGCAATCGTGCAGAGTTGATGAATTTTTGTATTCCGTTGGTCATGTCGTCTAAAATGTATGCTGTTCATTTTGACAATCCTGCCATCGGATATTTGGATTTGGATTCAAAAAAAGACAATACTTTAAGTTACGAAACCATCTCTGGTAGAAAGACCTATCAAATTATTGTTGGCGACTCCTGGGAGAATCTCATTGCAAATTATACCGATTTAACCGGAAAACAACCATTGCCACCACGCTGGGCATTCGGTAATTTTTCATCACGGTTTGGTTATCATTCACAAGAAGAAGTCGAAAAAACCATTAAAAAATTTGAAGAAAGTAAAATTCCTGTTGACGCCATAATTTTAGATTTGTATTGGTTTGGTAAAACAATTCAAGGCACAATGGGCAATCTCGATTGGGATAAAGAAACTTTCCCAAATCCCGAGAAAATGATTTCCGATTTGAATGCCAAAGGCATTAAAACCATTTTGATCACCGAGCCATTTGTTTTAACCACTTCGTCAAAATGGAAAGAAGCTGTGTCCGAAAAAATACTGGCTACCGATAAAAACGGAAAGCCTTTTACTTATGATTTTTATTTTGGAAATACCGGCATTATTGACATTTTTAAGCCAGAAGGAAAAAATTGGTTTTGGAATATTTATAAAAAACTAATCAATCAAGGCGTTGGCGGACTTTGGGGTGATTTGGGAGAACCAGAAGTTTTTCCATCCGCAGCAAGAACTGCTGGCGGATCTGCCGATGAAGTTCACAATATTTATGGACACCACTGGGCAAAATTAATCGCCGATGGTTATAAAAAAGATTTTCCAAAGCAACGTCCTTTTATTTTAATGCGTGCTGGATATTCAGGTTCGCAACGATTTGGAATGATACCATGGAGTGGTGATGTGTCCAGAAGTTGGGATGGTTTATCTGGACAGATGGAAATTGCACTTCAAATGGGAATGCAAGGAATGGCTTATATGCATTCGGATTTGGGCGGATTTGCAGGCGATTATTTTGATAACGAATTGTATTTGCGTTGGTTACAATATGGCGTTTTTAACCCTATTTTTCGTCCGCACGCGCAAGAAGATGTCGCTTCAGAAGTGGCCTACAAAGATATTGACACCAAAGCAATCGCAACAAAAGCAGTAGCATTGCGCTACCAATTATTGCCTTACAATTACAATTTGGCTTTTGAAAATGCGACTTCCGGCCAACCTTTAATGCGACCATTGTTTTTTGAAGAACCAGAAAACAAAGCACTGCTTTCAAAATCTGATGGTTATTTATGGGGAAATGATTTTTTAATTTATCCTGTTACCGAAAGAGGGCAAGTTCAAAAAGAAATTTACTTCCCAAAATCAGATAATTGGTATGATTTCTACACCGGCAAAAAATATGAAAAAGGAACCACACAAAAAGTCGATTTGAATAAAAATAACATTCCGACTTTTGTGCGCGGCGGGAGTTTTATTCCGATGATTAATACCATTCAAAACACACAAAATTACATCTTGAATGATTTTGATGTTCATTATTATTTTGATGAAACGACGGTAGTTTCTAAATTAAATCTTTATAATGATGATGGCATTACGCCTTACAATTTTGAAAATTCAAAATATGAAAAAATTGATTTTAGAAGTAACTTCAAAAATAATATTTTGAAAATAAAAGTAGCATATGACCAATCTTATCAGAAGACAATTGGCAAAAAAATAAATTTGAAAATTCATGGTTTTGATATAAATCCTTCAGAAATAATTTTAAATAAAAAACAACTAAAAAACACCGATTATACTTTTGAAAATAATGTAATCATAATTCCGTTAGATTGTAAATTAGTTGTAGATAATGAAATTGAAATCAAACTTTAACATGAAAAAAATAGTATTCCTATTCGCCTTTTCTTTATTTTTTTTAAGCTGTATGTCAACCAAAGAAGCAGCTTCAACAGAGACCAAAACACCTTTTGTTTGGGAAAGTGCCAATGTCTATTTTTTATTGACCGATCGGTTTCAAAACGGTGATAAATCGAACGATTTGAATTACAATCGCAACAAACCAACCGGAAAATTGCGTGGTTTTGTTGGTGGTGACATTCGTGGAATCATTCAAAAATTAGACGAAGGATATTTTGAAAATTTAGGCATCAATGTAATTTGGATGACGCCAATTGTAGAGCAAATTCACGATGGCGTTGACGAAGGCACTGGCTTTTCTTATGGTTTTCACGGCTATTGGACACGCGATTGGAGTGCTTTAGACCCAAGTTTCGGAACTAAAAAAGACTTGGCAGAATTGGTTACCAAAGCCCATGCAAAAGGCATCAGAATTATGTTGGATGCAGTAATCAATCACACGGGCCCCGTTACCGCCGATGACGCAGCCTATCCAAGCGATTGGGTGCGCACGTCGCCAAAATGCACCTACAAATCTTATGATACATATATCAATTGCACCTTGGTTGACAATCTTCCGGATATAAAAACCGAAAGTGATGCACCGGTTGCTTTGCCTCCTTTTTTAGTCGATAAATTTAAAAAAGAAGGGCGTTATGAGCAAGAAGTAGCCGAATTGGATGCATTCTTTAAAAAAACAGGTTATCCAAGAGCGCCGCGATTTTATATAATGAAATGGTTGTCAGATTATATCACAGATTACGGAATCGACGGTTACCGAGTTGATACTGCAAAACATACAACCGAAAATGTTTGGGCAGAATTTAAAAATGTTTGCGATTTGGCTTTCGCCGATTTCAAACAAAAAAATCCAGCTAAGGTATTGGATGACAATCCTTTTTTTACCATTGCCGAAGTCTATGGTTATAATATTGGCAACAAATTGTTGTTTGATTTTGGTGATAAAAAAGTAAATTATTTCGAAAATGGATTTGTTGGATTAATCAATTTTGATTTTAGAAATGAAGCGAAATTGAATTATGAACCTTTGTTTTCAAAATATTCGACTATTTTGAATGGAGATTTAAAAAGAAAAACGGTTATGAATTATACGAGTTCGCATGATGATGGTTATCCGTTTGACAAAAAACGTGAAAGAACATTTGAGGCAGGAACAAAATTGTTGCTTGCACCCGGAATTTCACAAGTATATTATGGTGATGAATCGGCACGTTTGCTGGATATCGAAGGTACCCAAGGCGATGCCACTTTGCGTTCTTTTATGAATTGGAAGGACATCAAAAATAATGTTGAAACACAAAAACTCCTTTTGCATTACCAAAAATTAGGGCAATTTAGAAAAAATCATCCCGCCGTTGGAGCTGGAATTCACAAACAAATTGGAATAGGAAATCAATATGTTTTTAGCCGAATTTACACCAAAGCAAACTATAATGACATCGTTGTTGTTGGTTTGGATTTGCCAATTGGAAACAAAGAAATTTCAGTGGACAATCTTTTTATAAACGGAACAATGGTCAAAGATGCATATTCTGGAAAAACCGCAAATGTTGTTGGTGGAAAAGTGACAATCGATAGTGAATTTGGTATCATTTTATTGGAAAAAAAATAATGTAACCGCAAAGACCTCAAAGATTTTTTCGCAAAGTGCAAAAGGATTACAAGAACACAAACTTTTTTTTACAAAGGTCGTAAAGCTAAATTTACTTTGCGAGATTTGTGTTTTTACTTAAAAAATTTTTGCAGTGTAATAAAATGAAACCATTCTTAAAAATAGGCCATCGTGGCGCAAAAGGTCATGTTGCCGAAAATACTTTAGCATCATTTCAAAAAGCACTTGATTTAAAAGTTGACAGTGTTGAACTTGATGTGCATTTGTCTTTAGACCAAAAAGTGATGGTAATTCATGATGCAACTATCGATCGCACCACAACCAGTAAAGGGTTTGTAAACCAAATGAATGCTTCAGAATTAAATGAATTTGGAATTCCAACATTAGAAGAAGTATTAGTATTGATTAATGAAAAGTGCATCGTAAATATTGAAATCAAAGATAGTAGTGCAACAACATTTGTCCTTGAAATACTTCAAAAATATACTTTAGAAAAAAAATGGAATTCAAAATTATTTCAAATTTCTAGTTTTGATTGGGATGTTTTACGAGTTTGTTATTCCGAAAATAAAACAATATCACTTGGTGTTTTAACAGAAAATTCAATCGAAGCAGCATTGATTTTCGCTAAAAAAATAAAAGCAAATGCTATAAATCCGCATTTCAAATTATTAACTTGTGAAAATGTGTTGGTCATTCACGAAAATGGATTTAAAATTTTTCCGTGGACAGTAAATCAACCTAAAGACATTACCTTTGTAAAATCATTAAAAGTTGATGGTATAATTTCTGACTTTCCTGATCGCATTTAATTTTTTAAACCATTTAGAAAATTAAGGTAATTAAGAACTAATTCCGGAAAATAACGATGACAAAAAAAGAAATTACCCAAATATCATATCAAATAATTGGATTTGCAATTAAAGTTCATAAAAAATTAGGCCCCGGATTGTTAGAAAAAATCTATGAAGAGTGTTTAAAATTTGAACTTGAGCAAAATGGTTTTAATGTAAAACAACAATTAAATATTGAAGTTGATTATTATGATTTAAAATTAGAAAATCCTTTAAGACTTGATTTACTAGTGAATGATTGTATAATTGTTGAATTAAAAACTGTTGAAAGATTCCATCCAATTGACGAAGCTAAATTAATGACTTATATGAAATTATTAAGCATTCCTCAAGGATTGTTAATTAATTTCAACACAACAAATATTACAAAATCCACTAAACCTATTGTAAATGAATATTTTTTTAGATTATCAGATGACTGATCTTAATGCATCTTAATGACCTTAATGGTTTAAAAAAGAAATGGAGTCAAATTACAACATAATTATAGTTGGCGGTGGCGCAGCAGGTTTTTTTACGGCGATTAGTATTGTAGAAAAAAATCCAAAAATCAAAGTCGCCATTCTCGAACGCGGCAAAGAAGTTTTGACCAAAGTGCGCATTTCTGGCGGCGGACGATGCAATGTAACCCATGCTTGTTTTGATCCTAATGAGTTGGTAAAATTTTATCCGCGGGGCGAAAAAGAATTGCGTGGTCCCTTTCATCAATTTGCTTCGGGTGATACCATTGCATGGTTCCAAAAACGAGGTGTTGCCCTCAAAATCGAAGAAGATGGGCGCATGTTTCCGGTATCCAATTCGTCGCAAACCATCATTGATTGTTTTATAACAGCCACCAAAAAGCTCGGTATTCAAGTCCACATCGGGCAAAGTGTGCAATCGATTTATAAAGCCGACCATTGCTGGAAAATAGAAACCCAAAACGAAAAATATACTTGCGAAAAACTAGTACTTGCTACCGGAAGCAATCCGAAAATGTGGGACATGCTCCAAAATTTTGGACATACGATAGTAACGCCAGTGCCTTCTTTGTTTACCTTCAACACTAAAGACCCAAGAATTAAAGAATTGCCAGGCGTTTCGGCACAAGTACACATAAAAATAAAAGACAGCAAACTCGAATCGACGGGACCTTTGTTAATCACACATTGGGGCATGAGCGGTCCAGCTATTTTGAAACTTTCGGCTTGGGGTGCAAGAATTTTGCACGACAAAAACTATCAGTTTACCATTTTTGTAAATTGGCTAAATGGTATTGATTTGAATGAATGTGAGCAAATTTTGAAAGCATTAAAACAAGAACATTCCAAAAAAAGTGTAGCCAAAAAATCACCTTTTGAATTCGCAAATCGTTTATGGGAAAGTCTGGTAATCGCATCTGGCATTTCTGAAGAAACAAAATGGGCCGATTTGACTAAAAATCAAATACAAAATCTTGCGGGACAATTGACCAATGGTCAATTTCAAATTAATGGAAAAAGCACTTTTAAAGAAGAATTTGTTACCGCTGGCGGCATCGAATTAAAAGAAATCAACTTCAAAACCATGCAAAGCAAGCTGCATGAACACCTTTATTTTGCTGGCGAAATCGTTAATATCGACGCAATCACTGGCGGATTTAACTTTCAAAACGCTTGGACAAGTGGTTACATTGTGGCGCAAGCAATTGTTTAGAAAAAAATCACCTGTATTTTAGTGCTTAAAAATTTATGTAAATTGGATAACCTTATGAACCACCTTACAAATTGACAGCTTAGTAATGTTTGATTTACTCGGAAAACAAGTAAAAATCATAACATCAATTTTTCGAATTTGTCAAAAGAGGTTTATTTGGTTGAAATTAACACGGAAAACCAATGCAGATTTGTTAAAAAACTGGTCATAGAATAATGTTTTGAAACTTTAAACCAAATCCCGATTGTAAAAAAGGCAGTCGGGATTTTTTTCCAGGACTTAATAGGTTTGTGAACCCTCGCCTATTTGTTTGTTCGTATTCGCCTGCGGAGGAACGGAAGCGACTGGAAAAACCCCATCATAAAAATATATTTTTTGAAGTTGGAAGTAGTTGGTGGGGTCATACCAAAAAAACAAAAAACCATCCGTTACAGATGGTTTTTTTAGCTATAAAATCTATTTTTATTATAATAAATCGATTACTAATGAAGGAAAAAGTCCAAGAACCAAATTGAGTAGTATAGCAATAATGGCAACTGCATAAAGCACAAATGGTGTTCCAGTGCGCGTTTCATTTGGTTCTTTGGTGTACATGGCTAAAATCAATTTGAAATAATAGCCAACGCTAATGATGGAGTTAATTACAGCAACAATTACCAATGCAATATAGCCAGCCTCAATAGTTTGACTGAACAAAATCAATTTAGCAAAGAAACCCGCGAAAATCGGAATGCCAGCCATTGACAATAAAGACGCGGTTAAAATTCCAGCCAATAATGGATTTGTTTTTCCGAGTCCATGAAAATTGGCAATGTCTTCATTATTGTTGTTTTTACACACATAAAGAATAACGCTGAAAGCTGCAATTCCTGCTAATGAATAGGCCGAGGCATAATAAAGCAAACTCCCGGCTGACGGCAAGATTGGAATTAAGGTCATCAACATAAAACCAGCATGTGAAATTCCCGAAAAAGCCAACATTCGCTTGACGTTGTTTTGCTTGAGCGCCATAATATTTCCGACTGTCATCGACAACATCGAGATGACTACCAAAACAGTTTGTGATGTTTCAGGCAAATTGCCACTCATGGCTTGTATTAATTTGAAAAAAGCAGCCATGGCGGTTACTTTTGCTAAAGTACTCATCGTGGCGGTGGTCAATGATGGCGATCCCTCATAAACATCGGGTGCCCAAAAATGAAAAGGAACTGCTGCTATTTTAAATAGTAATCCTATGCTCAACAAAATTACACCTATATAAAACCATTCTTCGACATCTGCAGACATGGCAGCTTCTTGAATAGTACGCATATCAAATGAACCAATTGCACCGTAAATCAAGCAAATTCCGAACAAGATAATTCCGGACGCAAACGATCCCATCAAGAAGTATTTCATTCCGGCTTCGTTGCTTTTAAGATTCATTCGGTTGCTTGCGGCCAAGATATATAGCGAAATCGACAAGACTTCAATTCCTAAGAAGAACATGGCTAGGTTTCCAAAGGCTACCATTGCGATACAGCCCGACAAAAGAAATACTTTTATAGCAATAAAATCGGATAATTTGGTTTGGTGGTTTTCATAAAATTGGTGTCCCAACGCCACTAAAAAAATGGTTAAAACGATAAATAAGCTCGAAAATGTAGAGGCAAATTTATTTACAACAATCATGTTATTGTAATAACTCGCTTCGACACCATATTCTGAAATATTGAGTCCTAGAATGGCAATAAGTCCAACAATCGTTATAGGAATTATGGCTTTTCTTAAATTAAAAATTTCAAATAAAAGGCATAAAACGCCGAGTGCAGTTGTGGCTATGAGTGTGTTCATTTATCCTTTTCTTAATTTTTGGTTTTAATAATATTTAGTACCACCTCTAAACTTGGCGTAATCAAATCGTTGATTGGTTTTGGATACAATCCAAAGAAAAACAAAACGGCGATAATAGCGACTAAAACTACTGCCTCATTAACAGTAACATCTTTAAAGACTTTTGAATTGGTTTCGCCTAACATTACGTTTTGAAACATCTTCAACATATAATAAGCACCCAAAATTATGGTTGTTCCACCTAAAACTGCTAATAATATATGAACTTGTGAGAGGCCATACAAAACCATAAACTCACCAACAAAATTAAATGTTGAAGGCAATGCGACCGACGCCAAAACCAAAATTAAAAACATCGAAGTGAATTTTGGTGTTTGAAAACGAATACCGCCCATTTCGGCAATCGCTCTGGTTTGGTAGCGTCTGTAAATAATTTCGGCTATAAAAAACAATCCAACTACAACAAATCCGTGCGCTATCATTTGCAAAACAGCGCCATGCAAACCATTTAAAGTCAAAGTATAAGTTCCAGCAGCAATCAATCCAACGTGTGCCAATGAAGAATAAGCCAATAATTTTTTCAAATCTTTTTGGCGAATCGCTACAATTGATCCATAAATCACACCTGCGATTCCTAATCCAATTAAGATAAAGGCAAAATGTTTGGCTACATACGGTGCAATCGGCAACTGCCAGCGAATAATGCTGTACAAGCCCATTTTAAGCATGATTCCAGACAACAGCATTGTACCAATTGCTGGTGCTTTTTGATAGACATTGGCCTGCCATGTGTGAAAAGGAATAATTGGAATTTTGATTGCATAGGCTAAAAAGAAAGCTAAAAACAACCAGATTTGTTCGTTAGAAGACAATTGAAGTGCATACAAATCGGCAATCAGTAAACTACCTGCTTTTTGGTACAAATAAACAAAAGCCACCAACATGAATAAGGAGCCAGCGAAAGTATAAATAAAGAATTTTACAACAGCTTTTTTGCGTTCGTCAGCATCGCCATTACCCCAAATTAAAGCGATAAAATAAATCGGAATCAGCGATAATTCCCAAAAAATATAATACAAGAGTCCATCCGATGCTAAGAAAGTGCCAATCATTGCCAATGACATGAACAGAAGCAAAGCATAGATTGACTTGGCATTATTGAAATCATTTCCAAAACCCGAGAATATGATAATTGGTGTCAAAGCCGTGGTTAGCAAAACCATCGCCATCGACAATCCATCTGCAGTTAAAGCAAATGAGATATTGGGTTGTGCAATCCATCCGGAGAGAAAACTGATGTTTTGCCCTGAGTTGAATAAATCAAGCAAATAAATGGAAAGTCCAAAAGTTGATAATCCAAAAAACAAAGCCACTTTAGGAGCGAGCTTATCGCCAGAAAAGTAAGTTGCAATCGCACCAACAAAAAGCAGAATTAATAGGTAAGTTACATCCATTATGTAAAAATTATTGGGCTAAAAATAAATAAGAGATGATCAAGCAAAATCCAATTACAAAGGCGAAAAGATAAAATCCTATACTTCCATTGTGCACTTTTTTGCCTTGAAAACCTATTTCGTTAGTAATTTTTCCGAATCCAAAAACCAGTGAAGACAAAGTTGTTTCGATATAATCACGAAAGAATTTTGAAAGCGCATTGATTGGATTTACAAACAACGCTTCGTAAACCTCATCAACATAATACTTATTGTACAGCACTTTTGAAAATCCTGTAATGGCATTATCCTCATTTGGAACTTGATTTTGTTTGATGTATTTGGCATACGCAAATGCAATTCCGATTAAAGCACCCAACATGGCAATTCCCATCAAAGTATATTCGGTCGTGCCCAAATGATGCGCTTCATGTTCCGCTTTTGCAAACAAAGGAGTCAAATAATGGTTCAGCCAACTGCTTCCTGGAAGACTTATTAACCCACCGATCGTTGCCAAAATTGCCAAAATGATTAAAGGAAATGTAATCAAAGTCGGACTTTCGTGCAAATGATTTCTTTGTGATTCGGTACCTCTAAAATTGTTAAAGAACGTAAGGAACATCAATCGGAACATATAAAAAGCGGTCATGATTGATGCTAAAGATGCAATAATCCAAAGCACGGTGTTTTTTTCGAAAGCCACCAATAAAATCTCATCTTTGGACCAAAATCCCGAAAGCGGAAAAATACCTGAAATCGCCAAACTCGACAGCAACATGGTAATAAAAGTAATTGGCATGGCTTTTTTTAGACCTCCCATTTTTCGCATGTCCTGCTCACCGTGCAAAGCGTGAATCACAGAACCTGAACCTAGGAACAAACAAGCTTTAAAAAAAGCATGTGTAATTACGTGAAACACGGCCACTTCATAAGCGCCCAATCCCAAAGCAAGAAACATTAATCCCAATTGCGAAACTGTTGAATAAGCCAAAACTTTTTTGATATCGTTTTGAACTAAACCAATGGTAGCAGCCAATAAAGCAGTAACAGCGCCTATGACGGCAATTATATTTTGTATTTGTGGTGTTAAATCAAATAGGAAATTCAACCTAGTAATCATAAAAATACCAGCGGTTACCATGGTTGCCGCGTGTATTAAAGCCGAAACAGGTGTTGGTCCAGCCATTGCGTCGGGTAACCAAGTGTATAATGGAATTTGAGCCGATTTTCCGCAAGCACCAATAAACAAGCATAAAGCAGCTATCGATATCCAATAGATATCAAGGTCATTGGCTCCAATAATTGCAGTTTTTAAAGTGGTATAATCTACGGTTGAAAACAAATTGCCAAGAATAAAAATTCCGATTAGCAATCCTAAATCACCAATTCTGTTCATGATAAATGCTTTTTTTGCAGCATCATTATAGTCTTGATTATTGTACCAAAATCCGATGAGTAAATAAGAACACAATCCAACGCCTTCCCAACCGATAAACATGACCAACAAATTACTACCTATGACCAAAGTAATCATAAAGAAAATGAACAAATTGAGGTAAGCAAAAAATTGATGCATTTTGTCGTCGTCGTGCATGTAACTTATAGAATACAAATGAATCAAAGCACCAATACCAGTTACAAAAAGCAACCAAAGCAATGACAATTGATCCAATAAAAATCCAAAATCAACATGAAATTGATCCATTTGAATCCAATTGAATAATGAGATTGATATTGGTGTTTCGGTTGTATTGATTTGTAGAAAAAAGTAGAGTGTAACTGCAAAGGAAACTATAACAGCTAGTGTACCTATGATTCCAGAAAGGGATTTTCCTAAACTTTTTCCGAAGAAAACATTGATCAAAAATCCTAAAAAAGGAGCTAAAACTAATACTAAGGCTAAATTTGTATCCATTAATTATCCTTTTAATTTTTTTAAATTTGCCACGTCGATAGAACCTAAGTTTCTAAATATCGAAACCAAAATCGCCAATCCTACGGCTACTTCGGCTGCAGCCACTGCCATCGAGAAAAATACGAAAACCTGACCTTGTGCATCTTGATGGTAAGTTGAAAACGCCACAAACAATAAATTTACAGCATTCAACATGATCTCGATAGACATGAAAACGATTATGGCATTGCGTCGGTACAAAACTCCAAAAACGCCAATGCAAAACAGCAATACGGAGAGGAAAATGTAATTGTCGATACCAATTTGATTTAAAACACTATTCATTATTTTTCTAATTTTTCTTTTTTAGACAATAAAACCGTTCCGATCATGGCTACCAACAGCAAAACGGAAGCAAATTCAAATGGCACCATATACCCATTTTCGCCATCTAATAATACCTTTCCTAGCATTTTTATAGATTGATAATCTTCGCCAGTGGCTTCACTAATATCGGATACTGGTTTTGAATTGAAAAATACGGTAATCATAATCAAACACATCAAGCAAAAAACAACTATTGCGCCAAGTCTCGTTATTCTTGGTTTATGCACTTCATCTTCTTTGTTCAAATTCATCAACATGATAGTAAATAAAAACAAAATCATAATCGCACCCGAATAAACAATGATGTGAACAATTGCCAAAAATTGGGCATTCAACAATAAATAATGTCCTGCTATCGAAAAGAAACAAATGACCAAATAAATTGCACTATGAATTGGATTTTTGCTGTAAATTGTTAAAAAAGCAGTTGCCAAAGTAATTGCTCCTAAAATATAAAATAGAATTAAAACTGTTGACATATTAATTTGCGTTTAATAATTGAGCATTTTTCATTGCCATATCCAAAGGCATAACAAGTCTGTCTTTTCCGAAAATAAAATCTTCTCGTTCATAACTCGAGGGCACCAAAACTTTGGAAGTTGTTAAGTACACTGCATCTTTCGGACAAGCTTCTTCACACAATCCACAAAAAATGCAACGCAACATATTTATTTCATAAACCGATGCATATTTCTCTTCGCGGTATAAGTGTTTTTCATCTGCTTTACGCTCGGCAGCTGTCATGGTAATGGCTTCTGCTGGGCAAGACAACGCACACAATCCGCACGCAGTACAGTTTTCGCGTCCTTGCTCATCGCGTTTTAACATGTGTTGACCGCGATAAACGGGACTCATTTTACGTACTTGTTCTGGATATTGAATTGTCACTTTGCGTGTAAACAAGTGCCTTATCGTAATCCATAACCCTTTTGCAATTGCCACGAGGTACATTTTTTCCAAAAAAGTCATTTCCTTGTTGGAAACTTGCTTTTTTCTACCCGATAATGAAATGGTTGCTATACTCATTTTTAAATTTCAATTTTCAATTTTAGAAACAGGATTTTCCCATTTTCCAAATCTCATTTTTTCTTTGAAGCCAATCCTGCTATCCGTTCCAATCTTTTGATTTTTAAAGAAAAAACCAAAAGGATTTTCACTGCTATCAGGGCTATGGCATTTCGGTTTTTAATTACAATCCTATGAACTCAAAAATTTCACTTCTTAAAAGAACTATGCCGGTAACAACAATATTTATAATCGATAATGGAATTAGTATTTTCCAACCCAAATGCATCAATTGATCGTACCTGAACCTTGGAATCGTCCAACGTATCCACATATAAAAAAAGATAAATCCACAAATTTTTGCAAATAAAACAATAATCCCGATAACATTGGCAATATTTACGCCCCAATTTTCAACAGCCCAACTCATTCCTGGATAATTGTAACCTCCAAAGAACAATACTGCAAGTATGGTTGACGAAATAAACATGTTGGCATATTCGGCAAACAAATAAAATCCCATTTTCATCGAAGAATATTCGGTGTGATATCCACCAATTAATTCCGACTCACATTCGGCCAAATCAAAAGGAGTACGATTGGTTTCTGCGAAAGCACAAATCAAAAATATTAAAAAAGATAATGGTTGGTAAAAAACATTCCAATTCATACCGGCTTGCTGTGCCGATATTTCTCTTAAGCTCAAAGACCCCGTCATCATCAAAAGGGCAATCATTGAAAGCCCCATGGCTATTTCATAAGAAACCATTTGCGAAGCGGCACGGACGGCACCCATCAACGAAAATTTATTGTTAGAAGCCCAACCACCAATCATAATTCCGTAAACACCGACTGAAATAACACCAAAAATATACAATAAAGCTACATCAATATCGGTCGCTTGTAATATAATGTCTTTGCCAAAAAGATGCAATTTATCGCCCCATGGAATCACGGCGCTGGTCATCAAAGCGGTCGTCATCGCAATGGCGGGGCCAACCATAAACAAAAATTTGTTGGGCGTGTTGGGTTCAAACTCTTCTTTAGAGAACAATTTTAATCCATCGGCCAAAGGCTGCAAAAGCCCACCTTTACCCGCTCTGTTGGGCCCGATTCGGTCCTGCAACCAAGCTGCAATTTTTCGTTCAGCCAAAGTTGAATACATCGCCATCAGCATTGTTATTCCAAAAACAACGATGATAATTACACTTTTTTCTATAATAATTGCACTATCCATTGTTTCCTAAACTTTGTTGGTTGACGATATCTTCTTCGGTTAATGGACTTGAAGCCATACTGATTTTTTTACGGTCAATATCCCTGCCTTCCAAAATAAATTTTTCGGTAGCAATTTCGACTTTGTCTAATTTTCGAGTATAATTATTTTGGTTGATCACCGAATCTTTTTCAAATTTTCGCGGCCCTTCAATGGTCCAGTCTTTTGGATCTTTATGATCAAAACGGCATTCATTGCAAATAAATTCTTCGACTTCGTGGTATTCGTCTTTTCGTCCAGTTACCCTTTGAATTTCGTCACCAAACATCCAAACGGTAGTTTTACCACAACATTTAGTGCAATTTCTGTGGGCATTGTATGGCTTATTGAACCAAACTCTTTGTTTGAAACGAAAGGTTTTATCGGTCAATGCACCAACGGGACATACATCGATCATATTGCCCGAAAATTCATTGTCAATGGCTTTTGAAATACAAGTCGAAATATTAGAATGATCGCCACGATCCATAACACCATGCACGCGATTGTCGGTCAACTGATCGGCAACCATAACGCAACGGTAGCACAAAATGCAACGGTTCATGTGCAACTGAATGTTGGGACCAATGTCTTCGGGTTCAAAAGTTCTTTTTTCTTCGATGTAGCGCGTTTGCGATTTGCCGTGTTTGAAACTCAAATTTTGCAAATCACATTCGCCAGCTTGGTCACAAACGGGACAATCAAGCGGATGATTGATTAATAAAAATTCGGTTACCGATTTTCGGGCATCTTGTACGCGTTCAGAAGCTGTGCTATTGACTTCCATTCCGTCCATACAACCCGTTACACAAGATGCCATTAACTTTGGCATCGGTCTTGGGTCGGCATCGCTTCCTTTGGCAACTTCAACCAAACAACAACGGCATTTTCCGCCACTGCCTTTTAATTTTGAATAATAGCACATGGCTGGTGGTACACTTTCGCCACCAATCATGCGGGCTGCCTGCAGGATGGTTGTTCCTGCTTCAACTTCTATGGATTGTCCGTCTATTGTTACTTTCATTATCTGACACTATTTAACTCCTTTGGAGTTTTTAATTCTGAAATCAAAATCCTATAATTATTATTCTTAAGCCAATTCTTTTCTCAAAAGGTGTTTCACTTTCTCAAAAGGCTCGATCACAAAATGATCTCTGTTTTTAATTTTTTCTGGAAAGCGAATATGGTATTCGAATTCGTCTTTAAAATGACGAATGGCTGCTGCAACTGGCCAAGCTGCTGCATCGCCTAACGGACAAATCGTGTTGCCTTCTATCCTACTCTGAATGCTCCATAGCAAATCAATATCTTCTTCACGACCATGACCATTTTCTATTCGGTGCAATACTTTTTCGAGCCAACCTGTTCCTTCACGACAAGGTGAACACTGTCCGCAGCTTTCGTGGTGATAAAATCGTGAGAAATTCCAAGTATTACGAACGATACAAGCGGTATCATTATACACAATAAATCCTCCGGAACCTAACATGGAACCAGTTGCAAAACCTCCGTCTGATAAAGATTCATAAGACATCAAGCGATCTTCACCAGTGGCGGTTTTATAAATCAAATCGGCTGGTAAAACAGGAACAGAACTTCCGCCAGGGACAAATGCTTTTAACGGGCGAGAAGAACTCATTCCGCCTAAATATTCGTCAGAATTCATGAATTCATAAACTGATAATCCCAACTCAATTTCATAAACGCCAGGATTCTTAATATGTCCGGACGCCGAGATTAATTTGGTTCCAGTAGAGCGTCCAATTCCTATTTTTGCATAATCGGCACCAGAATTATTGACAATCCAAGGCACAGCGGCAATGGTTTCGACATTATTGACTACCGTTGGGTTTGCCCAAAGACCAGATACCGCTGGAAATGGTGGTTTGATTCGTGGATTACCACGTTTTCCTTCTAAACTTTCGATCAAAGCAGTTTCTTCGCCACAAATGTAAGCGCCGCCACCAACTTGAACATAAAGTTCCAAATCATAACCAGAACCTAAAATATTTTTACCCAACCAACCCGCAGCTTTTGCTTCGGCGATAGCGCGTTCTAAAATTTTGTAAATCCACATGTATTCACCACGAATGTAGATATAAGAAAGGTTGGCGCCCAATGCATAACTGGAAGTTATCATGCCTTCGATCAATAAATGCGGAATGAATTCCATCAAATATCGGTCTTTGAAAGTGCCAGGTTCTGACTCATCAGCGTTGCAAACCAAATGACGTGGTTTCCCTGATTTCTTATCAATGAAACTCCATTTCATTCCGGCTGGAAATCCTGCTCCGCCGCGACCACGAAGTCCTGATGTTTTTACTTCTTCGACAACTTCGTCAGGCGTTAAGGTCTTGATTGCTTTTTCTACAGAAGCATAACCTCCTTCTCGGCGATAGACTTCGTAGGTTTTGATACCTGGTACGTTTATTTTATCTAATAATATTTTTTGTGACATATTATTTATCGTGCATTACAATTTTATTATCCCTACAATCAACAATCAATTGATCAATTTTTTCTTCGGTTAAATGTTCTTGGTAAAAATCGCCTAACTGCATCATCGGAGCATATCCACAAGCACCAAGACATTCGACACCACGCACTTCGAACATGCCGTCGGGGGTGGTTTCGCCAACTTTTACGCCTAATTTATTACAAGTATAATCCATTAAATTTTCGACGCCATTCAAACAACAAGGTGATGTTTGGCAAAATTCGAACATGTATTTCCCGATTGGTTTTTGGTTGTACATCGTATAAAACGAAACGACTTCATAAACTTCTACAGGTTTGATATTTAAAATTTCGGCAACTTTATCTTGTAACCCGCTACTCAACCAGTTGTCATGTGCATCCTGAACTTCATGTAAAACGGGCAAGAGAGCCGATTTTATTTTATCTTCCGGATAATGACTAATCAATTCGTTGATGCGTGTCATCAAAGATTCGGTAATATTTATTTCTTGATGGTATGCTGTTCTTTTCATTTTTATTATTTAAAATTTTGAATTAAAGATTTTAAATGATTTCAATAATTTTTAATTCATCCTTTATAATTTTCATTTTATGCGTCCAATTCTCCTGCTATAACATTTAAACTTGATAAAATCACAATCGCATCCGACAATAGCGCTCCTTTTATCATTTCTGGATAGGCCTGATAATAGATAAAACAAGGTCTGCGAAAGTGCAATCTATAAGGTGTTCTACTTCCGTCGGTTACCAAATAAAATCCTAGTTCACCATTTCCGCCTTCGACAGGATGGTAAATTTCGGCTACTGGAACAGGCACTTCGCCCATTACAATTTTAAAATGGTAAATTAGTGCTTCCATGGTGGTGTAAACATCCTCTTTTGGCGGCAAATAATAATCTGGAACTTGGGCGTGATAATCATTTCCTGCTGGCATTTTGGCCAAGGCTTGTTTGATTATACTGATGCTTTCCCAAACTTCGGCGTTACGAACGCAAAAACGGTCATAAGTATCGCCCGATTTTCCTACGGGAACTATAAAATCAAAATCTTCATAAGAAGAATAAGGTTGCGCTACACGAACATCATAATCAACGCCAGCTGCTCTCAGGTTAGGACCTGTAAATCCATAAGCCATGGCTTGTTCGGCAGTAATTGCACCAACATTTACAGTTCTGTCGATAAAAATTCTATTTCTTTCGAAAAGATTTTCAAATTCTTTCCAAGCAATAGGAAATTCTTCTAAAAAAACGTTCAATAATCGGAAAGCTTCTGGAGACCAATCTCTTTCGAAACCACCAATTCTTCCCATATTGGTGGTCAATCGCGCCCCACAAATTTCTTCGTAGATCTCATATACTTTTTCTCTAAATTGAAAAACATATAAAAACCCGGTATAAGCGCCTGTATCGACTCCCAAAATCGAATTACAAATCAAATGATCAGTAATACGCGCCAATTCCATTACAATTACCCTTAAATATTGTGCTCTTTTGGGCACTTCGATGTCCAATAATTTTTCGAGTGTCATCCACCAACCCATATTATTTATAGGAGAGGAACAATAATTCATTCGATCTGTTAACGGCGTGATTTGGTAAAAAGGACGGTTCTCAGCAATTTTTTCGAAAGCACGGTGGATGTAACCAATGGTTGGCTCGGCTTCGAGAATGCGTTCACCATCCATCAGCAAAATATTTTGAAAAATACCATGTGTTGCTGGATGCGTAGGTCCTAAATTTAGAATCGAAAGTTCACTTCCGTCTTCGTTTAGTTTTTCTTTTATTAATTGAGCATAGCGATGCTCTGGTGGTAATAATAGTTCTGACATTTTTAATTAATTAAAAATTGATAATTGATAATTGATAATTTTCAATTAACTATTTATAGATGTTCTTCCAAAGAATCTGTCGTCTTTATCTGTTCTTCCTGAATCTTCCATTGGAAATTCTTTACGCATTGGGAAAGAAATCATTTCATCCATATTTAAAATTCTTTTCAACTGTGGATGGCCTACGAAATCGATACCAAAAAAATCCCATGTTTCTCTTTCCATCCAATTGGAGCTTAAGAAAATATTAGAGATGGTTTTGATGCCTTGTGTTTCTTTCAAATAGGCTTTGATTTTAATTCTTTTGTTTTCATACCAATTGTGCAAGTGATAAACAATAGCAAATTGATGGTTGTCATCGTTGTCGGGGTAATGAATACCGCACAAATCCGTTAAAAAATGAAAACGTAAATCTTCGTTGTTTTTCAAAAATAAAATTACTGCAGTGTTTTTTTCGGCGTTGATTTCAAAAGAAAAAATTTCTTTTTCTTGTTGAAAATTAAAAACATCATTTCCAAAAGTAGCCACTAATTTATCTTGAATATCTGTATTTTCTAAAGCCATTTTATTGAATGTTATAAGAAGCCAATAATTCTTGGTATTCTGGCGAACTTCTTCTGCGAACAGATTCGGTTCTTACTAATTCTTGCAATTTCATTACTCCATCGACAATTTGTTCTGGTCTTGGCGGGCAACCTGGCACATAAACATCGACCGGAATTACTTTGTCGATGCCTTGCAATACAGAATAAGTATCAAAAATACCACCCGATGAAGCACAAGCACCAACGGCAATTACCCAACGTGGCTCAGACATTTGTTCATAAACTTGACGTAAAATCGGACCCATTTTTTTTGAAATTGTTCCCATAACCATTAACATGTCCGCTTGACGTGGCGAAAAACTAACACGCTCAGACCCAAAACGGGCCAAATCATAATGGGATGCCATGGTGGCCATAAATTCGATACCACAACATGAAGTAGCAAATGGCAATGGCCAAAGTGAATTGGCGCGCGCCATTCCGACAACATCGTTAAGTTTTGTGGCAAAAAAACCTTCACCAGAAACTCCTTCTGGTGGTGCAACCATATTTACTTTTGAATCACTCATCTTTTTGATATTTAAGCTTGTAAATTTTGAAATAAATAGTACAATTTAATGCTCCATTTAAAATAATTTTATTCCCACTCTAATGCTTTCTTCTTTATAATATAGAAAAAACCAACCAAAAGCAACGCCATAAAAATGACCATTTTTAGCATGCCTTCTAAACCGAGTTCCTTGAAATTGATTGCCCATGGATATAAAAATATCACTTCAACGTCAAACAAAACAAACAATATGGCGACAAGAAAATATTTTACAGAGAAGGGGATTCGTGCATTTCCAACAGATTCAATGCCACATTCAAAGTTTTTTTCTTTGATTGCTGATTTTCGACTTGGACCTAATTTTCCGGAAACGAAGATGGTTCCGACTACAAATCCTACTGCCAAAAGCATTTGCATAAGTATTGGAAAATAATCAGATAAATTTGATTGCATAATTTGCTTTTTTTAAATCAAAAAAAATTTCTCACAAAGATATGTTTCAAGTATTTAAAACACAACCAAAAATCAAAATTTAGCAACAACTATAACGTTGTAAATCTTTAATTTTTATTGATTATAAATAACGCTATCGCATCTCTTTAACAATTGTTGCATTTGTTTTCGAAATCATTTACTGGTTCAACCACCAAATACTGACGTTCAAAACCGCGGCAAAACTTACCCAAAGCAAATAAGGAACACACAAATAACCAGAGATTTTATCGATTCTATTGAATTTGACAAAGGTTTCATAAATCATTAACCACAGTAAAACAATTTCAATCATCGCAAGCATTGGATTGCGCAAGCCAAAAAACAAAAAGGACCAAAGTGCGTTTAATGCCAATTGAATCGCAAAAAAAACAAGTGCTTTTTTGACTTCGTCTGGTTTAATCTTTATTTTATCCCAAACCAAACCTCCAGCAATGCCCATAAAAACAAAAAGTGTCGTCCATGCAATTGGAAATGCCCAATTAGGCGGATTAAAGCTAGGTTTTATTATCGTAGGATACCAAGTATCTACACTCGATTTTGTAACGATACTCGACAAATAACCAATGCCCAAGCAGGTAACAACAAGAATTGAAATTTTAGTGAATTTATTCATAATGATTTTGGATTTTGAAGTGTTTTCAAAATTAAACAAAACTTTATTTAGTATTAAACAAATACCGAAATAAAGCAAAAAAAGTATATTTGCGTAAATTTACGGTTTTAATGGCTACAGAAAACAGTTTCGTTCCTTCAAAATACCAACATCTTCTTGATTCCGGAAGTTTTAGTTGTAGTGCACCAAGTAACATTGCTTTGGTAAAATATTGGGGTAAAAAAGAAAACAATCTAAAAACTAACAACGAGTTGGGCGATCAGATTCCAGCAAATCCTTCCATAAGTTTTACGCTAAACCATTGCAAAACCATTACCAAATTGTCATTTGCTAAAAAAGACAACGACAATGATTTTTCATTTGATTTGTTATTTGAGGGACAGCCAAAAGAAGATTTTAAACCAAAAATCCAAAAGTTTTTTGAAAGAATCGAAATTTATATGCCGTTTTTAAAAAACTATCATTTTACGATTGATACCAATAACACTTTTCCGCACAGCTCTGGAATTGCTTCTTCCGCTTCTGGAATGGCAGCTTTGGCTTTTAACTTAATGCTTTTAGAGCAAAAGTTATGTCCTGAAATTACAGAAGATTTTTTTTATAAAAAAGCTTCTTTTTTAGCAAGATTGGGATCAGGAAGTGCTTGTCGAAGCATCAAAGGAAACGTTGTAATTTGGGGCGAGCATACTGAAATCGAGGGAAGTTCTGATTTGTTTGGCGTTGCCTTGCCTACAATTGTACATGCTAATTTTCATCGGTATCAAGACACCATTTTATTGGTTGACAAAAACGAAAAACAAGTTTCAAGTTCTGTAGGCCACAATTTGATGCACAACCATCCTTTTGCTACCAAACGATTTGAACAAGCACATCAAAATTTATCATCCATAAAAACTGTTTTAGAAAATGGAAATTTAGACCAATTCATACAAATCGTAGAAAGTGAAGCATTAACCTTGCATGCCATGATGATGACTTCGATGCCTTATTTTATTTTGATGAAACCCAACACTTTGGAAATCATAAACGCCATTTGGAAGTTTAGAAGCGATACCAAAATTCCAGTCTGTTTTACACTCGATGCGGGCGCTAATGTACACATTTTGTATCCCGAAAACGTTAGCGATGCAGTTTTACAATTTATTAAGCGTGAATTAGTTGGCTATTGTCAAAATGGTCAGTATATTTGTGACGTAATTGGTTTTGGAGCTGAAAGTTTATAATCAAAAACTACGGAAAATCTAAATATGAAAGGACCCTTATTTTACTCAAAAATATTACTCTTTGGAGAATACGGAATTATCCGTGACTCAAAAGGTCTTTCGATACCTTACAATTTTTATAATGGCGCATTAAAATCTGATGGAAGTACAGCTTCGGAAGCCATAAAATCCAACGGGAATTTAAAACGTTTTGTTACCTATTTGACTGATTTACAAAAAGAACAGCCGGAATTGGTGACTTTTGAATTGGCAACTTTAGAAAATGATGTAGCGAACGGAATGTATTTCGATTCAAGCATTCCACAAGGTTATGGCGTTGGAAGTAGTGGCGCATTGGTAGCGGCGATTTATGACAAATATGCCAACAATAAAATTACGGTTCTAGAAAATTTGACCCGTGAAAAATTATTGCAACTCAAAAATATTTTTGCTCAAATGGAAAGCTTTTTCCACGGAAAAAGTTCTGGTTTAGATCCATTAAACAGTTATTTAAGCATTCCGATTTTAATTAATTCTAAAGACAATATCGAAGCAACCGGCATTCCAACTCAAAGTTTTGACGGAAAAGGTGCAGTGTTTTTATTGGATTCTGGTATTGTTGGCGAAACCGCTCCGATGGTGAATATTTTTATGGAAAACCTAAAAGACAAAGGCTTTCGTACTATGTTGAAAAATCAATTTGTTAAATATACCGATGCTTGCGTCGAGAATTTTCTCGGTGGCGATATGAAATCGCTGTTTTCTAACACCAAAAAATTATCTAAAGTAGTTTTAAATAATTTTAAACCTATGATTCCTGAAGAATTTCACGGCATTTGGCAAAAAGGAATTGACACCAATGATTATTATCTAAAACTTTGTGGTTCTGGCGGCGGTGGCTATATTCTTGGTTTTACCGAAGATTTAGAAAAAGCAAAAATGTCTTTAAAAGATTATAAACTTGAAGTCGTTTATCAGTTTTAAAACGGCAACCCCATAAGCATTCTCAATGTTAAGTAGAAAAAACAAGCTTTTGATCATGAAAATTGTGAGTTTGTTCTCTGTAGTTCGAGGGTATAATATTCCTGTAATCGTTTTAGCACAATACCTATCGGCTATTTTTATTTTGGCACCCGAAAAAGGAGCACTTGCCGTACTACTCGATTTTAATTTATTTATTATTGTGCTCGCTTCATCACTAACGATTGCATCAGGATATATTATCAATAGTTTTTATGACAGTCAAAAAGACCTCATCAATCGGCCAAACAAATCAATGTTGGACCGATTGGTAAGCCAAAAAACAAAACTAACCGTCTATTTTTTACTCAATTTTATCACGGCATTTATTGCTTTTTTCGTATCATGGCGTTCAGTTTTGTTCTTTTCGGTGTATATTTTTCTGATCTGGTTCTATTCTCACAAAATAAAAAAATATGCCATTATCGGCAATCTAATGTCCGCTTTACTGGCGGTTTTGCCTTTTTTTGCCATTCTCTTGTATTATAAAAATTTTTACGAGGTCATCTTTTACCATGCAACTTTCTTATTTATATTATTGTTGATTCGCGAAATGATTAAGGACTTAGAAAACCTAAAAGGCGATTTCGCCAACGATTACAAAACCATTCCTATTATATATGGTGAAAATGTTTCAAAAAAAACAATTTCTGCTTTGGCCGTCTTAACGATAATTCCAGTTTATGTACTTATAGAAATTTTCGACGTAGGCTACATGGACATCTATTTCTACATTTGCCTTATCACGCTAATTTTCTTCATAACTTATCTGTGGAAGTCGACCCAAAAAGAACACTATTTACAACTTCATAATGTCTTAAAATTATTAATTGTCGCTGGCGTTTTTTGTATTTTGCTCATCAATCCAAGTGTTTTATGGCACGGAAAAAATTTATTGCTTAAAGTATAATTTTTTTCTGAAGCCAATCCAGCTATTCGCTTTATCTTTTGGGCTAAACCCCAGCCCAAAAGGATGCCGCTGCTATCTGGGCTACAACCAATGGCCTTAATAACACCTTTACGTAATAAAAGCCTATCTTTGCAAAAATTACATGATTTATGAATACAAATGAAGGCAGTAAAAAAGGAAATGGCGCAAGACCTAACAGCTCGCGACCTAATTCTAAGAAGCCAACGCGAAGCACTGCAAAACCTGCAATGGCCAAACGTGCCCAAGGCCCAAAAAAAGCAAAACCGACTAAAGCTACAGAACCTGTTTCAGATAAAATAGCCAAAAAACCCAATCAAGTTGCCAAACGACCAAAAGTAGCCGACGAAATTCGTTTGAACAAATACATTTCCAACTCAGGAATTTGCTCACGCCGCGATGCAGATATTTATATACAGTCTGGCAACGTCAAAGTCAATGGCGTTCCGGTTATCGAAATGGGTTATATGGTAAAACCAGGCGATGTCGTTAATTTTGACGGCAATGTTTTGACGCCCGAAAAGAAAGAGTACATTTTGCTTAACAAACCTAAAAATTTCACTACTGCTTTCGACGAAGGTCAAGAATACCGCAATGTTTTAGAATTGGTTCGAGGAGCTACCAATGCAAAAATTGGTGCGGTTGGTCGAATGGACAAAAATACTACTGGATTATTACTGTTTACTAATGATACCGATATGATTAGGAAATTCACTTTACCCAATCAAAAATCGTCAAAAATATACCAAGTTTCATTAGACAAAAATTTAAAATTTGAAGATTTAGAAAAAATAAACAAAGGTTTGGTACTCGACGGACACCGCGTTTTTGTAGAAGACATTAGCTATATCGAAAATGAACCAAAAAGTGAAATTGGTTTAAAATTAAGATCTTCTAACGTAAAAGTAGTTCGTGCCATTTTTGAAAACTTCGATTATGATGTATTAAGAATTGACCGCGTATCATTTGCTGGATTGACCAAGAAAAACCTCCCGCGCGGCAATTGGAGAATGCTTACTGAGCAAGAAATCATTAATTTGAAGAATGTCTAAACCATAATACACTCAACAACAAATCCTGCCAAAATTGCAGGATTTTTTTACTTTAATAATGTCAGAAAAATTACAATCTATTGCCTTCAAATGGTTTGATGCGTTTAATTCGCACAATTTAGACCAACTTTTATCATTGTATGATGACGAAGCACAGCATTTTAGTCCAAAATTAAAAATTCGAGAACCAAAAACCAATGGATACATTTCAGGAAAGTTGGCTTTACATGATTGGTGGAAAGATGCGTTTGAAAGATTGCCCACGCTTCATTACAAAGTAACTTCACTAACCGCCAATACCGATCGTGTTTTTATGGAATACATTCGTTCAGTTGCAGGAGAGGAAGACCTGCTCGTTGCCGAAGTATTAGAAATTAAAGCAGATAAAATTATTGCTTCAAGAGTTTATCATGGGTGATTTATTTTAGCTTTTTATTAACAGCTAAAATTGTATGATTTATATCCTAATCTTTATTTTTACCGCTTTTAAAATTAAAACGAACATGAAAAAAATATTTTTAGTCTTAGCATTTGTAATGCTATTTATCAACTCTTTCGGACAAGCCAGAGCTGACTTATACAACTATTTCAATTCAACAAAAGCTGGTGTTGGATCATTAATGGAAAAAGTAGGAGAAAAAGAAACAGACAATGCGACTGGAAGCCCTTATATCTTGAAAACTTTTTCTTTAGGAAATATAAATGGTGTAGAGGGATCTATATTAATTAAATACAATGCCTATTCAGACGTAATAGAATTAAATAATGGTGACGACAAAGTTTTCATACTGCCTAAAGATCAAGAGTTTAATACGATTAGCTTAAAAGCTTCAAGCCATCCTTATAAACTGTTTAATTACCGGGATTTAAAGAACGAAGAAGTAAATGGTTATTTGATAGAGCAAGTAGCAGAAAATGGAGTAGCATTATTAAAAAGAGAAAAAATAATTCTTATTCCAGAGAAACAACCTCAAAATGGTTATGGTACTTTTTCTCCCGCAAAATATGAAAGAGTAACCGACGATTATTATTTACAGTTAAAAGAAAAAAATATTGTGCCATTTCCAAAAAACAAGAAAAAGCTACAACAACTTTTTACTACTCAAAAAGACGCAATTGATACTTTTTTCGAATCCAATGAATTGTCATTCAAAGAAGAGCAAGACATGATCAAAATAACACAATTTATAGCTACACTATAAGTAAGATTTTGCTAAGAAAAAATCTTTTAAATAATAAGGTTCAAAATAAGCGACATCAACAGTGTCGCTTTTTTTATACTTTTCAAATGACAATATTCCCATTGCTTTTGCCGAAGGATACCGAATGTCTTCGAGAAAAATAAAATTGCTTTTGGTTAAAAACGGTTGACATTTTTGAGCACAATCACCAACAAAATGCAGGGTTTCGTTAAAAGTACCGAAACTTTCTTCAGTAATGATTTCGGCTTCAACTTTTCTTATCTTTTCCAATTTCGAATTAAATACAGCACTGTAAACTTCCATTCTACGTGCATCAATCATCGCCACAATTAAACCGTTATCAATTTTAACTTCAGCTGCCATAACAGCCAATGTATCAATCGCAATAAGCGGAATATCTAAAGCAAAACACAATCCTTTTGCTGCAGAAACACCAATTCTAAGTCCAGTGTAAGATCCTGGACCTTGACTCACTGCAATAGCTGATAAATCTTTGTAAGTGATTTTGGCTTCTAAAAGTAATTCCTCAATAAAAACATGCAATTTTTCGGCGTGAGAATAATTTGCTTCGGCTATTTCCTTAAAACAAATCGTGATTCCGTCTACTGAAATGGCAACAGAACAATTTTTGGTCGCTGTTTCTATGTTTAAAATATAAACCAATTTAGTTTTCTTTTTTTGATTTTTCTCCGCTCTCTTTTATAAAAACAGGATCATTAGAATTCAACTCTTTGACGGTGTTGTATGGACCAATAATGATGGTATCGCCTTTTTTTATTCCTGTTAAAACCTCAATATTGGTATCGTCTTGAATGCCTGTCTTGATAATTCTTATTTTTGATTTATTTCCTTTTTTTACAAAAACGCATTCTATCTTTTTATCGGTTTTCGGAATCGCTTTGGCCTCTTCTTCGTCTTTCATATCTGGCATTTTTACTGCCAATGTATCTGCCCTCACCACAACAGCACTAATAGGAACTGCTAAGATGTTCGATTTTCTTTTTGTAATAATATCAACTGTAGCAGTCATCCCAGGTCTAAAGGGCGAATAACTTTTGTCTTGACCTTCTAACAAATCCAAATAAGATGTTTTGAGAATTCTAACTTTTACTTTAAAATTCGTTACTTGATCAGCAGTTAAAGTAGAACTGGCAGAATTAGAAATACTCGTTACAACACCTTTGAACTGCTTTTTTAGATAAGCATCAACTTCAATATTGGCAGAGTCACCAACATTAATTTTTACGATGTCATTTTCGTTTACATCTACTTCAACTTCCATGTTATTGAGGTTGGCAACACGCAAAATTTCGGTTCCTGTCATTTGTTGTGTACCCAAAACCCTTTCACCCAATTCGACAGCCAATGATGAAATGGTTCCGTCTGCA
Organism: Flavobacteriaceae bacterium; assembly: GCA_947488595.1. GTDB lineage: Bacteria > Bacteroidota > Bacteroidia > Flavobacteriales > Flavobacteriaceae > Flavobacterium. Next base: position 58,558 of record CANKZI010000009.1, read on the forward strand.
GGCGCATAAATGGTCGTTCTACCTAAATTGTCTTTGGCTTCGTTGACCGTTGCCGAAGCACTTTGAACATTATAATAAGCCGATTGCTTTGAAGCCTTTGCAACTTCAAATGCCGATATGCTTTTATCCCAATCTGATTTTGAAATAATACCTTTTTCAAATAAAGTTTTGTTACGTTCATAATTGGCTTTGGCTTCTTTGAACTGTGCGTCAGCTTGGCTAAGACCTGCTTTGGTTTGTGACAATCCTGCAACAGTTCTTTCGAAACCAGAAGTATACAAATCGGGATTTATTTTGACCAACAAATCACCTTTTTTTACAACTTGACCTTCTTTTACAGGCAGAGCGATAATTTCGCCCGACACTTCCGACGAAATTTTCACTTCAATTTCTGGTTGTATTTTTCCAGTAGCCGAAACGGTTTCGATAATAGTTATTGCATCAACACGAGCAACATCAACTTCTTTTCCTTTTTCTTTGTTGCCTATAATTCCATTTTTAGACAATACAATCAAACCAATAATAAAAACAAGCATTAAAGCTACTACAATATAAATCGTCTTTTTTGACATAATTCTTTTTAATTTTGAGTTATCGGAATTCCGAAATAAAATTCTACCACTTTTACTCTAAAAATATAATCATATTTGGTGCGCAAAACTTCCGATTGCGCATTAACAAATAAAGTTTGTGCTTGATTCAAATCGAATGCATTCATCAATCCTACATTGAATTTCTCTTTGGCATAATTATAAGCTTCTGTTCTTGCCTCAAGTGCAGCAAGTGCCGATTCATATGAATTTAACGCTCCATTTGCATCAGTAAAAGCGGTAAAAACATTGCGTTCTAAATCCAATTCCTGTTGACTAAAAGCAATTTTTGATCTTTCTAAAGCTATTTTTGAACGCGCAACAGTATTTCTTGCCGAAAATCCTCTCAAAATCGGAATGCTAAGTTGAACACCAAAAGAATGCCCTTTGTTGTCACTAAACTGCTCCAAAACACTATTTGATTTTCCTAAAACTGGATTAAAATTGTTTTGAAATATAGTATAATTTGTGCCGTCAACAGTTACAAAATTATTGGTTGGCGAAGTCGGTATCGCTGTATTTGGCACAGCTCCAATTACTTGATCAGAATAGGAGGCCCTTGTATTAAAGTTATAATACCCAAACAAACTTGGTTGGTAAGCGCCTTTGGCAATTTTTAAATCCCTCTCGGCAATCTCTAAATTGGTTCTGGCAATCTTAAGTTCGACCCTTTGCTCTTTGGCTTTTTCAAAAATAGCTTGTGGTGACTGCATCATTGTAGCACTTTCACGAACAAGATAATCGTTATCAGCAATATCAAAATTCTGAAAATCTTCCAACTGTAGCAACTGAGCCAAACTTAATTTAGAAATCAATAAAGTATTTTGTGCAATTACAACTGCTTGTTTATTGGCTGCAACTGTAGCTTTTACATCCAGCAAATCGCCTCTGGGAATCGAACCGGCGTTGACCAATTCTTGGGTGCGCTGCATCTGTTTTTCGTTATTCGACTGTTGCTCACTCTGTACTTTTAGGTTTTCTTTGTTGAAAAGTATTTGCAAAAAAGCATTGGCCACGTTCAGTGAAATATCATCACGCATTTTTGTCAATTGGTATTGCGATGCGATTATTGAAAGATTGGCGCGACGCAAACGGTTTTGATTTTGCAGTCCGTTATAAATCACAATATTTGATGTTAGTCCTGCCGAGGTAAATTGGGTCGTTTGATTTTCGAGTAATCCCGTTGTGATGTTTTGGTTTAAACCAATATTCCAAGAATGTGAACCGTTGGCTTCGATAGTAGGTAAAAAGTTACCAAATGCATCTTTTTTATCAATGTTTGAAACTTGTGTGTCGAGTATAGATTGTTGAACAGAAATATTGTTTTCCAACGCATAATCTACACATTCTTTGATGGTCCATTTTTTGACTTGTGCTGCAGATTTCCATCCGATGCAAAAAACAAAGCAACATAAAAACCCATAAAATGTTATATTTTTCATAATATTCCTTTCAGAAGTAAGCACGATAGCAAAGTGTAAATTTAAATCTTTTGATTGAAATAACATCAAAACAAACACCAATACTTAAGTCGCAAAAAGTTAATAGGCGTTACAGTAACTTTTAATAAAATTTGAATTAATTTTACTGGCTATCTTCAATTGCCTATTGCTATGAGTAAAATAATTTATAAATTCTGTCTGTGTTTTTCTGTTACTTTGTTTTTTATTGGATGTGGTAGTACGCAAAAAATAGCCACATTAAAACCAGAACCTGACGATGCCTCGCCTTTAATTTATGACAATGTTCCTTCCTTTATCAGTTTGCCAATTACAATCAAACTGCAAGACATTGAAAACCAAAGCAACAAATTATTAAACGGTTTGATTTATGAAGACAACAAAATTGAAGATGACAACTATACAATAAAAGTCTGGAAATTAGCAGCAATCAATCTTGTCAATGAAAACGGAAAAATCAAAACTATTTTACCACTGAAAGCTACGGTAAATTATCGTTATGGTATTAATCAATTTGGTGTTGCTTTGTATGACACGCGCGAAATTAACCTCAACGGTACCATTACACTTTTGAGCGAAGTTGGTTTGACCAACTGGAAACTCAACACCAAAACCGAATTCAAATCGTTGGATTGGAAAGAAAGTCCTACCATTTCAATCGCTGGAAAAAAAATCGCAATTACTTATCTGATTAACCCCGCGCTAAAACTTTTTAAATCAAAAATCGAAAAAAACATTGATGAAACCATTAAAAAGTCAATGGATTTTAAACCAAATGTTCTTGATGCACTCGAAAAAATTTGCACCCCAAGCGAAATGAGCCCAGATTATGAAAGTTGGTTGAGGATTGTTCCGCTAGAATTATATACCACAGATGCGGTTTTAAAAAAAGAGCTGATTACTTTTGATATGGGACTTAAATGCCATATTGAAACTTTAGTCGGAAAAAAACCAGCGTCAAAATTCAATCGCAATACCATTATACTGCAACCCGTTTCAAAAATGCCCGATAAAATCTCGGCCAATATTGTTGCTGTTTCGACCTACAATGACGCTTCAAAGGTAATGACTAAAAATTTTTTAGGCCAAGAATTTGGTTCTGGAACCAAAAAAGTTACTGTTCAAAATGTGGCACTTTGGCATAAAGAAGGTAAAATGGTGATTGCTTTGGATTTACTTGGAAGCCTAAACGGAACTATTTATCTCGCTGGTTTTCCGCAATACAACGAAGCGACCAAAGAAATATTTTTTGACCAATTGGAATATGCAATTGATACTAAAAACAAATTAATTCGAACTGCCAATTGGCTCGCTAGTGGATATGTTCTGAAAAAAATTCAAGAAAATTGCCGTTATTCTATCAAACCCAATCTTGAGGAAGGCAAAAAAAACATGTTGCATTATATGACTAATTTTTCGCCCATGCCAGGGGTATTTGTCAACGGAAAAATGAGCGATATCGAATTCAAAAAAGTGCAATTGACGAACAAAGCTATTATTGCGTTTTTATCGGTATCTGGTCAAGTGAATGTAACGGTTGATGGTTTGAAATAAAACAAAAAGCTAGTGATTACAATTGCTTTTCAGGTTGCCAAAAATGCTTTTCAAAATCAACAATTTGATTGTCAACAACCACAATTCCTTCATTTTCGAGCAATTGCTGCATCAGGTTGGTGCCGTCAAAATGATGCTTTCCAGTCAACAATCCATTTCTGTTGACCACACGGTGCGCCGGAACATCTTCGAGATTGTGAGAAGCATTCATTGCCCAACCCACCATTCTAGCAGATTTTGCAGTGCCGAGAACTTTCGCAATAGCGCCATAAGACGTTATTTTCCCATACGGAATTTGCCTGGCAATAGTATAAACCCTTTCGAAAAAATTGTCGTTATCTTGTTTTATGATGGCCACATTTGCAACAATTAATTTAGCTTAAATAGTATTTGATAATATTGATAAGTGTGATCAAAGCGACCAATCCAGTGATTGACCCAATGATATAATTTATGTTTTTTAAAATAAAAGCGGTTTTGGTTTCCATTTTCTTAAAAAAAACAATGTAGCAATAAAAAGCAAAAAAAGAGCCAATACCCGAACCAATAACGAAAGACCAAATGAACGGTTTTTCAAATGTAAAATAATTGTAAGAAGCTAAAGTGACGCTGATAAATACATAAAACGGAATCGGAAATAAATTCAATGCCGAAAGCAACATGCCTAAAAAAAAACGACTTCGTTTGCTGCGCAATTTCGCAAGTTTCTCTTTTGGTTTGTGTATTTTAGAGGTCCAAAAAAAATAAATCGTCAAAGCCAAAAACAAAACCAATCCTATTTCGCGAAGAAGAATTACAATTTCTGGCGTATTGTCAATGAATTTTGCAAAAACTATGGCTATAAAGGTCTGAATCAAAATAACACAAGTTGCTCCTAAAGCAAATATATAAGCCCGAATTCGGCCTTCCTCGATGCTGACTTTTGCCGCAGTCATGTTAATCAGTCCTGGAGGCGTAATGCCAATTGCAGAAGTGATAAATCCTAAAAGCAGTGGCAGGCTGTAGACCATTTTATTTTATTTTGAACCGAATATACGTAATTGCTTTGTTAATTTCCAAATATTGCTTTTCATAAAATGTCTGAATTGCAGTTACTTCGTCAGGACTTCCTTCGTTCACATAGATATTATGGTTGGAATACAAAATATCGTGCCCTTGTCCTTGCAGCAATCCTAAAGTGTAACCGTGCATGAATTCGCTGTCGGTTTTAAGGTGCACCAAACCACTATTTTTCAGTATATTTTTATACATTTCTAAAAAATCGGGATTGGTCATTCGGTGTTTGGTCCTTTTGTATTTAATTTGTGGATCTGGAAAAGTAATCCAAATTTCGTCGACTTCATTTTTAGCAAAAACATGATCAATCAATTCAATTTGTGTTCGAACAAATGCTACATTTTCCAAGCCGTTTTCGACCGCAGTCTTGGCACCACGCCAAAAACGTGCTCCTTTGATATCGATTCCGACAAAGTTTTTTTCGGGATATTTTTGCGCCAAACCTACCGAATATTCTCCTTTACCGCAACCCAACTCAACAATTAAGGGATGGTCGTTTTTAAAAAAATCACTATTCCATTTGCCTTTTAAAGGAAAAACTCCGCTTACTACTTCTTCTCTTTTTGGTTGAAAAACATTGTTGAATGTTTCATTTTCCTTGAACCTTATTAATTTATTTTTACTTCCCACGATATTGTTTAATATTTTGGTAAAATTAAGGAAATATATAAGAACTAGAATAGTTTTAAATTTGCAACTTAAAAATCTAATACGAATTTGCAAACTATTACAAAAAATATCCTAGTTGCTCCATTAAATTGGGGTTTAGGTCACGCTACCAGATGCATTCCAATTATTCGGGCTTTAGAAGAAAATGGTTTTAATCCGATCATTGCTTCCGATGGCGTTGCATTGGCCATACTACAAAAAGAATTTCCTCATTTACAATCGTTGGTTTTGCCGTCGTACGAAATTGAATATGCGAAAAACGGAAGTAATTTTAAATGGAAAATGTTAAAAAATACGCCAAAAATGATTGAAGCCATTTTGAACGAAAAAAAAATTGTAAAAAAATGGGTTACCGAATATGATCTTTTTGGCATCATTTCAGACAATCGTTTGGGTGTTTTTAATAAAAAAATACAATCTGTTTTTATTACACATCAGCTCAATGTTTTGACTGGAAACACTTCGTGGTTCACCAGCAAAATGCACCAAATGGCGATTAAAAAGTTTGATGAATGTTGGGTTCCTGACTTTGAGAAAGCGCCAAATCTTACTGGCAAATTAGGTCATTTGAAAAATGCAGATTTTAAAGTAAAATATATCGGTCCTTTGAGCCGATTGAACAAAAAAAACTTGCCAATTCGCTATGATTTAATGATTTTACTTTCGGGACCAGAACCACAGCGCGGTATGCTTGAGGAGCAATTAACTAACCAAATCAAAGATTATAAGGGCAAAGTGATTTTTATAAAAGGCAAAATAGAATCGGAGCAAATAACGGAGGAGATTGGAAATGTGACTTACTATAATTTCATGAATACTCAAGCATTAGAAAACACTTTTAACGAAAGTAAATTGGTGCTTTGCCGATCGGGTTATACCACAGTTATGGATTTGGCACAATTGGACAAAAAAGCTTTTTTTATTCCGACTCCAGGACAATATGAACAAGAATATTTGGCCAAAAAATTAAAAAAAGATGGCTTGATTCCGTTTGCAAAACAAGAAAAATTCAAATTAGAAAATTTGTTAGAAGTCGATTTGTACAATGGTTTGCCTTCGTATAAAACCGACATCCATTGGAAGCAGTTATTCTGCCTTTTCGATGGTGAATGAAAACTCTGATCCAACACCAAATTGGCTCTCGATGTAGATTTTTTCGTCGTGTGCTTCGATAATATGTTTTACGATCGACAATCCTAAACCAGATCCCCCGTCGGCTCTTGCACCACTTTTATCAACGCGATAAAATCTTTCAAAAAGACGCGGAATGTACTGTTTTTCGATACCTTCGCCATTGTCGGTAACGCGGACAATAACTTTGTTGTTGACCAAATCTTCTATTCCCACTTCGGTTGAGCCATTGTTTTTTCCGTATTTTATCGAATTAACGACAAGATTCATAACGACTTGTTGGATTTTTTCTTTATCACCAAAAACCATAATAGGTTTTGAATATTTATTGTCAAATGAAAGCATAATACTTTTTACTTCGGCTTTCATTTCGAGCAAATCAAAAACATTTTGTACCACCTCAATAATATTAAACTTGCTAACGTTTAAGTTCAAATCACCAATTTCTAATTTGCTAATCATATCCAAATCTTGCACAATAAAAATCAATCGCTCAACGCCTTTTTCGGCACGTTGTAAGTATTTTTTCCGAATGGTTTTGTCGTTCATCGCGCCGTCAAGTAGCGTTAATAAATAACCTTGAACAGTAAATAATGGGGTTTTGAGTTCGTGAGAAACATTGCCTAGAAATTCGCGTCGGTACTCTTCACGCACTTTTAAGGTTTCGATTTCCATCTTTTTATCAGTGGCAAACTTTTTAACCTCGCGCGTAAGGGTTGCCATATCTGTAGTAATCGGTTGGTTTCTGAAGGAACTGGCTTCAAGAAAAGAAACATCGTCATAAATCTTTTTTACGCGTCGGTAAATAAAAACTTCGACCCGATATTGGATGACAAAAAAAGAAAAAATATACAATGAAAGCGCAAAAATCAAATCAAATAAAAGTAGTTTTTGCAAGCTAGATTCAAAGAAAAAATAGGCCAAAATACTTATAAATCCAGTCGCAAACAACGTAATGTATAACGCCGATTTTATAGCAAATTTGTAAGTTTTTTTAAAGTTTAAACTCATGTTTTGAATTGCAAATTTGAAAGTTACAAAGTTGCAAAATATTTAGCATTATATCAGGTTATTAAACTTCAAATTTATAGCCAACACCTTTGATGGTTTTGAACAATTCTTCGCCAATTTTTTCGCGTAATTTTCGGATATGAACGTCGATTGTTCTGCCGCCAACGATCACTTCGTTGCCCCAAACTTTATCAAGAATTTCTTCTCTTTTAAATACTTTTCCAGGTTTTGAAGCCAACAAATAAAACAATTCGAATTCTTTTCGTGGTAAAACAATTTCGATACCTTCCTTTATAATTTTATACTCTTCACGATTGATTTCGATACCACCTACGTTGAGGGTTTCCGAATTTTGTTCTTCATCTTTTAGTCTTCGCAGCAAGGCTTTAACTTTACTGACCAACAATTTTGGTTTGATTGGTTTTGTAATATAATCATCAGCACCAGCTTCAAAACCTGCCACTTGCGAATAATCTTCGTTCCTAGCAGTAAGAAACGTAATGATTACGTTGCTCAATTCGGGCATTTTTCTGATAATTTCACAAGCCTCCATACCATCCATTTCCGGCATCATGACATCCATAATAATAAGTTGTGGTAACTCTTTTTTGGCTTTGGCAACCGCTTCTTTACCATTGGCTGCGGTTACAATTTGATAACCTTCTTGCGACAAATTATAACCAACAATTTCTAGAATGTCTGCTTCATCGTCAACCAACAAAATCTTAATGTCTTTTTTCTTCATGATAGCAAGTGTATGTGATTTGCGAATGTAAATGTAAAGATAAAACAAAACTGTAAATACGCCTTAACTGTAATTTAATTAGTTAACGTTTTGATAATGTTAAATCAACTTAAAGGTAACAAATAATTAACTTGAACTTTACATAGCAGCGTTTCCTTTGCACAAAATTATAACTCCAAAAATGAGAAATCAATTATTGATTATTTTATTGTTTATATCTGCTGCGGTATTTTCACAAAACAAAGGTACAGTTTCTGGAACGATTACTGATAAAGATTTGAACAACGAAGCAATGCCCTTTGCTAGCGTGACCATAAAAGGAACCACAATTGGCACTACAACAGATGTTGACGGAAAATATACTATCAATATTGAAGAAGGTAATCATATTTTAATGATTAGTTTTGTTGGCTACGAAACTGTTGAATTGCCATTTACCATAAAAGCCAATGAAACTGTAACCATCAATCAAGCGATAGGATCTGGCAGTGTTAAACTGGATGATATTGTAGTGAAATCGAATGTGAATAGGCAAAAAGAATCGGCACTTTTATTAGAGCAAAAAAATGCAATCGAAATTAAACAAAATATTGGTGCACAAGAAATGTCGAGAAAGGGCGTTAGCGATGCCGAGGGTGCGGTTACTAAAATTACTGGAGTTTCTAAACAACAAGGCGAAAAAAATGTTTTTGTACGTGGTTTGGGAGACCGTTATAATTCGACTACATTAAATGGACTTCCACTCCCATCTGAAGATCCAGAATACAAAAATATCTCTTTGGACTTTTTTAGTTCAGATATTATTAAGAGTATTGGTGTTAATAAAACATTTGGTTCCGATATTTATGGTGATGTTGGTGGTGCCAATATTGATATTGTTTCAAAAGAACTTACAGGCAATCAAGGTACACAAATAAGCATAGCTTCGGGCGTGAACACACAAACTTATAACAAAGATTTTCTAACGATAGACGGCGGAAATTGGTTTGGTTCTGTATCCAATAAAAATTCTAATATCAATAACTTGCAAGTTTATAGTTTCGAAAACTCATTGAAACCAGGCAATCAATCACTACAACTGAATAGCGGTATTGCGGTTTCTGATGGAAGAAAATTCAATATAGGTGAAAACACTTTTAGCTTTTATATTTTAGGATCTTATGACAGTGGCTATAATTACAGAAAAGGAACTATAAAACAGACCACAAGCGTTGGAACGGTTTTTCAAAACCAAGATTTTGAAAAATATACCTATAGTGTTGCTCAAACTTTAATGGGTAATTTTAAATACAAATTTGCCAATAACAATTCTATCTCATTTAATTCACTTTATATTCACGATAACAATCAAACAATCGGTGATTATTTAGGAACCAATAATCCTGAACAAGAAGGTGACAGGGAATTTTTGAGAAGACAACAAATGAATAATAATAATTTATTTGTTAATCAATTGCTTTCTGAAATAAAACTAACAGATAAAATCGACCTTAATTTAGGTGGTGCTTTTAATGTAGTTAGAGGGAGCGAACCAGACCGAAGAAGTAATAAATATTTGTTTAGAGACGGAACATATAGACCATCTACAAATAGCGCAGGTGATAATGAGCGTTATTTTGCCGAATTAAACGAAAATGATTTCGCTGGTAAAGCTGTTTTCACCTATAAAATTGGAAAATACACCGAAACAAAAAGTAAAATCGACTTTGGTTACAATTTCAGAAACACAAAAAGAGATTTCTCGGCATTGATTTTTAATCACAGATTTTCTACTTTTTATGATATTGATATTGACAACCCAGACGCCATATTTAATCAAGAATCATTAGATAACGGGGTATTTCAATTACAGACAGGAAGAGGTACTGCTTCAAACATTCGGGTTTTTGAGCCTTTTACCTACAACGGAAAAAGAACAATTCACGCAGGTTTAGGTTTGTTTACTTATGAATTCAACCCTAAACTTACAGCTATAGTTGGTGCTCGTTTTGAAAAAGTAGTGCAAGAAGTAAGTTATGACACTAACATTGCAACAAGTAATCTGGATGGGATTTCTAAAATAGATGAAACCTATTTATTGCCTAATCTTAATTTAAAATACAACTTGAATGAAAAAAGTATTTTTAGAGCAGCGGGAAGCATGACTTATACTTTGCCTCAATTTAAAGAAGTTGCGCCTTTTAAATACCAAGATATAAGTTTTTCTAGTCAAGGAAATCCAGGATTACAACCTTCAAAAAATTATAATTTTGATTTAAAATGGGAATTTTATCCCGAATCAGATGAAATATTTGCTATAACAGGATTTTACAAACAAATTGACAATCCAATCGCCCGTTCAGAAATTCCTAGTGGTGGAAATACTTTAACTTATTTGAATGTTGGAGGAAAAGCCATAGCAACCGGCCTTGAATTAGAGATAAGGAAAAATATCTTCAAAATTACAACAGCTGAAACAAGTAATGAAACAGCACTTTCTTTTGGACTTAATATTTCATACTTGAATTCAAAACAGCAACTTGAAAATACTTTACCACAGTTTACTAATAAAGAAGACGAATTGCAAGGTGCTTCTCCTTTGCTAGCTAATGGAGATTTGTCTTTTAGAAAATCTAACGAAAAATACAGTGTTACGTCTTCTTTAGTTGTTAATTATTTTAGCGACAGAATTTATTCAATAGGTACAAGAGGATTTCAAAATGTAGTCGAAAAAGGAATTCCAACTTTAGATTTTATAACGCAAACATCTTTAGGTAAAAAATTCGGAATAAATCTAAAAGCAAAAAACTTACTTAATCCTGATTTTAGATTGAGTAGAGAGTCAAATGGCAATGCAAATCCAGAAACTTTATTATCTGATTACAAACTCGGAATTGACATTAGCCTAGGATTTACTTATAAATTTTAACCATAACTTAAAGTTTAGGAAACATACAGATTCTGCGAATGCGTTACCTTTGCATCAAATTATTAATTTAAATAAATTACAATGAAAATTAAATTCTTATCTATTTTAGCCTTTACAACTTTGCTTTTTGCAAGTTGTTCAAGTGATGATTCTAACAGTACTCCTATTGTAACAGATGAAAACCTTGCTGGTAATCTAACTTCAGATTTAACTTTAGACGCTTCTATAAACTACACCTTAACGGGTGCGTTTTTAGTAAAAGATGGAGTGACATTGACCATTCCTGCAGGCACAACAATTGAAGCTTTAGCTGGTGGAACTGATGTTTATTTACTTGTAGAAAAAAGCGGAAAAATAATCGCAAACGGAACTCCTACAGCACCTATTACTTTTACTTCTGCTGCTGCTGCACCTGCTGCTGGAGATTGGGGTGGTATTATTATCAATGGTAAAGCACCAATAAGCAGACAAACTGGAACTGAAAGTAGTGCTGCTACTGAGATCAATACCAATATTCTTTTTGGTGGTAATTTGCCCGCAGACAATTCAGGAATTTTGAATTATGTGAAAATTGAATATACTGGAGCACGAATCGATGATTCAGCTGAGCACAATGCCTTGACTTTAAACGGTGTTGGTAGCGGAACAATAATTAGCAATATCTACCTAAAAGCTGCTGATGACGATGCTATCGAATTTTTTGGTGGAACAGTTAATGCAAGCAATATTTTGGTTGTAAACTGTACTGATGATATGTTCGATTTTTCTCAAGGATATGCTGGTACTGTTACTAATGTTTACGGAATCAGAGAAGCTTCTTACTTGGCGGTTACTGTTGACCCAAGAGGTGTTGAAGCTGACGGCAACTTAGATGGAGATTCTCCAACTGACATCAACCAATCTAATTTTACAATTAACGGAATTACGATTGTAAACAATGCGCCTGGCACAGCTGCAACCATGCAAGATGTATTCAAAATCAGAAGAGGTGCTACTGCTACTATCTCTAATGCTTATGTAAAATTTGGTACTGGTGTTATTGCCGGAGATTTAATCGATTTGAAAGATACGAAAGGAGATGCTAACGAAGCTACTGCAATCACTTTTACAAGACTTGGCGCTAATGGCCTTGATCTTGCTGCTATAAAAAACACAACTATTGGCGGTGCTGTTTTAACAGAAAACACCACACAAGTAGGCGCTACAACTTCTGCTTTTGCTTGGACCAATTATAGTTTCTAGTATTTAAAAGTAAATAATTTATAAAAACATCTTGATTTCATCAAGATGTTTTTTTTTGGTACGACTTTTGAAATATTTTTTATACATTTACAAAATCAAATTACTATGATGCCAAAAAACTACTTTCATATTATTGTAATCTTGCTTTGTTTGATTTCTTTTGGTGCTGTCGCCCAAGAAATCAAACAACAACCTACTACTATCGAAGGATTAAGTTTTTATCCTAATCCAGTGAGTAACGGCAAAATTTATATTACTTCAAAATTAGCTTTAGAAAAAGAGATTGCCATTTTTGATGTGTTAGGCAAAAAAGTACTTCAAGCCACAATTAATACCAAAGAGTTGAATATCGCAACCCTTTCGCCAGGTGTTTACATCATCAAAATCAAAGAAGGTGAAGCTACTGCCACCAGAAAATTGATTGTCAAGTAATTATTCTCTCCTATTTGTTTTAATTTAATGATTCTTTTACATGATTTGTTTCTAACAAAACA
>CANKZI010000010.1 GCA_947488595.1 Flavobacteriaceae bacterium
CATTAAAAACCTAGGAATATTAGGCAAAAATAAGGGTTTATTGAAAACCGTTGCGATATGTTGTGTCAATTCTTTGTTGTTGACCGGATTTGGCGCTACTGCATTAAAAACACCTTGCCATTTTTTCTCGATAGCAAATAGAAACATGGCCGCTAGATCGTGAATATGAATCCACGATTGCATTTGTAAACCAGAGCCAAAAGGAGCGCCGAATCCAATTTTTATCGGTTTAACAATTTCTGACAAAGCACCACCTTTGTCAGAAAGTACCAATCCAGTTCTTAATTTACAAATTTTTATTCCCAGAGATTGAAATTTATCGACACTCTGCTCCCATTTTACGACTACATTTCCTAAAAAACCATTGTCGATTTCTGTGCTGTCTTCAAAATAGAGATTTTTTAAACTGTCGGCGTATATCCCTATTGCCGATGCTGACACAATTTGTTGGACTTGATGTGGATTATTTTTAAGGATTTTGAAGAGTAAATTGGTTGATAAAATGCGGCTTTCGATAATTTCTTGTTTGTAGCGTTTGGTCCATCTTTTAGAAATGGAGGCACCTGCAAGATGCATGATGGCATCAACACCCATAAGACAATTTTCGTCTATAATTCCTTGCTCTGGGTTCCAATAAAAACCTTTAAAATTCGGCTCGTTATCAATTTTTTTCTTTGATGTGGTAAGATAATGTACTGCTATTCCGTTCTGCAACAATAAGGAAACCAACTCGGTTCCGACTAAACCCGTTGCGCCTGTGATTAGAATTTTCATATGTGAATGTTATTTTTAAGAAATTTACAGTCGCCGTTCTTTGGTATTTTTATTTTTAAATCAAGCCGATTGCACATCGTATTTTCAATCAAATTTACTTATGATTGGTTTAAAAGAAAAGTTAATTGGGCTGGCTTTAACTTTGGTTCAACCAATAAAATTAATATTTCTGTATTATTTAATTTTGATACTCCATTCAAAATCCATTTCTGAAACTTTGTTTCCATTTTGGTCTGTGGCAATTGATTTCATCCAAAAAGTTTGACCTTCACCAGTTGCAATAGTTTTTTGAATGGCGTTTTCTATTAAATGGCCATCATGGCAAAAAAAAGTAATTCGTCCAGTAGCTTTTTTGGTAAAACTTCCTTTATTATTAGCAACCAACATGGATATTTTTTTTCCACTGTTTTTTATATGAAACATGACTAAAGCGCCAGTTGATAATTCGGCAGCCATCGCTTGAACCGCACAATACATTGAATTGAATGGATTTTGATTGATCCAACGGTGTTTTACGCTAACGGTACATTGGTTGGCATCGATTTGTTTTACACGAACACCGCAAATAAAAGCAGCAGGCAATTTGAAGCATAGAAATTTATTGAGATTTGACGCTGTAAAGTCCATTTTATATGATATTTTCGGAAATATACTAATTATAATCAGAATTAGATCCATTTCAAAAGCGTTAATATTTTGTTAATTATTAGTACTTTGTTTTGCATACTACCTTTTTTAGGATGTATCTTTGTATAAGAAATTAATAGCTTTTCGATAGTAGTATTTGGAAACCGAGTTTCATTCATCAAAAAAAATCATCCCGATATCGATCGGGACAAAAATCAAATCAAAAAACCAACATTCATGACAACAACCAACGACAAAAACACCGCAACATTAATTCATTTAAGCGCTTTTAGCCAGTACTTGATTCCGTTTGGAAATTTCATTTTTCCAATTATTTTATGGAGTGCTTTAAAAGACAAATCGGTTTACATTAATGAACAAGGCAAACAAGCCATCAATTTTCAACTAAGTATATTTCTATATTCCTTGGTTTTGGCTTTAATAGCCATTCCAATTTTTATCATCAGTTTGTTAAAAGGTGCTGCACTTTCTACTTTTCATCATAACGGTGAATACCTCTTGCAACAACTTTTAACAGGCAGTTGGAGCAATGCGATAATTATAGGTTTTACGGCGATCTTATTATTTATATTTTTACACATTATTGAATTTTTCTTTATTATTTACGCTGCCGTAAAAACATCCAGTGGCTCTGATTTTAAATATCCAATAACGATACCTTTTCTAAAATGTGAATTGAACAAAAATGGAACAGCCACAATATCAACATTATAAACAGACTAAAAGTCAATCATCAATCAATCAACGGACTTTTACAAAATGTAGAAGCCATCAAAAAACGAATGTTAATTAAAAAAATCAAAATGAAATTATGAACATTGAAAACACAAAAGCCCAGATGCGTAAAGGTGTTTTAGAGTTCTGCATCTTATCGGTTTTAAAAGAAAAAGATGCCTACACTTCTGAAATTTTAGATACCCTAAAAAATGCAAAATTGCTTGTTGTAGAGGGAACGGTTTATCCGCTATTGACAAGACTTAAAAACGACGGATTGCTCAACTACCGTTGGGAAGAATCCACTTCGGGACCACCGCGAAAATACTATGGACTAACCGAAATCGGACAAACATTTTTAAACGAATTAAATGGCACTTGGACAGAATTGTCTGATGCAGTAAACATAATAACAAACCAAAAACAATAGTCATGAACAAAACTGTAAACATAAATTTAGGAGGAATGTTCTTTCACATTGACGAAGACGCGTACCAAAAATTAACCCGTTATTTTGAAGCCATCAAAAAATCGCTTTCTAATACCAACGGTCAAGATGAAATCATAAAAGACATCGAGATGCGTATTGCTGAGCTCATTGCCGAAAAGCATACCAATGAAAAACAGGTGATTAGTATCAAAGAACTAGACGAAATTATTGCGGTGATGGGTCAACCAGAAGATTATCGCATCGATACTGATGAAACCACGGAAAACAGAACTTTTAATGCCAGTCGTGTAACCAAAAAATTATACAGAGACAAAGAAAACGCTGTACTTGGCGGGGTAACAGCAGGTCTCGCACACTATTTCGGAATAGATAAAGCTTGGTTGCGAATCGCTATTGTTTTTTTGGTTTTGTTTTATGGCGTTGGAATTATGGCTTATATTATTCTTTGGATTGTGATACCCGAAGCCATTACGACCACCGAAAAACTAGAAATGACTGGGGAACCAGTTACCATTTCTAATATAGAAAAAAAGGTAAGGGAAGAATTTGACAACGTTTCCGAAAAGTTCAAAAATGCCAATTATGACAAAATGGGCAACCAAGTAAAAACAGGAGCCGAAAAATTTGCGACTAGCATAGGCGATGTTTTTATGGCTATTTTTAAAGTTTTTGCCAAATTTTTAGGTGTTATTTTGGTCATTATTGCTTTGCCAGTTTTGGTCATGTTGCTTATTGGTGTGTTCACTTTAGGCACTACGCTATTCATCGATTTTCCGTGGAAAGGTTTTATAGAAGCTGGCAACTATTCTGATTATCCTATTTGGTCTTTTGGTTTATTGATGTTTTTTGCTATCGGAATTCCGTTTTTTTACTTAATGCTATTGGGATTCAAATTGCTAATTACCAACATAAAAACGATTGGAAACGTTGCCAATTATACGCTATTGGCTTTGTGGATCATCTCGGTTACCATTTTGGCATCTATCGGAATAAGTCAATTGACGCAATTTGCAGTTGAAGGAAGAATGATTCAAAAAGAGACCATTAATTTAAAACCTAAGGACACTCTCAAGATTAAATTCATACACAACGATGATTTTGCAAAAGATATTGATGAGAATCACGATTTTATGATTACCCAAGATTCTGTTGATAATAATGTTATCTATTCTAACAAAATTGACTTGAAAATTGAAAGAACAGACGAAAGAACGGCTTTTTTACAAATCGAAAAACAAGCCAAAGGACAATCATTGTCAGAAGCAAAAAAGACCGCTGAAAAAATCAAATACGGCTATAAATTGGTGGGCAATCAGTTAATTTTGGACAATTATTTGTTGACCGAATTCAAAAACAAATACCGAAATCAAGAAGTCGAAATCACATTATTCTTACCAAAAGGCACTTTGTTTAAAGCAGACCGAAGCATACAAAAATTTGATTCTTCTAACAACGAATATTTTAATTTTCATTACAACGCTGATAGTTATTTGTATTTTGTCGATGAAAACCAAGTAAAGTGTATAACTTGTCCATCAGTCGACAATGAATACAAAGATGTTGAAAATAATTCTGAAACAATCGATACCACAATCACAACTACAACTTCAGTAAAAGTAAATGGAGAAGAGGTTATTATTCAAGAAACAACCAATAAAAAAGGGCTCACAATAGATAAAAACGGTACAATCATTAAAAAATAAGGTCATGATAAAAGCAATCATTTTTTTAACAAAAACAGTAATCGCAACACTACTTGCATTGTTGATTTCGTCGTGTGGACGCAACATCAGTTTTGATGATGGAGTAAAAGGAAACGGCAAAATCACCACCGAAAGTCGCACTGCAAATGCAGATTTTAAAAGCATCGACGTGGCTTATGGAATCGAACTTATCGTAGAGCAATCAAATGATAATTCAATTACGGTCGAAGCCGATGAGAACCTGCAACGACTTATTGTGACGAAAGTAGAAAATGGCGTTTTAAAAATCGAAGCAAGTGAAGGTTACAACTCAACCGAAACACCAAAAGTAACCGTAAAATTACCGATTATTAATGGATTGACTTCTTCTGCTGGTGCTTCCATTTCTAGTAATAATGTGCTGATAA
Organism: Flavobacteriaceae bacterium; assembly: GCA_947488595.1. Lineage (GTDB taxonomy): Bacteria > Bacteroidota > Bacteroidia > Flavobacteriales > Flavobacteriaceae > Flavobacterium. The sequence goes on from CANKZI010000010.1 coordinate 4,698, forward strand.
CCGAAAATATTAATGTAAAATCAAGTAGCGGAAGCGATATTCATATCGAGGTTGAAGCTGATGCTATTACGTTAGAAACTACAAGTGGTAGCGAAATTGAAGCCAGTGGTAAAGCCTTGCGATTAGAAACTGCTTCGGCCAGTGGAAGTCATATTGAAGCGGATAAATTAATGGCCAACGAAGTCATTGCGCGTTCCTCAAGCGGAAGCAGTACCAATGTGTATCCTATAATTAGCCTGAATGCCAAAGCATCAAGCGGAAGCGCAATAAATTATCACAAAGTGCCAAAAACCATAACCAAAGAAGAAAGTTCGGGCGGAAGCGTTTCTGAAAATTAAAAGAAATCCTTCAACTAAAAAACATCTGCACCAATACAGATGTTTTTTTGCTTGCCAAAAATCCATTGCTTTAATTATATTTGTAAGACACAAAAAAAAAATAACAATGAAAAAAATTACTTTACTTGTGGTTGCGTTAGTTTTTACACAAACTACTTTTTCTCAATTAAAAGAAAAAATAAAAGGTTCGAAAATAGTAACCATTGTTCAAAAAGAAGTAGAAAGTTTTGATGCACTAGAAGTGCAAGACGGACTAGAAATTTCGCTTATTAAAGGGGAGAAAAGCGGAGTAGAATTGGAAGCCGATGATAATTTGCAAGATGCAATTGCCTTGAAAATGAACGGCAATATGCTCATTATTATGGCTACAAAAAACATTACCAGTTTCAAAAAATTTAATATTCGCGTTACTTACACTGACAGTTTTAAATCGGTTGTTGCCAAAAACGAATCAAAAATAAATGCCTTACAAGAAATAAAATTGGATGAAATTAATTTTAGGGCGCTAGACGAAGCTAAATTGTATTTAAATATTGGTGCCAAAGTTTTTAATTTGTTTGTCGGCGATAAGTCACGAGTCGAAGTAAATGCTAAATCCGAATCAGTAAACATCGAATTGAGTAAAAATGCCGAATTAAAAGCGCTCATTTCTGCAACTGAGATGAAATGTGATTTGTATCAAAAAGCAACCGCCACTGTCGAAGGTGATGTAATTGATTTGAAATTACGAACGGATAATAACACCAATTTTAATGGTGCCAAATTGACTTCGAAAAATACCATTTTGATAGCCGAAGCATACAGTAATTGTACTACTTTAACCGAAGACAATATAAGTATAACTGCTTCAGGAAACAGCGAAATTAAATTAAGTGGCAATCCAAAAATCGAAATGAAACAGTTTTCAGATAATGCCATACTTTACAAAAGGCCAGTGAAATAGTTTGGAAATATGTAAAAAAAAACTGCAAATTAATAGTGCAGTTTTTTTATTTTTTTAATAATAATTCTTATTCTTTCGCAGCCAAATAACGCTCCGCATCTAACGCGGCCATACAGCCCGTTCCAGCAGCAGTAATCGCTTGACGATAAACATGATCGGCAGCGTCACCAGCTACAAAAACACCGTTAATATTGGTTTTTGATGTTCCTGGTGTATTGACAATATAACCTGTTTCGTCTAACGTAAGGAAATCTTTAAAAATAGTGGTATTAGGTGTGTGGCCTATCGCGACAAAGAAACCAGTCGCTGGAATATCAAAAATAGCAGCAGTGGTTTTGTTTTTGGCTTTTACACCAGTAACTACATTACCATCGCCCAAAACTTCAACAGTATCATGGTTCATCAAAATCGTAATATTTTCGGTTTTGCGAACGCGCGCTTCCATAATTTTGGAAGCCCTGAATTTCTCGCTTCTCACTAACATGGTTACTTTTTTACAAAGTTTTGATAGATAATGGGCTTCTTCACAGGCAGAATCTCCCGCGCCTACGATAACAACTTCTTGATTTCTGTAAAAAAATCCATCGCAAACAGCACAAGCCGAAACGCCACCACCCATTTGCAAATAGTGTTGTTCTGAAGGCAATCCTAAATATTTTGCAGAAGCACCAGTCGAAATAATAACGGTTTCACAATGTAACTCTTTGTTATCATTGATCCATACTTTGTGTACCTCACCAGAAAAATCTACTTTAGTAGCCCAACCATCGCGAACATCTGTACCAAACCGCTTGGCTTGCTCTTGAATACCTACCATCATTTCTGGTCCAGTAATTCCTTCTGGATTTCCGGGCCAATTTTCGACTTCGTTGGTGGTAGTCAACTGACCTCCAGGTTGTGTGCCTTGGTACAAAACTGGATTCATATTGGCCCTAGCCGCATAAATGGCTGCAGTATAACCGGCTGGTCCTGAACCAATAATCAAGCATTTTATTTTTTCTATCGTATCTGACATAATATTTGTTGTAAATTTTAAGATTGTAAAATTAGTTTTTAATTTTTAAAATAAAGCTGTAAAATTATCAGTTTTTGTTATTCTTAAATAGCAAAATAAAAAAATCCCCTCTGAAAACAGAAAGGATTTGGTCGGGGTGGCAGGATTCGAACCTGCGGCCTCCTGCTCCCAAAGCAGGCGCGATAACCGAGCTACGCTACACCCCGCAAGACGTGGCAAATATATAACTATTTTTGGCTTATGCAAAACTATAGTCGCAATAGTTTGGCAAACAAAATATATGATTTAATTTTCAAAGACATACAAAAAAAGAACCAGCAAATTGATTTTTGCTGGTTCTTTATTGCGATGTATTATTAATTAATTTAGATTGGGTAAGAGCACTTTATCCAATACATGAACAACACCATTTGTTGCTTGAACATCGGTAGCTATGATATTAGATACTCTTCCATTAGCGTCGGTTATTTTTGCACCTCCCGTTAATCCAACTAAAAAAGTTTGGGCTGGCTGTAAAATTGGCGTTACAGGTCCAGCAGCTAAGTTGGCCGCAAGAATGTTACCGCTCACTACATGATACGACAAAACTTTTGTCAAATTTGTTGCCGAAACACCAGCAATACCTCCTACCAATTCTTCATTTAAATCACTAAAAGCAGCATCAGTTGGAGCAAAAACAGTGTACGGTCCAGTTCCAGATAAGGTACCAACAAAATCAGGCTGCCCAGCACCGGTCAATGCACCTACTAAAGACTCAAAATCTGGATTAGCAATCGCATGATTAACAATCGTTGGTAAACCAATAACGCTGTTTACAATGTGAATTGTTCCGTTGCTTGCATCGATATTTGCCCTATTCACATCTACACTTGCTCCTTTATTTGCTGCACCTCCATTGAGGACTACACCAGAAGTTTTGTTTACATACATACTCAAATTGGTATTGGCCACTGGTCCGCTAGCCAAAGTTTTAACATAACCTGCAGCTGGCAAGGTTACAGACGTAAACTTGGTTCCTAAAACATGGTTCAACAAAATCTCTTTCAATGCAGGCTCTGGAACTGCCGCTAAATTGTCATAATTGTTAGCTTCTAAATAAGCTGTAAAAGCAGCATTGGTTGGTGCAAAAACAGTATAAGCACCTTCGCCATCCAAAACTCCAACTAGATCTGTTATGGTCAGTGCTTGCACTAAAATCGACAAATCACTTTCGCTTTGTGCAATTTCGGCAATGGTTTTTGGAGCAACTGTTCCTGTGTCATCATCATTACAAGAGATTGACAACGTGGTTACTAAAAAAAGTAACATCATTTTTTTTAAATTCGAATTGATTTTCATGGTATTTTTTTTTAAAGTTTTTCAAATTTAAAAATGTTTTTCTGTTTAACAAAAATGCAAAATAGTAAAACAAAATATTTATAAAAAAATTAACAAATACTAATAAATGTTTCTTAAAAAGTAATTAAACCACGCAACCTAAAAACATTTTCGTTATCAATAACCTCATTTTTATAGTATTGATTTATTTTTTTAACTAATAACGAACTTCGTATTATTAAAATTAAATTTTCTAATCCTTTTCAAATAAAATTGTACCTACTTTTATAATTTAACCCAAAAAAACAAACTCAAAATTAAATTCCTATTTTTGTTCCAACGAAACAAAAAACTCTTATTATGCTCATTATAGGAATTGCAGGAGGAACAGGTAGCGGAAAAACCACCGTCGTACATCAAATTATGAACGAGTTGCCACAAACCGAAGTCGGTATTATTTCGCAAGATTCTTATTACAAAGAGAACAATCATTTGGCTTATGAAGAACGCGCTCTCATTAATTTTGACCATCCGCGTGCCATCGATTTTGAACTTTTAGCGCAACACCTCAAAGCATTAAAAGCCGGACAAATTGTAGACCAACCCGTTTATTCTTTTGTAACACACAATCGTACCGAAGACACCATCACTACACATCCTCGTAAAGTGATGATCGTCGAAGGTATTTTGATTCTCGCCAATGCCGAACTTCGCGATATGTTTGATATCAAAATTTATGTGCACGCCGATTCAGATGAGCGACTCATTCGCCGTCTCAAACGCGATATTGCCGAGCGTGGCCGAGATATGGAAGAAGTTTTGAACCGCTACCAAAACACGCTAAAACCCATGCATGAACAGTTCATCGAGCCCACAAAAGCATTTGCCGACATCATTATTCCCAACGACAAATACAACACCGTTGCCATCGATGTGGTGCGTGCCGTAATTAATCAGCGAATCCTATAATTTTTTTACTATTTTTATAGTCTTAATTATCAGAAGCAATTTCCTGCTGTGCGCTGTATCTTTTTCTGCTTAAAGAAAGCAAAAAAAGGATGCCGCTTCCATCAGGGCTAGGCAGTAAAAAAACCATGAAAAATTCGTTAAAAAACAAAATCGAAAAAAATAATTGGCTCAACTTTTTGAGTAACAAGTACTTTTTGATACTTTGCTTTTTTGCAGCTTGGATGTTGTTTTTTGACAATTATTCGTACCTACTGCACCGCATTTTGGACAAAGAAATTGACGAACTCAATGACAACAAAAAATACTATAAAGAAGAAATAAAAAAAGACCAACACAACATCAAAACACTCAAAAATCCCGATCAAATAGAAAAATATGCGCGCGAAAAATACTATATGAAACGCGACAGCGAAGACATTTATATCATCGAATATGAAGCAGATTCTCTGAATGATTAGGATTTAGCACGCACAATTAAAAACACAATACAACCATACAATGCCAAACGATTTATTCGACAAATTTAATCCAGTAACTTCCAAGCAATGGAAGCAACAAATTCAGTTTGAACTGAAAGGTGCCGATTACAATGATACTTTAATTTGGCATTCACCCGAAGACATCAAGGTAAAACCTTTTTACCATCGCGATGAACCTACGAAGATTTTTTCCGAAAGCACAAAAACAACTTCATTCAAAATCTGTCAAAATATTTTTGTTTATGATTTAGAAAAATCTATACAAAAAGCACTGGATGTGCTCCAACGTGGTGCCGATAGCATTCGGTTTACCATAGAAGATGAAAGCACCGATGTCGCAAAATTGTTAACTTCATTGCCCATAGACGACATTACGGTTTATTTTAATTTGGGTTTTATGTCAGTCGATTTTATCAAAAAAATCGATGAAATCGCCAAACAAAAAACCACCAAAATATTCTGTCTTTGTGACCCAATCGGACAATTGGCGCGAGAAGGCAACTGGTTTAACACAAAAGAAAAAGACAATTTTGACACCTTAAATCTTTTGTCAAGAACAATGGGTAACACCAACGGCATTAGTATTGATAGCACCTTGTATCAAAATGCTGGCGCAACAATGGTGCAGCAAATCGCCTACAGTTTGGCACATGCCAATGAATACCTCAACCGAGTAGCACCCATAAAATCTCCCATAGTATTTGAAATTGCCGTGGGTACCAATTATTTTTTTGAAATTGCTAAATTACGTGCTTTGCGATTGCTTTTTAATTTGGTTGCCATAGAATATGACCCAACACTTGAATGCCATTTATTGGTTACGCCAAGCAAACGGAACAAAACAATTTATGATTACAATGTCAATATGTTGCGCACCACAACCGAGTGCATGTCGGCCATTTTAGGTGGTGCCGATGCGATTGCCAATTTGCCTTACGATGCTTTGTACCATAAAGACAATGAATTTGGTGACCGAATTGCACGAAATCAATTATTGATTCTAAAAAATGAAAGTCATTTTGATAAGGTGAATAATGCCGCCGATGGTAGTTACTATATCGAAAGTCTGACCGCACAATTGGCCGAAAAAGCGTTGGTGTTGTTTAAAGATATCGAAGCCAATGGCGGATTTTTAAACCAATTGGGCAACGGAATCATAAAAAGAAAAATACAAGAAAGTGCCGACAAGGAGCAAGAGTTATTTGACGCTGGAAAAGAGGTGCTTTTAGGAACCAATAAGTATCCTAACAAAAATGACAGAATGAAAACCGATTTAGAACTGTATCCATTTGTGAAAATAAACCCAAGAAAAACTTTAATAACACCCATTATAGAAAGACGACTTGCAGAAAAATCAGAGCAAGAACGCTTAGCAACCGAAAAAGATTAAAAACCATGAAAAAATTAATTTATTTATTGACAGTATTGCTTTCCATAAGTGCCTTTTCTCAACAAAAAGCCTTTGAAATCACCAATATCGAATCGGGAGCAAGACAAATTTACGAAGAAAATCAAAGAGTAAAAATCAGAACAATTGACAGAAAAAAAGTAGTTGGCGAACTTCATTTTATCGATAATCAAACCATATTAGTCAATAACGAAACCATAAAAATAGATAGTGTATTGAGTATCAAAAGCCAACCTAAAGTTCTTGGAACGTTAAAAACGGTAGTGCTTATTACTGGATTGGCCTTTGTAGTAACATCGGTAATTGTAGCAACAAGTGGAGGCAATGCCGCTTTTTTGCTTTTTGCAGTAGGTTCTGGAGTGACCATTGGCGCTGGGGTTCTTGAAGGATTGAACAGCAACAATTCGAACAGAAAGTGGACATTCAAAATTATTGAAAAGTAAGCTGCTTCATTAAAGTTAAATTAAAAAATTTCGATCTCTTTTTATTATTGAAAAAGCATCAATATCAAAACCAATAAATGAGAAAAAACCTCCAAAATATTCAATTGGTAGAACGTCAATCTGATTTTATAAACCCTACTTCTGAAGTAAAAATGAAAGTTGAGGATTTCAATTCACCGCACTTTCTAACGGCAGAAAATATTGAACTAAAACCAATTTATTCCAAACAAGACCTCGATAAACTCGAACACCTTGATTTTGCTGCTGGTTTTGCACCTAATCTTCGCGGTCCTTATGCTACAATGTACGTGCGCAGGCCTTGGACAATACGACAATATGCAGGATTTTCAACTGCCGAAGAAAGCAATGCCTTTTACCGACGTAACTTGGCCGCTGGACAAAAGGGACTTTCTATCGCATTTGATTTACCCACTCACCGCGGTTATGATTCGGATCATGAGCGCGTGGTTGGCGATGTAGGAAAAGCAGGTGTTGCCATTGACTCGGTAGAAGATATGAAAATATTGTTTGACGAAATTCCACTCGATGAAATGTCGGTTTCTATGACCATGAACGGAGCAGTTTTGCCGATTATGGCGTTTTATATTGTCGCCGCCGAAGAACAAGGCGTTGCACCCGAACAGCTTTCAGGAACCATTCAAAATGACATTTTAAAAGAGTTCATGGTGCGCAATACTTATATTTATCCGCCTGCACCATCCATGAAAATTATTGCAGATATTTTTGAGTTTACGAGCAAAAACATGCCAAAATTCAATTCGATTTCCATTTCTGGTTACCACATGCAAGAAGCTGGAGCTACCGCTGATATTGAATTGGCATATACACTAGCCGACGGTTTAGAGTACATTCGGACGGGACTTTCAACTGGAATGAAAATTGACGAGTTTGCCCCTCGCCTTTCCTTTTTTTGGGCGATAGGAATGAATCATTTCATGGAAATTGCCAAAATGCGCGCCGGCAGAATGATTTGGGCAAAATTGGTACAACAATTTCATCCAAAAGACGATAAATCATTGGTCTTACGCACCCATTGTCAAACTTCAGGTTGGAGTTTGACGGAGCAAGATCCTTTTAATAACGTGGCAAGAACCACAATCGAAGCCATGGCTGCAGCATTTGGCGGTACCCAATCTTTGCACACCAACGCACTCGATGAAGCTATTGCTTTACCAACTGATTTTTCGGCTCGAATAGCACGAAATACCCAAATTTTTATCCAAGAAGAAACCAAAATTACCAAAACCGTTGATCCTTGGGCAGGTAGTTATTATGTTGAAACTTTAACTGCTGCTATGGCAGAAAATGCTTGGAAACTCATTGAAGAAGTAGAAGCGTTAGGCGGAATGACAAAAGCCATCGAAGCTGGAATTCCGAAATTGCGAATTGAAGAAGCCGCTGCCCGAAAACAAGCGCGAATTGATAGCAACCAAGATATTATAGTTGGCGTCAATCAATTTCGTTTGGAAAAAGAAGACCCATTGCATATTTTGGATGTCGATAATCAAATGGTGCGCCAACAGCAATTGGAACAGTTAGATAAAATAAAGGCGAATCGTGACAATGAAAAAGTACAAAATTCACTCAAAAAATTAATCCTTTGTGCACAAACAGGAGAGGGTAATATGTTGGAAATTGCCGTTGAGGCTGCTCGCAACCGAACCACTCTAGGCGAAATTTCGGATGCCTTGGAAACGGTTTTTGGAAGATATAAAGCACAAATTAAATCCTTTAGCGGTGTGTATAGTAAAGAAATAAAAGACGATAAAAGTTTTGAAAAAGCGAAGCAATTGGCCAATGAATTCGCCAAAAAAGAAGGTCGTCGTCCACGAATTATGATTGCCAAAATGGGGCAAGATGGTCACGATCGAGGTGCAAAAGTGGTGGCTACAGGTTATGCAGATGTAGGTTTTGATGTTGATATCGGGCCGTTATTTCAAACACCAGCTGAAGCAGCAAAACAGGCTGTCGAGAACGATGTTCATATTTTGGGTGTCTCTTCTTTAGCAGCTGGGCACAAAACCCTGGTGCCACAAGTAATCGAAGAACTCAAAAAATACAGACGACAAGATATTATGGTCATTGTAGGTGGCGTAATTCCTTCTCAAGATTATCAATTTTTATTCGATGCTGGTGCCGTTGCGGTTTTTGGACCAGGAACTAAAATTAGTGAGGCCGCAATAAAAATATTAGAGATTTTGATTGATTAGTTCTGACTTATAAGTTTTAAAAATCAATAAATCATTGGATCCGGGATGTAGCGCAGCCAGGTAGCGTACTAGCATGGGGTGCTAGGGGTCGTGGGTTCGAATCCCGCCATCCCGACAAAAAAATGCCTTTCATTTGTTTTGTGAAAGGCATTTTTTTTGAATGATATTTATTTTAGAAATTTACAACACTCAATGGCAATAAAGTAAAATCGGAACCATAACTGTATTGAATAATTGTATTAGAACCAACTGCAATCAAGTGCGTTGCAAGTGGAATAACATCTGTGACATCGTCTGAATAGGTATTTTGAACTACTAAATTCGTTCCGTCAGAAGCATCAAAAACTTTCAATCCTTCAGCACAACATACATACAAAATATTTTCTTTAATCCCCAATCCACGAGGTTGATTTAATAATGTAGTCGAAATTAAAGTAGGATTTGTAATAGTGGTTATATCAATTACGTTCACTTGGTCTTCAATAGCACCGCAAGTTGAACCACCTCTAATTGTAATATAAGCCGTATTGCCTCTAACAACTACAGGATCACAGGCAGTGGCGTGCGAAAACCCAGATACAAAAACTGGATTGAATTCATCCGAAGCATCAACAATCTGCATCCCATTGGTAGCACCAACAAACAAATAATCTTTTTGTTTGAACAAGGTTTCTAATTGACCTCCAAAAAACCATTCATTCATAAAAACTGCTTTATCAAAAAATGGCTGCAACGGATTGCTAATATTAAATACACTAAGCTGGTACATATCGACAGTATAAAGTGCATTGTCGTTAATTTGGAAACGGGCATATGAACCTCCAGTACCTACACTGCCATTGCTATTTGGCGAATTTGAACCGCCACCAACTTCGTTTGTAGCGAGATCGTAGGCTAGTAAAAGTTGCTCTCTCGGACGACTTTTGGTTTCAAAACGGTAACCAATAATTATTTCATCGGTATTTGGCCCAACAGTGTAATCATAAAATTCGGCTTCATTTGGAAAAGCTGCATAAAAAACAATAGTGTTTTCGATAGTTTGCACCAATTCAATGTTATCAATATCTGATATATCAAAAACTACCAAATCAACAAAATTATCAGCATATAAGTAATTGCCTTTTACAGCAATATCGTGAACGCCACTAAGATTAATAAAAGCTGTGTTTTGTGGTGCTGAAGGATTTTGATTATCAAAAATATGAATGCCGCTTTCTTGAGCAATATAAAAAAGATAATTTTCGGCTACATAAATTTTGCCGTCAGAATTGGTTTGACGCGCAGCTGTAACGCTAATATCACTTCGGATTTTGGCTAAACTTTTAACAATTGGAACAGCAAAAACTGCGGTTCCATTGGCATCATCATCTGAGCTACAAGAAGTAAAATTCACGACGATACAACTCAAAATAATAATAAAAGATAATCGTTTTTTCATGCTCATTCTTTTTATTTTTTTTATTCAAATATATAATATTCTATTGTTTTTGAATACATTGTCTGTTTTTTTTCGATGAGTTATTAAGAACCGAAACGAATTAATTATAATAAGAATTGTTGCATTTATAATGCCTGTAAAAAATATATCAGCTAAAATTATTTTAATTTCATTTTGCTATCTTTAGCAACAACAAATAAACCAATAAAATGATGAATTTTTCAGCAAAAATGCTTCGCGACGACGCTTTAAAAGGCAAGGTAATAGTAATAACCGGTGGCGGAAGCGGATTAGGCAAAGCCATGACCAAATATTTTATGGAATTGGGTGCGCAAGTTGCCATCACTTCACGCGATTTGGAAAAACTAAAAGCCACCGCTTCCGAACTGGAATCTGAAACAGGTGGTCAATGTTTGCCCATTCAATGTGACGTTCGTCATTATGATCAAGTGGAGGTCATGCTTGCCGAAGTAATAAAAGCCTATGGAAAAGCAGACGTTTTATTGAATAATGCTGCTGGAAATTTTATCTCTCCTACCGAAAGATTATCGGCAAATGCTTTTGATACTGTTGTCGATATTGTGCTAAAAGGAACCAAAAACTGTACGCTTGCTTATGGGAAACATTGGATTGATACAAAACAACAAAATGCAGTTGTACTCAATATTGTTACTACTTATGCGTGGACGGGATCGGCTTATGTTGTGCCAAGTGCCACCGCAAAAGCAGGCGTTCTTGCAATGACGCGAAGTTTGGCTGTCGAATGGGCAAAATATGGCATTCGAACCAATGCCATTGCTCCTGGTCCGTTTCCTACAAAAGGCGCGTGGGACCGATTATTACCGGGTGATTTGGCAGAAAAATTCGATATGGCAAAAAAAGTGCCTTTAAAAAGAGTTGGTGATCATCAAGAGCTGGCCAATTTGGCTGCTTATTTGGTTTCCGATTTTTCGGCTTATATTAATGGCGAAGTAGTTGTTATCGATGGTGGCGAATGGCTCAAAGGTGCTGGACAATTCAATTTGCTCGAAGCCATTCCAGAAGAAATGTGGGACATGCTCGAGGCAATGATAAAATCAAAGAAGCGCAATTAGTCGGGCCGTATGTAATCGATTGTACCTTTTTTGGTTCCGATAGAAAAAACTAAAACGAACAACCACAAATCATTAACAACCAGCGATTTCAAAATTAACGTTTGTTAACAAATAAGGGTTGAAAAAACCATAAAAATTTGTATTTTTACCGCTCAAAATTCAAAAAAATAAATGGGCAAAATCATAGCAATCGCCAATCAAAAAGGGGGTGTTGGAAAAACAACTACTTCTGTTAATTTAGCAGCCTCTTTAGGTGTTTTAGAAAAAAAAGTACTGCTCATAGATGCTGACCCTCAGGCGAATGCGAGCTCAGGATTGGGTATTGACGTTGATAGCGTATTAATCGGAACTTACCAAATTTTAGAACATAGCAACATTCCTGAAGAGGCGATTATAAAATGTTCTGCTCCAAATGTCGATGTGATTCCTGCGCATATTGATTTGGTTGCCATCGAAATTGAACTCGTAGACAAAGAAAATCGTGAGTACATGCTCAAACAAGCTTTGGCAACAATAAAAGACAAATACGATTTTATTTTAATTGATTGTGCGCCGTCATTGGGTTTATTGACTTTAAATGCTTTAACAGCGGCCGATTCGGTAGTGATTCCAATTCAATGCGAATATTTTGCACTTGAAGGTTTAGGAAAATTACTCAATACGATAAAAAGTGTTCAAAAAATCCATAATCCCGAATTGGATATTGAAGGACTTCTATTGACCATGTTTGACTCTAGATTGCGTTTGTCCAATCAAGTAGTCGAAGAAGTTCAAAAACATTTTAACGACATGGTTTTTAAAACCATTATACAGCGCAATGTAAAGCTCAGCGAAGCACCAAGTTTTGGCGAGAGTATCATTAGCTTTGATGCTACGAGCAAAGGCGCAAGTAATTATTTGAGTCTCGCCCACGAAATCATTAAGAAAAATAGTTAGTATTTTATGACAAAGGCTATAAAAAAACAAGCGTTAGGAAGAGGTTTATCGGCGTTGCTGAAAGACCCTGAAAATGATATTAAATCGGTTGATGATAAAAACGCCGATAAAGTAGTCGGCAATATTATCGAGCTTGAATTGGATGCAATCGAAATCAATCCGTTCCAACCAAGAAGCAATTTTAATGAAGAGGCGCTTCAAGAATTATCTACATCTATTAGAGAATTGGGCGTAATTCAACCCATTACGGTTCGCAAATTAGACTTCAATAAATACCAATTGATTTCGGGTGAACGAAGATTGCGCGCTTCAAAACTTGCTGGTCTGCAAGTGATTCCTGCTTACATACGCATTGCAAATGATAATGAATCCCTGATCATGGCTTTGGTCGAAAACATTCAGCGTCATGATTTGGATCCTATAGAAATTGCACTTTCGTACCAAAGATTAATCGACGAAATTCAACTGACGCAAGAGCAAATGAGTGATCGCGTTGGAAAAAAACGTTCTACAATCGCAAATTATCTCCGACTTTTGAAACTAGATCCAATTATTCAAACCGGCATTCGTGACGGATTTATAAGTATGGGACATGGTCGTGCCATGATCAATATCGAAAACCAAGATGTGCAAACCGATCTCTACCAAAAAATTGTAAGTCAAAACCTTTCGGTTCGCGAAACAGAAACATTGGTAAAAAATTATCAAGAAAGTTTAAAGACTAAAACCGTTTTAAAAACAAAAACGGTTTCTTTTACTGTTGCTGAAGAACAGCAAAAAGCGATTACTACTTATTTCGGAACCAAAATCGACATTAAAGTTGCTGGAAATGGAAAAGGAAAAATTACCATCCCTTTTCATTCTCAGGAAGATTTTAACCGAATCATCCAACTCATAAAAAATTAGTGCACTGCTTTTTATACATATTATCATTAGTTTTCTGCTGTGCCACTTCGGTTTTTGCGCAACAAAAAAAACAAGAAATGCAAATCAAAACGGATAGTTTAATTGTACAACAAATTGATCCGTTGGTGCCAACACGAGCAGCTTTTTATTCGGCAATTCTTCCAGGACTGGGTCAAGCTTACAACAAAAAATACTGGAAAATTCCGATAGTTTATGCTGCTTTAGGTACAGGCGTTTATTTTTATAGCGATAATAATAAAAAATACCATCAATTTCGAGATGCCTATAAACGAAGATTGGCAGGTTTTAATGACGATGAATTTCAAGGGCAATACAGCGATGCCACCTTGGTTAATGCGCAACGTACGTTTCAAAGAAACCGGGATTTATCACTTTTAATAACAATTGGTCTTTATGTATTAAACATTGTAGAAGCCAATGTCAATGCCCATTTATTACAATTCAATGTCAATGACAAATTAACCGTTCGTCCAGATATTTATCCGAATGACATCAATTACAAACAAAATGTTGGTCTAACCATGAATTATAATTTCTGATGAAAATTGCACTTTTAGGTTACGGTAAAATGGGAAAGGTTATCGAAAAAATAGCCCTATCACGCGGACATGAAATTGTATTGCGCAAATCGAGTAGCGATTCGTTTGACGGAATTGAAAATGCCGATGTCATCATCGAATTTAGCGCGCCAAACGCTGCCGTGACTAATATTACTGCTGCTTTAAACGCTGGAATACCAGTAGTTTCAGGAACAACGGGATGGCTGGACGATTATCATAAAATGGCAGATTTGTGCCAACAAAAAAATACTGCATTTATTTATGGTTCGAATTTTAGTTTGGGTGTAAATATTTTTTTTGAGTTGAATAATTATTTGTCAAAATTGATGTCAAAATTCAACCAATACACAGTGAAAATGCAAGAAATTCATCATACCCAAAAACTCGATGCTCCAAGCGGTACCGCAATATCACTTGCTAATAGCATTATCAGTAATAGCCAATACAACAGTTGGACACTTGATGAAAATAACGAATCCAATCAAATTTTTATTGATGCCCAACGTACCGAAAACGTGCCGGGAACGCATACTATTTTTTATGATTCTATGGTTGATACAATAGCAATTCAACACATTGCGCACAATCGCGAAGGCTTTGCCATTGGTGCTGTTATCGCTGCCGAATGGATTTTAAATAAAAAAGGTGTTTACACCATGAAAGATGTGCTTGATTTGAATGATATAGTTTGACCTAGTTAATTAAAATTGTAACATAACAAAGTCGTTTTAGACTTACACAATATAAAATAAAGCAATTATGACACTATTCGCGTGGTTTGTGTTCTTTTTGGCAATCCAAATTGTACACTATTTAGGAACATGGAAATTGTATGAAAAAGCAGGACGAAAATCTTGGGAAGCCGCAATTCCGATTTATAACTCAATCGTCTTAATGAAAATCATCAACCGACCAAGTTGGTGGACCATCCTTTTATTTATTCCGGTAATCAACCTGATTATGTTTCCTGTTGTTTGGGTTGAAACCATTCGCAGTTTCGGAAAAAAATCGGCTTTTGACACCATTTTAGTCTTGGTAACTTTGGGTTTATATATTTATTATATCAATTATACTCAAAATGTAACGCATATCAAAGACCGAAGCTTGATTTCGTCGTCAAAAGCGGGTGACACAATTAGTTCTTTGCTTTTTGCCATCGTAGTAGCTACTCTGGTTCATACTTATGTCATGCAACCTTACACGATTCCGACTTCATCATTAGAAAAATCATTGCTGGTAGGAGATTTTCTATTTGTGAGTAAATTTCATTATGGTGCGAGAATACCAATGACAACCGTTGCCGCTCCAATGGTTCACGATACTTTGCCATTAGTAAATAAAAAGTCCTATACCATTTGGCCACAATTGCCGTATTTTAGATTGCCTGGCTTTGAAAATATAAAAAACAGTGATATTGTGGTTTTTAACTGGCCTGCCGATACTTTATACCACATGTACAGACCAGCTGACAAACGCTATGAAAAACCTATCGATAAAAAAACAAATTACGTCAAACGATGTGTCGGAATTCCGGGCGACAATTTATCAATCAAAGACGGCATCGTTTATATCAATGACAAAGAGTTGCAATTGCCAGAACGAGCAAAACCACAATATTCTTATTGGTTGGGTTATGATGGAAAAACGCCAATTGACTTCGATTTTTTATTGAAAGACATGAAAGTTACTGATGGTATTTTTTATGTTAGCAGCAACAGGGATTCCATAGGAATAAAAGCATTGACCAAAGAAAATTCCGAAAGATTAAAAAACATACCGGGCATAACAGCTGTAACAAGATTAATAAATAAAGGAGCGGAAGACGGCATTTATCCAGATCCTCAGGACGGAATTGTTTCAAAAACTAGCAATTGGAACTGTGATAATTTTGGTCCTATTTATATTCCCAAAGCGGGCGTTACCGTCGCACTTGATTTGGCATCGCTACCACTGTACAAAAAAATTATTACCGAATATGAAAAAGGTAATGTTTTAAAAGTAGTTGGAAATGATATTTATATCAACGACAAAATTGTAAAGAGCTATACTTTCCAACAAAATTATTATTGGATGATGGGCGACAACCGACACAATTCGCTAGATGCGCGCTATTTTGGTTTTACGCCCGAAGATCATATTGTAGGAAAGCCAGTTTTTATATGGATGAGCTGGGACAGCAACGGTAAAGGTTTTGGAAAAATCAGATGGGACAGACTATTTACAACTGTAGGTGGTGATGGACAACCAACTTCGTATTTTAAAATTTTCTTGATTTTACTGGCTTTGTATATTGCTATCGATTACGGAATTAAAAAAAGAAACGCCAAAAAAAATAGTTAATTTTGAGTATTTAAGAATGAGTGCATTAGTTTTTCCATCGTATTTTCCTTCTATTAGCACTTTTGTTGCGATGGCTAAATCGGATGAAATTGTGCTTGAAATGGAAGATAATTTTCAGAAACAAACCAACAGAAACCGAATGTACATTTACAGTCCAAATGGCCTACAACTATTGAATGTCCCTGTAAAGCATTCCAAAATTCACCATCAAAAAACCAAAGACATCCAAATTGAAACTGCTTTCGATTGGCAAAAACAGCATTTTAAATCGCTAGAAGCCGCCTACAGAAGTTCGCCTTTTTTTGAGTACTTTGAAGATGCAATTGTGCCTATATTTCAAAAAAAACATACCTTTTTGATGGACCTAAATTTAGAAACGATGGCCATTGTTGCACAATGTTTGCGATTGGATTTTTCGTATAAAATAACCGAAGAATATTTTAAAGAAGTTAATATTACGAAGGATTACAGACATTTTGTAAACGGCAAAAAAGACCAATCACAATTTGAAAGTTACACCCAAGTTTTTGAAGAAAAAAACGGTTTTTTGAATAATCTAAGCATTCTGGATTTGCTATTTAACGAAGGCAGGTATGCACTCGACTATTTGAAAAAACAACAGTTATAATTTTTTCTTTTTGTTCAAGATGGTCATAATCGGAAAATGATCCGAATCAACGATTTCTGGAAAAGTTTGAAATTTTTTGACTTCAAAAATTGGATCTGCAAAAATATAATCAATCCGTGCTGGATAATATTTAAAATCATACGATTTTCCAAAACCTTCACCAGCTTCTACAAAACTGTCGTTCAACTGACCTTTAATGTTGCGATAGACATACGAAAAGGCACTATTATTCATATCTCCACAAATAATTATCGGATACCTGCAATCTTTTTTGTGCTTCATAACCATTTCAGATTGTTGCTGCTGTTGCTTGAATCCCAAACTGATGCGACGGTACATTTTTTCTGATTTTTTTTGATCAATTTCGTTAATATCCGCATTGATTTCATTTACATCTGGCGTAATTCTGAGTGATTGTAGATGCAAATTATAAACGCGAATGGTATCATTTTCTTTTTTAATATCGGCAAAAATCACTCTATTATTCGAATCTGGAAAAACGATACTTCCCGTGTCGATGATTTTATATTTAGAAAAAATAGCTTGACCTGTGCGAATTTTCTTCACTTTAGAAGAAATAAATTTATATTTAAAATAGTGATAATCAAAATCAGCTGCGTTAGAAAACTCTTGAATACATAAAATAGAAGGATTGTGCTCTTTTACAAAATCAGAAATCTCAATGGCAACCGTTTTTTTATCCGACCATTCAAATTTATTGAACAAACGAACATTGTAACTCATTATTCGAAAATCATCGGGTGCTTCGGTAAATACTGGTGCAGAAAACTTATAAAATTTATTGATAAAAGTAATGCCTATCAACAAAACCAATCCTGATAAAAGCAGTTGCTTTTTGAATTGTATTGCCCAAAAAATAAAAAATAAAAGATTCAAAATAAGCATAAAGGGCAAAAACAAAGTCAATACCGATAACAATGGATATAATTTTGGCGCCAGAAAAGGCAAAGCATAAGCGACCATAGTCAATACAGTAAGCACTATATTAAGGAAAAATATGACTTTGTTAAACCAAGACAGGTTTTTCATATGGCTGTTTTTGCTACAAAAGCTTAAAATCCAAATTTATATAATAATCATTGAAAACCAACTTATTTTCCGGATTGGAACAAAAAATCTTTTTCCTCCTTGGTCAAACTATCATAACCTGATTGACTAATTTTATCTAAAATTTCGTCTATTTGCTGTTGTGTCTTGTCTTTAGCAACAATTTTGGAAACTGGTTTTACAATCGGCCGATTGTAATTTTTATGCACTTTTTTAAATGGAGTCGCTTTACTTTTTCCAGTCAGATTGGCAAATAAATCAATAGTTTTGGTAAACCAAGCGCCAATATCATTACCGTTTTGGAGTTGTTTTGTATAAAGATATCCAAATAAAGCACCTCCCAAATGTGACAAATGCCCGCCAGTATTTTCAAGCGGCAACTGAACTAAATCGACAATGATCAAGAAACTAGCAATATGCCAAAGTTTCACGTTTCCGATCAACAGCAAACGTACTTCCATCATTGGCGCATAGGCAACTGTGGCAAACAAAATTGCCATTATAGAAGCCGAAGCACCAACCAGTGAAACATTAAGATTGGCCAATGCTGGAAAAGCAAAATAACTTAAAATATAGATAATTCCAGCAAAAATAGCTCCTGTAAAATACAATGCCAACAATTGCTTTTGTGAAAAATAAGTCAAAAACAAACGACTAGAAAAATTCAAAACCAACATATTGAATAAAATATGCATGATTCCGAAATGAAAAAAAGAATAAGTAAAAATTGACCAAGGTTTCCAAATTAATTCGGCTGGATTGGAAGATAAACTTATGTATCGAAGGAAATCAACTTCGATATTGAATAATCTCAAAACAGCAAATAAAACATACGGTACGACGAACAATCCGATATTCCAATAAATCAATTTATTGACAACGCCGCCGATATGGTACTGCATTTTTAAGTCGTCTAAAATACTACTCATAAAATTTAGGATTTGAAATCTAATACAACCTTTTATTATTAAACTGATTTTTTTTCCAATACCACATCATAATAAAACCAAACAATGCGCCACCCACATGGGCAAAATGAGCAATATTGCCGCCACCAAAAATAGTATATCCTGTTACGCCAGAAAACAAATCAAACGCGACCAAAACAGGTACAAAATATTTCGCTTTTATCGGAATCGGAATGAACATAATACCCAATTCGGCATCCGGAAACATAAAGGCAAAAGCGGTAATCAAACCATACAAAGCGCCAGAAGCACCAACTGCTGCGCTGAAATAAGCACTTCCAAAATAATTAAAATCGGAGGCTGATAAAATAGTTTGCCAACGTGTATCAATTTGACCTGTAGCCAAAAGATCAAGTACTTCCGCCTTGGTAAATCCATTGGTAATTAAAGCATTCAAACCATCATGAAAATAGTAATAATTCATGCCCGAATGCAGCAATGCTGCGCCCAATCCGCAAGAAATATAAAAAAATAAAAACTTACTACTACCCCATCGGCCTTCAAGCATCGAACCAAATGAAAACAAACCAAACATGTTAAAAGCAATGTGCATTATATTCGTTCTATCGTGCATGAACATGTGTGTGATGGGTTGCCAAAAACGAAAATTTGGACTTTCGAAATAATAAAGTGAGAATAATTTATAAGCAGAATCACCTATGATTTGTGCGCCAATATAAACCATAATGTTGATAATCAATAACTGCTTTACTGCTGGAGTGATGTTCATCATAATGCAAATCTTTTGTCTAAATCTTCTACACGCATGGTGATAAAAGTGGGTTTTTGAAAAGGCGAAACATTGGGGTCCTTGCATGCAAAAAGTCCGTTAACCAAATGTTCTTGCTCTTTTTCTGTCAAATAAGTACCTGTTTTTACAGCCAAACTTCGCGCCATCGATTTGGCAATACTGTCATTCTGACTGTAACTGTTTTCGGGAACACCGTCTTGTAAATCGGCCAATAATTGTTCCAAAACGATAGTAATCTCACTTTCGGAAACATTGACAGGCAATCCCGAAATAACGATATGGTCTTTGGCGCTTTCTTCAAAAACAAAACCTGTATTGACTAACGCATTTTTTAATTCTGAAAGCAATCGAATTTCTGAGACCGAAAAGTAAAGATTCAACGGAAACAACAATTGCTGGCTTGCGGCTTGATGTACCGTAATATTGGTCAAAAATTGTTCATACAAAATGCGTTGGTGTGCCCTTTGCTGGTCCATAATTACCATTCCCGATTTTATGGGACTTACAATGTATTTTTTATGAATTTGGTAAGTGCGATTTACGACTTGCTCTACCTCATTTTCATCAAAAAGGGAAGCGGTAACTTCATCATTCTCAAAATGAATATTTCCATTCTCGAGCATAATGGTTTCGGTATCTTGTTTTAATCCAACATACAAACTTTGCCAATTGGCAGTACTTTCTGGTTTTGGATAATTTGCAAAATTTTTAATGGGCTTTTCATCCGAAAAAGGATTGTAACTGCCGTTAACTTGAATCGTAGGTTCAACCGATACAGCAGCTATGTTTTTATAATGATAAGGGGTATCCAAATTTGCATCCCTATCAAAATCGAGTATTGGAGCGACATTAAACTGTCCTAAACTGTGCTTAATCGCAGATCTTAAAATAGCATATAATGCATGCTCGTCGTCGAACTTAATTTCGGTCTTTGTAGGATGTATATTAATGTCAATAGTATGTGCTGGTACTTTTAAATTCAAAAAATAACCAGGTTGACAGCCCTCTCTGAGCAAACCTTCATAGGCCGACATGACTGCATGATGCAAATAACCGCTTTTTATGAACCGATCATTGACAAAGAAAAACTGTTCGCCGCGACTTTTTTTTGCAAATTCGGGTTTACTCACAAAACCCTGTATTGTAACAATGTCGGTAGTTTCTTGCACAGGCACCAACTTTTCATTGGTTTTACCCGCAAAAACTGTTACAATCCGCTGTCTGAAATTGGATTGAGGCAAATTGAAGATTTCACTTCCGTTGTGGTACATCGTAAAGTGAATATTTGGATGCGCCAAAGCAACACGCTGGAATTCATCGATGATATGACGCTGTTCTACAATTTCGGATTTAAGAAAATTGCGTCTTGCTGGAATATTATAAAATAAATTTTTAACTGCAAAAGAGGTGCCTTTGGGCAAAACAGCCACATCTTGTGACAAAATTTTACTGCCTTCAATTAAAATATGCGTTCCCAATTCTTCTTGCTCTTGTTTTGTTTTCAATTCAACATGAGCAATAGCGGCTATCGACGCTAATGCTTCGCCTCTAAAACCTTTGGTATGCAATGAAAACAAATCTTCGGCTTGACGGATTTTTGAAGTCGCATGTCGTTCAAAGCAAAGTCGTGCATCGGTAACACTCATCCCCAAACCATTATCAATAATTTGCACTAACGATTTTCCGGCATCTTTAATAATCAATTTGATATCCGTTGCTTTGGCATCAACCGCATTTTCGAGCAGTTCTTTTACTACTGATGCTGGGCGCTGAACAACTTCACCAGCAGCAATTTGATTGGCAACATGATCTGGAAGTAATTGTATGATACTCGACATTCGTTGTGTACTGTTTTTGGATTTCTGAAGATTAGAAAGCAATTTAATTTGCTTTTATTCAAAGTTGTTAATTTACAAATTTAATGAAATTCTATTGGGATTTAAACTACTAAAAGCATAAAAAAACCTACTTGGTTGATGAAGTAGGTTGTTTATGTATGGTATTTATAACTTTATTCTTTTAATTTCAAATGACCATCATCGATTTGCAATTGCTTATTGGCCAATAAGTTTTGTGTAAAAGGATTACCCATATTGGCTTGGTATCGCAAAAACGCCATTTTTATTGCAGCGATAGCAGCTTCTGTACCTTTGTTGCCATGAATACCACCACTTCTATCTATCGATTGTTGTTCATTATTGTCGGTCAAAACACAAAAAATAACTGGAACATCACTCAAGACATTCAAATCTTTAATCCCTTGCGTAACGCCGTCACAAACAAAATCAAAATGCTGCGTTGCACCTTTAATAACGCTACCAATTACAATAACCACATCGGGTTTTTGGGTTTCAATCATTTTTTTTGCACCATAAACCAATTCAAAACTACCAGGAACATTCCAGCGAATAATATTGTCATGCAAAGCACCACAGTCGTTTAATGCTGCAACTGCACCTAAAAAAAGTCCTTCGGTGATGTGGCCGTTCCATTCTGAAACAACAATCCCAAACCGAAAATCTTTCGCATTTGGGATTGTTGTTTTATCGTATTGTGACAAATTTTTATTTTCGGTAGCCATTATTTGAGTTTTAAGCGCAAGATACAATATTTAATGCAAAACTCACAACCCATTTATTGTGCCAAGCCAATCAATGCATCAATACCTTGCGCTTCTTGAGCCGCTTCGTAATTGTCTTTTATATTGTTGAAATATTTCAACGCATCAGCTTTATTTCCTAAAGCCAAAGCGGTTTTTCCAGCTTTTAATAAATAACGAGGCGTAGTAAAATCACTTTTTGTCATTTCGGAAGCTTTTACATAAAAATCCAAAGCTTCTTTGGTTTGATTTTTTTCGGCATATGCGTCGCCAATGGCTCCTTTTGCTAAAACACTTAAAACGGCATCATCTGAATTGAATTTTTCTAAAGCTGCAATTGCTTGATCAAATTTTCCAATGTTCAAATAGGCCATTCCAGCATAATAATTGGCTAAATTAGCTGCTTTGGTTCCTGCATACTCTTCGGCAATTCTAACAAATCCATATTTTCCTTCAGATCCATTCAATGCCAAATTGTACAAAGAATCGCTTTTTGTTCCATCTGTAGCTTTCTGAAAATTTTGCTGCGCTACAAACATTTGGTCTGTTGCATCTTCTTCTTTAGGCTCAACAATAAATTTATTGTAAGCAAAATAACCTACAATTGCAATCGTAATAAATCCGACAATAGCAAGAATAACTTTTTGGTTTTTGGCTACAAAATCTTCGGTTTTAGAAGCAGTTTGGTCTAATGTGTTAAAAACACCAGCCGTGGTACTGTTTTTTTCGTCAACAATCACGTCATCAGTTACACTGTTGTCTAATTTCTCTTCTTTTGGTTTTGGTGCTTTATATCCTCGTTTATTAAAAGTTGCCATTTATTATAATTTAGTGAGGTGCAAAAATAAAATTTTTATTCATATCTAAAAGATGTTTTATCGATATTTTTCAATAATTTGCACACGTTAAAAAAATGACTGCTGTAATTTTGTTTTTTCTAAACAATTTTCTCAATACCCGTACGGATTCACAGATGTATTTAAAAAAAATTTCGCTTTTCAATTATAAAAATTTTTCGGAGGCCAATTTCGATTTTGACCAGAAAATCAACTGTTTTGTCGGAAAAAACGGTATTGGAAAAACCAATGTGCTAGATGCAATCTATCATTTATCTTATGGAAAGAGCTATTTTAATCCGTTGGCGGTTCAAAATATAAAACATGGCGAAGAATTTTTTGTCATTGATGGTGTTTTCGAAAAAAACAACCGCGAAGAGCAAATTGTTTGCAGTTTAAAAAAAGGACAAAAAAAAATCTTAAAACGCAACAGCAAACAATACGAAAAATTCTCAGATCATATTGGTTTCATTCCACTTGTAATTATTTCACCAGCTGACCGCGATTTGATTGTTGAAGGCAGCGAAACGAGAAGAAAATTTATCGACAGCGTGATTTCGCAATTGGATTCTAAATATTTACAAGAATTAATTCAATACCAAAAAATATTGAGTCAACGCAATGCCTTACTCAAATATTTTGCGCTAAATCATGTTTTTGAAACCGATACTTTATCGATTTACAACGAACATTTAAACGCACTTGGTCAGTCAATTTTTGAAAAACGAAAACAATTTCTCGAAGACTTTATTCCGATTTTTAACAAACACCATCAAGCCATAACGGGATCTGAAGAATCGGTTCAATTGGTTTATGAAAGTCATTTGCACGAAAAAAACTTACTGATGCTTTTACAGGAAAACATCAATAAAGACCGTGCTTTGCATTATACAAGTGTGGGCATTCATCGCGATGATTTGTTATTTGAAATTGACCATTACGCCATCAAAAAATTCGGTTCTCAAGGCCAACAAAAATCTTTCTTAATTTCCTTAAAACTGGCACAATTTGAATTCGTAAAAAAAATAAGTGGCGTAAATCCAATTCTATTATTTGATGATATTTTTGATAAACTTGACGCATCGCGTGTCGAAAAAATCATAGAAATGGTTAATAATGATAGTTTCGGACAATTATTTATTTCGGATACGCATCCAGAACGAACAGAAAGTATAGTAAAATCAACCCATCAGAGTTATAAAATTTTTAACTTGTGATTGTAACTTTTTTCGTTAGAAAAGGCAAAAAAAATTAAATTTTATTTACTTTAGCATCACCTCTAAAAAAATATACCTTGAAAAAATATTTGTTATTAATCGTCCTATTGCCCTTTCTTTTTTTGCGTTGTAATGGACAACCAAAAAAATTTGAATCTATTGCGTCTACTGTCTTTTCTGAAAAGATAAAAACTACCGAAAAACCTCAAATACTTGACGTTAGGACACCAAAAGAATTTGAAGAACAACATATCGACAACGCCATAAACCTCAACTGGAACGGTGATAATTTTATTTCAAAAGCCAATCAATTCGACAAGACAAAACCTGTTTTTGTATATTGTTTGAGCGGCGGACGTAGCAAACAAGCGGCCGCAAAATTGGAGGAATTAGGATTTACAACCGTTTATGAGTTACAAGGTGGTATTATGAAATGGAATGCCGCTGGTTTGGCAACTCAACCAAAACAGAAAATTACAGGTATGACCTTAAATGAATACCAAAATTTATTGCAATCTGATAAAAAAGTACTCGTCAATTTTTATGCAGATTGGTGTGCGCCTTGTAAGAAAATGCTGCCTTATATGTTACAATTGCAAAAGGACTTGAGTAACAAAGTGGTCATCATCCGATTGAATGCTGATGAACACAAAACGTTGCTAAACGAATTAAAGGTAGCGGAACTTCCTACTTTATTATTGTATGAAAAATCAAAAATCAAATGGCAATATAGCGGTTTTATAAGTGAAGAAGATTTAAAAAAACAATTGTAAAAACCAAATTATGCTTGCCAATGCTTCCCTTCAATTCCTCTATGATTTAAAGGCCAACAACAATCGTGACTGGTTTTTAGACAATAAAAAACGTTACGAAATTTTCAAAAAAGACTACCAACAACTTGTTGCTGATTTTTTAAACCTGCTCAAACCGCTAGATCCATCATTAGCGATGCTCGAAGTCAAAAATTGTACTTTTCGGATCAACCGTGACATTCGATTTTCTAAAGACAAATCGCCTTATAAATCTCATTTGAGTATTTGGTTTTCGTCTGGAGTAAAAGGTCAAAAACGCTCTGGCTATTACCTACATCTTGAAAAAGGAGGCAGTTTTATTGCAGGTGGTATTTATGCGCCAGAAGCAAATGATTTAAAAAAAATCCGCAAAGAAGTAGCTTTTTTTCATGATGATTTGGAAGCCATTTTGGATGAAAAACAATTCAAATCCATTTATGGAAGTTTTGATCGAAATGAAAGCAACGCACTCAAAAACGCACCGAAAGATTTCGAAAAAGACCATCCAGCAATCGAATTATTAAAGCTCAAAAGTTTTACCGTTTCAAGACAATTTGATAGTACTGAGGTACTTGAAAATGATTTTGTAGCCAAAACAGTTTCGGAACTTATTGTGCTTAAGCCTTTGAATGATTTTATAAATAGGGCATTGACCGCAAACGAATAATTACAAAATGAAAAAACGCAAAATCCTCTTTTTAGGAGAATCCTATCGCGCCGATGCCATTACTTGGATGAACGGATTAAAAGAATTTGGAGATTTTGAAATAATCTGTTGGGAACTGAAAACACCTAATGACGGAATTTTTAACCGCATTTTACGGGTATTAGAATTCAATTTTGCACTTTTTAAAATAAAAAAAATAGTTCGTAAACAAAAACCTGATATGGTCATTGCTGAACGAACGACCAGTTATGGTTTTTTGGCCGCATTATCGGGTGTGCAACCAATAGCAATTGCACAACAAGGACGCACCGATTTATGGCCAGAAAATTCGATATCACTTCCTTTAAAAAAAATAATACAAAATTATGCCTTTAAAAAAGCCAATTTGATTCATGCTTGGGGAAAAATAATGACCCAATCCATGCAAAAAGCCAATGTCGATATGAATAAAGTTTTGGTATTGGCAAAAGGTATTGATTTAGAAAGTTTCGTGTTTAATGACAATAAAGAAAATAAAATAAATGCAATAATCACGCGCTCTTTATTGCCAGAGTACCGACATGAAACCATTTTAAAAGCCTTTCACATTATCAACGAAAAAGGGTTTGACTTCGCTCTTACGATAGTTGGAGACGGAACAGAGCTCGAAAATTTGCAAGTCACTGCAAAAAAACTACAAATCGATTCGAAAGTAAAGTTCACAGGAAGAATCGACAATAAAAAATTACCAAAATTACTGCAATCGTCTAATTTTTATATTAGTATGCCCATAACCGAAGGCGTTTCGGCATCACTATTTGAGGCAATGGCATCAGGATGCTATCCGATTGTTACAGATGTGCCTGGTAACAAAAGCTATATCAATCATCGTGAAAACGGACATCTTATTGCCATTGACGATTATAAAATGCTTGCCGAAGAAATCATTTGGGCATTCGAAAATCCGAACCACAGATCCGAAGTTATCAATAAAAACAGACTATTCGTTACTGAAAATGCCAATTATAAACTGAATATGAAAATCATTGCCGACATTTACCACCAACTAATTATCAAGACAAAAAAATAATACTATGTGTGGTATAAATGGAATTTTACATCTGCAGTCACAAAAAAAAGTAGACGAACTTGTCTTGACACGCATGCGCGACGCTTTAGCACATCGTGGCCCAGACAACAAAGGCATTTTTATAGCACATAACTTGGGTTTTGGACATAGACGACTTTCCATTTTGGATGTTTCGACAGCAGGACATCAGCCATTCCTTTCCGATGATAATAGGTATGTGATGGTTTTTAATGGTGAAATTTATAATTTTAAAAGTTTTTATAGCGAATTAAAAAATAACGGATTTGAAATAAAAACGCATTCGGATACCGAAGTACTTTTGAAATTATTTCAAATATATGGCACCAAAATGCTCAGCAGACTCAATGGTATGTTTGCTTTTGCGGTTTGGGATAAGCAAGAAAAAAAACTGACCTTGGTGCGTGACCGAATGGGCGTAAAACCTTTGTATTACTCAATTTTTAACGAAACGCTTTATTTTGGTTCAGAACAAAAAGCGCTATTTACTGCTGGAGTTCCTTTAAAAATGGCTACAGATGGCTTGGAAGAATATATTTTTAATCGTTTTGTTGCTGGCGAAAATACCTTGTATCAAAATGTGAAAAAAGTATTGCCAGGCCACAGTATGACCATTCATGAAAATGGCAAAACTACGACTGAAAAATGGTGGAATTTAAAGTCCGAAATTCAAAATCAAACAAAAATTCAAAATCCAATAGAATGGTTTCGGGAGACTTTTGATGATTCGATACAACTTCGCATGGTTAGCGATGTGCCAGTTGGTGTTTTATTGAGTGGCGGATTGGATTCGTCTTCGGTTTTGGCATCACTTTACCATCAAAAATTCAAAGGTATTCAGACCTTTAATATCGGGTTTCAAGAAAAAGAGCACAACGAAGCGCATTTGGCGAAATTAATGGCCGATCAATTTGACTCTAAATTTCATACCATGCAACTCGAAGATCAAAACCTGTATGACAAACTTCTATCTTCAACCTATTTTCAAGATGAGCCGATAATGCACTTGAGTGAACCTCATTTGTTAGCGGTTTCGCAAATGGCAAAACCTGAGGTCAAAGTGCTGCTTTCTGGCGAGGGCGCCGACGAATTAATGGGTGGTTATGTTCGTTACAAACCTTTGCAGTATCCGACATTATTGAATTCGATAGTTACAATTGGTAATCTTGAAATGTTTTCTAAAAATCCGCGTTACGAAAAACTGTCTCGCTACTCACAAATAAAAAGCGATCAAGATTTAGTAATGTACAACGGTTCTAATATTTACCCGAATGACATAGCGCAAAATTTCGGCATTTACAATGAACCAAATAATGATTACAGAAAAAAAATATACAAAGAAGCACAGTCATTATATCCCAATAATTTGCGAAGACAAGCACTTTTTTTTGATCAACACACCTATTTATGCTCGCTTTTGGACCGCAATGATCGATGCACAATGGGCGCTTCAATTGAATGTCGCGAACCTTTTTTAGATCCAAGACTTATCATCGGATTGGGTTCCCTTGAAGACAAATGGCTGTTCACTGGTAAAAAAGGT
Organism: Flavobacteriaceae bacterium; assembly: GCA_947488595.1. Lineage (GTDB taxonomy): Bacteria > Bacteroidota > Bacteroidia > Flavobacteriales > Flavobacteriaceae > Flavobacterium. The sequence continues at coordinate 33,291 of CANKZI010000010.1, forward strand.
AAGTTCATTTTAAAATCTGCAATGCAAGAGCGATTGCCAAAAGCCATTTTGAAATTCAGAAAAATTGGATTAAGTGCACCATGGGGCGATTATATAACAAAGACGCCTGCTTTTAAAGATGAAGTAAATGCTTTTTTGAAAAGCGATTTATTTGAAATGCCTTATTTTCAAAATATCAATCCTAAAAAATTGGTTGCTAACTTACAAAAAGGCGATCGCCGCATGATTCCGTATATAATGCCTTTATTTATGATGCACATTTGGATGAAAAATTATGTCGAAAAATTCTCTTCTATTTAAGTTTGACAATAGCCCTTTTTCAAAATTATTAAAGTAAATTTGAATATTTATAAATTTATTTGATGCCGCATTCTATGGAAATAGTTCCTGATTTCTCATTAAAAAATTACAATACTTTTGGTATTGAAGCCAAGGCAAAACAATTTGTTGCGGTGCATAACATTACTGATTTAAAAGTTGTTTTAGAACAAAATAGCACCAAAAAAAAATTCATTCTCGGTGGTGGAAGTAATATGCTTTTGACACAAGACATCGATGCATTAGTAATTCATATTGATCTTAAAGGCAAAAAAATAATCGACGAAAATGACGATTTTGTTTGGGTCGAATGCCAAGCTGGCGAAAATTGGCACGAATTTGTTTTGTGGACCATCAACCAAAATTTTGGCGGACTTGAGAACATGTCACTCATTCCTGGAAACGTTGGTACGACGCCTGTTCAAAATATCGGTGCTTATGGCACTGAAATTAAAGATACTTTGGTTTTCTGTGAAGCAATGTGTATTGACAACCAAAAAATGAAAACTTTTTTGAACGAAGAATGTCATTTTGGATATCGTGAAAGTATTTTTAAAAATCAGGTAAAAGACCAATATGTTATTACTTCCGTGGTTTTTAAATTGACAAAAAAAGACCATAAAATCAATACTTCTTATGGTGATATCACCAGCGAACTCGAAAAAAATAACATTAGCATTCCCACTTTAAAGAATGTGAGTGATGCGGTAATTGCCATTCGAAAAAGCAAGTTGCCCGACCCGAAAGAATTGGGAAATAGCGGTAGTTTTTTTAAAAACCCAATTCTTTTGAGGAGTGAATTTGAAAAAATTCATTCAAAATTTCCGGCAATGAAATACTTCGAAATTTCGGCAACCGAAGTCAAAGTGCCCGCTGGTTGGTTAATAGAACAAGCTGGTTTTAAAGGAAAACGTTTTGGCGATGCTGGTATTCATAAAAATCAAGCCTTGGTTTTGGTGAATTATGGCAACGCGACCGGACAAGAAATTTTGGCAGTTTCAAAAAACATTCAAGACACCGTATTTAAAATTTTCGGAATTGCCATCGAAGCCGAAGTGAATGTGATTTAGAACTAATTTATGTAATTTTTGAGTTTTTTTCGCCAAATAATTTTAGCAAATTACCTTTGATTTACCGCAAAATGCTAAATTGATTTTCATACCTTTGCAAAAAATTCAATTGACACCTGAAAACACCATGTTGCAACTAATTTTTTGTTTGTTTGTCCTAATTGTATTTGTTCAATTGGTTTATTATCTGATTGTTTTCGCGCAATTTTCTTTTGGGAAAACCAAAAAAAATAATCCAAAAAGGATTCCGATTTCGGTTATTGTTTGTGCTAAAAATGAAGCCGAAAATGTGGCGAAATTTATTCCGCTGTTAATCGAGCAAAATTATCCCGACTTTGAAATTGTTTTGATTGACGATGCCTCTAGTGACACTACTTTGGATATTTTTGAAGCTTTTGAAAAAGAGAACAGCAACATTCGACTTGTAAAAGTAGCCAATAACGAAGCCTTTTGGGGCAACAAAAAGTTTGCTTTGACATTGGGCATCAAAGCAGCTCGAAAAGAATATCTTTTGTTTACTGACGCCGATTGTTTTCCCAATTCTAAAAACTGGATTGCCGAAATGAGTGCGCATTTTACAATGCAAAAAACCATTGTATTGGGTTATGGTGCGTATGAAAAAATCCCAAATTCATTTTTAAATAAAATCATCCGTTTTGAAACTTTATTGACTGCTGTCCAATATTTTTCATGGGCAAAAATCGGGCAGCCCTATATGGGTGTAGGTCGAAACTTGGCCTACAAAAAAGAAGAGTTTTTTAGTGTTGACGGTTATCGCGACCATTTAAAATTGCGTTCAGGTGATGATGATTTATTTGTAAATCAAGTGGCGAATAAAAAAAATACCACCATTTGCTATGCAACCGATAGTTTTACTTATTCAAAACCAAAAACATCATTCAAAGATTGGTTCAAGCAAAAGAGAAGACATATTGCAACGGCAAAGTTTTATAAGCCTTTTGACAGGGCACAACTTGGACTTTTTTACAGTTCGCAATTGTTGTTTTTTATAGCGCCAATTGTATTATTAAGTTTTCAATTTCAATGGATTATTGTATTGAGTTTAATTGGTTTTAGGTATCTTTTTGCTTGGATTACCTTGGGATTTGCTGCCGGGAAACTAAAAGAAAAAGATGTAATGTATTGGTTTCCAATCATCGAAATCGTGCTTATATTTACACAATTGAATATCTTCATCACCAACATTTTTTCAAAACCTGTACATTGGAAATAAAACCACATATAGAAAAAGCCAAAGATGGCGATCAAATTGCCTTCACTTTTTTATTGGATCATTATTGGAATGAAGTATATGGTTTTATGCTAAAACGCACAGAGAACGAAACCGATGCCGAAGACATTGCTATTGAAACTTTCGCTAAAGCATTTGACAAAATCGCAACTTATAATCCTGAATTTCAATTCAATACTTGGCTGATTGCGATTGCCAAAAATGTTCATATTGATTTGCTTCGCAAGAAAAAATCTTCGCTTTTTGTCGAAATTACAGACCAAGAAAACCAACAAGCTTATAATATTGCAGACACTACACCTTCTGCCGAAGATGAACTGATTACCGAACAAAATCTTTTTCGATTGTTACAATACATCAAAGAATTAAAACCACATTACCAAGAAGTGATTCAATTGCGCTATTTTCAAGAGTTGAGCTATCAAGAAATTGCGGAAAAAATTGGTGAACCACTCAATAATGTGAAAATCAAACTACTGCGTGCCAAAAAATTATTGGCAGAAATCATCCAAGGAAAATAACTTTATTTGATGCTTCAATGCTTGTGCTAAAATCTTTTACAACTCAAAAAAAGAGCCATGCTATTTATTCTGAATTTTATACAATATCCTAAAATGCCTTTGCGTTATATCTTAAAATAGCGACAAATATGCGATGATAACTACTTAACCTTTAACTACATTTATTATGTCAAAATTAAGTATTTACGAAACCGCATGGATTGACCTTGTTTTTGAAGACCGAAACAAAGAATATGGCGCGTACCAATTGCGCCGCGACAATCCAAAAACCACTGTCAAATCCTTATTTATTGGGCTATTGCTGATTACCACTTTGGCCACGATGCCCACAATTATTAATTATTTCAGCGGTACCAAAACAGTGCCGACAATTCCGGATGCTATATCAGTAGCACTTTCAGAAATTGTTTATCCACCAGAACCGATTATCAAAACCAAAACCGATGTAGCGCCTTTGCCTCCTTCCGATCCTGCGCCAAGACAAACTACAATGACAAATCCAGTTGTGACGGAATCGTCGGATGCAAATAATGAAGTGCCTGAAAATAAAGACATTCAATCAAATGCAACCAATAATTCTGAATCAGGAACTGGCATTCCGAACAACATACCAAAAAGCGGAAGTGAAAATGGTGGCGGTACAACTGGTGAAACTGAAACAATTAATATTAATCCAGTACCGATTGCAAGTTTAGATAAAATGCCAGAATATCCTGGCGGCATTGATAATTTTTATAAATATGTTGGTCGCAATTTTAAAACACCCGAAGACGAGTTAGCATCCGGAACCATGATTCGAGTAGTTGTTTCGTTTGTCATCGAAAAAGACGGAAGCATGACCGATATCAGCGTCATTAGAAATCCTGGTTACGGTTTAGACAAAGAAGCCATAAGGGTTTTAAAATCCCTTAAAGTAAAATGGACTCCTGGAAAAATCGCTGGACAAGCAGTAAGAACATCCTATAATTTGCCCATTGCTGTAAAAGCACCTTAAGCATTTAAGTTTATTTTTTCAAAAGAAAAAACCACCAGAATTCAATTGTGTTCTAGTGGTTTTTTTATGGAATAAAAATTATGCTTTTTTAAGGAATTCTGTTCTGAGTATCATGGCGGTTTTGTTGACACGACAGTCAATTTCTGCTGGATTATCGGTAAGTCGAATATTTTTAACCATCGTACCACGTTTGATTATATCGGAAGAACCTTTTACTTTTAGATCCTTAATGACTGATACCGAATCGCCATCTTGCAAAATATTTCCGTTACTGTCTTTTACTTCCATGATTTATGTTTTATTTTTTAGCGAAAATAGGCAAATAATCTGGCATTTGGTTTTGCTTCTGATTATAAAGCTAATCTAGTATATATATTTTTGGTTAGGAAAATTTTTAGTCTGAAATGCTCCCTCATTGAAAATTTATTTGTCCTAATTAAAACAAATACAACCTCATTACAATTTAGTTACTCCTATTCAAAATTGAATTGTCCTCAATTGGTTTTTTGACTTCATTTGAATAAATGGCTTTACTTTTTCTGAAAAATTATTATCGTTTGATTAAAATCTGAAACACCAAATCTTGACCAATATTGTTTATCTTTGTACTTTCAAAAAATTGATGCTATGGAAAGTGTTTTATCGCCAACTTTACCCACTGGAAAACCAAAATGGCTGAAAGTCAAATTGCCAATCGGGCAAAAATATACTGAACTTCGCGGTTTGGTTGACAAGTACAGTCTGAATACGATTTGTACTTCTGGAAGTTGTCCAAATATGGGCGAATGCTGGGGAGAAGGCACGGCTACTTTTATGATTTTAGGTAATATTTGTACACGATCTTGTGGTTTTTGTGGCGTAAAAACCGGACGCCCAGAAACAGTAGATTGGGATGAACCCGAAAAAGTTGCACGTTCGATTAAAATCATGAACATCAAACATGCTGTAGTTACGAGCGTCGATCGCGATGATTTAAAAGATGGTGGTTCTATTATTTGGATCGAAACGGTAAAAGCCATTCGGCGCATGAATCCAACAACAACTTTAGAAACTTTAATCGGTGATTTTCAAGGCATCGAAAGAAATATCGACCGTATTGTCGAAGCTAATCCCGAAGTAGTTTCGCATAATGTCGAAACCGTCAGGAGACTGACGCGTGAAGTCAGAATTCAAGCAAAATACGACCGTAGTCTCGAAGTTTTGCGTTACTTGAAAGAAAAAGGCATCAACCGAACAAAATCGGGCATCATGCTTGGTTTGGGCGAAACCGAAGAAGAAGTTATTCAGACTTTACACGATTTGCGCAATGCTAATGTTGACGTGGTTACCATCGGACAATATTTGCAACCAAGTAAAAAACATTTGCCAGTAAAAGAATACATTACGCCAGACCAATTTGCAAAATACGAAAAAATCGGATTAGCATTGGGCTTTCGGCATGTTGAAAGCGGCGCTTTGGTGCGGTCTTCTTACAAAGCAGCGAAACATATTTTATAATTACAAATTGCGTTTCGATTTGCACAATTTTAAAATAAAAAGTATTTGAAAACAAGAATTGCTATTAATGGTTTTGGACGAATCGGACGCAATCTATTCCGTTTGCTTTTGGACCATCCTTCGATTGAAGTCGTTGCCATCAATGATATTGCCGATAACAAAACCATGTCGCATTTGATTAAATACGATAGTATTCATGGCATTTTACCTTTTGAATGCACGTATGACGCGCAGCATATTATTATTAATAAAAAATTCTATCCATTTTTTCACGAAAAAGATATTGCGCAACTCGACTGGAAATCATTATCAATTGATGTTGTTGTTGAAGCCACTGGCAAATACAAAACTTTTGAAGAAATCAATGCCCACGTACTGGCTGGAGCCAAAAAAGTAATTCTTTCGGCGCCTTCAGAAGTTGATACGATAAAAACTGTCGTGCTCGGTGTGAACGAAAATATACTTGATGGCTCAGAAACCATTATTTCTAATGCGAGCTGCACGACCAACAATGCCGCGCCAATGATACAGGTAATTCGTGACTTATGCGGATTTGAACAAGCTTATATCACCACGGTGCATTCCTACACCACCGACCAAAGTTTGCACGATCAACCCCACAAAGATTTGCGCAGAGCGAGAGGAGCAAGTCAGTCAATCGTACCAACAACAACTGGCGCAGCCAAAGCACTGACCAAAATATTTCCTGAATTTGAAGGCAAAATTGGGGGCAGTGGTATTAGGGTTCCGGTGCCTGACGGATCGTTGACCGATATTACTTTTTATGTCAAACGACAAGTCACTATTGCCGAAATTAACACCGCCTTCAAATTGGCATCACAAAACCATTTCAAAGGCATTATGGATTATACCGAAGACCCAATTGTTTCTGTTGATATCATTGGTAACCGCCATTCTTGCTTGTTTGATGCACAATTGACATCGGTAATCGACAAAATGGTTAAGATTGTTGGATGGTACGATAACGAAATTGGCTATTCTTCAAGAATTATTGACTTAATTGTGTTAATTGATGATAAATAATTTTACATTTATTGTTTGAAAAACCAATATCTGTAAATGCATTTAATTTTATTCTTCTTTTTATTCTCATTTACTAGTATTTATGCTGATTCCAAAAGCATTTCACTCTTAAAAGCGGACAGTATTTCTAATTATTTGGAAGCCAGTAATCTGCGTAAGAAGGAGAATAACTTTCGTAAGTCGTTTGATTTTGTCCAAAAAGCCATTATGTATGCAGAAAAAGACAATGATATTGCATCTGAAGCAAAAGTATATTTGCACTTAGGACAACTTTATACTATTGTAAAAGCGTTATACGAAAAAAAACCGGACCGAAAAATTGACACACTGAATTTTAGTAAATTTTATATCAATAATAATATAAAATCCATTCAAAAGCTGCAAAAAGCAAGTGATAAACAGCTCCTAAAACAACGCGAAGAAATCAAATTGTATAAATTAATTAGTATAATAAGTCTTGCATTGCTTGCTATTTTATCACTTTTCAGTTTGTCATTGTACCGCAAGAGTAGCATTCGTAAGCAATCATACCAACTTTTAAAAGAAAAAAATACTACGTTGCAATTGTCTCAAGAAAAAGCCGAACGCGCTTCGGCAGCGCGATCTGAATTCTTATGTACGGTGAGCCATGAGTTGCGAACACCTTTAAACGCCATTACCGGAATCACTCATTTGCTTATCGACGAAGATCCAAAACCTCATCAGCTTGAATACCTAAAATCATTGCAATTTTCGGGAAAATACCTTATGAATTATATTAATGAAATACTAGAAATCAATCGTATCGAATCGAAAAATATCGAAGTAGAAAAAATAGATTTCGACATAAAAAAACTATTGGTTGAAATTCAAAATTCGTTACAAGAGCTGGCCAATGAGAATAAAAATAAGTTGATTCTGACAATCGATCCAAATATACCTGAAGATATTATTGGTGATCCAACAAAATTGTCACAAATTTTTATCAATTTGATTAACAATGCGCTCAAGTTTACTCAAAAAGGAGAAGTTAAAATCACCGCAACTTTACTTCCAACAGATAATCAAAAAGCATCTATTTATTTTGAAATTGCAGATACAGGAATTGGTATTCCAGAAGACCAGCTCGAATCGATTTTTGATAGCTTTTCGCAAGGCTCTATCGAAACCAACCGTCAATATGGCGGAACTGGATTGGGCTTAACAATTGTAAAACGTCTAATTATTATTCTTGGCGGTAATATTAAACTTAAAAGTCAAGTGCGCACAGGAAGTGTTTTTTCCTTTACATTAGATTTTAAATTGGGTATCAAAAAACTAAGCTCAAATACGGTATTCCCTCACGACGAAAACAATTTTATTGCAAAAAAAATACTTTTGGTAGAAGACAATAAAATCAACCAAATGATTATCAAAAGAATGCTAGAAAAAAAGCAAATTGTTTGTGAAATTATAGAAAACGGTGAAGATGCGGTAGCGATTACCAAAATCAATCGCTACGATTTAATTTTAATGGACGTGCACCTTCCGGGTATCAACGGTACCATTGCAACGCAACAAATTCGGCAGTTTGACATTGTAACACCAATTGTTGCCTTGACTGCAATTTCATTGTTAGAAAATCGAGAAATGTTGCTTTCGTATGGAATGAATGATGTCATCACTAAACCTTTTGAACCCGATAATTTTTTTGCTATCATTGCAGAATGCATGCAAAAAGATAATACTAATAATTCTGAATCAGTGATTTAATCAAATTTCTGACTTGTGGTTCGGCTTTTTGAGCGGCTTTTAAAACTTCTTCATGGTTCACGTCTTCAATGCTTTCTTCATTTCCCATATCGGTAATTACCGAGATGCCAAAGGTTTCTAAATTCATGTGACGCGCAACAATTACCTCAGGAACGGTAGACATACCAACGCAATCGGCACCTAAAATTTTGACCATTTTATATTCGGCCAACGTTTCAAAAGTTGGACCTTGAAGTCCTAAATAAATACCATCTTGCACTTTTATGTCAAGCCCGAAAGCTAACTCTTTTGCTTTCGCAATCATATTTTTAGAAAAAGGCGAACTCATATTGACAAATCTCGGTCCAAAACGTTCGTCATTTTTTCCGTTTAACGGATGTTCAGGCATCATGTTAATATGGTCTTTCAAAATAACGATAGTGCCCACTACATAATTGGGGTTGACACCGCCAGAAGCGTTAGAAACAATCAATTTTTGCACGCCCAAATACTTCATTACTCGAACCGGAAAAGTAACTTGCTTCATACTATAGCCTTCATAAAAATGAAAACGTCCTTGCATGGCCACCACTTTTTTATCGCCAATCGTTCCAAAAACCATAGCACCTTTGTGACCTTGCACTGTGGAAACTGGAAAATTCGGAATTTCATTATATGGTAAAGTGAATTCTATTTGAATGTCATCGGTAAAACTGCCTAAACCTGATCCTAAAATTACTCCGTATTCTGGAACAAAATTAGTTTTTGATTTGATATAACTAACGGTTTCTTGAACTTCTTCCCACATAATTTTTAATTGTATTATTAAACTTTTCTGCATCTTCTACAAAAGAACTTTGAATTGGTAAACAAAAAAGTTGATTTCCCAAAACGCTACCTTTTAAACGCATATAATCCTTTTCGGTTGTAATTATAATACCGTTTTTTGCTTTACTTTTCATGTTTAAAATATCAAGGTCAGTAAAATGATGGTGATCAGGAAATACCATTACTTCATCCTTCTCCTTTTGACAATACTTAAAAAACGGTTCTGGTTTGGCAATTCCTGCTACAATTAATTTTTCAATCTCATTGATTTCACTAACTTTCAGCTTTTTATCTTCAGAATAAACAAAAGTATCATAAGCAATACAACTAAAAAATAATTGCTGTTTGTTTGATAAATTTAGTTTTTTACGAATTTTTTCCTGCTCTTGAGTCGAAAGATTATTTGGACACTTGGTGACAATTACTATATCGGCTCTTTTTGCGCCCCTTTGGCTTTCGCGAAGATTTCCGGTGGGTAAAATCAGATCGTCAACATACAAATCGTCAAAAGTAGTCAACAAAATATAAAATCCAGCTTTGACTTTTCGGTGCTGAAAGGCGTCGTCTAACAAAATGATTTCGGGTTTTTCGGTAAGTGAAAGCAATTGTTGTATACCATTTCTTCTGTCGGCATCAACAGCAACTTGAATATTAGCGAATTTCTGATAATACTGAAAAGGTTCATCGCCAAGCTTTGCCGCATTTGAAGTGGCATCTGCCAAAACAAACCCTTTGGATTGCCTTTTGTAACCACGACTTAAAGTAGCAATTTTATGATTGTCTGAAAGCAAACGAATCAAATATTCAATTTGAGGTGTTTTTCCGGTACCTCCAACGCTTAAATTGCCGACTGCAATTACAGGCAAATCAAAAGAATAAGATTTCAATATTTGATTGTCATACAAAAAATTGCGAAAATAAGTGATCATTCCATACAATATAGAAAAAGGAAAAAGTATTTTTCGTAAAAAAATCATTTCACGAAAGTATAATAATTTATCTTTGGGTACTTTAGTTTTTAATTGAAATTTTAAATCTATTGTAACAAATAATCAACTTTAAAACTTTTTTTGTGAAAATTTCTGATGTTCTCACCCTATTAGAAGCCATGGCGCCATTGGCTTATGCCGAAGATTTTGACAATGTTGGTTTGCTTGTTGGCAATCAAAATAACGAAGCAAATGGCGTTTTGGTTTGTCATGATGCACTCGAAAATGTTATTGACGAAGCGATTGCCAAAAATTGTAATTTAATCGTTTGTTTTCATCCAATCGTTTTTACAGGATTAAAAAAAATTACAGGCAAAAATTATGTCGAACGCGTGGTCATTAAAGCCATAAAAAACGACATTGCCATTTATGCAGTGCACACCGCGTTGGATAACCACCAAAATGGCGTAAATAAGATATTTTGTGACGCTTTGGGATTGATTAACACACAAATTTTGGTGCCAAAAAAAGATTTTATTAAAAAATTAGTAACCTATACGATTGCCGAAAATGCTGATCAAATCAGAACTGCTTTGTGCAATGCTGGTGCAGGAACGATTGGGAATTATGACCAATGCAGTTTCAACTCAGAAGGATTTAGCACCTATAAAGGCAATCATAACAGTACGCCAGCGATTGGTAATAAAGGTGAACTGACAATTACCAATGAGATTAAAATCGAAGTTATTTTCGAAAAACATTTAGAGAAAGCCATTCTGAAAGCACTTTTTGAAAATCATGTTTATGAAGAAGTAGCTTATGAAATTTATGATTTGAAAAATTCTCATCAAAATATTGGACTCGGAATGGTTGGTGATTTGCCGACACCAAAAAACGAACGCGATTTTTTAGTGTTTGTAAAAGACAAAATGCAAGCCAATGGCATCAGACATTCGGTGTTTTTGAATAAAGAAGTCAAACGAATTGCCGTTTTGGGAGGCGCAGGAAGTTTTGCTATAAAAAACGCCATTCAGGCAGGAGCCGATGTGTTTTTGACCGCCGATTTGAAGTACCATAATTTTTATGAAGCTGAAAATCAGTTACTTTTGGCGGATATTGGTCATTTTGAAAGCGAACGTTATACAAAAAATTATATTGTTGATTATCTTACGAAAAAAATGCCTAATTTTGCAATCATTTTATCCGAAGAAAATACAAATCCTGTTAAGTACTTATAATATATGGCGACTACAAAAGAATTGAGTGTTGAAGACAAGTTAAGAGCAATTTATGATTTACAATTGATTGACTCACGAATCGACGAAATCAGAAATGTTAGAGGTGAATTGCCTTTAGAAGTTGAAGATTTAGAAGATGAAGTAGCCGGATTAAAATCGCGTTCAGAAAAATTGAAATCGGATTTAGACGTTATCGAGGAGCAAATCAAAACCAAGAAAAATGCAATTGACGAGCACAAAGAAGCGATAAAAAAATACACCAAACAGCAAGATACTGTGCGTAATAATCGCGAATTCAACTCTTTGACTAAAGAAGTAGAATTTCAAGAACTTGAAATCCAATTGGCCGAAAAGCAAATTAAGGAAATGAAAGCTTCTATTGAGTACAAAAAGCAAATCGTTGCTTCGTCATCAGAAAAATTAGAACAAAAACAATCTCATCTAGGTCACAAAAAATCAGAATTGGATGCGATAATGGCAGAAACGTCAAAAGAAGAAGCTTTTTTAACCGAAAAATCAGCCGAATACCAAGCCCTTATTGAGCCGCGTTTGTTGGCAGCATATACCCGAATCAGAACCAGCGTTCGCAATGGTTTGGCAGTAGTTTCTATCGAAAGAGGTGCATCTGCAGGTTCGTTCTTTACGATTCCGCCACAAACACAAGTGGAAATTGCCGCCAGAAAAAAAATCATTACCGATGAACATTCTGGAAGAATTTTGGTCGATGCCACTTTGGCCGAAGAAGAAAAAGAAAAAATGGAAAAATTATTTTCGAAATTCTAATCCCGCAGGTTCGGGACAAAGCCTCCAAATTGGAGGCTTTTTTTATATGAAAAAAATAAAATATTTTTTACTGACCAAATCGGTTGGACTATACATTAACGTTTTGAGTTATGTATATCCTGAAAAAGCAACACAACTCGCCTACCGCTTGTTCAGCAATCCAAGATTGGGAAGATTAACTTTGGGCAAGCTCCCTCCTATTTTGGAAGCTAGCGAAAGAACTATTTTTAACTACAACGGGCAAGAATTTCAAACTTACACTTGGCATGGCAATGCAACCACTATTTTGTTGGTGCATGGCTGGGAAAGCAATGCTTCACGTTGGGAAAAATTAATTCCGTACCTGCAAAAAACAGGAAACACCATTGTTGCACTTGATGCTCCAGCGCATGGTTTGTCGACCGGCAAAGAGTTTAATGTACCTGTTTATGCCGAATTCATTAATGTTGTAGTTCAAAAATTCCAACCAAAACACATGATTGGTCACTCCATTGGTGGTGCCGCTTGCGTTTATTTTCAATACAAATTCCAAAATCAGGAACTACAAAAAATGGTTTTGCTTGGAGCACCATCTGATTTGAAAATTTTAATTGCGAACTATAAGCGTTTGTTAGGTTTGAATGCAAAGATGGAAAAACTATTAGCGGCGCATTTCTTAAAACAATTTGATTTTCATTTGGAGGACTTTTCGAGCCAAAAATTCGGAAAAAAATTAAAACTCAAAGGCATTATCGCACATGACATGGATGATACTGTAGTAGCTATTGAAGAAGGCAAAAAAGTTGCAAGTTCGTGGCAAAGTGCAGAATTTATAACTACAAACGGACTTGGACATAGCATGCATAATGCTGATTTGTATTTAAAGATTATCAACTTTTTAGATTGTTAGATTAATTAGATTGTTGGATAAATTTTAAATATCTGATTATCTAATTCCCTAACTTTACCCCATGGAAGAACAGCAACTCAAACGTATCAATAAATTCATAGGCGAAACAGGCTATTGTTCCCGCCGTGAAGCTGACCAACTTATTGAAGAACAACGCGTAACCATTAATGACGCATTAGCAACAATGGGTGCCAAAGTCAGCAATGATGACGAAGTACGCATTGACGGCAAACTCATCAGAGAGAAAAACGAAAAAATGGTGTACCTCGCTTTCAACAAGCCCGTTGGTATCGAATGTACGACCAATTTGGATGTGCCCGAAAATATTGTCGATTATATCAATTATCCAAAACGTATTTTCCCTATTGGTCGATTGGACAAAGCCAGTGAAGGTTTGATTTTCATGACCAATGACGGCGATATTGTCAACAAAATTCTGCGAGCACGAAACAACCACGAAAAAGAATATACGGTAACCGTAAACCGACCGATAACTGATCGATTTATTGAGAGAATGAGCAATGGCGTTCCGATTTTGGATACGGTTACACGCAAATGCAAAGTCGAGCAAATCAGTAAATACAACTTTAAAATCATCCTAACGCAAGGACTGAACCGACAAATCAGAAGGATGTGCGAATATTTGGGTTATGAAGTTACGGCATTGAAAAGGATTCGGATTATCAACATTTCGCTTGATGTTCCTGTTGGACGTTACCGTGATTTGACTGATGCCGAAATCAAAGAACTGAACCAACTGATTGAACCTTCGAGCAAAACGGAGGAAGCGAGTTTTATTGAAGAGGCAAGAGCAAAAAGGCAAGCGCCAAGAGAACAGCGTATCCAACAATCGCGCAACCGAAGTCAGGAAACCAGATCTTTTAGATCGGATCGCAGTATCAGCAATTCGAATAAAATAATTCCGAGGAACGCCACGGAAACTCTAAATTCTGGCGAAGACTCGCAGGCAAAAAATCCTAAAATAGTTCCTTCAAGTAATGCACAACAAGAACCAAGTCCTTCCAATTCTACCGGAAGAAAAATTGAATTCATCAAGAAAGATGATCCAAATTATAAGAAAAAAGGGGAGTATTAGTTTTAGCCGCAAAGTCCGAAAGGAGCAAATTAACAGCGCTTTACTTTAGGAACCAAATACTTTAAATGCCTCAATTTTAAAATTTAAGGTATTCAACTTCTGTCAACTATTTTTTCAAATCTTTGCGTTGTTCTCTTGCCAAAAGTGTATTTTTGAGTAACATGGCAATCGTCATAGGTCCTACACCTCCAGGTACTGGCGTGATATGGGAGACTTTTTTGCTCACGTTTTCAAAATCAACATCGCCGATAATCACATAGCCCTTGGGGTTGGTTTCGTCGGTAACCCTAGTAATACCTACATCGATAACAACGGCGCCTTCTTTTACCATTTCGGCTTTGAGGTAATTGGGAACGCCCAATGCTGTGATAATAATATCGGCTTGGGTCGTAATTTGTGCTATATTTTTGGTGTAAGAGTGGGTTAAAGTGACCGTGGAATTCCCAGGAAATCCTTTGCGACCCATTAAAATACTCATCGGGCGACCTACAATGTGGCTTCGTCCGATAACAACGGTGTGCTTGCCTTTGGTTTCGACATTGTAACGCTCTAGGAGTTCCAAAATACCGAAAGGCGTTGCCGGAATAAAAGTCGTCATGTCTAACGCCATTTTTCCAAAATTCTCTGGGTGAAAACCATCGACATCTTTGCTAGGTTCAACCGCCATCAAAACTTTTTGTGTATCGATTTGCTCAGGCAAAGGCAACTGAACTATAAAACCATCAATGTTATCGTCTTCGTTGAGTTGTTTGATTTTTTTGAGCAGCTCGGTTTCGGATGTGGTACTTGGCAAACGCACCATGGTAGATTCGAAACCCACACGCTCACATGCTTTGACTTTGCTGCCTACATAAGTTAGACTAGCGCCGTCGTTACCCACAATTACTGCGGCAAGATGTGGCACTTTTTCGCCATTTCTTTTCATTTTATCAACCTCGGCTGTGATTTCGATTTTAATGTCTTCTGCAGTTTTTTTTCCGTCGAGTAGTATCATGGGTGTTGGGTGTTGGGTGTTGGGTTATTGGTTTAAAAAATTTAGGATTTAAAGTTACTGAAACCAGCAACTTAAACCCTAAAACTTTTTATCGCATTGGCATGCCGCCTTTCATGCCACCCATCATTTTCATTAGGTTTTTGCCACCTGGCCCTTGCATCATTTTCATCATTTTGCTCATTTGGTCAAACTGTTTCATCAATTGATTGACTTGCTCGACTTTGGTGCCCGATCCTTTGGCGATTCTGGCTTTTCTTTTGACGTCGATTAGCGATGGTTTGCTCCTTTCTTTTGGTGTCATCGAGTGGATAATGGCTTCAATATGTTTAAAAGCATCGTCTTCTATTTCAACATCTTTCATGGCTTTGGAGGCGCCGGGAATCATCCCGACCAAATCCTTCATATTACCCATTTTTTTGACTTGTTGGATTTGGGTAAGGAAATCATCAAAACCAAATTCATTTTTAGCGATTTTCTTTTGTAGTTTTCTGGCTTCTTCTTCATTGAATTGCTCTTGCGCTCTTTCGACCAAAGACACCACATCGCCCATTCCGAGGATACGCTCCGCCATACGAATCGGATAAAAAACATCAATCGCATCCATTTTTTCGCCGGTACCGACAAACTTGATGGGTTTATTGACTACCGATTTGATTGAAATTGCTGCTCCACCTCGGGTATCACCATCTAATTTTGTCAAAATAACACCGTCAAAATTCAATCGGTCGTTGAACGCTTTAGCAGTATTCACGGCATCTTGACCGGTCATGGCATCTACAACAAACAAAGTTTCTTGTGGTTGAATGGCTTTGTGTACATTGGCAATTTCGGTCATCATTTCTTCATCGACCGCCAATCGGCCAGCGGTGTCGACAATGACTACATTATATCCTTTTTCTTTAGCATATTTTACTGCATTTTGTGCGATTTCGACTGGATTGTTGTTGCCAATCTCCGAATACACCTCAACACCTATTTGACCACCCACTACATGCAGTTGGTTGATTGCCGCCGGACGGTATACGTCGCAAGCTACTAACAATGGATTTTTATTCTTTTTGGTTTTTAAATAATTGGCCAATTTTCCCGAAAAAGTTGTTTTTCCGGACCCTTGCAAACCCGACATTAAGATTACGGTTGGTGCTCCAGAAAGGTTGATTCCGGCAACGTCGCCACCCATGAGTTCGGTTAATTCGTCTTTGACCAATTTGACCAAAAATTGTCCAGGTTGCAGCGTGGTTAACACGTCTTGACCTATGGCTTTTTCTTTGACTTTAGTGGTAAAATCTTTTGCGATTTTGAAGTTCACATCGGCATCAAGCAAGGCGCGACGCACTTCTTTGAGTGTTTCGGCAACATTGATTTCGGTTATTTTTCCGTGTCCCTTTAAAATATGAAAAGCTTTGTCTAATTTATCGCTTAAATTATCGAACATGATTTTTGATTTTATGAACTGCAAATATAAGTTTTAAAGTCGAAAATCGAAAATCGAAAGTCATAAAGTGACAAAGTTTCAAGGCAGCAAAGTTTTTTGAGAAACCAACTGACCAGCCCCGATTTGAGCAGAAAGCCCGGAGACCAAAAAGCTTAATTTTGCTGCTTTACAACAGCGACCAACGGAAGCTCGTTTTGAGGCTTGCAAAAATTGCTTTTGGGTCGAGGACTTGGAACGGAAAGCGGGAATTGGCTACAAAAAAAAACCAGCCTAGAAAGACTGGTTGTTGTAATTTAATTTTTTTCGAAAGTAAGATAGTCGGTTTCTCCGTTTCCGCCGCTAACATCTTTTAGACGTATTTTGGTTGCGGAGAATTCAATAATTTCCCAATCATCGGATAATTCTTCAAGTTGTGAAGCCGAAAAATCCATTTCAAGGGTCGCTTCATTATCATCGACATAAGCGTCCCATTGACCAGAAAATGTAGCATTAGCGTTGGCTACTAGAATACTTTCGTTTTGATTGAATGTAAAATTGTACCCTAAATAATTTGTTGTTTCATCGCTATCATCAAAGAAATAAGTGACACGCCATGTTCCTGATTGTAAGCTTGTGATAAATTCTGCCGAGATTGGTGAATTGTCATCGTCGTCGTCATCATCGTCGTCGATGTCATCATCATCGTCGTCGTCGTCGTTATTATCATCACATAAAGCATCTGCCGCTTCGATGGCGGCTTCTAACTCGCTATTGTTATTGATTTCTACCTGACTTCCGTTGGAATCGGTAACAGCAATCGGATAATTTATAGTCGCATAATCGTCGTCATCAAAATCGTCGAAGAAATTATACAAAGCTGCATCGCTGGTTATTGTAATGGTCGAAGGAGTTTGCGACCCCGCATCGTAATAAGAAATATTGATGGGATAATTGATATTCAAACACTCAATCTCGTCAGCATCATCGTCATCTTCGCCACAATCATCAATGATATCATCCAGTTGCTCGTTGCTATTGACAGCGACAGTGGTATAATTAGCAAATGTAATTGAAATCGGAAATACGAATGACACTTGGTCATCATCGTCACTAAATTCGTTGAGAATGTTTTGAACAACTGCATAATCTGTAGCGTCTGAAACAGTTACTTGTTGATTGTTGACAATAACAGTTACAGGCAAGTTTACGCTAAAGCAGCTGGTGCTGTCGATAACATTATCAATAGAAGTTGAATCTTGTGCCACTCTCGAAAGTAAGCCAGTCAAAGGCGAGGTGTTTTTCAAATTGGCACTTTCGTTGATGATTTGGTTGTCATCGTTCTGGCAAGACGTCATTGTAAAGATTGAAACCATTACAAGGAACAAAGCTGATTTTAAGAAATTCTTCATAAATTTTATTTTAGGATTACAAAATTAAAACAATTTAGAGTAAAAAAACTAACCGCTATTAATTTTCTACTGTATAACTTTTAAAATTTAAGCTCAAAAGACCGATTTAGCATAATTAATTTTTTTCGAAAGTCAAATAATCTGTACCTCCGTTTCCGCCACTAATATCGATGAGCTCGATTTTGGTATCTGTTTGCGAAACGACATCCCAATCGTCGGTGAGGTCGGCAAAATTTGCAGGAGTTGTAAATGCGAGGTTAAAATCAAGATCACTGTTCGGATTGTCATCATCGGTGCCATTGTCTGCAGTAACCGACCAAGTTCCAGTATAAATATTGGTTCCGTTGCTTGCCATTACTGCGTTGCTTGAGCCAAACGTAAAATTATAACCTGTAAAATCATTAGTTTCGTTGGTATCCGTATCAAAATAATACGTTACGCGCCACGTGCCTTGCTTTACTGTATTGATCACTGGAGTTGGATTTGCACTTGATGCATTGTCGTCTCCACTGCATGACACTATGAACATAAAGCTGCATAGCAATGACGCAAAAATTGAAATTGTTTTCATATTAAAAAAATCTTTTATGGTTTGTGCTTTTTCTAACGAATAATTTGCCACTAAAGTATAACAAAAATCATGTTTAAGTCAATCTTAAGAAACCTAAAACTGGAAATAAATGAAAGGTTGTGGCCCAGAGGTTGAAGTGGCATAGACTACCCAAAAAGCCATAGCCAAAACAAAAGCTTTGATTACAATTGGTAATTTATTAAAGATCAATTGCATAAAATTGGATACTTTTTGTGGCAAAAAATGCCAAACATAACCAATTAACATTACTAAAAAAACATTTTGGTAGCCTAAAATAATGGTTTGCCATTCGTTCAATTTGAATTGCAATTGCCCAATGTTATTGAGTATTTCGAAGGCGGTTGAGAAATCTCTGGCACGGAAAAATATCCAACAAAAAGCGACGAAATGAAACGTCAAAAAAACACTAATCAACCAAGTCAATTTGTTTTTTGGCAATTTAATATGATCTTTAAACAACCTTTCGATGACCAATTGTGTGCCGTGCAAAGAACCCCAAATCACAAATTTCCACGATGCGCCATGCCATAAACCACCAAGTAGCATGGTTAAAAACAAATTGATGTACATGCGCAATTTTCCTTTTCGGTTGCCGCCAAGCGAAATGTACAAATAATCGCGCAACCAAGTTGATAACGAAATGTGCCACCTGCGCCAAAATTCGGTAATCGATGCCGATTTATAAGGTGTTCTAAAATTGACAGACAATTTGAAACCCATTAAAAGTGCAATACCAATTGCCATATCGGAATAGCCTGAAAAATCGCAATAAATCTGAATCGCATAACCATAGGAAGCCATTAGATTTTCGAAAGCGGTGTAACTATTGGGACTGTCAAAAACACGATCAACAAAATTGAGCGAAATATAATCTGAGATAAAAGTTTTTTTGATTAAACCACCAATGATAAGGAATAAGGCTTTGTTAACATCGTCGCGCGTGAGGTTCAATTTGGCATAAATTTGCGGAATAAATTCGGATGCGCGAACAATTGGACCAGCAACCAACTGCGGAAAAAAGGAAACAAAAAACATATAATCCAGAATGTTTTTTGTCGGTTTCAATTCGCGTCGGTAAATATCAATGATGTAGCTCATGGATTGAAACGTATAAAACGAAATACCAACTGGCAAAATAATGTCATGAAACGGAAGCGAACTATCAAAAATACCATTGTAATTGTCAATCAAAAAGTTAGTATATTTGAAATAACCCAAAAAACAAAGGTTCAAAATAACACTTAAAACCAGATAAAATTTGCGGTAACTTTGTAGCACTTCATCATACAAAAGCTTCGCCAAAGTATAATCAACTACACCCGAAAACAAGAGCAAACAAAAATAAATACCACTGGATTTGTAATAAAAAAACAACGAAAAGGCAAACACATAAATGTTTCTAAAGGTGTGCGTTTTTGCTTTTGTGGTAAGAATATATATGGGATAAAAAATCAAAAACATTCCCAAAAACAAAGCCGTATTAAAGAGAATTGGTTCTTTTGGATGGAATACCAACCAACTTTCGATTTGCTCGATAGTAATGTATCCGAAAGTATTTAAAAACCAATTTTGTAAATCAGATAAAGTCATTTGGGCTTTATTATTTTTATTGAATCAATGTATTTTGTATTTTAAAAATTGCGCAGTGGCAAAATTTATCTTTTTGTTTTTTGGTAATTTTCAAAAGTTTTTAAAATCGCTTCCGACAATAAATCCCCTTGGGCTTCGTAACCTGCTTTTGTATAATGTACGCGGTCATTCGCCATCAATCCTTTATTGAAATTCCGACGAACACCATACAATCCGCCAAATTGCGAAAACAAATCCCAAACTGCATAATTTTTTTGCTCAGCATATTCACTTATTTTTTTGGCATAATCGGCAACAAAAAGATTGGGATATTTGCGTTTGAATAACGATGGCGGCGGCGTAACAACAAGAACTGCCACATTACCGTTTTGCGCCCGCACACTTTCGAGAAACAGGTCGAGTTCATTCATATAATCATCGCCGTTTTTGTTGTCAAAACTTTCGTTGGTACCCAAAGCAATGATAACCAAATCGGGTTGCAAGGCCTGTAACTGCTCAAAAAACATTGGGTATTTATTATAATCCGACAATTTTGCGCCGTTAACACCAATACTGTGATAAAGAATTCCGCTTGCATTATTTTCTAAAACTACGCCATTGAGCGCAAAATAGTTATCACTTTTATTCGGAATCAAATAAATTTCATTCAGGCTTGCCTCGCTTTTATAAAAATGGGAAAAAGTGTCGGATTGGATTTCAAGCGGAATAAATTCAGTACGTTCAATTTTTTTCTGTTGTTTTTCGTTGGTCGGAATTTTCAAAGATTTTCCGGCACGAATCGTATTGGATCGCAAACCATTGGCTTTTTTTATTGCCGAAATTGAAACATTGTATTTGTCTGCGATAATCGAAATTGCTTCGCCACTTTTAATTTTGTGGACGATTTTTTTGGGCACGGTCGCTTCAAAAACGATAATTTTTTTGGCTGTTGCCAAATCAAAGCGGTTCTGATTTTTCGGGGTAATGATTTTTATTGTATTAAAAGCATCTGCTACTTCTTTGGTTTGAAGTGCTATCGCAAAATCATTGTTATTAGCATACAAAGCAATGCCGCTTAAACCGACTGGGCTTCCGTCTGGAACCGAAACAATTCGATGGTTTTGCCAGCTTTTATTGGACGAAAAACGAATAGCCGAAGCACCATTTGTTTTGGCCAAACTATGCGGAAAAACAAGTCCACGTCCGGCATTTCCGAAGACATTTTGTAAATTTTTGCGCACTTTATCGGTAAGCAAATCGGCTTGAATGTGAGAGTCACCAATGTGTACGATATTTATTTTTTTGGGTATAGCCGAATTATTTGCAGTACCAATTGCCATCAATTTATCATAAAAAGAAAGCATGGCTTGGTTGTTCTGAATCCCATTTTCTGGAATAAAAACCCGAACCGTGTCTAGTATTTCCTCATCGGTTTCGACAAGTGTTGAATCGGCGATTTGCGCCTGAATTTGAAAGCAAAAAAACAGTGCAAGCAACAGAAAAAAACTTTTATTCATCGCTATTATCGGTTTTTGGAACAATACTATCCGAAGGCACTACAGCATTTTCTTCGGATTGCGTTTTGTTTTTTCGTAAAATTTTAAATTGCTGATAACCTTTATCGAGTTGGTCATACAATAAAGCGGCTACTTTTTTGGCACCGCGAAAGTTAAAATGGGTATAATCTTTGTTGGCCAAAGCAGGTTCTTCTTCGGTCCATTTTGTAATCGAACCATCGCCACCCATAAGCGCATACAAATTCACAAAACCAGATTTTGTTTTGATAGCATATTGCTTCTGGGCATTGGTCAAAGGGACCACTGCCGAATCAGTTTTCATTTCGAGATCATATTTGGTCGCTTTATCTGCAGTCGAAATTACCAAAATGGCAACACCTGGAAAACAAGCTTTGAGTCGATTGATCGTTCTGGTCATGCTTTTGTCGTACCAATTATAATCTTTGGTGCCATAATTGAGCACGTTGGTGCCATAATGCAGGATAATCAAATCATAGTTTAATTTTTCTTGAAAAGCTTTCATTGTTTTTACATCAAACTTAGCAATCGGGATACCCGAATTGCCTCTTTGCGAAAAATTATCCACATGAACCCCTTTGCCATCATCAAAATTAAAGCCATAAATCGGAATGGAATCAGCTTTTATAAAATCGACTTTTACCGATTTCAAACTGTTTTGCGAAAGTGTTAAAGTATTCAAAACAGTATTGGCAACTAACTTTTTATAAATGGTGTCCGCTCCAATTTGATAAGCAATTTGTCCCTCTTTATTGGCTGCGCTTCCGTAAAACAAAGTAGGATGATCTAAAGAAGCTGTGAATTTGCCTTTATTGGCTTTGTATTTTACCCAAACTGTTTTGGCGGTATCATTGGCAAAAAATACATGACCATTGACGCCAAAGGACCTAAGCGGATTTTTGACATTGAGATAGGATTGGGTTTTCCAGTTGGTAGAATATTGGTGTGTTATCGAACTTCGTGAAGCTGCAGATTCAGATGTTATAGGAACAAAACCTACGCCGCGACCGCCAAATTTTTCTTGGTAGTTGGCACGAAAATCCTGCACAATCATATCGCCATCGGTCATAGAATCGCCAAAATAAGCAATGCGCACGTTGCCGTTTTGATGGGTTTCCAATTGGTACAATTTTTCGTAAAAAGCAATCAAATATTGATCGCCTTTGTAATCATTATAATCTTCTTCAGGAAAGGTAATGCCATTGGTTTCGTAATAAACTATGGGTTGGTTGGCCAAAGTATCGCCAATTTCGGCCACGTTCTCTTCTTTTTCTGCTTCAAAAGCCTCGATCAACATGCTGTCGATAAGCACATTTTTGGTGCTTCCTGCCTTTTCAGAAAATATTTTTTTTGGTAAATATTGTTTCCCAAATACAAAAAACACCGCGGCTAAAAGTACGATGATAAAAGACTGAAAAAAATAGGATTTTGTGTTCAATTACTTTTTTGGATTGTCGGATTATTGGATTGTTGGCTATTAAATTTAAAACTTTAGACTATACAACTTGATAACTTTACATTCTTTGTGGGACATCGATTCCTAATAACTTGAAAGCCGAGGCAATGGTATCGGCAACTTTTTTGGACAATTGTACTCGAAAAATTTTCTTGTTCAAATCTTGCTCTGGTAAAATGGGTACGGCTTGATAAAAAGAATTGTATTCTTTTACCAATTCATAAGTATAATTGGCAATTAAAGCCGGGCTGTGGTTTTGTGCTGCAAGTTGAATCATCTCGGGATACAATTCCAATTGTTTAAGCAATTCCTTTTCTTTTTCATGAAGTTGCACAACGGTATTTGGTGCCTGGAAAAAATCGAAATCAGCTTTACGCATGATCGATTGGATTCGGGCATATGTATATTGGATAAAAGGCCCAGTATTTCCAGCAAAATCAACCGATTCTTCGGGATTAAAGAGAATGCGTTTTTTGGGATCAACTTTCAATATATAGTATTTGAGTGCGCCCATTCCGATGGTTTTATACAATTCGCTTTTTTCGAGGTCAGAATAACCTTCAAGTTTACCCAATTCTTCCGATATGGTTTTGGCGGTTTGCGTCATTTCTTCCATCAAATCATCGGCATCAACAACGGTTCCTTCACGGGATTTCATTTTTCCGGAAGGCAAATCAACCATTCCATAAGACAAATGGAATAAATTATTGGACCAATCGAATCCGAGTTTTTTTATAATCAAAAACAAGACTTTAAAATGGTAATCCTGTTCATTACCGACGGTGTAAACCATACCACCCACATCTGGAAAATCTTTTACACGTTGAATGGCAGTACCGATATCTTGAGTCATATAAACAGCAGTGCCATCTGAACGAAGCACAATTTTTCGGTCCAAACCTTCGTCGGTCAAATCAATCCAAACCGAACCATCAGGGTCTTTTTCGAAAATTCCTTTTTCCAATCCGACCTTAACGACTTCTTTTCCTAACAAATATGTCTGACTTTCATAATAATAGGAATCAAAATTGACGCCCAAATTGTTGTAGGTTACAGCAAAACCGTCGTAAACCCATTGGTTCATTTTTTTCCACAAAGCGATAACTTCTGGCTTTCCTGCTTCCCAATCGAGCAGTAATTGTTGGGCTTCAAGCATAATTGGCGCTTGTTTCTTGGCTTCGTCTTCGTGCTTTCCTGAAGCAATTAAAGTGGCTACTTCTTCTTTATAAACACTATCAAATTTTACATAGTAATTGCCCACCAATTTATCGCCTTTTAAGCTGTAAGCTTCGGGAGTTGATTCATTTCCATATTTTTGCCAAGCCAACATCGATTTACAAATATGAATGCCTCGGTCGTTGATGATTTGTGTTTTATAGACTTTTTTGCCAGAAGCTTTAATAATTTCAGCTACCGCATAACCCAATAAGTTATTGCGCACATGACCCAAGTGCAGAGGTTTATTGGTATTTGGCGAAGAATATTCGACCATCACTGCTTTGTCATTTTCGTTAGGAACGACAAAACCAAATTGGGCATTGTTTCGGATTGCGTCAAAAAAGTCAATATAATGGGAATCGGCAATGACAATATTTAAAAACCCTGAAACCACGTTAAATTTACTAACGATGGCAACGTTTTCCACCAAATAATTGCCAATTGCGTTTCCTATGTCGATGGGATTGCTTTTAATTTGTTTGAGAAGCGGGAATAAAACCATAGTGACATCCCCTTCAAAATCTTTACGGGTGGCCTGAAACTCTACTTTTTCGATAGTAATACCGAATAATACAGGCATTGCATTTGTGATTTCGGTAGTGAGAATTGAAGCTAAAGTCATGGTTTTTTTGTTTAAAAGCGCAAAGATAATTGTAATTTCTTAACTTGTTTGTAAAAGTGAATTATTTACAGTAAAAATAGCGTGAAAGTGTTAAAAAAAAAAGTTACGAGGTTTGTTTCAAACATCTTAGAAAATTTCTTAACATGAATTTTTGAAATTTAAGAAATATTTACAAAAAAATTATTATGTTTGTTTCCTTAAAATAATAAAATACCCATGAAAAAACTATTAATTTTTATATTAGTAATCACATCATTTGCTGGTTTTTCGCAAGCTGTTACAATTGACGCAACAAAAACACCTACTCAACTGGTGAATGATATTTTGATCAGTTCGCTTTGTTTTAATGCAACTGCCGTAACTTCGAGTTCAGGAAATACTTTTGGATCGACAAACGGAATCGGTTATTTTGAAAATTACAATGATAATTTTCCTTTCACTTCTGGTGTGGTTTTAACTACCGGAAATGTTACAAGGGTACCAAGCCCAAATAATGTAGTTTTGAGTGATGGAACTGCTGCATGGCCTGGAGATCAAGATTTGGAAGATGCGTTAGCACCAGCCGGTATTGTTCTTAATTCCGTGAATGCCACTTCTCTAGAATTTGATTTTGTTGCCTCTGCAACGACCTTCGATTTGGCATTTGTATTTGCTTCTGAAGAATATGGAACATCACAATGTAATTTTTCTGATGCATTTGCTTTCTTAATAAAAAATGTAACGACTGGCTCAAATTATAGTAACATTGCCGTAGTTGGCGCATCTAATGAACCAGTTTCAGTACAAACCATCAGGAATAATCTTTATAATCCAAATTGTCCTTCTGCGAATCCATCTTTTTTTGGAGCTTACAATACGCCCGGATTTGGACCTGCTATCAATTTTAATGGACAAACCATTAAAATGACTGCTTCCTCAACATTGGTAGTTGGCAACACCTATCATGTCAAATTGGTAATTGCAGATGGAGGAGACAATGTGGGCTATGATTCTGCTATTTTCTTAGAAGCAAAAAGTTTGAACATAGGCCAAAACGTTTTGGGTATTGACTACGTTGCGGCTAATGCTACCGACCCAGTTACTCCAAGAAATGGGTATTGTCCGGGAAGTGTTTTGCCTACTTTACAAGCTACACCTGCATTACCACCCGGAACAACTTATGTTTGGAAAAGGAACAATACGAATTTTTCACCGCCACAAACTGGTCCAACTTTAGTATTGTCACCAACTTTAAACCTACAGCCTACATCAGGACAGAATACATATAGTTTGACCTACACACAACCGGGTTGTTCAGCGATTACAGACGAGATTATAGTTGAAATTTTTCCAAATATTGACGCGTTACAAGTTGTCCCACCAATTTACAAATGCACAACTGCAGGCGCAACCAATTATGATTTTGATTTGACGATTAATACTGAAATTATATTGAGTAATAATACAAACGCCCCAGGTGATGATTTGCCTACAGATACAGTTATTACTTACCACACCTCCGCACCCAACGCCAATGCCAATACTGGTATTTTGCCAACAACTTATAATATAACAGCTGCTCAAGCCTTGGCAGGATTTCCTATTTTTGTAAGAATTACTAATCCAAACACCCAATGTTTTGAAGTGCGCTCATTCACATTGAATCGAATTCCGCCGCCAACACTGGGAGGTATTCCCGCAGATATCACTTTATGTGCTTTGACTACTGCTACACCAGCTAGGGCCACATTTGATTTTGCACCGATTTATAGTTTAATTTTAGGAAGTAATAATCCTGCTACAACATTAATCACTTATCACACAACACAAAACAATGCGATTTTAGGTGTAATTGCAGGATCCATTAGACCAAACGGCGGTCCCGCAGGAACTTATAACACCGTTTCTAGGTCCGTTTGGATTAGAGTTGAAAATGTTACTGATCCAACTTGTTTTGTCGTATCAAGTGTTCCTTTTCAGTTGATCGTAACGCCTTTGCCATTGGTCAATATTTTACCTGATGTTGTGGTTTGTACTTCCTTCACCTTGCCTGCTTTAACTGATCCAAACATGCAATATTGGTCGGGAATTAATGCCACAACTGGAGACCCTGTCGCGCCGCAAAGATTTGCGGGCGATGTAATTACCCCCACAGGCACAACTACTTTGTATGTTTTTAACCAAGCAGGTGTTTGTAAAAGCAGTGATTCATTTAAAATTATAAAATCAAATTTAAATGCTATTACTCCAGCAAGTGCTAGCTATTGTGAAACTGTTGGATTTATTCTTCCACCATTGCCTTACGGAGGTTACTGGACACTAGCGGGCGGGCCAACAACTCCGGGAAACACACCACGAAACGCTGGTGATAACATTAATACCCTTGGCGACACTACGTTGCATGTATGGTTTGAAAACCCAACAGAGGGAATAACTTGCGGGCAAAACAAATCTTTTATCATTACCATACTGCCTTTTACGGCATTACCAACAACCTATGAAAACCAATTTGCATGCAGCAGTTACAACTTGTTGGCAGATACTAATGGAGGTACCTACTATAACGGCCCTAACAAAACTGGAGGTGTGCGACTGCCAGGAGCAATTACGACACCGGGTCCGACAATTATATATGTTTATAAAGAAAGTAATACAGCACCAAACTGTACTTCTGAGCAAACATTTACTGTATTTATTGGAACTACAAATATTAATCCTCCAGCAAGTGTAACTTCATGTTCTACCTACACTTTACCCGCTTTGACTGTTGGAGAATACCGAACGCAAGCTGCTGGTGCTGGTAGTGTGATTCCCGAAGGAACACCTATAACTAGTACAACTCAAATATGGTATTATGTACAAGGACAAAACTGTACAGATAACTTGAATTTTACTGTGACCATCAATTTGGCACCATTGCCAGTTATGCCTAATATAGGTCCGGTTTGTGATGAATACATCTTACCGCCAGTAGCACACGCAGGTTCTTACTTTTCTGGGCCTCTGGGTACCGGCCAAAATCTTGATGGATTGTCGATTGTTAACCCGGGTGTAAACACAGTTTATTTTTATGATAGGTTTCCAGGTGGCAGCTGTTTTGTACAAAATATGTTTACGGTTACTATTGATTCCTCTCCAGCAATTGATGCAAGACCAATTGAAGTCATAACATGCAATACTTGCCATACCTTGGATGATTTAACCGATGGAGAATATTATAAACTGCCCGGAGGACCTACCAATACAAGCCCAAGTCAACAACTGTTGCCAGCGGGAACACAAATTTGTACCAATACTACAACAGCAGATTACACGACAATATATGTATATTCGGGCTCACCCGTTGTAGGTAATATTTGTTATCAAGAATACAGTATTGATATTTACAATGTCAACACCAACATAACCCCTATTGCTGATGTATATGCTTGTGATTCTTATGTGTTACCTGCCATTGTTGGACCAGGAGATTATTGGTCTGCAGCAGGAGGTCCTAACGGAGGTGGCGCAATAGTACCAGTAGGGACAGTAGTAACAACAAATACCACCTTTTACGTTTATTACGAAAATAACAACCGTGTAACTTGTTCGTCAGAAGATGCTTTTGCAGTAACGATTTATACCACACCCGTTGTAGCATCAATACCCTCAGAAGAAGAATGTGATTCTTTCTTGCTTCCTGCTTTAGTAGCGCCAGCAACCAGGTATTTTACCTTACCGGGCGGGCCAAGTAATCCTTTAAATGTTGAAAAGTTTGTTGGTGATGCAATTACTACTTCTCAAACCGTTTATGCTTATGCCGAAAGTGGCACAATAGCAACTCAAATTTGTTTTGATGAAGAGCCGTTGGTAATTACCATTAACAATACACCAAATATTCCAGCGATTACCCCTGTATTTGCTTGCGATAGTTATGCGCTTCCAGCTTATCCAGCGCCAGCTACTAAATACTTTACAGCGAATGATGGCACTGGAACAGAATTGTTTCCTAATGACCCGATAACTACAACACAAACCATTTATGCGTATGCCGAAACAGCTACTACGCCAAATTGTTCTGAATACGAGCCGTTTATCATTAACATTAATTATACTCCGGTTTTCAATGCTAGTGAAGTAGCAGATGTAAATACTTGTAACTCTTACACCTTACCGGCTTTAACAACACCTAATGCTAAATATTATACGCAAGCAAACGGAAGTGGAACAATAATACCAGTAAATACGGTTTTTACAACAAGTCAAGTGATTTATGCTTATGCAGTAAACGGTACGGGACCAAATACTTGTGCGTCTGCAAACGAAGATATTGTTATCAATATTTACAATGTAGATGAAATTGCTAATATTACCAATTGTGGAACAGTTACACTTCCTGCACTATCCGCTCCAAATGCGCAATACTACTTGCAACCAAACGGTACCGGCGCACCGGTAACACAAATTAGTCAATTAGGAGTTAACAATGTTTATGTATATGGTATTTCTCCATTTGGTACTTGTGCAGATGTGTGGCCCTTTACAGTAACTATAAATGCATCTGCGGTAGCCAATCCAGTACCAGATCCTTTAAGAAGAATTTGTGATGTAGATAGCAATGTAGATGACAATGTTACTGATTTTAATTTGGATAGTTTGACTTCTACAATTTTAGGAGCTCAAGATCCTACTTTTTATCAGGTTGAATATTTTCCATCCTTACCAGATGCAGCTGCTGGAACAAATAAAATTACAACGGATGCTGGTTTGCTGACCGATACGCGATTGAGTACGGTATATGCGAAAGTTTCAGATGGCACTAATTCTGGTTGCGAAGACATAGAACCAATCACAATTATTGTTGTTCCTTTCCCACACGAAGATCCTAACAATCCGATTTCTGGGATTATTTGTACTAATGTTGATACAGGTTTAGTTGGACTATTAGAACCAATAAATCCACCTTTTAATTATGCAGCACCAAACTATTTATTTTCTTGGAGGGATTCAGCAGGTATTGAATTAAGTTCAGCATATAATTTTGAACCACCTAGTGGCGGCAATTATTCATTGGTTATTACTGCGACTGGAGTTAGTGGTTGCGAATCATTGCCAATTGATTTTACGGTAATCGAATCATCACGACCAATCGATGTTACATTTGAAACTGTTGGCATGTTTACCGACAATCAGACGGTAACCGTATTAACAACACCTGTTGATACTGGCGGTTTGTTTTTATATTCATTGGATGGTCAAACACCACAAACGACAAATGTATTTACAAACGTTAGTTCTGGTGTTCATGAAATTACCGTTAGCGATGTAAATGGTTGTGGTTCATTGCCACTTCCTATACCATTGCAATTGGTCAACAGTCCTAAATTCTTTTCACCAAATGGTGATGGAGTTAATGACAAATGGCGTATTGTTGGATTGGAAAATCAAGTTAATTCACAATTGTTCATTTACGACCGTTACGGAAAACTATTGAGCCAACAATTTGTAAACAGTGGTGATGGTTGGGATGGAACAGTAAACGGCCAACCACTACCTGGAAATGATTATTGGTTTACGATTACCTATGTTGAAAATGGTGTAGCAAAAGAATTCAAATCCCACTTTTCATTGGTTAGATAAATCAAAATTTATAAAAATAAAAAAGGCTTCCAAATCCAATGGAAGCCTTTTTTTGTTTAAAAAGCCATAACCAAACAAATATTTCATACAATATAGGAAAAAGATAAATTGCCGTTATGCTACATATAATGATAAGACTTCTTAAGCAAAATAGCAAACCTTAGCGCATCGGTTTTGGAAGCACTTTTACTTTTATGCTGATGTTTTTTTATGCACATTACCTGACAACAATTAATGCTTTAGATTTTCGCGTGAGGTCAAGTCGCTCAAGTGCAATCGCAAAGCATTGACCGAAATACTGATTTCCCAAAACGAAATACCTAACGAAATTAACAAACACAACAAACTCAGGCCGAATAAATATATGCCCGAAAGTTGCTGCTCCAAAAACAATAATAACATCGCAAAGACCGATAAAAATAAGCACAATACGCCAAACATCTGCATGTACCGAATTAATGTCAATCGCAAATTTAGATTTTTGATTTCGAGCAAAATACTTTTGTTTTCTTTTTCGTCATAAGTCTTTTTTAAACTTCTAACAATTTGCGCAATGGTCAAAAATCGGTTCGTGTAAGCCAATAAAATTAATGACGTAGCCGAAAAAAGTAACGCAGGAGTTTCTATGTTTAGTGTCATATTAATTTAATGTTCTAGATTAAGGCAAAATAAATCCTTGTGAAAATTATACTATTTATTAGTAAAACGGTTTCATCCAATCGTCTATAAAATATACGAAAAAAAACCTGCAAGCGCCGTCACTTCGGAACCACTTACAGGTTTTAAATTTAAATTATTTTTGGAATTACTTTATTAACTCAAAACTTCTTTTTACAAAAGCTGTCAAAGCCTCCCCTTTCAACAAATTTTGAGACAATTTAGCCAAATCCAACGCTTGTTTTACTAAATTTTCTTGTGCGGATTTGTCTTCACTTTTCAAAATTGCAGACGCCAGATCTGAATTCGTATTGACTACCAGATTGTACATTTCTGGCATATTACCCATACCAAACATTCCACCACCTCCAGATTGACTCATCTCTTTCATACGGCGCATGAATTCAGGTTGCGTGATAATAAATGGTGCCGAATTGCTATCCAAAGCTTCCAATTGAACCGAATAAGTAGCATTGGCTATTATGGTTTCTAAAGTAGTCTTTAAACTTTCTTTTTCTTCATCAGACAATTTTGAAATAGCATTTTCGTCTTTTTTGATTAAATTATCAATATGATCTGAATCTACCCGAACAAAAGTCAAGTCGCTATTATCACCTTCAATTTTCTGAATCAAATGCGAGATTATTGGCGAATCCAACAGCAAAACTTCATAACCTTTTTCTTTGGCAGTTTGAATATAAGAGTGCTGTGTATCTTTATTACCAGCATACAAAACCACTAATTTTCCGTCTTTGTCGGTCTGATTGGCTGCGAACTTTTCTTTAATTTCTTCTAAAGTCAAAAATGCTTCATCTACAGTTGGATACAAAACAAATGCTCCTGCTTTTTCATAAAATTTTGGTTCAGAAAGCATACCGTACTCTAAAACAATTTTAATGTCATTCCATTTTTTCTCAAAATCTTCTCGGTTATCGGTAAACAAAGCTTTGAGCTTATCGGCAACTTTTCGGGTAATGTAATTGGATATTTTTTTCACATTGCTGTCGGCTTGCAATCCCGAACGCGAAACATTAAGCGGAATATCTGGCGAATCGATCACACCTTTTAACATTGTTAAAAATTCGGGAACAATTCCTTCGACATTGTCAGTAACATACACTTGATTTTGGTAGAGTTGGATTTTGTCTTTTTGAATTTGCATGTCGGAACCCAGTTTAGGAAAATACAATATTCCAGTCAAATTAAAAGGATAATCCACATTCAAATGAATGTTGAACAAAGGCTCTTCAAATTGCATTGGATACAACTCATGGTAGAACTTCTTATAATCCTCATCACTCAAATCTGCTGGTTGTTTGGTCCAAGCTGGATTGGGATTATTGATAAAATTGGCAACATCAATATACTCTGTTTTATAATCTTCGGGAGCATCCTCTGGTTTTGGCAATGGTTCTTTTTTAGTTCCGAACTGAATCGGAATCGGCATGAACTTGTTGTATTTATTCAACAATTCCTTGATTTTAGATTCTTCTAAAAAGTCCAACGAATCTTCGGCAACGTGCAAAACAATTTCAGTTCCACGCGTAGTTTTGTCTGATGGTTCCAACGTAAACTCGGGACTTCCATCACAAGTCCAATGAGCTGCTGGCTCGTCTTTGTAAGATTTGGTAAAAATCTCCACTTTTTCAGCAACCATAAAAGCCGAATAAAAACCAAGACCAAAATGACCAATAATCCCCGAATCCTTGGCAGAGTCTTTGTATTTGTCTAAAAACTCTTCGGCTCCAGAAAAAGCCACTTGGTTGATGTATTTTTCTACTTCGTCAGCGGTCATTCCTAAACCTTGGTCAATAATGTGAATTTTTTTGCCTTCCTTATCAACTTTAATTTCGATAATTGGATTGCCATATTCGACGTTGGTTTCGCCAATACTCGTCAAATGTTTTAGTTTTAAAGTCGCATCTGTTCCATTGGAAATCAATTCGCGCAAGAAAATTTCATGGTCGCTGTATAAGAATTTTTTGATTAAGGGAAAGATGTTTTCTACCGAAACATTAATTTTTCCTGTTGTCATAAGTGTTATTTTTTAGATTAATATATTTGATAGCAATCCACTTTCAAATAAAGTACCAAATACAAAAGAGTGACAAAATGGCGGAAGTGTTAATGTTATTATTAAATAATTTAATTTTGCAACAATATAAATATTTAACATTATATATTTGTGATTGACAAATTTTTTAAAATATCAAAAATGAAAAAATTAATTTTAGGAATTGCTCTATTAATTTTGCTTGTCAGTTGCAAAACAACTTCTGCAACAGCAACAAAGTTAGACAGTAAATCTCAAGTAGCTATTAAAGGAAATTGGATACTTAGTACAGTAACTTATCCCGGTTCCGAATACATTAAAGTAAATTCTTTTCAATTGGCTGATTCAAAGTGTTTTGAAGGAAGTACATGGAAATTCATCTCGAACAACAACAAAGGAGAAATGGCTTTGACTCAGCCCAATTGTGCCGCTTTTAGTTCACCAATTATCTGGTTTGTTAACAAAGACGGACAATTTATCTTGAAAGTTTTGAATGCCGGCGAAAAAGCCAATAAAGTGCGAGATGGATATGTTTTGACAGTTGCCAACCAAACAGAAAATGCTTTTCAATTGCTCGATAAAATTGATGTTGGTGGAAAAATGACTAATATTATTTATCAATTTCAAAAAGTTAACTAATTAAATACCTATTATATTATGAAAAAAATAACTATCGTTACATTGGCATCATTGTTTTTGACGGGTGCTTCTTTTACAGCTTGTGAAGCGGTAAAAAACACAAACAATACACAAAAAGGTGCAGGAATTGGAGCTGTTGCCGGCGGAGTTTTGGGAGCCGTTTTAGGAAATAATCTTGGAAAAGGTGGTAATGGCGCAATGGGAGCAGTACTTGGGGGTGTTATCGGTGGCGTTGCTGGTGGCGTTATCGGTAATAATATGGATAAGCAAGCTCGTGAAATAGACAATGCACTTCCAGGTGCTGATGTTGTGCGTGTTGGCGAAGGAATCAAATTGGTTTTGAACGAAAATGCAGTTCGTTTTGACACTAGCAAATCAACTTTAACCGCAACGGCAAAAACCAATTTAGACAAGTTGGTCACTGTTTTTAATGACTATCCAGATACTGATATTGTTATTTATGGATATACCGATAGTACCGGAAAATTAGAATTCAATCAAACGTTATCAGAACAAAGAGCAGCTTCGGTTACATCATATTTGGTTTCAAAAGGAATTGCAGCTACCCGTTTTCAAACGAAAGGAATGGGAATTGCAGATCCAATTGCATCCAATGAAACACCAGAAGGTCGCAGCCAAAACCGTCGTGTAGAATTTGCAATTACTGCAAATGCGAAAATGGTTCAGGATGCTGAAAAGGAGGCAAAAAAATAATCTCTATTTCTGTTAAATGAAAAGCCATCTCCTCGGAAATGGCTTTTTTGTTTGAGATTATTACATAAAAAAAATCGTCTAAAAATTACTCTTTAGACGATTTCTTATTTTAACTAATACTTATCTTTTGAAGAATTTCTT
>CANKZI010000011.1 GCA_947488595.1 Flavobacteriaceae bacterium
TGTCATATACGAAAACTTCTGTTCCATACCTGTTGAATATCGAAAGACGTTTTACATCAAAAGCACTCAAGTCAAAACTATCATTCTCGCCATTATTATCTGGAGAAATACCTTTTTGAATTTTGCAAGAAACATCGGCAATATACACTGAATTTTGAGATTGACATCCATCAGCATTGATAACGGTAACGGTAAAATCACCTTTGGCATTAAGTATAATTGACTCTGGTGTTGCAGCAATTGGCTCAAAAGCTGAAGTGCTTGACCAAACATAAGTACTTGTTATTGGATCAAATGAACTGTTTAATGGAAGCGCGGTTAGTACAAAATCATTGCCCTCGTCGCAACCTGATTCAAATGTTATAGCGATTACCGACGTGTTTTCGGCAACAGCCACTACCGATTCTGAAATACAACCCAAAACATCAACTTTCAAAGTGTAATCGCCTACTTGATTTGCTGTCAATGTTGTGCCCGATACTTCTGAATTATCAGGAAGTGTCCAAGTATAAACCGCGTTTGGATTGCTTATTTCAAAATTATCTGCTGTAAATGAAAGATTTACAGACTGATTTGGACAAATAATATAAGGCTCATTGACAAATGTAACTTCCCAATTGCCAACGCTTTCGCCAATAGTAATGAATTGTTGTGTACTTGTACAACCCAAAATTTCGACCGTAACGCCATATTGGCCGGAAGAATCAATTGGTAAAACACTATTTTCGGAAACCACTGTGCTTGAATTCGGCAAAGTATAGGTGTAAGTTGCTGTCGCTCCCGCAGGATTGTTGGTAACATTGACCGCAATTGTTCCCGTTTCATCTGGACATAAAGTGGTTACCGAAGGCGTTAAATTGAAAGCCCAATCGGTATTGCTGTTAGTAATTGCAAAAGTTTGATTTGCTGTACATCCGTTATTATTAACGGTAACCGAATAATCTCCATAGTTTGCGCCCGAAATTACCAATGTGCTTTGGTTCTGGTCAAAAATGATATTTCCGCCATAAAACCAAGTGAAAGTAACCAAATTCACATCAAAATTGTTATCAGTTGGAACAACCGCAATAGTTGTAGTGGCTTCTGGACAAATCGCCATCACGCCAGAAAGTGTAAATTGAGGTGTTAAATCTTGCACATTCAAAAGGAACGAGACTATTTGGTTACAAGTTGTTCCTGTTTTGTTGATTCTTACATAAATGGTTTGCCCGTTAGTGCCTGCGAATGCGTTTGGCGTTGTTATGGCATTGGCGGTAATATTATTTTCGGCATCATCGGCAGTCAAGAAATAGACTACATCATGTGTACCCGTCAAAAATGGTGCTAAAATAAGCGTTTCATTAATTGTCAAATCAAAGATTGAAGTTCCAGCACTATTACAATCTATTAAATCTTGTGGAGTTCCGGCGATTGCATCTTGGAAATACTCGACTAATACTACGTCTTCAGCAAAGCAATCGGTATCGGTATAAGTCGCTTTGATGCTATAAGTTCCTGCTTCGTTAACGACTAGTACGGGATTGGTTTCACCTTCTATCTCATCATCACCATTGAACCATTGAAAAGTATAAGTTTCAGGATCTAATGCAGAATCTATGGTCACTGTATCGCCTAAACAGACAGCGGTTCCGTCAGCTTCAAGAAAATTATTTCCGAGTTCCACATTACCAATATTAAAACTACCTCCTTCTAAAAATATGGCAGAATCATAGGCTGTGTCTTGTCTATCGGCAATAACCAATTTGATATGGTATTGTACGCCAGGAATGATTGGCGCATTAATTTCGATGTCAACCGTATGTCCGTCGAAATTAATTGGTGCTCCTAACGGATTGGTTCCTGGAAAATCTCCATAATACGTGCCGAACTTCTCTGGATTAACTGATTCGCAATCATTAAAGGCAGTGTTGTATTGTGCATCACGAATCGTTACCACTGAGATTGGAGAAACGACACCGTTGTCATCTACCACAGTGGCTAAATTTACAGTTTCATTCGTCTCCAAATTGGTCAATAAAAAAGCAAAGGAATCAGAAAATGTACACTGAAAATCGCCATATTCTTCTGAAGCAAAAATGAAATTGAATTTTAAGAGATTGGATAATGGCGTAAAATCGAACTCTAATTTTGTAACATTTTTTGAATTCATTGCATTGCCAGTTGCGGCAAGAACAATAGCTTCAAGATCTGGATCTGGTACTATCCATTCACTATCGAAAGGTCCTCCTTCACTTAAAAGCGACAAATTAGGCCCTGGACTACTCGCTGCATCTCCAGTAGATAATACGATTCCGTCCTGATAAGGGAAATCAGAT
The DNA here is from genome assembly GCA_947488595.1 of Flavobacteriaceae bacterium. Taxonomy (GTDB): domain Bacteria; phylum Bacteroidota; class Bacteroidia; order Flavobacteriales; family Flavobacteriaceae; genus Flavobacterium. The sequence continues at coordinate 2,316 of CANKZI010000011.1, forward strand.
AAACTTTTATTGAAGTAACCGATTCCATTTACGTTATTAAAATCTGAACCTGTGGACCAAGTAATGTTTGTTACATTTAAACAAGTACTTTTCAAAAAGATATCTTCGATTAATTGCTGCTTTGTATATTGTGTGGTGTTGGCTGTTATCGGAGGAAGTATTCTACCAATACATAAATCAAAAGTAATGTCTTGCAAAGTAGCAACAGACGACCAAACTCTGATTTTATAAACTGCTCCAACAATTAAATCCTCTGCAATACTTTCTTCGGGATCGCTGCAATACAGAAAAGTCAAATTACCACAAACATCACCTTGATATAAAGCGTGAACCAAATTTTCACTTGTACCTTGAATATTGCTCAACGTTATGATTTGCGTAGGACTATTAGCTGTAAAACTGAACCAAATATCATCATCTTCAGCGCCAGCACATGTACTCGTTTGAGAGGATGCTGTTGCACCCGTAATCGAAGCAGATGTAAATACGTTGCACTCAATGCCATTGTTTACTACCGCTGTTATGGCCGTAGCACATTCATCATTTGTAACTGCTGGTGGTGTGGTGATGCATAAATTAAACGTTGCGGTTTGATTAACATTGCTTCCATTGGTATAAACCCTTATTTTATATGTGCTTAACGGAATCAAATTATTAGCAATACTCACGTTTGGGTTGCTGCAATAAAGTTGGGTTAGTGCGCCGCAATCGCTTCCGGCATATAAAGTATGGTTAATATCGGTAGTTCCACCAATAATATCACTTATTGTAATGATATGAATGGTTGACGTTGCTGTAAAAGTAAACCAAATATCATCATCGGTATTACCTGGGCATACGGGCGCTGTATTGGGCAACGAACGCGTGGCGCCCAAAGTGCTACCAGAAGCAAATTGTGCACAAACTCTTGTTGGATTTACTGGTACTACAGTTGAGAATTCACATTCATCATTCAATGGTTTGGTCGTAAATGTTTTTGGATTTAAAATGGTCCATGTACTGATGTCGGTTCCAGAACACAAAGCCCTTACATAATAAATATAGGTAGTTCCGGGCAATAATCCTGAAATGATATAAGGATTACTATTCGCTATATAATAAGGCGCAACTCCACTTACTGGAGTTCCATTAACTGGAGGAGGTGCAGATCCAACAGGAACTGCATATACTTCCCATTGTGTTGCTCCCGGAATTGCGTTTTCTGTCCAAGACAATTCGGCCGATGTTTGCGTAATACTTCCGGCAGTTACCAGCAATGTTGTAGGTTTAGGACAGGTTGGTGGTGTACAACTGGCTACAGAAGCATAAACAACTTCCAATGGTGCACTAATGCCTGGTGCTTTTGTGAAGATGATATCTGTAAATGGATTTTGAATCGCCACGCCCACTTCATCTGGCGCTGTTCCTGCTACACTCCAAAACAAATCAAATGGTACATTGGTACATAATGGCACACTTACTGTCACTGGCCCTGCACCGTTTGCAAAAGTGGCACCGATTGTTGCTATAAGTATTCCGTTTTGACGTACTTGCATTCTTGCACCATTCCAACCATTGCCTTCCGCATCGGTTAAAAGAAATTTATAGGCGCATTTGTCCTGAGGTTCACACGTAACCGTATTGAAAATAAATGGTCCCGACCAAGTACTTTTATCATCGCCTGGACAAACTGTTCTGATGTAATAAAAATAAATCGTTGCAGGCGTTAGTGTTCCCAATGGCAAAACCAATGGCGATGCTGTTGTAGTTGGAATTAACAATGTTCCGTTTCCGACTACTGGATTCAAAGGAGGAAGCGTTGTTGGCGGAATGATCGTTGGACTTGGAACTAACAAAACTTCCCATAAGGTATCTGTTGGCGTACCGTTCGTCCAAAGCAATGTTGTTGATGTTGTTGTTGTGTCCAAAACGCCCAACGCAATCGGTTTAGGACAAGTGGGCAATGTGGTAAATGTTGTCGGACCTGTCCAGTTGGAAGCCGCAGGATTGTCACAATTTACTCTTACATAAACATCGTAAGCAGTATCGGCTAATAATGAATTAAAAAACAATTCAAATGATGGATTATTCACGTCGGCAACTGTAATATTATCATACGGCCCACCAGCAGTATCGGCAGTTGGCGGAGCACTTCCAGCAGGAACTACATAAATATCCCAAGATGTTGTCGCTGGAGCAACCCATGTTACTGTTGCGTTGGTTGTATTTATGTTTGCAATTGGCACTTGAACATTGGTTGGTGGAATGTCACATTCAGGAACAGTACAATTCACTACTTCTGTAAAGATTACACCGCCTGGTGTTCCAGTTCCAGCAGTTTTAGTAAAAATGGTTTGACCGAAAGAGTTAACTACAGAGACAATACATTGTTGCGGTTGCGTTCCAGCGGTAAGCCAAAATATATCGTAACCGATCGTATTACACATTTGAACTGGAATATCAACAGGTCCTGCGCCAGAAGTATAGGTTGCTCCAATAGTAGCCAATACAATTCCGTTTTGTCGGATTTGCATTCTTGCACCATTCCATCCATTATTGGCAGAATCTGTCATTCTGAAAATATGTGTACATTGATTTTCGACCGCACAAATTTGAGTATTAAAAGTAAAAGGACCCGCCCAGGCAGTAAAAATTCCTGAGCCTGGAGTACATTCGGCCCTAACCCAGAACTGATATTGTGTTCCCGACGCTAATCCCGACGGCTGAAACGTTGTTGTGGTAACATAATATGCACCATTTCCTGTTGGCACAGGAGCATTTAAAGGTTGTACTTCTACTTCCCACGCAGCAAACTCTGGACTTACCCAACTTAGCGTTGCAGTGTCTAATAAAGGATCTGTTGCCGCTAAATTGATGGGTTTTGGTGTACATTCTTCACGTTGTATGACTAAATTAAAGCCTACTGTAGGATTAGTAGCACTAGAAGATATCACGATAATATAGGTCTGCCCATTCACAACAGGAATGGTTACAATTCTAGGTGTCGAATTGGCATTGGCCACACCAGCGATACAATTCACACCTACGTTAGCACAACCGTTATAAACAAATAAAGACGAATTACCTGATGGTGTTCCAGCTGGCGTCATAGTAATACTAATTGTTCCATCTATTGTGGCGGTATAACTATAAAAAACTTCGTTTCCTTGTAAATAGTTGGTGTTTGCAGGAACAGCCCCGCAAAGTGTTCCTTGGGTTATATCAACCTCATCGCCAAAATTGGCTGTATTTCCAGAAGATTGAAACGGCAATCCCGAAACTAATAATGGGTCGTTACAAATGGAACCCAATGGCAATGTACAAAATGGAAACGGACCACCATAGCCACTATAAACAGGATCATCGGCAGTTCCGCAAATCGCACGAACATAATATTCATAGCAAACACCAGGTTGCAAAACAATATCTGAAGTCGTAGTTGTATAACTTGTTGGATTGATGCCTTCAGCGGTAACAACAAATCCTGTTCCCGTTGGAATTTGTCCAGATGGAACAATTTCAATCTCAAAAGTTGTGGCTAAACCCAAATTGTTCCATACCAATTCTACTATCGTCGACTGTATATTGGTTCCTATATCTAATCCGTTTGGACTCACACATTTTTGTCTTACTCTAACATCGTCAATCAACCATCGGTCACCCGCTCTTTGGCTCGTAGGTTGTAGAAATGTTCTGACAAAAGCAATGTAAATTTGTTGTCCAATGTATTGTGCCGGAAAATCGACCGTTTTTTCTACATACTGAGTAATATCACCATTCAAATCTTGCAAATCGGATTCGGTCCAAGTTTGTATTATAGTAAATGCTTCTTGATTATTTTGCAATGGATTAAGCGATGCGCGAATTTGATAAACCGTGCCTTGATTGCCATTGGAAACCTGTCTTGTAAAAAAACGCAATTGTCCGTTTGCTGGAATCAATTGTTGCGAAGTGATCATCCAATCTTCTTCAGTATTATTGATGCCAATTTGTTCTGTGTTAATATAAGCGGCATTGACTGATGCAGGATCCAATCCTGTATGCGCAGCATAACCAGAAGGATTTACTGGATTTGGCGTCGTATTAAGCATCCATTGTTGCGCTGCTCCAATTCCAAAATTGGGTCCAGCTGGCGCATTCAATCGCAACCAATCAACCGGAAATCCGTCTTCAAAATCTTCGGTAAGTTGCGAAAAACCAGAAAAAGAGATTAAAAATAAAAGTAGTAGTGTAATTTTTTTCATAAAATGAAAATTTTAACGGTTTTAGATGGAATGCATAAGAGGTATGATTTTCAAAATTAAGGAATTTTATTAAAAAAAAACAAAATCTAAAGTATTTAACAAAATCATTATAAGTAAAGCAATCTGTAACATTAATATCGATTTTTTCTGATTTATTTGTGCTTTTCGCAAAAAAACATTTTGTATTTGACGTAGTTTTAAAAATTATTTGTGACAACATTTGTTATATTTGAACTTTAATTTTATATAATGTTGCTTCCTAATAACAAAAAAATATATTTCGCCTCTGACCAGCATTTTGGCGCACCAACTCCTGAATCGAGTTTTCTCAGAGAAAAAAAATTTATTTCTTGGCTTGATGAGGTTAAAATTGATGCCGAAGCCATCTTTTTACTTGGCGATTTGTTCGATTTTTGGTTCGAATATAAAACCGTTGTGCCAAAAGGGTTCATAAGGGTTTTGGGCAAATTGGCAGAAATTAAAGATTTGGGAATTCCTATCTATTTTTTTGTGGGTAATCACGATTTATGGATGCACGATTATTTTGAAAAAGAACTCCAAATTCCTGTTTATTTTGACAATAAAGAATTCACTTTTGGCGATAAAACTTTTTTAATAGGTCATGGCGACGGAAAAGGGCCAGGTGATAAAGGTTATAAACGCATGAAGAAAGTTTTTATCCATCCTTTATCAAAATGGCTTTACCGCTGGTTGCATCCTGACATTGGAATGAGATTAGCCCAATACCTTTCGGTTAAAAACAAATTAATTTCTGGCGATTCGGATGTTCAATTTTTGGGTGAAGACAATGAATGGCTTGTTTTGTACAGCAAACGCAAACTTGAAACCAAACATTACAACTATCTTATTTTTGGTCATCGCCATCTTCCTATGGTGCTTTCAGTAGGTGAAAATTCAGAATACGTTAACCTTGGCGACTGGATCAGTTATTTTACTTACGGTGTTTTTGACGGTACAACTTTTGAATTGAAAACATTTAAAAATTAATTGCGCCCGACACCATTTAGAAATTCATGAAGATTTACTTTAAATAAAGTCCCTTCCACCAAATCTTCAATAGCATTTAATTCTTGCACAGAAACCGCCAAATCAATTTGTGTACAGGGTGTTTTCAGCAAATATTTATGACATTTATTTTTTAAAACACAATCATTACACCCACTAATATTCTTGGAACTTTCGGCAATCAAAGCACTAAAAGCGGTCAATTCGGAAAAAGAAAAATGAAATCCTGTTTCCTTAAAAACCAATTGGACTTTTTCTGAAAAAGTAAATTTTTCTTTTTTCCAATAAAAAGACATACCAAAATCATTATAATACAATGGTGTTATTTGCTTCATTTTTTATTATTTGACACAAATATAATTATTATTTATATTTATTCTAAATAATAGTTTGTTAAATGTTTGTCGTTTTTTGCGTTAAGGATGGAAGTGAAAAGCCCACAGTGCAGGAGGCACGACGGAACGAGGACTTGCAACGGACAGCCTGACCCTAAGGGAACGCCCAAAAACTATTGCATATCTTTTAAACGCAATTGCAAAGAAGTGGCGCCATTCCAATCGTTTTCATCGATACAGTAAACAGCTTGAAACTTTTTTTTGTTGGTAGTCAAGCCCATTTTGTTGCCCAAACCAAATCCGATTGCAGCAATGCCTTCAGCATTATTTTGTTTTAAAAAAAGGCGTAAATGTTCCTCCTTTTGACCCATTAATTTTGCGTAACCTGTATCATAAACGTTTTTTGTCAAAAAAACAGGTGTTCGGTTTTGAGGGCCAAATGGTTCAAATTGTTTTAAAATGCGTGTTAATTTTGGCGTTATGGCATCGAAATCAATTTCAGCATCGACCTCAATTTCTGGATGTAGTAATTCAGGCGGAATGGTTTCTTGCACTACTTTCTCGAAAGCATTTTTAAATTTTTGATAGTTTTCTGGTTTCAAAGTCATGCCTGCTGCATATTTATGTCCGCCAAACTGTTCTAAATGTTCAGCACAAGCTTCCAGGGCATTGTAAATATCAAAACCTTTTACCGACCTCGCTGAAGCAGCAAAATTTTCGCCACTTTTAGTGAAAACCAAGGTCGGACGATAATGGGTTTCAATCAACCGCGAAGCCACGATGCCGATGACGCCTTTGTGCCAATCTTCTCGAAATACAACAGTTGTAAATCGTTGTTGCTCTTGATTTTCTTCGATTTGCGCAAGTGCTTCGATGGTAATTTGTTGGTCTAAACCTTTGCGTTCTGCATTGTATTGTTCAATTTCTGAAGCAAATAGTTGTGCTTGTTCAAAATCAAATTCAGACAATAATGCTACCGCTTCATTACCGTGTTTTATTCTTCCAGCGGCATTAATTCTGGGCGCAATAATAAAAACCACGTCGGTAATGTCTAAATTTTTCTTTTTTACTTGCTGAATGAGCGCTTTGATTCCGGGTCTTGGATCAGTATTGATGACTTGCAAACCAAAATGAGCTAAAATTCGATTTTCGCCTGTCATCGGCACAATATCGGCAGCAATGGCCGTGGCTACCAAATCCAAATAAGGATATACATCTTCAATGGTTTGTTGCCGTTTTTCGCCTAGTGCTTGTATGAGTTTAAAGCCAATGCCACAACCGCACAATTCTTCATATGGGTAATTACAATCGTCTCGTTTTGGGTCTAAAACAGCGACTGCTTCAGGTAAAATAGCTCCAGGTCGGTGGTGGTCACAAATGATGAAATCAATCTTTTTGGTTTTGGCATAAGCCACGTGGTCAATTGATTTTATGCCGCAATCTAAAGCGATGATGAGCGAAAAACCGTTGTCGTCGGCAAAATCAATTCCTTTAAAAGAAATGCCATAACCTTCGTCATAACGATCTGGAATATATGTTGCAATATTTGGATAAAAGGTTCTTAAATAGGAAGCAACCAAAGAAACAGCGGTCGTTCCATCGACATCATAATCGCCAAAAACAAGAATGTTTTCGTGATTTGCAATTGCTTTTTCTATTCTTTCGACCGCTTTGTCCATATCTTTCATGAGATATGGATTGTGCAAATCGGATAAATTGGGGCGAAAAAATTGTCGGGCTTCTTCAAAAGTGTTGATGCCGCGTTGTATTAACAATTGGGCGATAAAAGTATCGGTACTTAAAGCATCTGCGAGCTCAATCACTTTTTGAGGCTCGGGATTGGGTTGGATGGTCCAGCGCATAAATTTGATTTTGTATGGTGTATAAATAAATTGAATATCAAATTTAAAGTAAATTCGCGAAAAATGCGTTACTTTTCAATTCATTTTATCCAAAATCCAAATCATGAAAATTCAAGGACAAATCGTCAATATCGAAAAACGCACTATTTTTTCGGGAGAAATTACAATTGAAAACGGAAAAATACTTTCGATTGTTGCCAAAGTACACGATCATAAAAATTATATTCTTCCTGGCTTCATCGATGCGCATATTCATATCGAAAGTTCCATGTTAGTGCCTTCTGAATTTGCTAAAATAGCGGTAGTTCATGGCACAGTTGCTACCATTTCTGATCCACACGAAATTGCCAATGTTTTGGGAAAAGAAGGGGTTTATTATATGATTGAAAACAGTAAAAAAGTTCCGTTGAAATTCCATTTTGGCGCGCCATCATGCGTGCCTGCAACTGCTTTTGAAAGTGCCGGCGCCATTATAGATGCTGATGGAATTAAAGAATTATTGGCTTCTTCAGACATTTATTACCTCGCAGAAATGATGAATTATCCTGGCGTTTTGATGGATGATTCCGAAGTCCAAAAAAAATTGACATGGGCAAAATATTTTGAAAAACCTATTGACGGACATGCGCCTGGATTGAGAGGCACATCTCTTCAAAAATACATTAGCGCAGGTATTACAACGGATCACGAGTGTTTTAGTTATGAAGAAGGAAAAGAAAAATTAGCTCTTGGCATGAAAGTAATTGTTCGTGAAGGAAGCGCCGCCAAAAACTTTGACGCTTTAATTGATTTGGTTCCAGAAAATTATCAAAATATGATGTTTTGCTCAGACGACAAACATCCCGACGATTTGATTGTTGGTCATATCAATTTGCTTTGTGCGCGAGCTGTTGCCAAAGGAATAGATGTTTTTAAAGTCTTACAAATGGCCTGTGTCAATCCTATTTATCATTATCAACTTGATGTGGGTTTATTGCACGAAAAGGACGCTGCCGATTTTATTGTTGTCGAAGATTTAATTGATTTTAAAGTATTAAAAACATTCATTAATGGCGAATTGGTTGCCGAAAATGGACAATCTTTTATAGCCAAAGTTGCTTTTGAAACACCCAATCATTTTGCCATCTCCAAAAAAGCAATTGGCGATTTTGAAATCAAAAGTACTGCTTCAAAAATTAGGGTTATTGAAGCCCTGGAAGGTCAATTGATTACCAATGAAGTATATCATAAACCGCTAGTTATAGATGGAAAAATAATTTCTGATACCGAAAATGACGTACTAAAAATGGCGGTTGTGAATCGGTATCAAAATGCCCAACCTGCTATTGCATTTATTAAAAATTTTGGTCTTAAAAAAGGCGCGATTGCTAGTTCAGTGGCGCACGATTGTCATAATATTGTTGTTGTTGGCACGTCCGATACCGACATTGTGAGTGCAGTAAATCTTATAATCGAAAATAAAGGTGGTATTTGCGCCGTTCATGGTATTGAAAAAAAAATACTTGCCTTGCCAGTTGCCGGAATAATGAGCGATAAAAACGCTTGGGAAACGGCCAAGTTGTACCAAGAAATTGATGCGATGGCAAAGCAATTGGGAAGCACTTTGAAGGCGCCGTTCATGACGCTTTCGTTTATGGCATTGTTGGTCATTCCCGATTTAAAATTATCTGACAAAGGATTGTTTAGCGGAAAATCATTTTCTTTTGTTGATTTAATGTATGATTCAGAAACCTAGCAGACCATATCAAAGACCGTTTGTTTTTGATATTACCCTCTGCCGCTTTGCAACTTAATCCAGCTTATGCTATTACTTATACTAGCGCTTCGCATCATTTTTTTGAAAGTGCATCAAATAAGCGTGAACCGAAAACGAGAAGGTATTGCGTTAGCCGGTTTGTTGGCTGTTGACAAAACTTAAATACCAATATGATTTGTCAAATAAAAAAGCTACCATTTTATTTATTAGATTTTCCTCCAACCACGACCACAATTTCACCTTTTGGCGGTTTGCTTTCAAAATGAGTAAGTACTTCTCGAACTGAACCGCGTACATTTTCTTCATGCAGTTTCGACAATTCTCGTGAAACACAAATGGGTCTTTCTTCGCCAAAATAGGTAATGAATTCGGTTAATGTCTTGACCAATTTGTGTGGTGAAACATACAAAATCATTGTTCGGGTTTCTTCGGCCAAAGCTAAATAACGGGTTTGTTTGCCTTTTTTGTCGGGCAAAAATCCTTCAAAAACAAATTTATCGTTGGGCAAACCGCTGTTCACTAAAGCAGGTACAAAAGCAGTCGCGCCAGGCAAACACTCAACTTCAATTTTATTTTCGACGCAGGCACGAGTTAGCAAAAACCCTGGGTCAGAAATTGCTGGCGTTCCTGCATCAGATATTAAAGCAATGGTTTCTCCAGCTTTTAATCGCACAATTAAATTGTCGATGGTCTTGTGTTCGTTGTGCATGTGGTGGCTGTGCATGTGCGTACCAATTTCAAAATGCTTCAATAATTTTCCGCTGGTGCGTGTGTCCTCGGCCAAAATTAAATCGACTTCTTTAAGAATGCGAATGGCACGAAAAGTCATGTCTTCGAGATTGCCAATTGGCGTTGGAACGATATATAGTTTTGACATAATTTAATTTAGTAGGTTTGCTTTACGCATATAATTTGTTTAGAAACCAAAGAACTATATACTTTGATTTTTTCTCTATCAACCAAATTTTTTCTCCACAATTTCCATAAAACGCAATGCATAATCGTCTTTTCCTTCCCAATTGTTATAATCTGGTTTAACCATATCTTCAATAAATTCTTGTACTTCCAAAAACGTGTCAAAAGTACTCAATTGCGAAACAACACGATTCATGTCTTCACTACTTCCAGCAAAAAGTTGCTTTTCGAAACCAATTCGGTCATTGAGTCCAAAAGTGATATTCCGATTTGGAATGTCGTTTGCAACATCTGGTTTTGGAATGCTTTTTTCTTCAAAAAGTTCTTTTTTTGGTTTTTCAACACTAGCTTCAGGTTCAAAATCGGGCAATGCAGCAATCGGATTTTTATTGGCTTCTAGCTTGTCAAAAACAGGGTCGTTATAATCGGCACCCAATAAATCTTCAAAAGAGATTTGTTGCGTTTTTGATTTTTCTTCAGATTTTTCTTCAAAAGACAATTCAAATGATGGCTTAAAGTCGGGATCTGGAATTTTAATTGCATCGGGAACTTCAACGGATTCTTGTTTGGAAACATTTGGTTTTACATCATCATCTTCATCATTAATTTCTTCCTTTTCAATTGCTATTTCACTTTCTGAAACAGCCGCAATTGCATCATCAAAACCTACTTTTGATTCTGGTTCGGTTGCTTCGTTCACTTCTTGAAAAACTTCTGAATTTACTTGCGGTAATTCGGATTCAATTGGCAATTCTATTTTGTCTAAAGCAAGATGGAGTTTCTCTTCAATATCAGCAACATCCATTTTGGATTGTACAACGCCGATGTTTTCTTCTACAAATTTCAAAACCGATAATGTTTCATATAATTTTTGCGTTTCAAAATACAATTGGCTGAGTTCTGACTTGTTCTTTAATTTCAAAATTCGGTGCGCAATGCTAATTAATTCGGCTTCTAATCTTTTCTTCATAACTTTTAGAATTATAGTGAGTAAAGCAATTGATTTTTAATATTTTTGTTGAGATTACAAAGTAAAAAAATCTAATCCTTTTAAAGGCTGAAAAATACAAAATGTTTCTCGAAAATACAGTAAATCATAAAGAACAATTTGGTTGGATTGAAGTAATTTGCGGCTCAATGTTTTCGGGAAAAACCGAAGAGTTGATTCGCCGTTTGAAGCGTGCACAATTCGCAAAGCAAAAAGTCGAAATTTTTAAACCATCCATTGACACCAGGTATGACGAAGATATGGTCGTTTCGCACAACAAAAATGAAATTCGTTCAACACCAGTTCCAGCTGCCGCCAATATTGCAATTCTTGCACAAGGTTGCGATGTAGTTGGTATAGATGAAGCCCAATTTTTTGATGATGAGATTGTTAAAATTTGTAATGATTTGGCTAATTCTGGCATTCGAGTAATTGTGGCTGGTTTGGATATGGATTTTAAAGGCAATCCCTTTGGTCCGATGCCAGCACTTATGGCTACAGCCGAATATGTGACCAAAGTGCATGCCGTTTGCACCAGGACAGGCAATTTGGCGAATTATAGTTTTAGAAAAACCGACAATGACAAATTGGTTATGCTTGGAGAAACCGAAGAATATGAGCCGTTGAGTCGTGCGGCTTACTTTAATGCGATGCAAAAAAACCAAGAAAAGGAAGCAAATAAAAAAATAAATAATTTTTGAATCTATCATTAAAAAATACCATTTCAATTCTCAATGCCGTTTTTGTAGGCAAAAATCAAGACCTTGAAATTGAAAACATTTCAATCGACAGCCGTTCGCTTCAAAACAACGAAAAAACCTTATTTTTTGCACTCGTTGGACCAAATAATGACGCGCATATTTATATCGAAAAACTGATTGCTTCCAAAGTTCAAAATTTTGTAGTCAACAAAATCCCCGAAGACTTAAAAGACAAAGCCAATTTTTTAGTCGTCAAAAACACACTTGATGCCCTGCAACAATTGGCCGCTTATTACCGTTCGCTTTTTGATTTTCCGATAATTGGTATAACCGGAAGTAACGGAAAAACCATTGTCAAAGAATGGCTGAATTTTTTGCTAAGTCCTGATTATAATATTATCCGAAGTCCAAAAAGCTATAATTCACAAGTTGGAGTTCCATTGTCTGTTTTTTCAATCAATGAAAAGCACAACTTTGGCATTTTTGAAGCGGGAATTTCGACAACAAATGAAATGATTAATTTGCAAAAAATCATCAATCCCACGTTTGGAGTCCTTACAAATATTGGCACAGCGCACGATGAAGGTTTTGAAAATTTGAGTCAAAAAATAAAAGAGAAAGTAAAACTTTTTGCAGCAGTAGGAGTTTTAATTTATCCGAAAAACAAAACAACTGATGCCTTTTTAAATCCCAATATCAAAACATTTTCGTGGAGTTTTTCAGACAAGAAAGCAGATGTTTTTTTGACAAGAGACACTTATTTAAATAAAACCATTTTAACTGCCCATTATAAAGAAATGGTTTTCGATATTAAAGTTCCATTTCAAGATGATGCGTCACTCGAAAATGCCATTTCTTGCATGATGGTTTTGCTGTATTTGAATTATGATTGCGAAACCATCGAAAACAGAATCGCACTGCTTTTTCCGATAGAAATGCGGCTCAAAGTCAAAGACGGCATCAACAATACCACGCTAATTGATGATAGTTACAGTTCCGATTTTCAGTCCTTAAAAATTGCTTTGGATTTTTTGGAAAGCCAGCAAAAATATAAAAAGAAAACCTTGATACTGTCGGATATTTTTCAGTCTGGCTTGTCCAATGACGACTTATATACCAAAGTCGCACAACTTGTAATTGTTAATAAAATCAATCGTGTCATTGTGATTGGCACTACCATTTCGGACTTTAAATCGAAATTTGTAAACGGTATTGCTTACAAAAATACAGCTGCTTTTATTGGCGATTTTAATAATTTAACTTTTGGCAACGAAACCATTTTAATCAAAGGCGCACGCATTTTTGAATTCGAAAAAATTGTAGCGCTTCTCGAAGAAAAAACGCACGAAACAGTACTCGAAATCAACCTCAACGCTATAAGTCACAACCTCAATTTTTACAAGTCAAAACTAAGATCCGCCACCAAACTCATGGTTATGGTAAAAGCTTTTGGTTACGGAAACGGCGGCTTTGAAATCGCAAAAATACTAGAACACTATAAAGTCGATTATCTTGGTGTGGCTTTTGCCGATGAAGGAATTGCGCTTAAAAACGCTGGAATCCAATTGCCAATTATGGTTTTGAATCCAGAAAACACCAGTTTTTCTGCTATTATCCAACACCAATTGGAACCAGAAATTTACAGTTTAAAAGGTCTTCATGCTTTTATTCAAATTGCAAAAAAACACCAATTGGTTGATTTCCCTATTCATATAAAAATTGATACTGGCATGCACCGTTTGGGTTTTGAATCTGAACAAATAACAGAATTGATTGCGATTTTACATCAAAACAAATCCGTAAAAGTCAAAAGCATTTTATCGCACATGGCCACAAGCGACGATTTAGAACATCGCGAATTTGCGGCATATCAAATTGGGTTGTTTGAAAAATTATCTTCAAGAATAATAAATGAACTGCAAATCAACCCGATTCGGCACATCCTCAACACATCAGGCATTTCAAATTTTCCAAATGCGCAATACGATATGGTGCGTTTAGGAATAGGTCTTTACGGCATTTCAAACGACCCGGCAGAACAAAAATACTTAGAAAATGTAGGTACTTTAAAGTCCATTATTTCTCAAATTCGAACCATACAAAAAGAGGAAAGTGTGGGTTATGGCCGAAGGTTTGTCGCACAAAAAACCACCAAAATCGCTACTATTCCTATTGGTTATGCAGATGGAATTTCGAGACAATGGGGCAACGGACTCGGATTTGTATCTATCAACAACCAAAAAGCTACCATTGTGGGCAGCGTTTGCATGGACATGCTCATGGTAGATATTTCTGAAATCGATTGTAAAGAAGGTGATCAGGTCATTATTTTTGGCGAAAATCCAACGGTTAATTACATTGCAACCCAGTTGAACACCATTTCTTATGAAATTCTGACCAGTATTTCGCAAAGAGTTAAGCGTGTTTTTTATCGGGAATAGGCAAGAATTTGCTACAAAGGACATTTTTTTTTAAATTTTTATTAATTTTGATAATAAAATCATTTTTAAATTAACCAAAACAAAAATTATTATGGGATTTTTTGCAGATTTTAAAGCCTCTTTGATGAGAGGAGATGTCCTCTCACTTTCAACTGCTGTTGTAATTGGTGGCGCTTTTGGCAAAATTGTAACTTCCGCAGTTGACGATTTGATTATGCCTATCGTAGGTTTAATTACCCAAGGCACCGACTTCACCAAAAAATTTATTGCCCTAAACGGAGAAAGTTATCCCGATTTAGCAGCCGCAAAGACCGCTGGAGCATCTGTAATTACTTACGGCAATTTTGTTCAAGCTGTCATCAATTTTATCATTATTGGTTTTTTCGTTTTTGTGGTTTTAAGAGCTGCCGATAAAGCCAAAAAGAAAGAAGAAGTAATTGTGCCTCCAGCAGGACCAACGCAAGAAGAATTGCTTATTCAGATCAGAGATTTATTAAAAAAATAGTTACCGCTACATTATATATTTTAACCAAACCGTTTCTTTATTGAGGCGGTTTTTCTTTTTATAATTGGGGCGTGTCCCCATTTTGCCTCAATACCACAAAGAAAAAGCACATTTTTTTAAGCAAAATGGCGTCAGGCTTTCGCACTCGCTTTTTTGGGTCAGCAAAATTATCTTTTACCATCAAAAATAAAGCTACCCAAAAAGAGCTCAAACAATAGCTCCATCCTTCACGCAAAACCTAAGCAACAGAAATTTATTTTTTAAACCAAAAAGCATTACTTTTGGGCATTAAATTTAAAATCTATATTATGAAAATTGCTGTTGTTGGTGCTACCGGAATGGTAGGCGAAGTAATGCTTCAGGTTTTAACAGAAAGAAATTTCCCGATAACCGAATTAATTCTTGTAGCATCCGAAAAATCTATTGGCAAAGAAATCGAATTCAAAGGCAAAAAATATACTGTAGTAGGCATGCAAACCGCGGTCGATTTAAAAGCCGATATCGCCATTTTTTCTGCTGGTGGTTCAACTTCGTTAGAATGGGCGCCAAAATTTGCAGCTGCAGGAACTACGGTAATTGATAACTCATCGGCATGGCGAATGGATCCAACCAAAAAATTAGTGGTCCCCGAAATCAATGCTTCCGATTTGACAAAAGAAGATAAAATCATTGCCAATCCAAACTGCTCAACCATCCAAATGGTTTTGGTTTTGAATCCTTTGCACAAAAAATACAACATCAAACGTGTGGTGGTTTCCACCTATCAATCCATCACAGGGACCGGCGTAAAAGCAGTACAACAATTAGAAAACGAATATGCTGGAATCCAAGGCGAAATGGCTTATAAATATCCCATTCACCGTAATGCCATTCCACAATGTGACGTTTTTGAAGAGAATGGTTACACCAAAGAAGAAATGAAATTGGTGCGTGAAACCCAAAAAATCATGGGCGACAAAAGCATTGCGGTAACAGCAACTGCAGTACGTGTACCAATTGTTGGCGGACATAGCGAGGCCGTGAACATTGCATTTTCAAATGATTTTGACGTAAACGAAATTCGAACCATTTTGCACCATACCGATGGCGTTGTGGTTCAGGACAATATTGACACTTTTACTTATCCGATGCCCATTTATGCGCAAGGAAAAGACGCTGTTTTTGTGGGTCGCATTCGTCGTGACGAAAGCCAGCCTAACTCGCTCAACTTATGGATAGTTGCCGATAATTTGCGCAAAGGCGCTGCAACCAATACAGTTCAAATTGCCGAATATTTGGTAAAAAATAAATTGGTTTAAACCTTTTAATTTATTGCCGACAAATCCATTAAACCTCAAATTTTTTACTGTACGAGCAATATTACTTTTATTATTAGTACATTTACATTAATGAATAATAAGTTTGCCATAATAAATTTTGCTTTGATGCTAACCGTATTGTTTTCAATGGGGTTTCAATCTATGCATTCTTATGAGCATATTGTAGCGCAATTCTCCGAAAAAATATGCAATCACGAAACGGGTATTAACAAAGCCGAAATCACGCACCATCATCATGTTGGCGACCATTGTTTTGTTTGCGAATTTACTTTAAGTGCTTTTTTAGCATCAGAAAATCCAATTATTGCTTTTCAAAAAACCTCTTTTTATTTTCAAACTGATTTTTTGTATTCAAAAGCAGTATCACAATTCTTCAAAGGAAGTCTTTTTGCCCTTCGCGCACCTCCAATATTTTAAGATAAAATATCCTTTTTAGTTCAATTTCTAATATTTAGAGATTGAATGGTATTATTTTAAACTTAAAAAATGCAAAGAAATATTTTTGCTGTTTTTTCTTTTCTTTTTATTGGGATTTGCTTTGGGCAAAATTCAATTTCAGGTAAGATAATCAGTACCGAAAACCTTCCCGTTGTCGGGAGCCATATTCATATTGGCTCCAAATCTGTTTCTAGTAATTTGGATGGAGAATATACAATCAAAAAACTCCCTTTTGGATTGCTAAAAATTAATATTTCTTGTATTGGTTTTCAATCAATCGATTCAACAATTGTGGTCTCTGGAAATATGCAAATCAATTTTGTACTAAAACAAAAAACAAATCAATTGGATGTGGTCGTTTTAAAAAACAAAGCCAACACCTATAACGAATCGATTGTAGAGCAAAAGATTAAAACAGAAACTATCGAAAAATACAGCAACCAATCACTTGGAGAAGCGTTGAAAGAGGTTACTGGTGTTACTCTTTTAAAAACTGGCACAAACATTATGAAGCCAATTATTAATGGTTTGCACAGCAGTCGTGTTCCAATCATTACCAATAATATTCGATTGGAAGACCAACAATGGGGTGCAGAACACGCACCTAATTTTGATATCAATGCGGCTTCAAAAATTACGGTAATTAAAGGTGCCTCAGGTTTGCAATACAGTGGCGATGCTGTTGGCGGATTGGTTATAATTGAACAAAACAAAGTGAAAAAAGACACGCTATTTGGCAAAACATTAGTTTCATTGGCTTCAAACGGTCGTGGCGGAACAATTAGCAGCAGCCTAAACAAAGGAAACGCAAAAGGCTGGAGCTGGAATGCAATGGCAACTTACAAATACCTTGGTGATAAAACGGCCCCAAATTATGTTTTGTCGAATACAGGTAATAGGGAAATTAATTTTACGGGAGACCTTGCTTTTAATGGAAAAAAATATGATTTCTCGGCTTTCTATAGTTTGTACAATGCAAAAATGGGAATTTTAAGTGCCTCGCACACCGGAAATGTAACTGATTTATACAATTCAATAACCAATCAGATTCCGTCGATAGTCGAAGATTTTGGTTATACCATAAAAAACCCTAAGCAACAAGTGCAACATCATATTGCCAAGTTCAACTACAATTTGTATTTTAATGAAACTTCTTCTTTATCAATTCAATATGCTTTTCAATTTAATAAACGATTAGAATTTGATGTAAGAAGGGGCGACTTGAATAACAAAGCGGCGTTGGATTTACAATTGCAAACGCATACAGTCAATATTGATTACAAAAAAGAATACCATGATTGGCAACTAAAATCAGGAATTGTGGGCGCTTTCCAAAATAATTTTGCCAATCCCGCAACCGGAATCCGTCCTTTAATTCCAAATTATGATAAATTAGAAGCCGGAATGTATGGTGTTGCAAGTCATTCTTTTTCTGAAACCCTGACTTTTGAAACTGGAATTAGGTATGATTTTTCGATAATACAAGCCACAAAATACTACTTGAAATCAAGATGGGAAGAGCGAAATTATAATCCGCAATTTAATGATTTCATCCTTAGCGAAAATGGCAATCAGTGGCTTACAAAACCTGAATTTATGTTCCACAATCTTTCAGCGAGTATCGGAATTCACAAAGAATTCCAAAAAAAGTGCGATTTGTACTTTAATTTAAGCTTGGCTTCGAGAAATCCAAATCCATCTGAATTTTTCAGTGATGGATTGCATCATTCTACCGGAATTATTGAGCTTGGGGATCTAAAACTTGACAAAGAAAAATCTTTTAAAATAGCAACAACCTTTCAAAAAAAATGGAATGTTTTTTCTGCAAGTTTCAATCCATACATCAACTTTATTAACAATTATATGTTCTTGACGCCCGTTGGTTTTGAAACTACAATTCGAGGAGCATTTCCTGTTTGGGAATACCAACAAACCAATGCTTTGATTACTGGATTTGATTTTGAAACCCATTGGAAAATTACTCATAATTGGCAACATCAATTTTCTTTGGCTTATGTTAACGGATCAGATCGTAGTAATAATGAGGCTTTGATTGATATGCCGCCACTAAACATTAACAACAAAATTCAGTTTTTCATAAAAGAATGGCACCATTTGTTGCTGGAGTTGAAAAGCGAAATCGTTGCCAAGCAAAACCGGTTTCCCGACAATAACTTTACGACAAATATTATTGTAGATAATGAACTTAAACCCGTTGTTGTTGACATTAGTTCCTCACCAAGAGCCTATCAATTATTGCATTTCTATTCTGAAGTCAAAATTAAAACTATTTCAAAAATTAACACAACAGTTGCTTTTTCAGTTCAGAATATATTTAACACAAATTATCGAGATTACCTCAACAGACAGCGTTTTTTTGCCGACGAAATGGGACGAAATTTTCAATTACAACTAAAAATAAATTATTAATAACATCTGACATCAGATACAAACAATTAAATAAAATGAAAAATTTAAAAACTTTAGGACTAGTACTATTCGGAATTACAACTTTTATATCATGTAATAATGATGACAATTCAACGTCCGTAAATGAGGAAGAAGTAATCACTACAGTGACCACGACTTTGCGAACTGCAGTTGGAGCAAACGTTGAAACGGCCATACTAACTTCGAGAGACTTGGATGGTGAAGGTCCAAATGCGCCTGTAATTACGGTTTCTGGAAATTTAAAAGCAAATACTAGCTATAGTGGCGAAGTTGCTTTTTTTAACGAAATTGCTAATCCGGTCTCTGATATTACTTTAGAAGTATTAGAAGAAGGCATAGAGCACCAATTGTTTTTTCAAGCACCGGCTGCATTGGGCACTTTCACTTATGCAGATGCAGATGCAAATGGCAAACCAATTGGATTGGCTTTTACTTTGGTTACTGGTAATGCAACTTCGGGAAACTTATTAGTTACATTAAGACACGAGCCAAACAAGTCGGCTGCTGGAGTTGCTAACGGAGATATTACGAATGCTGCTGGCGCCACAGATGCCGAAGTTAGTTATCCTATTGTAATTGAATAAATGGAACTGCCACAATTATTTCTGGAATTACATGGTTCCTACAAACTAATACTTAAAAAAACCGCCTTAAAACAGGCGGTTTTTTGATTTCTTAAAGTATTACGAATTTAGTAATCAATTATTTATTAATTTAGGATTTTATTTTAATTAAAATTAACCAATAAATAATAATCTAATGAATACAATTTTTACAAAAATCGTTAGAATTGTTTTGGGAATTTTTCTTGTTCTATCAGGAATAAATAAATTTTGAAGGTTACTTCCGACACCTGCTGGAGATTTTATAGCATTTTTTGGACAAGTAAATTATGTGCTTCGTATCGTTGGTGTTTTAGAGCTCTGTTTTGGGAGGATGCTCCTGCTAAAAAAGCGGGTTGCTTTTGCCTTACTTTTACTGGCACCAATTTCTATTAATATTTTGCTTTTTCATTTATACCCTAATTTAGCCGGAATCGCTCCTGCACTTTTGGTAGCCATCTTAAACAGTATACTTATCTATAAACATCGGGCACAATACAAACCATTATTTAACTAATCAATAACAATGATTTGTTTATTTTTGCAACTACCAAACTCTAAAAAATGAAAAAAATAATTCTAATAATGGTTGTATCCTTTTCTAGTAATGCATTAGGACAAAATCAAGGTGTTTATCCAAAAACAGCAAAAGGCGAAACGGTTGACACTTATTTTGAAACAAAAATAAATGATCCTTACCGTTGGCTCGAAGACGACAAATCCACTCAAACAGCCGAATGGGTCAAACAAGAAAACAATATTACTTTCAATTATTTGGCGCAAATTCCTTTTCGGAATGAAATTCGCGAAAAAATGGAAAAAATGTGGAATTACGAAAAAATCTCTGCGCCTTTCAAAGAAGGAAAATATACTTATTTCTACAAAAATAACGGACTTCAAAACCAATCGGTTTTGTACCGAAAAGATGATGTCGGTAAAGAAGAAGTGTTTTTGGACCCGAACACATTTTCAAAAGATGCTACCACTTCATTAGACGGTGTGAGTTTTTCAAAAGATGGTTCATTGGTCGCTTATTCTATCTCTGAAGCGGGAAGCGATTGGAGAAAGGTGATTTTTATAAATGCCGAAACAAAAAAAAGTATTGGTTCCGATTTGGTTGATGTCAAATTCAGCGGTCTTTCATGGAAAGGCAACGAAGGCATTTATTATTCCAGTTATGAAAAACCAAAAGGAAGCGAACTTTCGGCCAAAACCGATGAACACAAATTGTATTTTCACAAATTAGGAAGCCAGCAAAAAGAAGATGTAGTGATTTTTGGCGACCAACAAAAACGCCGTTACGTTGGCGGATCTGTGTCCGAAGACGACAATTATTTGTTTATCTCGGCGGCCAATTCTACCTCTGGAAATGAATTGTATATTATGAATCTAAAAGATCCAAAATCTAAAATCGTAACTGTAGTTGAAGGTTTTGACAACGATGTAGATGTGTTGGATAATATTGGTTCCAAATTATACATTCTTACCAATATCAATGCGCCTAACAAATGTGTAGTTACTGCTGACGCCAATAATCCAAATCCAAAAAATTGGAAACCATTTATTCGCGAAACCGAAAACGTATTGTCGCCATCTACAGGTGCTGGCTACATTTTTGCCAATTACATGAAAGATGCCATTTCGCAAGTACAACAATATGGATATGACGGAAAATTAGTTCGCGAAATTACTTTACCAGGTATTGGAACTGTTTCTGGATTTGGCGGAAAAATGAAGGACGAAGTATTGTATTTTTCGTTTACCAATTACACCACACCTGGAACAATCTATAGTTTTAGTCCAAAAGAAGGCGAATCTAAAATTTACAAACAACCGAAAGTAAATTTTAATAGCAATAACTTTGTTTCTAAGCAAGTTTTCTATCCTTCAAAAGATGGAACAAAAATTCCGATGATCATTACGTATAAAAAAGGAGTGACTCTAAATGGCAAAAACCCAACAATTTTATATGGTTATGGTGGATTTAATATAAGTCTAACACCAAGTTTTAGTGTTGCTAACGCCATTTGGCTTGATATGGGTGGTGTTTATGCCGTAGCTAATTTACGAGGTGGTGGCGAATATGGAAAAAAATGGCATGATGCTGGAACAAAGATGCAAAAGCAAAATGTTTTTGATGATTTTATCGCTGCTGCTGAATATCTAATCAAAGAAAAGTATACAACGCCAGATTATTTGGCGATAAAAGGAGGATCAAATGGCGGTTTATTAGTAGGTGCCACCATGACACAACGGCCAGATTTGATGAAAGTAGCACTCCCCGCAGTGGGTGTTTTAGACATGTTGCGTTACCATACTTTCACTGCTGGTGCTGGATGGGCTTATGATTATGGTACTGCCGAAGAATCAAAGTCGATGTTTGACTACTTGATAAAATATTCGCCTGTTCACAATGTAAAATTAGGAGTAAAATATCCCGCAACACTAATCACTACGGGCGATCACGATGACCGCGTAGTACCTGCACATAGTTTTAAATTTGCTGCCGAATTGCAAGCAAAACAAAGTGGTACAAATCCTGTTTTAATTAGAATTGAAACCAATGCAGGTCATGGTGCAGGTAAACCCGTTTCAAAAACCATTGAAGAAGCAGCAGATATTCAGGCATTTACTTTATTCAATATGGGTTTTAGAGAAGTACCAAGAAAATAAACACATCAAATAATTGCAACAAAAGCATCTCCATTGAAAAATCGAGATGCTTTTTTTAATACAACAAATAACCAATAGCAATTGAACCATAAAAATAACTTTTATTGGCGCGATTATCTACTTCTTTGGAACGGTACAAAAAGGAATAAGAAGCATTCCAATGGTTTTTTCGGTATTTAAAACCTGCTTCTCCTTGAAAACGAAATGGCACTAAATCAAAAGTTACTGGGCTATTATTATTAAACAAACTTCCTTGAATGGTAGCATCGTACAATTGATAATTACAATTTGGATTGATATAAAAATAAAATTCACTTTGATTTTTATAAATCGAAACATCCTCGTTCAATGAGGCGCCATGAAGGTTGGTATCATAAATAGGAAGCAGCTTTTTTAGTCCAATTCTAGCCATAATTCCAATCGCGATGCCATTCCAAACCGTGCCCACATTTGCCTCCGATTGGACCTGAAAGTCAATAGTTTGATTGGAAAATCCCGACATTATTTTTTTAGAATACAACCAATTGGTTTGTAACGAAAGCGCGTTTTTTATCTGATTTTGCCATCCATAAACTCTTTTGTATCCAAAAACATAGTGAAAAGACCGCTGTGTTTCTTTGGCAAAAGCATTAGGACCGACAAGCCCCAACTGAAAATTGGTTTTTAAAACCGATTCGCTTTTATAAAAAAAATTGCGACCAACTTCTGCAAATAAATATCCCGCAAACGGGCGATCATTTCTATTGATATTGTCTGCCAATCGGGTTTGTGGATTGTAAACATATTGGCCAAAACGGAACTCCGTGATTTTTTTTTCTATTTTTTCGTTTGCGTTAGCATTCAAATAACGATAAAAAAATTCTAAGCCATTGGTATAATATTTATCATATACGGTTGAAGTGTATAA
Organism: Flavobacteriaceae bacterium; assembly: GCA_947488595.1. Taxonomy (GTDB): domain Bacteria; phylum Bacteroidota; class Bacteroidia; order Flavobacteriales; family Flavobacteriaceae; genus Flavobacterium. The sequence continues at coordinate 25,458 of CANKZI010000011.1, forward strand.
ATCGTTATCCGAAATAAATCCGACTTCTTTTGGTTTTTTTTGTGCAAAAACGGTGGCAGTTAACAAAAGAAAAAGCACTATTTTTTTTTGCATAATTAATAATCTAATTTGCCTACATAACCCATGTGTTTTACTATTCTACTTTTTCTTCTTTCGGTATAAGGAGACGAATTAGTGGCTTTGAACTTTCTGGGATTAGGCAAAATCGCTGCAATGCCAGCCGCTTCTCTTTTTGATAAATGAGCCGCTTCTTTTCGGTACCAATATTTAGAGGCAGCTTCAATACCATAAACGCCGTCGCCCATTTCGATGCTGTTCAAATATACTTCCATAATCCGTTCCTTCCCCCAAATCAATTCTATTAAAATCGTGAAATAAGCTTCTAATCCTTTGCGCAAATAGCTTCGGCCCTGCCATAAAAAAACATTCTTGGCGGTTTGTTGCGAAATCGTGCTTCCACCTTTTATTTTTTTGCCTTTTTCATTGTTTTTCATTGCTTTCTGAATGGCATCAAAATCGAAACCATGGTGTTTCAAAAAATTGCCGTCTTCACTAGCAATTACAGCGCGTTGCATATTTTTAGCAATCGATTCAATTGGCACCCAATCATGACTGCAAACCATTTCTCTTCCACCCATTTTATGTTCAATTGCTCGAATCGCCATCAACGGCGTGTACGGAACAGGAACCCATTTAAAAACAATTACTAAAAAAATTGAAATTCCAAAAAACCATAACATGGCTTTGGATAAAAACCTAAAGATTTTTCGGCACCTACTTGTTTCTTTTGTTGCTGTTTTTGGTTTTGCTTTTTGTGTTTTTTTTGTTGCCATTTATACTAAATCTGCTAATGCTGTTCCTACTAAACTGCCGATTGCTACACCCATTCCACCTAATCTTACGCCACAATAAACGTTTTCTGAAAGTGGTTCAACAATAGGATTTTTGCTAGCGCCCAATCCCATAATGCCGCTCCAACGGTGCGCAATTTGAAAATCTTGATTGGGCAAAATTACTTCTTTTAATAATAGTTCTAACCGGTTTTGAATAATTGTCGTTTGACCCAATTGGGTGGTAGTTTCGGTTTCAAAATCAAGGTTTCTGCCGCCACCAATCAAAATTCTATTGTCGATATTTCGGAAATAATAATAGCCTTTGTCCAAATGAAAAGTTCCCTTAATGTCCAAGTTTTCAATTGGAGTTGTAATTAAAACTTGGGCTCTTGCAGGAACAACAGCGCCATTGGTCAATTGATTAGCAAAACCGTTTGTAGCAAACAATAATTTTTTTGTTTTAAAACTAAATCCATCAATTGCCACTTGCACATAATTTTGATTGTCCTGATAATCGGTAACAGTTTGTTGATTGAGTATCAAAATGTTTTGGGAAACTGCCATTTTTAGCAAAGCTTGCATCATATTTCCAGTATCTATTTGGGCTTCAAACGGATTAAAAAGCGTATAATCTTCGATACCATTAAATCCAAAACGGTCTATTTGTTTTTCGAAAACATCACTTTTAAAAATAGGTTGTAAAAGCGCATTGATAAACGGCATTTTCGACAAACATTCTTGAAAAGTATTTTGATGTTCTTTTAAAAACAATTCATAACCACCAAATGGTTTAAAATCAATTGCTGCATCACCTAATCTTTTTCGCAACAATTGCAAGCCTTGCCAACGCTGTTGAACGAGCTGGATTACTTCTTCTTCACTGTGTGATTTTAAATCGTCTATAATTTCAGACAAACTTCCAAAGCAGGCAAAACCAGCATTTTTTGTACTTGCCCCTTCTGGAAGTATTCCCTTTTCTAACAATAAAATTTTACTTTCCGGAAAACGTTCCCTAAGTCTTAAAGCAGCGTGAAGACCAACGATGCCACTTCCAACAATAGTATAGTCAATGTGAGTAAACCAATTTTTAATTTCCCAATAACTCAAATCCATATTTGAAAATTTTTATAAAAATAGTTTTTTTAAGTGCCGAAAGTAATTTTGCGTAAAATAATTTATTAACCAAATTGGTCGACTTGTTTTACATTAATTGCAGTCATGACAGACTTTTACCTAAATGTATTGTTAAATCAATAACATTTGTTAAAAAAGATGTTAGAAAATTTATTTTTCGAAAGGTTTTTAATTTTATATTTGAATTGTTAAATTTTTATCAATGCCCTACAACTAAACGAAATTATTTATGAAAAACAAGCTACTCGCTATTATTTTATTAGCAATGACAGGCTTTTCCTTCGCTCAAAATCGCGACAATGTTTGGAAAAGTACTGTAAAAAAATCAGGTTCGATTACATTTGAAAATAAAACAAATTTATTGAGTCCAAGATTATTTTCTTTGGATTTAAATACGCTAAAAAATGTGCTTTCTGTAACGAAATCGCGGTTTGAAGCTCCAAAATCCAACATTATTGTTGCTTTTCCCAATGCTGCAGGCGTTATGGAAAATTTCAGCATTTTTGAATCTTCAAATATGGATGCTGTTTTAGCTGCAAAATATCCTGAAATCAAATCGTATGTTGGGCAAGGTGTTGAAGATGCTACTGCGACCATTTATTTTAGTATTTCTCCTTTGGGATTGCAAAGTATGGTGCTTTATGCAGACAAATCGGCTACTTTCATTGAGGCTTACACCAAAGATTTGAGTGCTTATGCTGTTTACAAAAAATCAGACACCATGGCTTCATTAAATCCATTTGATTGTATGGTAATTGCGACAGCCAAAAAAGAGTTGTTAAATTCAAATGACGAATTAGCGTTAAGACCCAATGCAGATGATGGAAATTTAAGAAATTTCCGTTTGGCCATGTCGGTTACTGGCGAATATACCGCTTATTTTGGAGGTACAAAAGCGTTGGCGTTGGCCGCAATCAATAATACCATGACACGTGTTAATGGTGTTTTTGAAAAAGATTTCGGCGTACACATGAACCTAATTGCCAACAATGATGTAATTATCTATACAAGTGCTTCAACCGATCCTTATTCAGTTGCTACAACAGGAGCAGGTGGCGCTTGGAATCAAGAATTACAAACCAATCTGACCAATGTTATAGGTAGTGCCAATTACGATGTTGGACACTTATTTGGCGCCTCTGGAGGTGGAGGAAATGCTGGTTGTATCGGCTGTGTTTGCAAAAACCCTACAGCTTCTGTTCCTTTAGGGAAAGGAAGTGGCTATACTTCGCCAAATGATGCCATTCCAACAGGCGATAATTTTGATATCGATTATGTTGCACATGAATTAGGGCATCAATTTGGTGCCAATCATACTTTTACCCACAGCAATGAAGGTACCGGTGCGCAAATGGAACCGGGAAGCGGCTCGACAATTATGGGTTATGCCGGAATTACAGGCGCTACAACCGATGTACAACCACATTCTGATGCTTACTTTCATGCATTTAGTATACAACAAGTAACCAATTATGTGAAGACAACCACCTGTCAAACTACTACCGTTACAGGAAATGCAATTCCTACAGCCAATGCAGGTTTGGATTATACTATACCAAAAGGAACACCTTTTTTATTAACAGGAGCTGCGACAGACTCCGATGGTGATATTTTGACCTATGATTGGGAACAAATGAATACAGGAACATCTACTTCGACAATACCAAGTGCGACCCGAACAACAGGACCCGCATTTCGATCTATCAATCCTTCTACCAATCCTTCTCGTTATTTTCCTAGAATTTCAACAGTTTTAACAGGTGCTACTTCTTGGAAATGGGAAGTAGTTCCAACTGTAGCAAGAACAATGAATTTCCGATTGACAGTTCGCGACAATAGGGCTGGTGGTCCAGCAAATAACAGCGATGATATGGTGGTTACCGTAAATGCAACAGCAGGGCCATTTACAGTTAGCGCTCCCAATACAGCCGTTTCTTATTTAGGTGGCAGTACACAAACCGTAACTTGGGCGGTCGCTGGAACAACAGCAAATGGCGTAAACACAGCTAATGTTGATATTCTTTTGTCAACAGATGGAGGTGCCACTTACCCAATTACACTACTTGCAGCCACACCAAATGATGGTTCACAGGCGGTTACGATTCCAAATACTACCGGAACGACCAATCGTATTATGGTTAAAGGAAACAATCATATTTTCTTTGATGTATCGAACACCAATTTTAGTATTACTGCAGGTTCATCCGATACGGTTGCCCCAACAGCGCCAACGGCTTTGGTTGCTTCTGGAACAACACAAAGCACAACTAATTTGTCTTGGACAGCCGCCACAGACAATGTTGCAGTAACGGGTTATGATGTATTTCAAAATGCAATTTTAAAAGCAACTGTTACAACAACAACTTATGTGGTAACAGGATTGGCAGTTGGTACAGCTTATAATTTTTCGGTAAAAGCAAAAGATGCGGCTGGAAATTTTTCGGCTGCAAGCAATGTGGCAAGTGTTACTACATTAGCACCTGTAGTAGACACGACCGCGCCAACCGCTCCTATGGCCTTGACCGCATCTGGAACTTCTACTACTACAACCAATTTAGCATGGACTGCAGCCACAGATAATGTCGCAGTAACCGCATATGATGTTTATCAAGGCACAACTTTAAAAGCAACTGTTACTACAACCAATTATGCAGTAACAGGATTGACCGCAGCAACTGCTTACATTTTCTCAGTTAGAGCAAAAGATGCTGCTGGAAATGTTTCGGTAGCAAGCAATACGGTTAACGTAACCACTTTGTCGTCAACAGTAACTTACTGTGCCTCTCAAGGCAACAGTGTGGTTGATGAAAAAATTGGGAAAGTTGTTTTTGGAACCATCAATAATACGACCACTGGAGGAACTGGTTATGAAAATTATACTGCAATTAGCACGAATGCAACACGTGGAACGGCTTATACGATAACCATTACACCGTCGTGGACCGGAGCGGCTTTTAGCGAAGGATATGCAGTTTTTATTGATTACAACAAAGATGGTGATTTTGTTGATGCTGGTGAAAGAGTTTGGACAAAAGCAAAATCAACAACAACGCCAGTTTCAGGAACATTTACCATTCCAACAACTGCTGCTTTAGGCGCTACAAGAATGAGGGTTTCTATGAAATACAACGGAACACCAACTGCTTGCGAAATCTTTTCGTTTGGTCAAGTAGAAGATTATACCGTAAATATTGTTTCAACAGCAAGAGGAACTGAAACCAATACCGAAACTGCTTTGAATGTTAGTTTATTTCCTAATCCTTTGAAAGGTGAATTGCTTAATGTGACAAATATCGCAAACAATACACCATTCCGAATTGTCAATCTTTTAGGCCAAGAAGTAGCCAATGGAAAAATCAACAATGGAACTATTCTAGTCAGCAATATTGCCATTGGAACCTATATTTTAGAAGTAACTTCGGAAGGACAAACGGTAATCAAACGATTCATAAAACAATAAGAATACACTTAATTAATAATGGAAAAAACCGTCTCATGTAAAAACTGAGGCGGTTTTTTAATTTAACTACAATTGCACAATTTTTAAAAATGGAACGCTCTCTTTCCTTACTTTCTTTAAAGGATACAAAAAAACAACAGCAATTCGAAATTCAATTTTACTATAAAATCACTACTTTTAATGTCTGAAAAAACAATGCATTATGAAAAAAATAGCTTTTTTAATACTGATTCTAATGAGTTTGAATACTGTTGCGCAAAATGTCATGACGCCCGAATTACTATGGAAACTAGGAAGAGTAACCGTTTTAGGCGTTACCAAAGACAGTAAAAACATCATTTATAAAGTGGCTACGCCATCGGTTGAAGATAATAAATCCAATTCCAAATACTTTTCGATTTCGGTAAACGGCGGCAATGCAATTGAAGTTAGTGAATACAAATCGCTATTGATTGACAAAAACATTTCGCCAGATGGCAGCGCTCAGTTAAGCCATCAAGAAGTAAAAATAGATAACATTCACGGTAAGGATTTTTATCCCGAACTTCAAAAATCAAACGCACAAATTTATAACGGACTCGATTACCGCCATTGGGACACATGGAATGAAGGTAAATTCAACCATGTTTTTCTTGGCACAATTGGTTCCGAAACCGATAAAACACTTCCGCCATCCGACATTATGAAAGACGAAAGCTTTGATTGTCCGCAAAAACCTTTTGGCGGCGATGAAGATTATATTTGGTCTCCAGACAGCAAAAGCATTTTTTATGTATGTAAGAAAAAAGCGGGAACTGCTTATGCTATTTCGACCAATACCGACATTTTTGAATACAATATCGAAACCAAGACCACAACCAATCGCACCGAAAATAATTTGGGTTACGATACCGCTCCTCAATTTTCTCCAACCGGAAATCTGAGCTGGTTGCAAATGCAACGCGATGGTTATGAGGCTGACAAAAACGACATCATCGTTTCGTTTAAAGGCATGAAAATCAATCTTACAGCAAATTGGGACGGCACTGTAGAAAGTTTTTTGTGGAGTGCAGATGGTAAAAAAGTTTTTTTTCAGGCCCCTGTTGACGGCACTTTACAATTGTTTGAAGTCAATTTTCCAGGGCTTACAAAAATGGCAATCAATGTACGCCAGCTAACCAGTGGCGATTTTGATATTGCCAGTTTAGTAGGATTTTCGGGTGATACAATTATTGTTACCAGAACCGATATGAATCATGCTGCAGAAATTTATTCGTATGATTTAAAGAAAAATATATGGAAGAAATTGAGTGCAATTAATGATGCTGTTTACAATAATTTGTCCCTGAGTAAAACCGAAAAAAGATACGTAACCACAACTGACGGCAAAAAAATGCTGGTTTGGGTTGTGCTTCCGCCTAATTTTGATTCGAATAAAAAATATCCAACTTTATTGTATTGTCAAGGCGGACCGCAAAGTGCATTGACGCAGTTTTATTCGTTCAGATGGAACTTTCAATTGATGGCGGCCAAAGGTTATATTGTGGTTGCGCCGAACCGTCGTGGCATGCCTGGCCATGGTGTCGAATGGAATGAAAAAATTAGCACCGATTGGGGCGGGCAAGTCATGGACGATTATCTTTCGGCTATTGACGCTGTTGCGAAAGAAAATTATGTTGACAAAGCCAGATTGGGTTGCGTTGGAGCAAGTTATGGCGGCTACTCTGTTTTTTACTTGGCTGGAATTCACAACAATCGTTTTAAAACTTTTATTGCCCATGATGGCGTTTTTAATACCCAAAGCATGTTTGGCACTACCGAAGAGGTGTTTTTTACAAACTATGATTTTGGCGGTCCCTATTGGGAAAAAGACAATGCAAAAGCGCAAAAATCCTATAACGATTTTAACCCAATCAATAAAGTGGATCAATGGAATAAACCAATCTTAATTATACAAGGAGGCAATGATTTTAGGGTGCCAATTGGACAAAGTCAAGAAGCATTTCAGGCTGCCCAAATGCGCGGTATCAAAAGCCGATTTTTATATTTCCCCGAGGAAAACCATTGGGTACTCCAACCTCAAAATGCTATCGTTTGGCAAAGAGAGTTTTATAAATGGTTGAAAGAAACATTATAAATACCGTGAAGTCTTGTTTGTGATTTGATAAAATTGAATTACCAAATACTTGTATCGTTTTGTATTTGAAATCATCTAATCTTTGATGTGAATTTGATGCAACACTTTGTTATTTATGTATTGAAAAGGAATGCCAAAAATTGCTATTAGTCTTTTACTGTCGAACAATTCCCGTTTTTGTGTACCTAGAAAATCTTATATTTGTCAACTAAAAAATAGAGCAACCCTAAAAAATAGAGCATGAAAACTTTAAATGATTTCAATTTCAAAAATAAAAAAGCCTTAATTCGTGTTGATTTTAATGTGCCTTTGGACGAGAATTTTAATGTAACCGATGCAACGCGAATTGAAGCTGCAAAACCAACTATTGATAAAATTCTTGCCGATGGTGGAAGCGTAATTTTGATGTCGCACCTCGGAAGACCAAAAGGCGTTGAAGCACAGTATTCGTTACAACATATTATAAAAACAGCTTCTGAAGTCCTTGGTGTAACAGTAAAATTTGCCGAAAATTGTGTTGGGGCAGTTGCAAAATCAGCTTCCGAAAACCTACATTCAGGAGAAGTTTTGTTATTAGAAAACTTGCGTTTTCATAAGGAAGAAGAAGCGGGCGATATTGCATTTGCAAAAGAATTGGCTTCATTAGGCGATATTTATGTGAACGATGCTTTTGGTACTGCACACCGAGCACACGCATCAACAACCATTATTGCTCAATTTTTTCCAAACGAAAAATGTTTTGGTTTTTTATTGGCAAAAGAAATAGAAAGTCTCAATAAAGTTTTAAAAAATTCAGAAAAACCAGTAACAGCAGTACTTGGCGGAAGTAAAGTTTCTTCAAAAATTACCGTTATCGAAAATATCTTGGACAAAGTCGACCACATGATTATTGGTGGCGGAATGACTTTTACTTTCGTGAAAGCTTTAGGCGGAAAAATTGGCGATTCTATATGTGAAGACGACAAACAAGAATTGGCTTTGGAAATTCTGCGTCTGGCCAAAGAAAAAGGAGTTCAAATACACCTCCCTGTTGATGTAATTGCTGCCGATGCTTTTTCGAAGGACGCAAATACACAAATAGTCGATGTTCGTGAAATTCCTGATGGATGGCAAGGTTTGGATGCGGGGCCAAAATCACTAGATAATTTCAAAAAAATTATTTTGGAGTCGAAAACTATTCTTTGGAACGGTCCTTTGGGCGTTTTTGAAATGGAGAAATTTGCCAACGGCACTATCGAATTAGGCAATTTTATTGCCGAAGCTACAGCCAACGGCGCCTTTTCGTTAGTAGGTGGAGGCGATTCGGTTGCAGCAGTAAAACAGTTTGGCTTGGAAGACAAAATGAGCTATGTTTCCACTGGCGGCGGAGCCATGCTCGAAATGTTAGAAGGTAAAAATTTGCCCGGAATCGCGGCAATTTTGAATTAAAAAATCACAATTAACAATATTTGGGAGAATTTTAAGTTATACAATTACAAGATTTTGTTATATAATTGTTATGTTTGCATATACAATATTTTGAAAAACAACGTATTGTATAATAAATTCTTCAAATCTTTGGATTTTATCCAAAAATAACACGAATTGAAGTTTTCAGAAAGGCACGATTATTGGCTTATCGAAAACAATAAAAACGTAATTATGATTTTAAAAAATATCACATTATCTGTTCTTTTACTTTTAGCAGGAACCGCAATTGCGCAAGATACACTTACCTCAACTACTGCTTTTCAAAAACCCATTATCAAAATTGCCTACCTTGATTCCATAAAAGCGACTTTTAAAAAAGACAAGATGGCGTCATGTGTCGATAGCCTTTGGATGAAAGAGCTTTCCAATCTTGACTTATATAATGATTTGGCCAATGACATCAAAAACATCAACATTGATCAAAAAGTAGATTATGAACTTTCGACCGAATTGTTAAAAAAGCGTTTGGCCGCAATGGATGCCAAGTCACCATTTAATATCGAGTACAATCCAGGTCTCGAAAATCTCATCAAATCATTTCTTAAAAACAGAAAAAAATCTTTCGAAAGATTAATGGCCATTTCTGAATATTATTTCCCAATGTTTGAAGAGGCTTTGGCTAAAAAAAATGTGCCTTTAGAAATAAAATATTTAGCAGTTGTTGAATCGGCATTGAACCCGAAAGCAGTTTCTAGAGTAGGTGCAACCGGACTTTGGCAGTTCATGTACCAAACAGGAAAGCAATACAATTTGGGCATCGATTCGTATGTTGACGAAAGAAGCGATCCGCTAAAAGCAAGCGACGCAGCGGCACAGTATATGAGTAATATGTACCGCATTTTTGGTGATTGGGATTTGGTTTTAGCGTCGTATAATTCGGGGCCAGGCAACGTAGCAAAAGCAATAAGACGTTCTGGTGGACAAGAAAATTATTGGAATATCCGTAAAAATTTACCCAAAGAAACACAAGGTTATGTTCCTGCATTTTTGGCTACAATGTACATTTATGAATACCATAAAGAGCATGGCATCGTTCCAAATCGCGCAATAGTGAAACATTTTACCACTGATACCGTAGCCATTAGGCAGCAAATGTCGTTCAAACAAATTTCTGATTTATTGGATATTCCTGTAGCTCAAATTCAATTATTGAACCCATCATACAAAGTCAATGTGATTCCGAATTATAAAGATAAAATGCATTTTTTGAGATTACCATCAGATAAAATTGCGATTTTTACTTCTAATGAAGAAAAAATTTATGCTTATGTAACGCACGAAGCGGCCAAAAGAGAACGTCCGTTTCAACAGTACAACGCATTGAGAGATTCTTCCAGATTGGCTTCACGAGATACCACTATCAGAATCAATAAAACCAAATACCATACTGTTCGAAAAGGTGATAATTTGAGCGAAATTGCTTCAAAATATGGCGTTTCAATGGCAAGCATTAAAAAGTGGAACAGGCTTAAATCTAACAACGTACCACTTGGAAGAAAACTGAAAATCGTTTCTTTTGAAAACGAACAAATTGCAGTTGCTGACAAAAAAGAACACAAAGCAAATGCATTAAAAACTCAAAAAACAAATGATATTGCGGCAACTGAAAATAAGCCAAAAGAAGTTATAGAAAAGTCTGTTAGCACCGTAACTCCAGAATATTATATCGTTCAACCAGGAGATAATCTGGGTAACATCGCCAAAAAATTTGGAGTAAGTACTACTGAATTAAAAGATTGGAATAATATGGAAGACAACAACGTTATGTTGGACACCAAGTTAAAAATATTAAAAGACAAAAAAGACGCGATAACCGAGTTAAAAGAAGATGCAATAATCAAAACCACCAATTACCACCTTGTTCAAAAAGGAGATATTTTGGTCAATATCGCGAAAAAGTATGGTGTTACTGTAGCCGAGATTCAAGAGTGGAATCAATTGGAAGGCAACAATATTCAACTTGGCAGTAAACTTTTGATTTTAAAAGAAGGTGTTGCATCGTCTACAAACATGATTGCATCCAAAGATAAAAAAGCGGTTTCTAAAGACAATCATTATTTGGTAAGAAAAGGCGATTCGTTGTTCACTATCGCAAAAAAATATCCTGGTGTTACGGTCAATGATATCAAAAAATGGAATGGTATTAATAGCGACGATTTGAAACCCGGAATGAAATTAAAAATCAATGGATAAATCATTATAGTTTTAATATCATAATATATTTTAAAATGCCTGTAAGCATAAACAGTTAAAAACTGTGTGTTTTCAGGCATTTTTACAATAAAGCAAAAGATGAAAGCAAAATATTATTTAGTTTTTTTAGTTTTGATTTTTATCGTTGGTTGCGAAAAAACAGAGGACAAGTCAAAAATTAACGCATCGGTTGGAAAAATTAATTCACTGTCGATCATCATTTCTGATCAACTTTGGAATGGGGAAATCGGTGACAGTTTGCGAAAAAAATTTGCCGCGTCTGTAGACGGATTACCGCAAGAAGAGCCTTTGTTTACCATCAATCAATATCCGATAAAAGCCCTTGACGGGAAAATAATTGGGCGCAATGTCATCATTATTAAAAAAGAAGAAAAAAATGATTTTTCCATCCAAGAAAATGAATTTGCAGCGCCGCAAACCATTGTTCATATTTCAGGAAATAATGTAATTGAAATCGTAGATCATATCGAAAAAAATGCAGACTCGATTATAAAAAAATTGAAACAAGGCGAAATTCGGCAAAGTCAAAAAATCATTGATACGTCTTTGTTGGATGCTCAAAAAATTAGAAAAAAATTTAAAATCGACTTACATCTCCCATCCAATTATAAATATGCTTTAGAAAAACGTAATTTCATTTGGTTGAAAAAAGAAATTTTGAGCGGAAACACCAGTGTTTTGATTTATAAAGTGCCTTTTAAAACCATCTTAAAAAATGATGATTTGACCAATAACATCATCAAAATGCGAGATTCTATTGGCGGATTGTATATTCGAGGCAAACAAAAAAGAAACAAAATGATCACCGAAGAATCGTATGCGCCTTATTTTTTAAATACAATAATAAATAACAGAAGAGCTTATGAAACCAAAGGCACTTGGGAATTAAAAGGCGATTTTATGTCAGGTTCTTTTATCAATTATGCCATTATGGATCGTAAAAATCGAAAATTTATCATAATCGAAGGTTTTTGTTATGCGCCATCAACCGAAAAACGCGATTTGATGCACGAACTCGAAGCGATAATCAAATCGGTTAAAGTTTTGAAATAATTCAAAAATAAATTTTATAAAATAATTTAAACCCATGCAAACCGAAATAAAAGCGTTTAACGCACTTTCGCTACTGGAGCTTTACAATTTACTTCAATTGCGAGCTGAAGTCTTTGTTGTTGAGCAAAATTGCGTTTATCAAGACGTTGACGGTAAAGATGAAAAAGCTTTGCATTTGATTGGCACTTATGAAGGAAAAATCGTGGCCTATGCCCGTATTTTTGATGCTGGAGCTTACTTTGTAAATGCGTCGATTGGAAGAGTGGTGGTTGCGCAAAACCAACGCGATAAAAAATGGGGACATCAATTAATTCAAGCCGCAATTCAAGCCGTTGCATCACATTTTGGAACAACAAAAATTACCATTTCTGCACAATTGTATCTGAAAAAATTTTATGAAACCAATGGCTTTGTTGTTGTTGGAACAAGTTATCTAGAAGACGACATCTTACATATTAAAATGAAAAGAGATTAAACTTTTGTGATTACAATCTCTACTCTTTTATTTAGTTTTTCGTCAACATTTGCTCTTGGGTACTTTCTGCCAAAACCTTGGTGTTTCATCCGATTTTTATCAATACCAGAGGCTGCAAAATAATTATATACTTTTTCGGCTCTTGCTTTGGAAAGATTGTTGAGACCAGTTTCTATGTTTCTCGCATCTTTAAAATAGTTGGTTATGCAGCAAACATGACCATTAAATTCAAATTCAATTGTAGGGTTTTCTACAAAATAAGTAACAATCTTTTTCAATTCTGTTTCAGCTTCATCTTTGTCGGTAAAAGCGGTACTACTGCCGACAAATAGTAAATGATTGATTATAATTTTGTCGCCGGTTTTTAAATTATCTCCAAGGTTTTTGTAACCTGAATCACCGTTGAGGCTATCTTTAGTATCGTCACTTAATACTTTTTCGACAACAGAAAAAGCAATCACAATTTCTACTTTTCGATTTTTAGCCCTCGCAGACACTGCATCGACTTCACTTTCTAAAGAAATTTCGCCTTTCCCAACAACGGTTTTGGGAGTTGAAAATAAAAGCAGATCAATTATTTTGGCCACTTCGTTTGCTCTTTTCTCTGATAAAATTATATTTGAGTTGTCCAATCCAACATCATCGCAATAACCTTCAACAGTAATTTTGCTGATAGCATAATTCTCTTTTGAAAGAAAAAAAATTAGTGATTCGGTCTTGTTTTCATCAATCAAAAAACTACCCGAATCAAAGTAAAGGGTAAAGTTTTCTGTTTTTTCTTGAGAAAATGAAAAAACAAAAAAAAACATTGAAAATAAAGTAATTAATTTCATTAAACTTTTGTGATTACCAGTTCAACCCTGCGATCATATTGTTGACCTTTGCCCAGCGGAACTGTATTGCCGTAACCTTTAAATGTCATTCGCGTTTTGGCTATCTTTTTAAAAGCCAAGTATTTATAAACACTTTGCGCCCTGTTGTGCGACAATTGTCTTTTTCGGGTTTCTTTGTCAATGGCTTCTTTTTGATAGGGCGGCGTGCAACAAACATGACCTTGAATTTCAAATTGAAGTGTTTTGTATTTTAGTAAAAGTCGGGCCAATTGGTCCAATTCATTTTTTGATTTTAGCGTAAGTTTGCTGCTTCCTCTTTCAAAAAGTAGGTTTTCGAGATAAATATGATCGCCAATAATGTGCTTTTTTTGTACTGAAGTAAAAAAACCTGGGATTTCAATCTTTGGCAAAGGTTTTAAATTCAAAACCACATCGACACGGCGGTTTTTTGAACGTACTTCGGGTAAGTTCTCGATCACGTCATCGTCAATTAAAATGCGGCCTTTGCCTTCAATGGTAACTATAATTTTGTTTTTGATGCCATTTTCTATGAGTTTTGATTTGATGGTATTGGCGCGATTGCTCGATAATTTAAAATTATAAGCATCTTTGCCAATATCGTCGGTATAACCAAAAATTTGAATTGACTCTATTCTAGTCGAATCGGTACTTTGAATGAAATTAATCACCTCATTGGCTTGCTTGTCGTCGAAAGTAAATTTATCAAATTGAAAATAAACCGATTGCACAATCTCTTCTTGCGCCTGAACAATTCCAAAAATAAAAAAAGGCAGAATTCTTAAAAAATGGCGCATTATTTTCTTAATATTTTATTGTATTCTGAGGTATTAGAAAGCAAAGATTCGGCTTTTTTAATTTCAGAATTGTTTTTGATATAATATTGATACAAACCTTCTTTGTATTGATAACGTTTAATGATTTCGTCAACAATTAGATTTTTGATTTCTTTTTGGTATTTGTTCAATTGTGTTTCTTCACTTTTTTGAACAGCAGCTAATAATTGCTGGTATTCGGCGACAATCGATTCGTCTAATTTTTCTTTTTTTGCTGCCTCAAGCGTTTGCTTCAAAGCCAATTCGGTTTCGGTATCAAAACTGAAATTTTTATTTTTCAAAAACTGCTTAAAGTTTGCATAATCAGCGTCGGTAAATGTAGGAATTTTATCGCCTAAATTTGGATTTTTGTAATAATACTCCGTAACATAATCAAAAATGCCGTCGTTTTTTTGCAAAGCCAAAGTAATGTAACTCAGATTACTTTCTTCTAAAACTACATCAGGTAAAATCCCTCCACCATCATAAACCGTCCTTCCTTTTTTGGTTTTAAAAGCATTGTATTTTGATTCGTCGGTGCGAATTGCTTTACCATCTTTGTCTTTTTTTGAATAATCCAAAGCCTGAATACATCTTCCTGATGGGGTATAATAACGCGAAATGGTGACTTTTACTTGTGTTCCATAAGTCAAATCAATCGGACGCTGCACCAGTCCTTTTCCGAAACTACGGCTGCCAACAACCACGGCGCGATCCAAATCTTGCAAAGCGCCAGCGACAATTTCTGATGCCGAAGCACTTTTTCCATCTACAATAACGACTAACGGAATGTCCAAATCAACAGGGTCTTTTAGTGTTTTGTATGTATTGTTGTGCTTTTCGATTTTGGATTTTGTTGTAACGATTGTTTCATTTTTTGGAACAAATAAATTGCAAATATTAACGGCTTCATTCAAAAGTCCACCTGGATTGCCTCTCATATCCAAGATAATTCTCTCGGCGCCATCATTTTTTAACTGTTCTAAAGCTTCTTTGGTTTCTGATGCTGCTTTTCGGTTGAATTGCGCCAAAACAATATAACCTGTTTTGGCATTTATTTTTCCAAAAAACGGAACCGCTTTTACTTCGACCTCTTCTAAAATAATTTGAGTGGCCAAAATTTTTCCTTGTCGGCTGTACTTGATATCGATTTTAGCATTTTTTGCACCACGAAACAATTGTGAAGCATCTTCTTTATAATCTTCCAAATCAATGTCGCCAATTTGAATGATTTGATCACCTGCTTTTAGCCCGGCTTTGTCGGCAGGATAACCTTTATAAGGTTCTTTGACTATTACTTTTCCTTCCCTTCGGGTAATTATCGCGCCAATTCCGGTGTATTCTCCGGTGCTATTGATTTTGAATTTAACAACATCCTGTTCATTAAAATAGTTGGTGTAAGGGTCCAAATCGGACAACATGCTTTTGATTGCTTTGTCCATCAATTCTCCTGGATTGGTTTCGTCAACATAATTCATATTGACTGTTTTGAAAAGTTCTGTAAAAATTTCAACTTGTTTGGCTATTTCAAAAAAATCATCTTTAAAACTAGTGCCTACATAAAGAAATCCCGCGGCAATGACTGGAATTATATATTTTTTTCTAAACAAAGTGTACATGTTTTTAATATTTTTTGTTGTAAAATTTCAGCAAACAAAACCAAACAAGGCTACTAAAATACAATAATTCATTGATAATAATGTTACTTTACAATTTAACTCGTTTTTAGTTTTTTAAGTATCGGTTGGTTTGTTAATTTGTTCTAAAAATTTTTGAAACAGTTGTATGGTTCTGCTATTGATTTCGGAATAGGTTAAGCGGTCTTTGGTTTGATAAAAAAACATAAAAGCATACTTTTGGTTTAAATTTTCTAAAAGTAAATGTTTGTTCAAACGATAAGTTTCGCGTAACAAACGCTTAAAATAATTGCGATCAACCGCTTTTTTAAAATATTTTTTAGAAACCGAAACACCCATTTTTAATTTTTCGCCTTCGGCAAGTACGACCGGAACAAAAACCAAACGCAATGGGTATTTTGCGACCGATTTTCCTTCGGCAAAAAGCAAATCGATGGTTTTGCTGCTTTTGAGTTTTTCGTGTTTCGGATAGGTAAATTCCATAATGCAAAGGTATAAAAAACAAACCTTGAATAAATATTGTTGCTTTGATTTGTAATGTTGTATTTTCAAATGTTTTTAGCTGAAGTACAATTGGAGTAAATAAATGTTACTTTTGACTAAAATCACTTTTAATTTGCAAAGTATGTTGGTGAACTTGCGGAGAAGATTTTTCGTTTTACGGTCAAAGCGTGCAAGCGTTTTTTTCAGGTTGGGCGTTCGTGACGCTAATACGAAAACAGAAGACGCACCAAGTCATCATAAGCCTGTTTTTTTATGGATGATTCTAAATTAGATGTTGGTGTCAAAGCATTTTGCCATCTGGTATTTGATTTCAAAAAAAGCAATTAATAAATATGAAAAAAAAACTACTTGTCGTACTCTTTTTTATGTTGTTGCAGAACAGTTTTAGTCAAGAAAAAAAACACCCGATGTTTGTTGGATTGCATTATGGTTTTGGGAACGAAATCAAAAACACCGATTATACGTATACCAATCGTTACGTCAAAGGACAATTGTATTATGTAATAAAAATCAAAAAAGATTTAAGTTTTGAGTTACTGTTACAACCAGAAATTAATTGTGCCACACACCAATTATTGAATCTTTATTTTGTTACGCCCGACGAACCCGATTTTGAAGAAAAAAGAGCACTTTATACCCAATTAAAAGACATCAACGAATATGTTCTGAATGTTGGTTTTATTGTTAGAAAACCATTGTCTAAAACCTTTAGTATTTATGTTTTAGCAAGTATTGGTCCAATGTTTACAGATACTGAAACCGAAAGATTATCAAAAGGATTTGCTTTTTCGGACGTTCTGGCTCTGGGATTTTCATTAAAAACAAAAAAGGTAATTTTTGATTTTCGTCCAAATTTAAGGCATACTTCAAATGCAGGATTGCAAAAATCGAATGCAGGGTTCAATACTTTTAATTTTGAATTTGGAGTTGCATTGCCAATAAACTAATTGGCCACGTAGATGTTGTAAACAAATTTCACATCGGCATAATTGATATAAAACTGTTTGCGATTGCCTTGGTTTTTTCGGGTTACAATTTGTATTGTACAAGCACCACCACCATTGTCCTCGCAGTCGAGTGTGATGGTTTCATCAAATTCGGTTTCAATTTTTTGACCGTAAGCTAAAATTTTAAACAACTGAATTTCTTGTGAAGCAACAATTACTCTATTTTTATTGCCGTCAAGCGTAATCACTACGGTAGATTCTTTAAAATCAGACCATTTGCCCCACTTTCCTTTGGTATCTTTTTCGAGAATACTATAACTCGAGGCTTTAAATTTATAGACTTGTGCCGATACAGATACTGGGCTAACAAAATTCAAAAAAAAGTAAAGAAACAGGAGAGGTGAAAATTTCATTGTATTGGTTTTATGTTGTAAAGCTACAAATTCTGTTAATAAAAATACCTAGCAATAGAACATGATTTTGGTTATTTTATTTCGAAAACATTATTCTCTTTTTTCACATCCGCCATCTGGCTCTTGGGGTCAATAGTGATTTTTTTGATGCTGTTTTTGGATTGATTGATTTCAAATTCGAAATTATAAGATGCCCAAGCCCAATCCTTTAAAACGGTTCTTTTTTGGTTGGGATTTTCGTTTTCTTTGGTATAATACATCATCCGCAACGGAATATAAAAGCTTTCTTGACTTCCGTCAACATAATCAACCAAAATTTCTAAAGGCATTGGCATTCTACCAATTCGCTCCAGTGTAATTACGGTTTTATTTTGTGTTTCAATCACCGATTTGATACCATAATCAATAGTATTTGTGGTTTGTGTCCAATCGATTAAATACCAATCCAATTCGGCACCAGAAACCTTTTCGGCGGTACGTTTAATATCGTTGGGTGTTGGGTGTTTGAATTTAAATTCATTATAATATCTTTTCAAAGTTTTTAAGACATTGTCTTTTCCGATGAGGTAACACAATTGCGCCAAAAAAACCTCGCCTTTACTATATGAAGTAATACTATAAACCCGATTTTCATCGAAACGATCGGCATTTGTCGTTTGCGGCAATTCTTTGCCCGAATTGGCCATATTAATATAACTAGCATAAGCGTTTACAAAAGGATTTTCTTTCTTGTTTTCGGCAATTTCATTCAGCGCATAATCTTCTAAAAAAGAAGTAAAACCTTCGTCCATCCAACCATGTTTGATTTCGTTCGTAGCCAAAATATGCTGGAACCAAGAATGGGCCATTTCGTGTGCTGTAACGCCAAGCAAACCATCAAAAGTACCTTCACCTAAAATTAAAGTACACATAGCATATTCCATTCCGCCATCGCCACCTTGAATTACCGAATATTGCTCATAGGGATATTTCCCAACGGTTGTATTGTACAATTGCATTAACGCTAAGGTTTTGGGTTGCAATTTTTTCCAGTTATCAATAATTTTAGGGTTGTTTTTGTATAAAAAATGCAGTGTCGCTCCGTTAGGAACTTTAACGGTATCGTGCAGGTAATTGGGATCGGCAGCCCAAGTAAAATCATGTACCATCGGTGCTATAAAATGCCAAGTTAGCGTTTTAATTTTCTTTGGTATTTTTACCTCAATGCCATTATCCTGATAGCCATATCCGATTTCATTTTTGTTTTGTAAGTAACCAGATCCGCCAATAATATAATTTTTATCGATGGTGATTTTTACATCAAAATTGCCCCAAACACCATGAAATTCGCGTGCTATATAAGGATCAGCATGCCAACCTTCGTAATCAAATTCGGCTATTTTTGGATACCATTGCGCCATCGAAAGTGCTATGCCTTCGGCGTTATTTCGACCAGAACGTCTTATTTGAACTGGAACCTGCCCTTCAAAATCTAAACTAAATGTTGTTTTTTGATTGGGTAATATTGGTTGCGCCAAAGTAACTTCTAAAATCGTTCCATTGGTTTTTGTCAAAGCAGCAATTCCATTTTGTTTGAAATTGCTAATTTTTAAAAATCCGATTTCGTTGGGTTTTAAATTTTTGATGCGACTTTCTTTGGTTTCTTTTCCGTCGATTTTTAATTTGTGAACCATTCTAGAATCTGGATCTTTAATGGTTTGAATTCGCTCATCCATTTCGCTTCCAGGCTGAAATGCATTGGGGTACAAATGATAAAAAACTTTTTTGAGCGTGTCTTGCGAATTATTACTGTAAACTAATTCTTGTTTCCCGTTGTAAAGATAGGTTCTCACATCTACAGCTACTTCCATTTTATAATCGACTTTTTGTTGCCAATAACTAGAATTCTGTGCGAAATTGCTTCCGAAAGACAATACAAAAACACACATTAGCAATAGATTTTTCATTTTAAAAGGAATAAAGAATGGAACTAATTTACAAAGAAAAGCTTTTTAAAAACGCGGCAACAATTGACGCTATAAAATTAAAAAAGCTTACCAAAATAAAATTATTTTCAGTAAGCTTTTTTATTTAATTTTTAAAAACCCATCTATTTGATTAACCTTTAATTTTGTTTTGTTTTGGATTTTTAGACATTTGCTCAGCCATGACCAAAGCATTATAAGCATTGACCATTTTGCCCGAAACTGCTAAAGTAGTGAAAGGTTTTTGGTTGCTTTCGTCGCCGCCAACAATTACATCTTGGGTAATTGGATTTCCAGAATCCATCAAGATTTGTTTCACTTGTTTGGCCGAAAGTTTCGGATAATAAGAACGAATCAATGCAGCAACTCCCGCTACGTTTGGCGATGCCATTGACGTTCCTTGCAGGAATTGAAAAGTATTGTTTGGAACGGTTGCATAAATTTGTACACCAGGCGCAAACACATCGACGTTTAGCTGACCAAAATTAGAAAAATCAGCAACAACTTTGGCGCCATATTCGTAATATAAAGCGCCAACTGTAATTAAGTTCGAAGCGAATTCGGTTTTTTTATCGTCGGAGTCATTCGGAAAATTATCTTCAATATCAATATCTTTTGCATCATTTCCTGCAGCATGCACAATTAAAACATCTTTCTTTTCGGCATATTTAATTGCATCATAAACCCATTGTTTGTGTGGTGAGAATGCTTTTCCGAAACTTCCATTAATTACTTTTGCACCATTATCAACCGCGTATCTGATGGCTAAAGCAATGTCTTTATCATATTCATCTCCATCTGGAACAGCTCTAGCGGTAAGAATTTGAACGTTATTGGCAATTCCGTCTCCACCAATATTGTTGTTTCTGGTTTGCGCTACAATTCCGGCCACGTGCGTTCCATGAAGCGCTTCGTTTTTATCTGGACCAATAACGTTGTTATTGCCGTATTTGGTATCTTTCAAATCTTCTGGATTGTCACCTAAAATTTTTCGGTAATCGGTGTATGACTTTGGACCTGACAAAATCACGTCCATTTGATCCGATTGTTTTTTAATTTCTGAAAGTAAATCAGGTATCGGCAATCCATAATTTAACATTTGTCCAATGATGGCTTTGCTCCTTTTAATTTCGGCATCAGACGACTCGATTTTGGCCACTTCATCGGCCGTATAAACACTTTTTCCTAAGTGTTTTTGCAAAACTTCATCTGCATTTTTAGTAGCAGTCATCGCCATTTCCATTTGCGCTTTTCCAGCCTTTGCATCTTCAAATTTTTTATCATTGGCTGCTTTTGCTTTCAAAAACGTTGGTTCGTCAACCAAATTTTTGTTGTTGGCAATTCTTTC
Organism: Flavobacteriaceae bacterium; assembly: GCA_947488595.1. Taxonomy (GTDB): domain Bacteria; phylum Bacteroidota; class Bacteroidia; order Flavobacteriales; family Flavobacteriaceae; genus Flavobacterium. The sequence goes on from CANKZI010000011.1 coordinate 46,692, forward strand.
GTATTCATAATTTTCTTTAGTGATATCACCCAAAAAATTCCAACCATGAATGTCGTCGATGTAACCGTTTTTGTCATCATCTTTTCCGTTTCCAGGAATTTCTTTTTTGTTGGTCCAAACCACCGATTTTAAATCATCGTGCTCAATATCTACGCCCGAATCGACGATACCAACAATTACAGTCGTGCCTTTTTTGTCTTTTAGTAATTCGGCGTACGCCTTATCAACACTCATTCCCGGAATACTGTCATTTGATAAATCAAGATGGCTCCATCGCTGCAATTGTGTTTCGGTTAAAGCTGTTTTTTTTGGAGTGAATGCTGGTGTGTTTTGTGCGTTTGCCGTTAAAGAAATTGCCAAAAAAGCAAAAACAGACAAGCGGATTAATTTTGATATTTTCATTTGTTATTGTTTTTAAATGTGGTAATTGGACAAAAATAGTGGAACAATGTTACAAGGTCGTTAATAATTAACTTTATTTTAGGAAGTGATTTAACACTTTGATTGTTATGAATATGAAACTAGAATATTAGGTCTAAAACACCGCTTCGCAATCAAAAGTTTCTTTTAATCGTACTCCTTTTTCAGTATTTTCGACAGTAATAATGGGTTGGTGCGCATCATGTTCTAAGAATAAAAAGTAATTTTTTTCGGCGGCTTCAATTAAAAACTTTGCTTTCTCGGGCAAAGTCAAAAGCGGTCGCGTGTCATAACCCATAACATAAGGCAATGGCAAATGACCAGCGGTTGGCAATAAATCTGCCATAAAACAAATGGTTTTGTCTTGGTATTTTATTTTTGGAAGCATCATTTTTTCGGTATGACCATCAACAAAAAAAATTCCGAAATCCAATTCTGATTTTTCTAAAAAATCGCCTTCAGGTCTTTTAATAAAATGCAACTGTCCACTTTCTTTTATAGGTAAAAAGTTTTCAGTCAAAAACGAGGCTTTTTCACGTGGATTTGGATGGATTGCCCAATTCCAGTGGTTTTCATTGGTCCAGAATTTGGCATTTTTAAAAGCCACTTCGTAGCCCGTTTTGTCTTTGTTAGAAATAACGCTTCCACCACAGTGATCAAAATGTAAATGGGTCATAAAAACATCGGTAATATCATTACGGTGAAAACCATATTTTTGCAATGATGCGTCAAGCGAATGATTTCCCCAAAGGGAATAATAGCTAAAAAATTTATCCGATTGTTTGTTGCCCATTCCGGTATCAATCAAAATTAATCGGTTACCATCTTCAATCAAAAGGCAGCGTGCGGCAATATCAATCAGATTATTTTGGTCTGCTGGATTGGTTTTGTTCCAGATGGTTTTAGGTACAACGCCAAACATGGCGCCACCATCAAGTTTAAAATTACCGGCTTCGATAGGGTAAAGTTTCATTTTTTATTTGATTAATAATTTTGCAATTTACTAAATAGGTCGGTTTTATTCGTTGAAATCAAATTTTTCTATTCAAATATTAGTTATAAAAATGTTACAGATTATAAAAAAGAGTATAATTTGCCGTATATTTGCCCATTATTTAGAAAAAATATAAATAAGCCATGATAAAAGTTTCAGATATTGCCCGAAAAAAAATCGTTGATATGATGAGCGATGATGGTTTTGATGCCGCACAAGATTATGTTCGTGTAGGTGTTAAATCTGGTGGTTGTTCTGGTTTATCTTACGAATTGAAATTCGATAAAGAAATCGGAGAAAACGACAAGGTTTTTGAAGACAATGATGTTAAAATTGCTGTCGAAAAAAAATCATTCCTTTATTTAGCAGGAACTGTTTTAGAATTCTCAGGCGGATTAAATGGAAAAGGATTTGTTTTTAATAACCCAAATGCAAGTAGAACTTGTGGTTGCGGAGAATCGTTTTCTCTATAATCAGAAGTAATTAAGTCGAAAAAAATCCTATGGCTTTAAGACTTTCAACCTTTTAAGACTTACAAAATGTCAAAATATACGGAAGACGATTTAAAAATTGAGCTCGAAACCAAAGAATACGAATACGGATTTTACACCGAATTAGAATCGGAAACTTTTCCTATTGGACTTAACGAAGACATTGTTCGTGCGATTTCTAAAAAGAAAGAAGAACCACAGTGGATGACCGATTGGCGCATCGAAGCATTTCGAGCTTGGCAAGAAATGATTGAGCCAGAATGGGCTAATGTGCATTATGAAAAACCCGATTTTCAAGCGATATCCTATTATTCGGCACCAAAATCAGTAGACCCGAATAAAACACTAGACGATGTTGATCCAGAGCTTTTAGCCATGTATAAAAAGCTAGGAATTAATGTTGATGAACAAAAAATGATGAACAATATCGCCATGGATATTGTGGTCGATTCGGTTTCAGTAGCGACAACATTCAAAAAAACATTAAACGATAAGGGCATTATTTTTTGTTCAATATCGGATGCTATAAAAGAACATCCCGAATTAGTTCGCAAATATTTAGGAACGGTTATTCCGCAAAAAGATAACTTTTATGCCGCTTTAAATTCGGCTGTTTTCTCTGATGGAAGTTTTTGTTACATTCCAAAAGGCGTTCGTTGCCCGATGGAACTATCCACTTATTTTCGTATCAATCAAGCAGGAACAGGGCAATTTGAAAGAACGCTTTTAATTGCCGATGAAGGCAGTTATGTTTCCTATCTTGAAGGCTGTACCGCACCTAGTAGAGATGAAAATCAATTGCACGCAGCTTGTGTTGAATTGATTGCCTTAGAAAATGCTGAAATAAAATATTCAACAGTTCAAAATTGGTACCCAGGCAACAAAGAAGGAAAAGGTGGTGTTTTTAATTTTGTAACCAAAAGAGGGATTTGCGAAACAAATGCCAAAATTTCTTGGACACAAGTAGAAACTGGTTCGGCCATAACTTGGAAATACCCATCGGTAATTTTAAAAGGCGATAATTCGGTTGGCGAATTTTATTCGATTGCCGTTACCAATAATTTTCAACAAGCCGATACGGGAACCAAGATGATTCACATTGGTAAAAACACAAAATCAACCATTATTTCTAAAGGAATTTCAGCAGGAAAATCGCAAAACAGTTACCGCGGATTGGTTCGAATTGGGGCCAAAGCGGATAATGCGCGAAATTTTTCGCAATGCGATTCGCTCTTGATGGGAAATAATTGTGGTGCGCATACTTTTCCGTATATCGAAAGCAAAAATACATCTGCCAAAATAGAACACGAAGCCACTACTTCAAAAATTGGTGAAGACCAAGTTTTTTATTGCAACCAAAGAGGCATTCCAACCGAAAAAGCCATTGCGTTGATTGTGAACGGATTTAGCAAAGAAGTCTTAAATAAATTGCCAATGGAATTTGCAGTAGAAGCACAAAAATTATTAGAAATTTCGCTTGAAGGTTCTGTAGGATAATTTGAGAATGAGATAATTTGAAAATCAAAAAAAGATCAATCGAAAAAAACAAATTTATGGTTACACTTCGTAAATTTTCGGATAATTGTACAGTTGCAGATAATTTATAGAATAAAAAACATTTCAAGCATAGTCAACAAAATAATAATAACATCAAAACTAAATTAATTATGGAATTTCTAAAATTCCAAGTTATCAAATTTCTAAATTAAATTATGTTATCAATAAAAAATTTACACGCTGCAATAGACGATAAAGCAATATTAAAAGGTATTAATCTAGAAGTAAATGCTGGAGAAGTTCACGCCATTATGGGGCCCAACGGTGCTGGAAAAAGCACATTGGCATCAATAATTGCCGGAAACGAAAATTACAATGTAACCGATGGCGTCATTCTTTTGGATGGCGAAGATATATCTGAATTGGCACCTGAAGAGCGCGCACATAAAGGCGTTTTCTTGTCATTTCAATATCCTGTAGAAATCCCAGGAGTTTCGGTTACTAATTTTATGAAAACAGCAATCAACGAAAGTCGAAAAGCGAACGGAAAAGAAGATATGCCAGCCAACGAAATGCTAAAGTTAATTCGTGAAAAATCAGAATTATTAGAAATTGATCGTAAGTTTTTATCACGCTCTTTAAACGAAGGTTTTTCTGGTGGCGAAAAAAAACGAAACGAGATTTTTCAAATGGCGATGTTAGAGCCAAAATTGGCCATTCTAGATGAAACTGATTCTGGTTTGGATATCGACGCGCTTCGAATTGTGGCCAATGGTGTCAATAAATTAAAGAGTCAAGATAACGCAGTAGTTGTAATCACGCATTACCAAAGGTTATTGGATTATATTATTCCCGATTTTGTACATGTTTTAATGGATGGTAAAATCGTAAAATCTGGTGGAAAAGAACTCGCTTACGAATTGGAAGAAAAAGGTTATGATTGGATAAAAGCTGAATTAGAAGTTTAAAAAAATGTTTTAGGTTTTGCTATTCAAAATCTGAAACCTGTAAAAAAACAGGAAAACAATGGAACTAAAAGAAAAACTTATATCCTCATTCATGGCTTTTGAAGAGCAAATTGATGTTCTTAACGAACTACATGATGTGCGTACTTCGGCCATAAAAAATTTCGAAAGCAAAGGATTTCCGACAAAAAAAGAGGAAGCTTGGAAATATACTTCGCTCAATTCAATACTTAAAAATGATTTTTCTGTTTTTCCAAAGCATGAAAATACTATTGAATTTGCTGAAGTAAAAAAATATTTTTTGCACGAAATAGACACCTACAAAGTCATTTTTGTAGACGGAAAGTTTTCATCATTTTTATCGGCAACAACACATGACGGCTTGGATGTTTGTTTGATGTCATCGGCATTATCAAAACCAAAATACAAGTTGGCAATAGATGAATATTTCAATAAGATTGCCAGCAAAGACGAAACCTTAACGACTTTAAATACCGCTTTTGCAAGTGAAGGTGCTTATGTCAATATTCCGAAAAGTAAAGTTGTTGAAAAACCCATCGAAATCATTTATTTTTCGACCGGAAAAGAAAATGCGTTGCTCGTTCAACCTCGAAATTTGATAATTGTGGGCGAAAATGCACATGTTCAAATTATTGAAAGGCACCAATCTTTAAATGAAACCCGAGCCAACGGCGAACGTAGCGAAGCTAATCCGGTACTAACCAATTCAGTTACAGAGATTTTTGCACAAAAACGTGCTATTGTAGATTATTATAAGGTCCAAAATGATTTACAATCGGCCAATTTAATTGACAATACTTATATCGCTCAAAAAGACCAAAGTCACGCTTCGGTTCACACTTTTACTTTTGGCGGAAATATCACCAGAAACAACTTGAATTTTTATCATCAAGGCGAACATATCGATTCGACTTTAAAAGGCATCACAATTATTGGCGACAAGCAACACGTTGATCATTATACTTTGGTGCAACACGCAACGCCAAACTGCGAAAGCCATCAAAATTACAAAACCATTCTAAACGACAGCGCGACAGGAGTTTTTAACGGAAAGATTTTCGTGGAAAAAGAAGCGCAAAAAACGGATGCATTTCAGCAAAATAATAATATCTTATTAAGTGATAAAGCCACAATAAACGCAAAACCACAACTAGAAATTTTTGCCGACGATGTTAAATGTTCTCATGGTTGCACAATAGGCCAATTGGATGAAAACGCGATGTTCTATATGCAACAACGCGGCATTCCAAAAAAAGAAGCCAAAGCATTATTGATGTACGCTTTTTCTAATGAAGTGATTGAAAGCATCAAAATACCGGAATTAAAAAAACGAATCACTAAAATTATTGCTACCAAATTAGGAGTTAATTTGGGGTTTGATTTATAAAGATTTGAAGCGAATCGCTCGGGCATTTTTGCCATCCATTTTCCCGCTTTTCGTTACAATAAAAAAAGCTTTCCAACACGGAAAGCTTTTTTTATTTTCTCTTCAATCGGGGCTAATTAAAAGTGTAGTTTACCAAACTTCAGGTCTTTGCGCTCTTTGCGATTTTTACTTAGCGCTCTTTGCGGTTATGCTACCAACAACTTCACTCAAAAACCCATTAAAATCAAATTTCTCGCTCAATCCCATTCTTACAATCACCAAGTCTTGACTCGGAAAAACCGCTACCATTTGTCCTTGATAGCCACTTGCATAATACATATCTTTGGGAACGTCTGGAAATTTTCCGCCAGCATTTAACCAAAACTGACCCCCGTATCGCCCGTTAGAAGTGTTGGTTGGAGTAGCAACAAATTGTACCCAACTTTCGTCAAAAATCTGTTCGCCGTTCCAATTGCCTTTGTGCAAATACAGCAATCCAAATTTTGCCCAATCTCTTGTATTAGCCCAGCCGTAGGACGAACCCACAAAATTGCCAGCCATATCGGTTTCCACTAAAGCGGAGTTCATTCCGATTTTATCAAGTAATTCAGAATACCAAAAATCCAAATAAGCTTGGTGTGTTTTAAATTGTTTTCTCAAAATGCCACTCAACAAATTGGTCGTTCCTGATGAATAATTCCAACTGGCATTTGGTTTGCCAATCAATGGTTTATCGATTTGTGACTTACTCATATCGGTTTCAATAAATAGCATTTTGGTCACATCCGAAATTTGATTATAATCTTCTTCCCATTCCAAACCAGAATTCATATTGAGCAAATTCTTTGTAGTAATCTTGGCGCGATCATCATTTTTCCATTCGGCGATTGGCGCTGGTTTGCTTATGTCAAATTTTCCTTGCTTTTCAAGAATTCCGAAATAGGTGGCGGTCAAACTTTTGGTCATCGACCAACCTAAAATTTTCGAATTTTTACCAAATCCAATATCGTACTTTTCGGCAATAATTTTGTCTTTATAAATTACTATTACAGAACGCGTTCTCTTGTCTTTAATACCTTTTTTATCAAAAGCATTGGCAACGGCAGCGTTTAATCGCTCGTAATTGAGGTAAGTAAAAACTGTATCTGATTGGTCTAAATCTCCAAAAGGGAAAGGCAAAGGTTTAGATTTTAATCTTTTTGGCGTTTCATAAGGTTTCGAAACGTCGAAATCATCATTAATTAAAGTAGCTCCCAAACCTTCGCGGTAAATGGCTTTTCTTTTTTTTAATCCATAAACCGAGGCTGAGGCAAATTCATTTAAATCGTCGATGTTGTTTTTTGCCAAATCAATTAATTTAATATCATTGTCGCCTTTTTCAATCATTTCAAGCGAACGATTGTCGATGAAATGTCCAGAAGCAACACTTTTTGCCGAAAAACCAGCAATTAAATCCAGCTTTGGGTAGACTGTATATCCGAAATAAACCAAAAATAAAAGCAAACAAACACCAAGAACTTTTAAGATTTTTTTCATTTTTTAAAATAATTTCAAGCAAGTTATAAAAATTTCGTTCAAGATTAAAATAACAGTAACTTTCTGATTTAAATTACTTAAACAAAACGTAAATATTAGTGAATTCATGGCAAAAACAGTTTCCTAATGCTTACTTTTGTATTTAGAATTTTTATAAATAAGATGTTAGATATAAATAAAATAAGAGCCGATTTTCCTATTCTTACGCAAAAAGTAAACGGCAAACCATTGGTGTATTTTGACAACGGTGCCACATCGCAAAAGCCACAGATTGTGATTGATGCGATTTCGAAATATTATCAAGAAATAAACGCCAATATCCACCGTGGTGTGCATACTTTAAGCCAATTGGCCACAGATGCCTACGAAGTTTCAAGGGCAAAAATTCAAAACCATATCCATGCGCAGTTTTCTCATGAAGTGCTTTTTACTTCGGGAACAACCCACGGTATTAATTTGGTAACCCACGGATTTGCTTCGATTTTAAAACCTTTCGATGAAGTACTCGTTTCTGCATTAGAACACCATAGCAATATTGTGCCTTGGCAAATGCTTTGCGAAAAAACGGGTGCGATTTTAAAGGTCATTCCGATGGATGACCACGGACAATTGATTTTATCAGAATATGAGCGATTGTTGTCAGAAAAAACCAAAGTAGTGACTGTAAATCACATTTCAAATGCATTGGGAACCATTAATCCTATTGCCTATATGATAAAAAAAGCACACGAATTTGGCGCAGCGGTTTTGATAGATGGAGCACAAGCCGTTCCGCATTTGAAGCCCGATGTACAAGCTTTGGATTGCGATTTTTATGTGTTTTCTGGGCATAAAATTTGTGGCCCAACTGGTACAGGAATTTTGTACGGAAAAGAAGCGTGGTTGAACAAATTACCTCCTTATCAAGGCGGAGGCGAAATGATTAAAGAAGTGACTTTTGCCAAAACAACCTATGCCGATTTGCCTCATAAATTTGAAGCTGGAACACCCAATATTGCTGGTGGGATTGTTTTAGGAACTGCAATAGATTATCTCAACGCGATTGGTTTTGAAAACATCCAAAAACAAGAGATGCTACTTTTGGAATATGGGACAAAAAGATTGTTGGAAATTGAAGGATTGAAAATTTTTGGAACCGCAAAAGAAAAAACTTCCGTAATATCATTTAACGTTGATGGAATCCATCCGTATGACATTGGAACGATAGTTGACAAGATGGGAATTGCCGTGCGAACAGGTCATCATTGCGCGCAGCCGATTATGGACTTTTTTAAAGTGCCAGGAACTGTTCGTGCTTCGTTTGCTTTTTACAATACAATTGAAGAAATTGACTTGATGGTTGCCGCCGTGAAAAAAGCCAAAATGATGTTGTCTTAATAAATAAATTTATGAAATTAATTGCCATAATTTTATGTAGTGTTTTTTTAGGAAAAGGCTGCAGTGCCACAACTCAAAATGACCTAGAAAAAGCAACTATCGAGTATGTTGCCAATACGAGAGGTTTTTATCAAAAGATTACCATTCAGAATAAAAAATTATATGTTTCAAAAGACAGGAACGCCATCGACAAGGGAGCAGTTTCAGACATTGACGACAACTCCTGGAAAACGTTAATTGGGTATTTTGATACTTTGGATTTGGAAACATTAGCAAATCATAAAGCACCATCAGAAAAAAGATTTTATGATGGAGCAGCAATCGCAAATTTAAAAATCATTTATAAAGACAAAACGTACATATCTGCAAGTTTTGATCACGGCAATCCGCCAGTTGCATTTGCAGCATTAGTAAATAAAATAGTATCTTTCACAAACGAATAAAATGACGATTAAAGCAATTCAAGAAGAAATCATTGACGAATTTTCGATGTTCGAAGAACACAATTGGGACGAGCGTTACCAATATGTTATCGATTTAGGAAAAACGCTTCCTTTAATTGATGAACAATACAAAACCGAAGAAAATACAATCAAAGGCTGTCAATCCAAAGTTTGGCTTTATGGTAAAGAAGCCGACGAAAAAATTGTGTTTACCGCCGATAGTGATGCAATTTTGACCAAAGGTATTATTGCCATTTTAATTCGGACTTTTTCAAACCAAAAAGCCGCTGATATTTTAGCCGCCGACACGCATTTTATCGACAAAATAGGATTAAAAGCGCATTTGTCACCAACTCGTGCCAACGGTTTGGTTTCGATGATCAAACAAATAAAAATGTATGCATTGGCATTTGACTCAAAAAACCAATAAAAATATATTTGGTTTCATTTGACGAAAATTTTAGTTATTATAGCGTCAAGAAAATAATAGCTGTTTATGAGACCGCAGCAATAACATCGGTTGCTTATGAATAATACGACCATTAAAACCAAAAAATTATGGAACAAGAAATAGATACCAATTTGCTTGGAGAAGCAATCGTTAAAAAGTTAAAAACCATTTATGACCCAGAAATTCCCGTGGATATTTATGAACTCGGATTGATTTATGACGTAATGGTCAACACAGATTATGAAGTAAAAATTTTGATGACATTAACTTCCCCGAATTGTCCTGTGGCCGAAAGTCTTCCTAGAGAAGTTGAAGAAAAAGTACTCGCCATTGAACATGTAAAAGCTGCCGAAGTCGAAATTACTTTTGACCCGCCTTGGAGCAAAGATTTGATGAGCGAAGAAGCAAAATTAGAATTGGGAATGCTTTAAACTACTTGATTTTAAACTTAAAAAATGGACGCAATTATAAACAAAGTGGCCAGTTCTGCACTTGAAGTTTTTGATCTTGAGGATTATTATCCAAAAGGGATTCGCACACAAATAGATATTGCCCAATGGCTTTTGGAAGGTTTTTTATTGAAAGAACAATACTTTCGAACTGAACTTAAAAATCACAACTGGTCGCAATACCAAGACCATTATGTTGCTGTATACTGCAGTACAGACGCAATTGTCCCAGCCTGGGCTTCTATTTTAGTTGCGGTTCATCTGTCGCCATTTGCAAAAAAAGCAGTCATTGGTAATTTGCAGGATATAGAAACCGCTTTGTACCAAGAAATTTTACTTGCTATAGATTATTCAAGATACCAAGATAAGCCAGTCATCTTAAAAGGTTGTGCCAAAAAACCGGTTCCAGAGAGTGCTTATATAGCTGCGGTTCAGTATTTGTTGCCGTATGCAAAAAGCATTATGTACGGCGAAGCTTGTTCGGCGGTGCCTTTATTTAAAAAAATAAAAAACTAATTTTAACGTTTTAACAGTTTTTGTATATTTGTTTTTCAAACTTAAAAAAGCAAATATGAAAGAAGTTTTACTATTGGTAACTTTTGTGTTATCAGCTACGATAAGTCAAGCGCAAAAAACAGAGAAGGAACTTATTAAGAATACAGAAACTGCTGTTAAATTTTTAAATGACACAATTCCAAATGGATGGAAAAAGAAAGGAAATATTACTTTTCTATTCAACCAATCGACTTTCAATAATTGGTTAGCGGGAGGCGAAAACAACCTTTCGGGAAATCTAGGAATCAATTATGATTTTAATTACAAAAAAAATGATTGGACATGGGACAACAAAATTTTAGCGTCTTATGGATTACTTCAGACCAAAAACGCTTCATTTGAGAAAAAAACTGATGATCGATTTGAATTTAATTCTATTGCAGGTAAAAAAGCCTTTGGCGAATGGTATTATTCTGTCTTTTTGAATTTTAGAACCCAATTCACGAAAGGGTTTATTTATGGAAAAGATGCCGACGGATTAGAAACCAGAACCGAGAACACTAATTTATTATCGCCGGGTTATCTTACTTTTGGACCGGGTTTATTTTGGAAAAAGAATGATAATTTTAAAATCAATTTGGCGCCATTGACTTCAAAATTGACTTTTGTAGATGATTTTTATACGTCAGATCCCGCTTATGTTGATGGTAGTTATTTTGGTGTAGATGCCAATAAAACCATGCGTTATGAATTGGGTTTTTATGCTTCAACATATTACAAATTTAATTTAATGACCAATGTTTCAATGGAAAATATTTTAAATTTATATACCAATTATCTTGAAGATCCTCAAAATGTAGACATGGATTATTCATTGGCAATTGTAATGAGAGTCAATAAGTATTTGTCTGCCAACATTGCGTTTCAAACGATTTATGATGACAATGCTTTTAGAGGATTTCAAATACGCCAAGTATTTGGTTTAGGAGCCAACTACGGGTTTTAATAACTTATTTTTGTAATAAAGCCGTTTAGTGAATTTTACTAAACGGCTTTTTTTATGCTTTATCTTCTTTCTCAACCGCGTCTTCATAATCGGGATACAAAAATTTATTGTAAGGAAAACGGGTAATGTGAATTTGTCGCACCGCTTCATAAACTCTTGCTCTAAAGACTTCAAAATTTTCTTTGTTGGTGGCCGAAATAAAAAGCGCATTCGCTTCGCCAACATCGCTCATCCAAGTTTGTTTCCATTCGTCGAGCGTGTAATGTCTTTTGGTTTTTTCGGTAATCAAATCATCATCATCAATGGTCAAATGTTTGTAAGCATCAATTTTATTAAAAACCATAATGGTTGGTTTGTCATTGCTTTTGATGTCTAACAAGGTTTTGTTTACAGAGGCAATATGTTCTTCAAAATCGGCATGCGAAATATCAACAACATGCAATAATAAATCGGCTTCACGCACTTCATCCAAAGTACTTTTGAAAGAATCAACCAATTGAGTTGGCAATTTTCGGATAAATCCAACGGTATCAGACAACAAAAAAGGGAGGTTTTTAATTACAACTTTTCTAACAGTTGTGTCCAAAGTGGCAAACAATTTATTTTCAACAAAGACATCACTTTTGCTAACCACATTCATCAATGTTGATTTGCCAACATTGGTATAACCAACCAAAGCAACACGCACCATTGCACCGCGATTGCTGCGTTGTACCGACATTTGTTTGTCTATAATTTTGATTTTATCTTTGAGTAAAGCAATGCGATCACGCACGATACGACGGTCGGTTTCAATTTCGGTTTCACCTGGACCACGCATACCAATACCACCTTTTTGACGTTCTAAGTGGGTCCACATTCCCGACAATCTAGGCAATAAATATTGGCATTGCGCCAGTTCCACTTGGGTGCGGGCATAAGAAGTTTCTGCACGCTGCGCAAAAATATCCAAGATAAGATGCGTACGGTCTAAAATCTTGCAATCAAGTATTTTGGTAATGTTTTTTTGTTGTGAAGGCGTTAATTCGTCATCAAAAATTACAGTATCAACGTTGTGTGCTTTTATGTAAAGATGAATTTCTTCAATCTTTCCGGTACCTACAAATGTTTTCGGGTTGGGACGTTCCATTTTTTGCGAAAAACGCTTTATTACTTCGCCGCCAGCGGTAAATGTCAGGAATTCTAACTCATCAAGATACTCATTAAGTTTATCTTCGGTTTGATTTTGCGTGATAATACCGACCACGATTGTTTTTTCGAATGTTGTTTTCTCTTTTTCTAACATGGTTTTAAATGTAGCGCAAATTTAATGATTTAGTATTGATATGTTGGATTGAATAAACGAAAAGAAATAATACAAATGAAAAGTATTTAGTTAAATATTAAATTTTTGTTAGTATATTCTTAAAAATTTTTACATTTGGAACTCGAAAACCACAAGAAAACATTTTTAAACCACTAACCTTTTCATTTCATGAAAAAAATTACATTATTATTGTTGTTCTTTTCCTTTGCAGGCTTTGCTCAACTTACCGAAGGTTTTGAGGGCGGATTTCCTGCTGACTGGCTAAGGTTGAATGCGCCAGCGGGACCTAACTTCGGTATCGGAACAGCTCAGAAATGGATGCTGAATACGACGCCAAATCCTGTGGCACCGTCGCCTTATGCAGCACATACAGGAGCAAATGCAGCATACATTAATACTGAACAAATAGGTATAAACAATACCGAAGAAGATTGGATGATCACTTCGCAACAATTGATACCTGCAAACGGACAATTGCGTTTCTTTACCCGTCAAGTGTCGAACGGTGACCAAGGAACGATTTATCAAATTCGGGCTTCTTTAAATCCAATACAAGACAATCAAACCGCGTTTTCTACGATACAAACTTGGACCGAATCTGACCTTCAAGATTTGAATGGAAACATCGAACAGTATGTAGAACAGGTAGTTAATTTTCCGGCAACTTATGTTGGGCAGCAAGTTTATATTGCTTTCGTAAGAACTTTTTTACAACCTTCAACTCAAAGAGCTGGTGACCGATGGTTGGTTGATGATGTCCGAATCAGACAAAGATGTTTGAGTCCAAACGGTTTGGATCTATTGTCCGTTCAATCTACATCGGCAACGTTCCAATGGGGGAATCCAGGTTTGGCTACTAATTTTGAAATTGTAGTGGTCGCTCCAGGACAAAACCCAGAAACTGCTACAACAGGATTTAATGTTACCGTTGCTGGAACCAATCCGACGACGTATACAACCACTGCAGCCGATATTGTTTTGCAAGCTGGAACATCTTATGAGTATTATGTTCGCGCTATATGTGGCACAGTAGAAGATCCAATTTTTAGTGGATATGGTGGCCCATTTCCGTTTACAACTTTACCATTGGGTTCTATTTGCAGTGATCCTTTGGTGGTTAATAATTTGCCTTATCAAACTTCTGGAAATACAGCCAATTATGGAGATGAATTTGATGTTTCACAAGGAAGTGGTTGCGGTGCTGTACCTCCGAACACTAACTACTTACAAGGAAATGAAGTTTTTTACAGTTACACTGCTACTTTAGATGGCAACATTAGTATTATTATGTCACCGGCCGGAACTCCTTCAGGTAATTCATCATTATTTGTATATAATGGCTGCGCCAGTGTGGGGGTAAATTGTATTATAGGTGTTGCAAATACAAATTCAACTCCAAGAACAGTAACGGTTCCAGTTGTTGCAGGACAGACCTATATCATAGTTATTTCGTCTAGTGCTGCTAATCCTACGGTAGGTTATAATTTAATCATTCAACGTGAAAATTGTATTCCAAAACCTACGCTTTTAACAGCAACAGATTTGCAGCTTACAACAGCAACTTTAGGTTGGACAAGCAGCGAATTTTCTAATTGGGAAGTAGCCGTTCAGCCATTAAATACAGGTGTGCCAACAGGTGCAGGTGCTCCAGCAAACACGAATTCTTATTTAGCAGAAGGACTAAACGCAGCTACACAGTATGAATTTTGGGTGCGAGCTGAGTGCACTCCGGGATCTGGTGTTTTTACCGCATGGGCTGGGCCATTTTCTTTTAACACCAAAGTTTGTGCCGATGACGACCGATGTGCTTATACGTTCAGAATGTCTGGCGTAAATACAGCGGCATGGGGTAATACTAAAATGTTGGTAAGACAGTTTGGTATTGTTGTGGGCGAAATAGGACCAACCTTTGTAGCCAATGGCGGACCTCAAGATGTCACAATTCTTTTATGCGACGATGCTGCGTTTGAGATTTTTTGGCAAACAGCGGGTACGAATCCAAACAATAGGGTACTGAATGTTAGTAACAATTTTGGGCAAACCATTTTTACAAAAGCTGCTGGAGTAGGAACAGTTGGAAGCGTAATTTTTACAGATTTTAATGATTGTGATACACCACAGTGTGATATTGCACCAATCAATGTTCAAATTCCAATTGCAACAGTTAATACCACAAATCTAACAGTTACATGGACTGCTCCATCAACAACTGCTTGGGATATTTACTTTGTTGAAGTCCCTGGAGCTGCTCCAGATGCAAATACCACTCCATCCTTCCCTAATGTAGTGGTAGCCGATGTGAACAATCCATCGTTTACTTTTCCAGAAGGTACTTTAGATCCTGATCACACTTATGATGTTTATGTTAGGGTTGTTTGTAGTCCCGTAGATTCTCCGTGGTCAACAGTTGTAACAACAACAACAGACCCAACATGTTTCCGTCCAATTACGCCATTAGTAGTGGCGGCAGTAATTACGGAGCCAAATGCAACTGCAGCGTCCGCAACATTTACGTGGACGCCTGGTGAATCCAATACAGAATGGGAAATTTTAGTTATCGCAGGTCCAAACCCGCCAGCGGTAGCTCCAGACAATGATACTCCTGCAACTTATACAGGTATTTTTGTGCCAACTTTTACGGCTACCGACCTGTTGCCAGCAACGATTTATTATGCATACGTTAGAGCAAGATGTTTGCCTACAGATGAAAGTATTTGGGTACCATTTCCAATATTCAATACGGACACTTGTAATGACGCCGATCGTTGCGCTTATAAATTTGTGCTTTCTGCAGCCACTGGAAGCAGTTGGAATGGAGCAAGAATGCAAGTAAGACAAAACGGTATTATCATCACAACGATTGGTGCAACTGCTGTAAATAATGCCAACGGTGTAGCCGTACCATTATGTCCAGGCGTTCCTTTTGATTTATTTTGGAGTGTAGAAGGAACAAATCCAAATAACATTGGTGTTGCTATACAGAATCCATTTTTAGATGTTTTATTTACAAAATTACCAGGAACAGGAACTCCGCTAACCGTTGTATACCAATCGGTTACAAATTGTAATCCAGCAGAATGCTCTAAACCTATTAATATGGCAGCAGTGCCACAAGCGACCAGTGCCTTATTGAGTTGGACAGATATATCAGTACCAACAGCACCAGCTTATGCTTTATATATAGTACCAACTGGAGGCCCAGCACCGATAAATGATCCTGCCACACCGCCAACGATTGCACCAGTTACCAATCCGATTGATGTAAGCGTTTTAACTGGATATGCGTTTACGCCCTCAACTTCTTATACTTATTACGTAAAATCTTTGTGTTCAGATACTGAATCAAGTACTTGGACAGTATTATCGCCATTTACGTTTGTCACTAAACCATTAAATGACGAATGTTTGAATGCCGTAGCTTTAACAGTAAATACGGGACAAACTTGTGTTCCAGTAAATACAGTTACCGGCAATACTTATGGTGGCACGCCTTCGTTACCTGCTGCCAATCCAGGAACCGGCTGTGGCACTACAGAAGACGATGTTTGGTATAGTTTTGTTGCAGGACCAACAGGTGCTCAGACAATCAATTTTTCTAATCTTTTGGCTACACCAACAACTGCAAAAATCAACCATAGCGTATTTTCAGGAACGTGTGATAACTTAACACAATTGTATTGCAGTACTGCTTTGAGTAGCAATGCAACGGCATTGACGCCAGGTCAAACTTATTTTGTTAGGGTTTATACTTTGGGCAGTAATCCTGCGCAAAGAGTTCAATTTGACATTTGTATAACTTCGCCTCCAGCCAATGATAGCTGTGGTTTGAATGCTACAGTAATCGATGTAAACCCTATTTGGGAATGCAATCCAGCATTAAATGAACCAGGCAATACGCTTGGTGCTACACCTTCTACTACAGCTACAACACCTGGAACAGGTTGTGGAACTACAGATGATGATGTTTGGTTTAGCTTCACCGCAACAAACAACATTCATATTATCAATTTGAATACTATTGTAGGAACACCAGCAACAGTAACTTTGAACCATACTTTATATTCTGGTCCATGCGATAATTTAGTTTTAAAATATTGTAGCAATCAGTTAGAAACTGTTGCAACAGGCCTTGTACCTAATGAAGTGTACTATATTAGAGTTTATACTGCTGGAACAACAGTTGGGCAATCGGCAACTTTTAATATGTGTGTTAGCACGCCTCCACCTCCAGCACCAAATGACGAATGTGCCAATGCAATTCCGATTACAGTAAACACCAATTCAAAATGTGCCATAGCCAACCTTGCTCAAGGGAACATCATTGGAGCAACAGCATCTGCACAACCGAGCACTTGTTTGGGTAGCGAAAATGATGACGTTTGGTTTACTTTTACTGCGTTATCAACCACTCATTTTATCAATATATTAAATGTTGAAGGCACAACAGACGACTTGAATCATGCGGTTTATGCAGGGAATTGTGGTGCATTGACATTGAGATATTGCAGTGCTGCAGGAAGTCTTGAAAGTACGGCAACCAATTTTACACCAGGCACTCTTTATTATGTAAGGGTATGGTCCAATTCAACCGCAAGCCAAGTCACCATTTTTGATATTTGTGTGAAATCGATATCAACTTGTGAGAGTGCTGAACAATTTTGCGGAAGTTCAATTGAAGATCCATACATTTATGAAAATACAACTGGTGTAGCAAGTACAGGTCAAATAGCTTGTTTATTTACAACACCAAATCCAACTTACTATACGTTAAAAATAAATGATTCAGGAACATTGGTTTTCAATATCCTTCAAAATACAGAATTTGATGCCACGGGTAATCCAATAGGTAATAATTTAGATGTAGATTTTGTTACTTGGGGACCTTTTACTACTCCTGAAAGTTGCGATGATATTATTTTCGGTCCATGTGCACCAGTGCCTTGTCCTAATAATACCTTTAATCCAGATTTCTATCCTTCAGGAAACATAGTAGATTGTAGCTATGATGGAAGTTTTACAGAAACATTAACAATTCCAAATGCTGTAGCTGGAGAATATTATGTTGTTTTGGTGACTAACTTCAACGGACAGCCTGGGTTTATCAGGTTAGGTCAAACCAATCAAGGCTTGCCTGACGCCGGTGAAAGTATATGTTGTGATGTAGATTTGGGAGATAATATTGAGGTTTGCGCAGTAAGTGTTGAATTAAATGCATTAGCAGGCATTCCTTCAGATGCTCCTACTAATCCTGATGTAGCAACTTATGAATGGTACTTTAATGATTCAACTACGCCAATCGTTGGTGCTTCTGGTTCTTCTACTTATGTGGCAACACAATCTGGTACTTATACCGTTAAAGCAAATTGTGGATTGAATCCAGTAGAAGATGAAATTACTGTGATATTAGGTCCAGTAATCGAAACAACGGTTCCAGTTGATTATGTGCTTTGTGATGGAACCGATAACAACGGAACCGCTCCTTTTGATTTGCAAACAGTAACACCTCAAGTTTTGGGCACTTTAGACCCTTTGAATTATGTAGTAACTTACCACCTCACCGATACTGCCGCGGCAACTACTGGCGCTGTAGGAATTGATATTAGTGCTGCGATTGAATATCCTTCTCAAGTTATCTATATCAGAGTAGAAAGCGTTACATTGGCGACCTGTTTTGATGTTGTTCCTTTGAATTTAGTAGTAACGCCATTACCTAACGCTACATTTAGTTACGATGCAACCCAATATTGTAACAATTCGGATACTGATCCAGTAATAACTATAACAGGCGTGATTGGTGGTTTTACAGTGGTTCCTGAAACAGGATTGGCTTTGGATCCTCTTACTGGTAATATTGATTTAAATGAAAGTGCAGAAGGTATTTACACTGTTACCAATACCATTCCAGATGCTGGCGAATGTCCAATTGTAACTAGTCCTTTTACAATAACAATAACAGCGCCAAGTACAGCCGAATTTAACTATGGAGCTTTACCAGCATTCTGTCAAAATGAGGAAGACCCTATACCGCTTTTGCAAGGAAATGCTGGAACATTTAGCGCCGATGCAGGAGTAATTATAGATCCAGTTACTGGTATAGTTGACTTATCCGAAAGTGCAACAGGCACATACAATATTTATAATACAATTGAAGGAGTTGGAGGATGTGATGATGTAATTTCGACAGCTCAAATTACAATTACACCTTTACCTGATGCCGAATTCTCTTATACTTCTAATTTCTATTGTACAAATCAAACCAATCCTTCTCCATCAGTGGCTATAGGTCAGTTTACCGCTACGCCTGATGGAATGATAATAGATGTTGTAACAGGTACGATTAATCTTGCTGCAAGTACTAGTGGTGTTTATACCGTAACACACAAAATTGAAGCTTCAGGCGGTTGTGATGACGTTATAGATACGTTCGTAGTAACAATTAATGCACCATCCACAGCTGATTTTAATTACGTTGATGGTCCTTATTGCAAAGATGGTATTAGTGCATCGCCAACATTTACGGCACCGGGTGCAATTGCAGGTGACTTTACTTTCTCTCCTGCTGGATTGGTAATAAATACAGCGACCGGTGTGATAGACTTAGTGGCAAGTGCCGCCGGAACTTACCAAGTTACCAATACGGTCGCAGCAAATGGCGCGTGTATCGGTGATATTAAGTTTGCTTCCATTACCGTTACCGAACCACTTACTGGAAATTTAGCATACAGCAGTAATGCTTTTTGTAAAACCAATGCTTCCGAAGCTGTTACAGACGCTGTTCCTGCAGGAGGATTGTATTCTGCAACACCAATAGGTTTGAGTTTTGATGTCAACACAGGTGTTATTAATCCAAATACGAGTGCTACCGGAACTTATACTATTACCTATGATGTACCAGCCGCAGGTGGTTGTGGTCCGTTCACAGATAGTACATCAGTCACCATTATTCCAGAATTTTCTTTAACCTTTGAATCTGGTTGTGAAAACGAAGTATATATATTGCGTGCTTTACCATTAAATGGCTCGTTTGATCCTTTGACAAGTACTTATTATTGGAGCGGAACAGGCGCATTCCTTCCTTCCGAAAATGGTTTAGCCGAAGAAATTATTCTACAAGGCGAAGGTACTTTTACGGTGAGAGTCACAACCGCAGATGGTTGTTATAGCGATTTGCCTTTTATAGCCGATAAGATTGGATGCAAAATTCAAAAAGGTATTTCTCCAGATAATAATGGCGAGAATGATAGTTTTGACTTGAGTGCTTTTGATGTAAAACGTCTTTCGATATTCAACAGGTATGGAACAGAAGTTTTCGTATATGACA
>CANKZI010000012.1 GCA_947488595.1 Flavobacteriaceae bacterium
AAATAAAAAAGCCATGAACAAAAAAGTGATTTTGATGATTTTAGATGGTTGGGGCAAATCCCCTGACCCAAAAGTTTCGGCCATTGACAATGCTAATACTTCTTTTATCAACAGTTTATATACAAAATATCCAAGTGCTCAATTGAGAACCGATGGGCTAAATGTTGGGCTACCCGATGGGCAAATGGGCAATTCAGAAGTAGGTCACATGAATCTTGGCGCCGGAAGGATTATATATCAAGATTTAGCAAAAATCAATCTTGCCGTTCAAAACAAAACATTAAACCACGAAAAAGTACTACTCGATGCGTTTCAATATGCCAAAGACAACAACAAAAACGTTCACTTTTTGGGATTGGTTTCTGATGGAGGCGTGCATTCACATACAGAACATATTAAAGGTTTGGTTGATGCAACACAAGAATTTGGTCTGAAAAAAGTCTATATTCATGCTTTTACCGACGGACGCGATGTAGATCCAAAGTCGGGCGTTTTGCACATTTCGGCATTAGAACATCACATTAAAAATACAACGGTACAAATCGCCTCGGTTATCGGACGTTATTATGCCATGGATCGTGATCGCCGTTGGGAAAGAGTCAAACTGGCTTATGATTTGATTGTTAACGGCATAGGAATACATTCGCAAAATGCGATTAGCAGCATTCAAGACTATTATAATCAAAATATTACCGACGAATTCCTACCGCCAATTGTTATGGTAGACAACAATGACCAACCATTGGCAACGATTAAAGCGGATGATGTGGTGCTTTTCTTTAATTTTCGAACTGATCGCGGACGGCAATTGACAGAAGTATTATCGCAATTTGATTGTCATGAGCAAAACATGCACAAAATGAATTTGTATTTTGTTACGATGACCAATTATGATGATACTTTTAAAGGGATGCATGTGATTTATGATAAAGATAACATTACTGAAACGCTTGGCGAAGTTTTAGAAAAACACCATAAAAAGCAAATCAGAATTGCTGAAACCGAAAAATATCCGCACGTTACTTTTTTCTTTTCGGGCGGAAGAGAAGCACCTTTTGAAGGCGAAACACGCATTTTAAAAAACTCTCCCAAAGTTGCTACTTATGATTTACAACCCGAAATGAGTGCTTATGAACTGGCGGATGCGTTAGTTCCAGAATTGGAAAAAGGTGATGTTGATTTTGTTTGTCTCAATTTTGCCAATGGCGATATGGTCGGTCATACAGGTGTTATGGCAGCTGCTATAAAAGCTTGCGAAGCTGTTGACGCGTGCGTAAAAACTGTGATTACGGCCGCTTTGGCCAATAATTATACCACAATAGTGATTGCAGATCACGGCAATTGCGAAACCATGATCAATCCTGATGGCAGTCCAAACACCGCACATACCATCAATCCGGTACCAATTATTTTGGTTGATAACGAATTGACAACCATTCATGATGGTGTTTTGGGCGATTTGGCTCCAACCATTTTAGACTTAATGGGTATCGAAAAACCCGAAGTCATGAGCAGACATTCGTTATTACGATAATTTTTTGAGTTTAATATTAGGCTATGAATTCGATTTATAAAAGTTTATTACTACTTGTTTTATTCAATACGTATTGTGGTTTTTCACAGGAAGGTGCGCCTTCTTGTGCCGAACTACAAGCCAATTTTGAACAATACCAATCGTGTGCCACGAATATTCCATTTCAAAATTCTACCAATAATACCAGCGGAGAGACTTATTTTCTGCAATCCACTTGTATACAAACCAACTTTCAAGGACCAACTTGGTTTTTTATGGAAATACAAAATTCGGGTGACATCAACCTAATGATTAGCCAAGTAAGCAATAACGGTCAAGGCGCCGATGTTGATTTTGTTATATGGGGACCCTTCGCTTCATTAAATAACGTTTGTAACCAACTAACGCAAGCCAATCAAATTGATTGTAGTTATCTTGACATCGCAATAGAGTTTCCCATTTTACCCAATGCTATAGCGGGAGAGTTCTACATTTTATTGGTTGATAATTTTGCAAATGTCCCAGGCCTAATTACGATAACACAAATTGGTGGCGACGGAAGTTCAGACTGCAGTTTTCTGTCCTCTGTTGAAATTACTGATGATGCGAGTGCTGAAATTTCAATTGTAAATTATTGCAAACCCAATACCAAATCGATTTTCGCGCGGGTCGCTACTTCTGATTTTGATGGCAATGTCGCCGATTTGCGTTTCAATTACAAATGGTACAAAGATGGTGCTTTGATTGGTACAGTTATCAATTCGCTCGCAAGCACCGACATGATTTCAGTTGCTGAAACTGGTCTTTACAAGGTTGAAATGACGGCTTACGACAGCACCGATATTACAGTAGACCTCGATAATTTGCCGATTAGTACAGATGAAATTCAGTTGAATTTTTATGAAACACCAGTTTTAACAACGCCAATCACTTTAATACAATGCGATTATATTTCGCCCAATACTGATGGAATTGCAGTAGTCGATTTGACGCAAGTGAACAATCAAATCACAAATAACGACAACGCAATTACGCTCGGTTACTTTTTGGATAGCGCATTAACGCAACCAATTGCTAATCCCGAAGCTTATACCAATACAACATCACCATTCAATCAAACGATTTATGTAACGGGTATTTATGCTAGTAATCCTTTGCTTTGTGCTTCAAATATTGCAACAATTGAATTGCAAATCAATCCAACAAGTCTAGCCAATTATCCAGATATTACGGCAGTTTGTCCTGAATTAAATACCAATTTTGGATTAATTGATTTTGATACTCAAAAATCTGTTATAAAAAATGCATTTTTTCCAATTACCGACGTGATTATTGCCTTTTATCAAACAGCAAACGATGCGGCAATTGAGCAAAATGAATTGACCAATACAACGCCAATTCTAATCGGCACCAACACCATTTTTGCACGAATAGAGACCAATAATAGTTGTGAAGGCATCGGTACTTTTGAAGTTACCGTTCATCCCGCACCTTCGCAAAATACAATTGCACCCATTTTGGTTTGTGAGAGCGAAAACATCATTTTAGCAAATAAAGATAACGAAATTTTATCAGGACTAAACGCATCTGTACAAGCCTCTTATTATAACTCATTTGAAAATGCGAGAGACAACCTCAATCAAATCAATAAAAATACCAATTACGATGCCGGCATAGGCAACAACATTGTTTATGTCAGACTTTTTGATTCGGCTGTACAGTGCTTTTCTATTGCCAATTTTAACGTCACTGTTTTTGCTAATCCGAATATTAGTCAGCCAAGTCCAATGTCTGTTTGTGGTGCGACAACAGCAGTTTTTAATCTTCAGAATCGCAACCAGCAAATCACAAATAACAATATCAATTATCAAGTTACCTTTTATGAAACGTCTAATGATTTGGCAAACGATATCCCAATTGGGGACAGCAGCGCATATTTGTCTGCAAGCAAAAGGATTTATGTAAAAGTTGTAGATACGGTAAATAATAACTGTAGTGCAACCACAACTTTGGACTTAAAGGTCAACGAAAATCCAGGAAGTGCGAACAATCCACAACTTTTGGAAGGCTGTGAAGACAGTGGTTTTTATGTATTTGATTTGACCGAAAGGGCTTTGCCAATGATAGGTAGTACGCCTAGCAGCGAAATAATTTTGGAATATTATACCGATTTGACGGAAGCTGTGAATCATAGCGAAAATTTTATTGCTGCACCCGACTCCTTTACGAATACGATAATTGGTTATCAAAAAATATACGTGCGAATAACGAGTACTATCAATTTTGACAGCGATACCAACCTGCCCTGTTATCGTATCTTGGAACAAGAGCTATTTGTGCGCTCGTATCCCGAAAACCTAATTAAAAGTACACCTTACCGCATTTGTATTGATATCAATAATCAAGTAGTAAATCCAGCTTTTATAGAAAATAAGCTGCCCGAAAGTGATTATTATAGTGTTTGGTTTAAAGAGTTTGACGCAGTGCAAGACAATCAAATTTTGGGTGCCAATGGTAATACTTTTACAACCGACGTTGAAGGTAATTATTCTGTGCGAATATCAGACCTTTCTAATAGTGCTTTGTGCACGATTGTTACGAATTTTAGCACCAAAAAAACTTTGATTCCGTTTTCTCTAGAAGGCGATCCAACCGATCTAGTTGCATTCGAAGTTGACAACACAATAACAGCAGTTGTAACGCCACTTTCAACTGATTTTGAATACCAATTGAACAATAACGGTTGGCAGGACAGCAATATATTTTATGATGTTAAAGAAGGGTTTTATGAATTGGTCGTGCGCAATAAACAAGGCTGTGGCGAACTGTCAACTACAGTTGTAATGGTTGATTATCCGCGATTTTTCACACCCAACGGAGACGGATTTAATGATCTTTGGAACATCGGTGGCCGTTTGGGATTGGATATGTCTAATGTTTATATTTATAATAAAATGGGCAAACTCGTCAAAGAACTGGTCAAAGACGAAACAGGTTGGGATGGAACGCTCAACGGCAATCCGCTACCAGCTGATGATTATTGGTTTAGAATTAATTTTACGAAAGGCGGATTGCAAAGCGAATTCAGAAGCCATTTTGCACTCAAGAGGTAAATTCATTGTTTAAATTTTCTACAAGCTACTCCAAAAAAGTGGTTATACAAATCTAAAATGATAAATTTTTAACAACAACTTGATTGAATTTACCAAGCCTACCAATTCCTAAAAAATAATAAATGTTACAAGTCAGTTCTATTTTTAAAAGCACAATGCTAGTACTAATTTTACATTTAAGTATTCCTTGTGCAGCTCAAAACACACGAATCAACGAACAAAATAAAATTGGATGGTTTAACTTCAATTCTACCTTTAAAATTTCAGATAAATTTGGATTACATACAGAATATCAATTGCGTCGTGATAATTTTATCACAGACAAGCAACAAAATTTATTGCGATTAGGAGTGAATTACCAATGCAATGAAAAAGTTCAATTAAGATTGGGTTACGCATGGATAGAAACGTATCCGTATGGCGAAACACCGATAAACAATTTAGGTAGAGATTTTACTGAGCATCGATTTTTTCAACAAGTTACCTTATTTGATGAAATAGGAAAATTCAATATTTCGCATCGTTTTATGTTAGAACAACGATGGCTTGGAAAATATTCATCATCGGAAGAACTGACAGAAGACCAATATGTTTTTGTAAACCGATTGCGCTATATGTTTAGAGCACAAATACCTTTGAATAATAAAAAAATGTCAGATAATAAGGTTTGTTATGCTGGACTTTACGATGAAATATTTTTAGGCTTTGGAAAAAATGTCAACGAAAATGTATTTGATCAAAATAGATTTGCAGCATTTCTAGGATATAAATTTAACAATAATGCAAGAGTTGAAGCCGGATATTTAAATCAAACACTACAATTGGGCAGAGAAATAAATAACAGCAACGTTTTTCAAAACAATAATGGGTTTATCATTAGTACACTACTCAATTTTGATTTGACAAAAAAAGTGAAACAATAAAAAACAAAGCAACTTTTTACGAAAATAGTACCAACAGCAATAATAGAAACTAATATTACAAAATTGATTGAACCAACGTTGTTCGAATCAAATTACTCATTATTCAACTAAAATTTATTGTAAAAAAGCTTCTAATCTCAAGTAAAACGAAAAAAAATAAAAAAATAGTAGTAAAAGTATTTATATTAATAGTATTACTATTATATTTGCACTGAAATAAAGAACTGAGACTAGTGTTATTAGTATTTATTTCATAGCTATTAAAATTAGATAAAAATGCTTTTTACGTTATTGGAAGCAGGTTTTACGGGCAGGTGATTAATGTTGATTTTTGGAAGGTTGTTCTTGATTTAAAAAAGTACAAAAAACACTATCTCGAGACAGCAACTTTAAACAGTGATAATGCGATAACGAGCCATAAAAAAATGAAAAACAAAATAATTTTATTTTCAATTATTGCGGTTAATTTTTGTTTTACTTGTAGAGGACAAGATCGCCTTGGTTCCTGGAATATATTAAATATTAATGTAAAATTAAATCCAAAATGGAGCTTTTTTACAGAATCGCAGTTACGAAGTTTGTCTTTTTACAATCAGTTTCATTATTATGATATTAAAGCTACCGCAACCTATAAACTTAATAAAGATTTATCTGCAACGGTTGGTTTTGGCTCTTACAAAACATTTAGCGAAGGCGGCAATTTTAATGAACCCATCCAAAATGAAGAAATTAGAAGTTGGTTGCAAATCAATATAAAAAATCCCTTGCAGCACTTCACTTTGGCGCACCGCTATAGTCTTGAACAACGTTTTACAAGCAATGGCTATAAAAATCGCTTCCGTTATAGATTAAGCGCAACGATTCCAATAAACCAAAGAAAAATAGCTGCTAAGACTTT
Organism: Flavobacteriaceae bacterium; assembly: GCA_947488595.1. GTDB lineage: Bacteria > Bacteroidota > Bacteroidia > Flavobacteriales > Flavobacteriaceae > Flavobacterium. The sequence goes on from CANKZI010000012.1 coordinate 6,448, forward strand.
TTATATTTTAGTTTGGGACGAGTTGTTTTTAACCAATAACGAACCTTATTTTGAAAGAAATAGATTGTTTTTAGGTTGTGGTTATGAAATGAATAGCAATTTAACATTACAAACAGGGTACATTTATCAGCTTGATTACAAAGTAAATGATGAGACAGGACGCGATTTTTTTAACATTGCGCTGCTTTACAACTTTGATTTGTCAAAAAAACAAGAAAAAGAATTGATTCCAACAACATCAGATTAATTAGTATGATTATAAAAAATTTGCTTTCAAATATAACGGTTGCTGTAAACGAAAAATTATATGTAAAGAATCCTGAAACTTCAACTTTAGGAAAAAAAATCATTGAACAAAGTATCATTTTAATAGATGAAATAGGTTTTGATAATTTTACTTTCAAAAAGCTTGGAGAACGAATTGGTTCAAACGAAAGTTCGTTGTACCGGTATTTCGAAAACAAACACAAATTATTATTGTACTTGTCTTCGTGGTACTGGGGTTGGATAGAATACAAAATGGTTTTCGGCACCAATAATATCGTTAATCCATTCGAAAAATTACAAAAAGCAATCGCCATAGTAACCGAAAAAGTTGAAGACGATTCGGAAACGAAGCATATTAACGAAGCCATTTTGAACAAAATAATTGTTTTAGAATTCACAAAAACAATGCTAACCAAAGAAGTTGACGAAGAGAATAAAATTGGTTTTTTCTTGATCTACAAGCAAGTTATCAATCGCATTATTGCAATGATTAAAGAGGTTAACTCGGATTATCCATTTGCAAAAAGTTTGGCATCATCGATTGTAGAAGGTGCTTTACACCAACACTTTTTAAAGCAACATTTAACAACGATTACCGATTGTAACGACCAAAAAACACCAACCGATTTTTATACCAATATGTTGCAACAACTTTTAAAACAACAATCATGAGCCTAGCACCGTTACAACGTTATGTCCAATTACTAAAATTGGACAAAAAAGACATCAGTCAAATATTTTTTTATGCGATTTTTGCCGGAATAGTCAGTTTGTCACTTCCGCTCGGTATTCAGGCAATTATCAATTTAATTCAGTCAGGGCAAGTAAGCGCTTCTTGGATTATTTTGGTTTTCGGCGTTGTTTTTGGCGTCGCTTTGGTTGGCATATTATCGCTAATGCAATTGCGAATAACCGAAAATTTACAACAAAAATTATTTGTACGTTCTTCGTTTGAATTTGCCTACCGTTTACCAAAAATTAAATTTGAATCGCTTTACAACCAATATCCGCCTGAACTGGCCAACCGTTTTTTTGATACGATATCAATTCAAAAAGGAACTTCAAAATTATTAATCGACTTTTCTTCAGCACTGTTGCAAATCATTTTTGGAATCATCTTGCTTTCCTTTTACCATCCGTTTTTTATACTTTTTGGAATGTTACTTCTTTTGTTACTCTACAGTATTTTTAGGTTTTCTTTCCGTTCAGGATTGAGTAGCAGTATGAAAGAATCCAAATACAAATACAAAGTAGCAAGTTGGTTACAAGAAATGGCGCGTAACAATTTTAGCTTTAGGAAAAATGATCATTTCAAATTTGCCTTAAACAAAAACGACATATTGGTTTCAGAATACCTCAATTTAAGAGAAAAACATTTTAGTGTAATCAAGAGACAATTTATTCAATTGATTGTCTTTAAAGTTATAATCACTGCAACTTTACTCTTTATTGGTGGATTTTTAGTCTTAAAACAGCAAATGAATATCGGTCAATTTGTAGCGGCCGAAATCATAATTTTACTCGTAATCAATTCTGTTGAAAAAATAATAACCGGATTGGAAACGCTTTATGATGTTTTGACTTCTGTCGAAAAAATTGGTCAAATTGTAGATTTAGAAATCGAAAAAACGAGTGAAACTCCTTCACAGTTGTGTTTTAATGACATGGTTATCGAAACCGATGATTTGTGTTTTAAATTTCCAGATGCAACTCAAAGGGTATTACAAAACATCAACCTAAAAATCGAATCTTCTCAAAAAATATATCTTGCAGGTAAAAATGGCTCGGGAAAATCGACACTCTTGCGCATTTTGTCAGGATTTATAGCACCCACATCTGGAACTTTTTTTATCAATGATGATACTTATAGGAAAATTGATTTGGTCCAATACCGCTCCCAAATAGGTACCATTATGCAAGGAGAAACACCATTTGAAGGTACAATTCTAGAAAACATTACATTCAATAATCCGATGATAGCCCAAGAAGATTTAAAATGGGCCATTGAAAGTGTAAAACTGGGCGCTTTCATAAAATCATTACCCAACGGATTGGCAACTAAAATTTATCCTGAAGGCAAACAATTGTCCTCGTCTAATGCACAAAAAATTCTATTAGCGCGCAGCATTATCAACAAGCCAAAAATTTTATTCTATGAAGAACCTGTCGATAAAATGGATGAAATTACAGCCCGAGAAATTATAGATTTTATTACAGACCCAAAACACAAATGGGCAGTTGTGGTATCTTCTAAAAACGACTATTGGAGCAAAAAATGTTCTCGAAAAATAATATTAACAGAGGGTACAATTAGCGAAGCTTAAAAACAACAATTATGCTTAATATCTCAAATAACAATCCAATTACCGAAAACATCAGCCAATATCCAACCGTAAAAAACTTGGAGAAAAGGCCGCATTATAAAATTTTGAACCGAATTATTATTGGTGTTACCATCATTGTACTAATTATTTTCTTTTTGCCGTGGACACAAAATATTTCTGGAACAGGTTCGGTGACAACATTAAAACCAGACCAAAGACCACAAACCATTCATACCGCTATTGCGGGTAGAATAGAGAAATGGTACGTGCAAGAAGGCGATTTTGTAGAAAAAGGCGATACCATACTTTTTATTTCTGAAATTAAAGAGGATTATCTTGACCCCAATTTAGTTGCAAATACCAAAAATCAAGTTGACGCAAAAGTACTTTCAGAACAATCTTACCAAGGCAAAGTCAGTGCGTTAGATATTCAAATTGGCGCAATTGAAAACGAACGGAAATTAAAATTACAACAAGCAAAAAATAAAATCCGACAAGCAGTGTTAAAAATCACGTCGGATTCGATGGATTTAGAAGCCGTTAAGACCCAAGTCAAAATTGCAACAACACAATTTAATCGGGCCATAACCTTGAATAAAGAAGGACTAAAACCATTGACCGATGTTGAAGAAAAACGTTTGAAATTGCAAGAAGTTGAAGCGAAAATCATTACACAAGAAAACAAATTACTGGCTAGCAAAAATGAATTTCTGAATGCGAAAGTCGAAATTAACCGAATATCAGCGGAATATTCTGAAAAAGATTCGAAAGCAAAAAGTGATCAATTTACCGCGCTGAGCAGTCAATATGACACCGAAGCACAAGTCAACAAACTCAAAAATCAATATGCCAATTACAACATCAGAAACGGATTATACTATATAAAAGCGCCACAAACGGGCTATGTCAATAGGGCTTTACAGTCTGGACTTGGCGAAACCATAAAAGAGGGAACGCCAATTGTAAGTATCATGCCTTCCAAATATGATATTGCTGTAGAAACTTTTGTCAGCCCCATTGATTTGCCTTTGATTGCCAAAGGAGAAAAAGTACGCGTTTGGTTTGACGGCTGGCCGACCATTGTCTTTTCGGGTTGGCCAAATATGAGTTATGGCACCTTTGGCGGAAAAGTGGTTGCAATAGAAAATTTCATAAGCGATAACGGAAAATATCGGGTTTTAATTGCGCCAGACGCTGCTGAACAAAAATGGCCCAAACAACTGAGTATTGGTGCAGGAGCGCAAACCATCGCCTTGCTAGACAATGTGCCTGTTTGGTTCGAAGTATGGCGAAAACTAAATGGTTTTCCTCCAAATTATTATAAACCTACCGTTGCAAAAGAAAAGAAATAAAACAATTTGAGTGCTATTTTATGAAAAATATATTGTTCTTTTTTTTATTTTCTACCGCATTGTTTGCCCAACAAAACTTTCAAGAATTGAGCTACGATGAGTTTTTAGGCTACGTAAAAAAATACCATCCGTTGGTCAAAAGTGCCAATTTACAAATTAGTAATGCACAAGCCAATTTGATGATGGCAAGAGGCGCGTTTGACCCAAGAATTGAAGTCGATTTTGATAAAAAACAGTTTAAAGACCAAGAATATTATAGTGTTCTTAATAGTAGCTTTAAGATTCCGACTTGGTATGGGATTGAAATAAAAGCAGGTTTTGAAAACAATGAAGGAATTTATCTCAATCCAGAAAACACAGTGCCCAACCAAGGATTGACTTCGTTAGGTATCACCGTCCCGTTGGGACAAGGATTGCTAATTAACCAAAGAATGGCCGATTTGCGAATGGCAAAAATTCAAATTTCATTGAGTCAAAACGAACAAAAACTTCAAGCGATAGGCATTTTATATGAAGCCTCTATCGCCTATTTTAATTGGAAAAAAAACTATAGCGAAGTGGTACTTTATGAAAATTATCTCAAAAATGCTACAGTGCGTTTTGATGGTATTGCCTCTTTAATTGCCAATGGCGACAAAGCCGCAATTGATGCGGTTGAAGCAAGAATTATTGTTAACAACAGGACTTTAAATTTGGAAGAAGCACGACTCAAACTGATCAAATCGAAGCTAGAATTGTCTAATTTTTTATGGCTAGAAAACAATGTGCCGCTTGAACTTCAAGACAATATTATACCCGAGGTCAATTTAGAAAAAACCATTCAACAAACTTTAAAGACAAATGATTTAACTACCACTGTCCCTTCTATAGACAATCATCCAAAAATCAACGCACTCGAAAACAAAGTGGCCATTTTGCAAGTTGAACGAAAGCTGAAAGCCAATCAATTGTTGCCTAAAATAGACTTGGGTTATTCATATATCAATGAACCTTCGTATTTTGATGATGCCACTTTTAACAATTATAAAGTAGGTCTGAATTTTTATTTTCCTTTGTTTTTAAGAAAGGAACGCGGAAGTTTAAAATTGGCCGATTTCAAGATTCAAGATACCCAATTCAACCTCAATCTCGAACGTTTGCAACTGACCAATAAAATCAATGCGCAACAAAACGAGATTGCATCGGTGACGCGACAAAAAAAAATAATTACCGATTTAGTGTCCGATAATCAAGCAATGCTAGTTTCTGAAGAACGTCTGTTTTCATTTGGCGAAAGCTCAATTTTTTTAATCAATACCCGAGAAAATAATTTGGTGGGCGCGCAATTGTCGCAAATCAATATCGACAATCGTTATTTTATTTCGAATGCCGAGTTGTTTAAGGTTTTGGCAAATTTAGATTGAGACTTGATTTGATTTTTTTATAATCAAAAACAAGTGCATCGAATTACATTGTAAAAGAAATCCTATCGGTATTGGTCAAATAGCAAAACATTGCCGTCAGGATCAGTAATCATAAAGCTTGCTGGACCCGTAGTTTTTTCGTCGGTTTCAGGGTTGATTATCGTTCCTTTCGCTTTAAGTTTTTTTTGAATGGTTCTGATATAGTCGAACGGATTGGTGTTATTCCCGTTCTCGTCCCAACCAGGATTGAATGTCAAAATATTGTTTTCGAACATGCCTTGAAAAATGCCAATCAGTGCATTTTCATTTTTCATAATAAAATACTTCTTTTCGAAGTCTCCTGCCAAAACCGAAAAACCTAAATTTTCATAAAATGCTTTGTAAGCCTGAACATTTTTGACACTACGACTAATTGAAAATGCACCTAATTTCATATTGTTATTTATTTTTTTGTTGCTATTGGTAAGTGCATTAAAGTTCGTGTTCTAGTAAGATTTTGCCCTGAACACATTGACGAAAAAGCCAAAAGATAAAGTCACGGCAAAAATTATAGGTAGTTTTTTTATGATGGGTTTTCGATTTGATTTTTGATGGATTTCTTTATTTCTGTTATGACATTCGGCGCTTTTCAAAGAAACTAAAGGCGGTGCGTGCTTTTTTATTTATGTTTTTTTTGAAAATAAGTCCCTGTTTTTTTCATTGTACAACCTTGCCATTAAAATAATGACAAACGGAAAGAAAACAATATGAAAACGATCTCCTTGGCCGCATGAAACACCCGAAATACCAATTGTGTATAAAATGTACAAACTTATTAAACAGTAAAGAAATTCCTGTTGATATGATTTAAAAAGATAATAGAGCGCCAAAATAAATCCAACTATGGTAAAAAATCTATTTTGATATTTTGACAGTATAGCTAACCACTTTTTTAAACCATTATAATAATTTTTATGGTTTAAATTCTTTGCTGTTTCAATAGCGCTAGTTGGCGTTTTTGTGTTTTCCGAGAAGTTAGAAATGTATGCTTTTATTAAGTTAAATTTGTTATTACTTATTTGACTTAATAAGTCTTTGGTAGCTATTTCTCGTTGTTCTGGATAAGAATGTTTTTCTAAAAATTTTGCCCTTTTATTGTTGTTTTGATTAAATGTGTCATTTGTTTTATATAAGAATGCTTTGCTACCCAGATAATTATAATAGGTAACACTGTCGGTATAACTTAAGGTGTAATTCCCATAATCTGCTTTCATCTTTATATTTTGAAATGCAACCAATAATATACTTATATAAATCAAGATACTGCTCTTTGTTTTATAATTTTTCACTAATGTTTTTCCGAAATAGATAAAAAATAGCAAAGTCAGGAATTTTAAACTCGGTTTTATTAGCATTGCAAAAAGCAAGATACTTATCGCAATGGACAAGAAATAAAAGGATTTGTTTTTGAAATACTTTTCAAGAAAATAAAAAACGGTCATCATTAAAAAAGTATAAATACTTTCGGTTAATAACTGAAAATTTATGAAAACAGAACCTAGAATAGCATAAAACAATATTGTCCACAACAGTGCTTTATTAATGGGCAATTGTTTTTTTAAAAAACCAAACAATAACAACGCTGTACCCAACCAAGCCATAATATTAATTACCAAACTAAATTGATAAATAGCAGCATCAGAATACCCAAAAAGATAGGGAAGTCCAGTGATAATAGCCATGCCGATAGGTCTAAAATAATGTGTCTTAAAATTATGGTACAAATAACTGGCGGACTCCCTGTAATTATCACAATCGTTGCAAATATTGTTTTGATTTTTTATTTGCATTAATTCATCCAGAAATGATATCCAAACGATGCCTATTATTATTAAAATAATTTGGTGCTTATATTTAAAGTGTATTTTGATGATGTTTTTTTGTAAAAATAAACATTTTAAGTTCTCAATATAATTAGTTGGCAATCAATTTTACAAACCAAATACCCGGCTACGCGAACGCTTTCGACTTTACAAAAGGTCTTTTTCTATAATTATAAAACGCTGCAAACGAATTAACATTCAAAAAAAATAATTCTGGAAATTGAATAATTTCAGCGTACAATTTTGCAAAGTGAGGAGACTTGGTTTATTTTTTTATGAAGCGCTATTCGCATAACGTGGTTTCAATTTTACGTTCTTTTTAAGTGGTTTTGACGTAATCTCATCCCCAAACCTATTTATAAAAAATAAGTCTGAAAAATTACAACCCTCCTTTCAAACCTGTTTTCCAGAAAAACCAAATTTTCAATAAGGAAGCATTTGTTTGTTATTAGAAACGATTTATTTTAAATTATCAACAAAAAACTATCATTAAATCGTATTTTTGCATCTTCAAAAATGCAGTATGATTATCCCAAAAACAAGAGCACAAATTGAATTAATGCGCGAAAGTGCACTGTTGGTATCCAAAACATTAGGACTTATCGCCAAAGAAATGGTGCCTGGCGTTACTACTTTAAAAATCGACAAATTGGCCGAAGAATTCATTCGTGACAACGGTGCCGTTCCCGGATTCAAAGGATTGTATGGTTTTCCGAACAGTCTTTGCGTAAGTCCGAATGCACAAGTAGTGCATGGCATTCCGAACAATGTACCGCTTCAAAGTGGCGATATCATTTCGGTGGATTGTGGCGTTTTAAAAAACGGTTATTACGGCGATCATGCCTATTCGTTTGCCATTGGCGAAGTAACACCCGAGGCACAAAAATTGTTGCAAATAACAAAAGAGTCGCTTTATATTGGTATACGCGAATTCAAAGCAGGCAATCGCGTTGAAGATGTTGGCAATGCGATTCAGAAACATTGTGAGCAGCATGGCTATGGCGTGGTTCGCGAATTGGTTGGTCACGGATTGGGTACAAAAATGCATGAAGACCCCGAAATGCCCAATTATGGCAAACGAGGTCGTGGCAAATTGTTTGTCGAAGGCATGACCGTTGCCATTGAACCGATGATTAATATGGGCACTAAAAACATCAAACACCTGAAAGATGGTTGGACCATATTAACTGCCGATGGAAAGCCGTCGGCACACTTTGAACACAACGTGGCTTTGATTGATGGAAAGCCTGAAATTTTATCGACTTTTAAATATATTTATGACGCTCTGGGCATGGTGAGTGATGAGGAAGAGGAGTTTAGAATTGATAATACTAAAATTTAACTGCAGTTTTTGAAAATTTTGTAAACCAATATGAAAAAGCTTTTCAAATTCATTCTCAATACCATTCCGCGTCCCTTATTAATCAGGTTAAGTTATATCGTACGCCCCATTTTGGCTTTTTTATTAAAAGGAAGTCAATTTACTGATCCCATTGACGGAAAAAGCTTTAAGATGTTTTTGCCTTATGGTTACGGAACGCAACGCAATAATGTACTCTCGCCCAGTACGCTTTCGCTAGAAAGACACCGCTTATTGTGGTTGTATCTTCAAAATGAAACTACATTTTTTACTGCAACAGAAAAACTAAAAGTCCTTCATTTCGCTCCGGAACAAGCATTTTACAAGATTTTTAGAAACCAAAAAAATCTGGATTATACCACCACCGATTTATTCTCGCCTTTAGCCGACGTTAAAGCTGACATTTGCAACTTGCCTTTTGAAGATAATTTGTATGATATAATTTTGTGCAACCATGTTTTAGAGCACATTCCAGACGACACCAAAGCCATGCAAGAATTATATCGTGTGCTTAAACCAGGCGGAATGGGCATTTTTCAAATTCCGCAAGATTTGACCAGAACTACTACTTTTGCAGATGATACGATTGTGGATGAAAAAGAAAGGGCTAAAATTTTTGGTCAATATGATCACGTTCGAATTTATGGTCGCGATTATTTTGACAAATTAAGAAGCATTGGCTTTAAAGTTATTGAAGAAGATTATACTTCTAAAATTCCAGCTGAACTGGTAGAAAAATATTGCTTGGCAAAAGGCGAAATCATTCCGGTTTGTTTTAAATAAAAAAAACCTGCTAAAACAAATTTAGCAGGCTTATTTATTAGCTTTCTTCTTATTATTCTGGCATCAACATTCCGATTACTTTGTCCTTTGTAAGGTACTTTTTAGCCACGTCTTGAATATCTTTTGCTGTAATAGCATTAACTTTTTCTTCTGTCAAAAGAATATCAGCAGCATTGGTGCCGTTGACAAACGATTTGCTAAAATTGCTCAGCCAATACCTGTTCTCTTTGATGTTCTTTTTATATTCTAATATTTCTGCTTCTTTGTATTTGGCCACATCAGCTGCAACTGGTCCGTTATCGATAATTTTTTGTAACTCTCTTAGCGCGGAAGTGGTCAATTTTTCGGCGTTTTCAGGACCGCAAGGAAATCCAATGTTAAACGAATAAGCACCATTTGGCACTTTACTGATACTGCCACGTGCACTTACTCCATAAACGCCACTTTCGTTTTCTCTTAATTCTTCGATTAACTTGATGGTCAAAACTTCGCCCAAAGCATCCATGGCCAAAGCTTCTTTAGATGAATAAACGGCATCACCATAATACATAATGGTAACGGTACTTTTTGGATCTGCTCCTTTGTTGACTACTTTTTTCAAATCACCTTTTAACATTCGGTAACCCAAATCAACTGCTTTTTCTTTTTTATCAGAAGCAGGTAACGAAGCCAAATATTTTGCTGCATAAGCTTCGATTGCTTTGTCATCAATGTTACCAACAAAATAAAATTCGAAATCTCCCGCATTGGCAAAACGCTCTTTGTATTTGTTGTATGCCAACTCATAATCGGTAGTTGCCCACGTTTTTTCGGTCGGAATAATGCCATTAAATCTTGGGTTCTCTTTCAATAAATAAGAATAAAATTCTTGCTGAAAATAAAAACTCGGTTGAGAAGCCATGTTGTCATAAAAAGCGGATTGCTTTTGTTTGTAACCTTCATAAGCCTCTTTGTCTAAATTCATATCGGTAAAATAAGCATGCACCATTTGAAACATATACTCAAAATCTTTGGGCGTTGTGCTGCCTCTAAAACCTTCGGTGGTGTTGCCTATATAAGGTGTTGCACTGGCAATTTTCCCGGCCATGAATTTGGTAATGTCATTGGTTTTCAATCCCGAAAATCCTGCTTCTGTCAAAGCACCATTGGCAAATTGAACTTTTTTAACATCGTCGTTAGAATACAAATTGGTTCCACCAAAACTGATGCCTTCCATAATGATTTCGTCATTTTTGAAATCGGTTTTCTTATAAGTCACTTTCACACCATTAGAAAGAAACAAAGTTGTTGTGCCTATTTTGGTATCAGTTTCTTTCTTCAAAATAGTACCCGCTTTGATGTCTTTTCTAATCAAACTGGCGGCAATTTCGGTATCTTCATAAGCAGTAATTTCATCTGAATTGACCTTTAAAGCCGCCAAAACTTCTTGCTCTGTTACTTGCTTCAAACCTTCTTTTTCTGGTCCGGTAATCACTACAACGCGGTTGTCTTCTTTTACATAACCTTTTACAAAACCATTTACATCTTTTAATGTGATGTTAGGAATCATTTTTTTAACCATATTGAATTCCCATTCGATGCCTGGCGCTGGACTGTTTTCTAAAAAGTGAGATTGGTATTCGCCTATAAAATTTTCTGAATTGGATTTGTCTTTGTCATTGTAAGCTTTTTCATATTGTGCCAAAATATCTGCTTTGGCCCTGTCCAGTTCTGATTGGGTAAAACCAAATTTTTTCGCTCTTTCGTTCTCTGTAACAAGTACTTTTAGCGCCGACAGTTGCTTGTCTTCTTGTACCATTGCAAAAGATTGATAGGCTTCTTTTGTTCTAGCAAAAGTGCCTCCATGATAAGAGTAACCAAAAGTAAAAGGTGGTGTTGGCGAATTGGTAAGCTCTCCTAATCGATTGTTTAACACAGTCGTAAAAATACCTTCTACTAAGTCGTTTCTATAATCATTAACCGTAACGGTCTTTTTTGGTGCATCATAATCTTTGTATAACAATTGAATCTCTGTGCTTGAAGCTTCTTTATCACTTTCGATGGCGACAAAAGTTTCTTTGTGATTGGGCACATCAAAAGTTACTCTAGGTTTTTCGTTTTTTGGATTTTTATAGCTTTCAAAATGGGATTTTATCTTTTGTTCCATTTCGGCCACATCAATATCTCCAACAACAATAACGCTGATTAAATTCGGACGGTACCAGTCTTTATAAAAAGCAACCAATTTATCATATTTAAAATTTTCTAAGATTTCTTTTTTACCAATAGGCAAACGGTCAGCATAATGCGATTTGTACATCATTTTTGGCAAATAACGACCCATCATTCGTTTGTCGGCACCAAGACCCAACCGGTATTCTTCTAAAACCACGCCTCTTTCTTTGTCGATTTCTTCGGGTGTTAAAACGGCATTAAAAGCCCAATCTTCAATAATTTGAAAACCTTTTTCTAGTTTTTCTGGATCATCCGATGGAATAGGTAAAAAATAAGCCGTTTCATCAAAACTGGTATAAGCATTTAAATGCTGCCCAAATTTTATTCCGATACTTTGCAAATAATCAACCAGTTTGTTTTTAGGAAAACGCTTGGTTCCATTAAAACACATGTGTTCCATAAAATGTGCTAATCCTTGTTGTTCATCGGTTTCTAAAATTGAACCCGCATTAATGACCAATCGCAAATCGACTTTGTTTTCGGGTTTTGCATTTTTCCGAATGTAGTAGGTTAATCCGTTTTTAAGTTTTCCGGTTTTTACATTTGCATCAAAAGGAATCGGACTGTTATCTACCAATTCTTGCGCAGTTAAAGCAAAAGGAACGGCCAATAACAACAATAATAAAGTGTTGATTTTTTTCATAAATTTCGTGTTTAGATTTTGAAATTAAATTAATAACTCCAAAAACAGAAACTTATTATCAATAGTTTAACAATAAACCGGACAGTAAAATCTTATTGAAAAAAATATCGATTTAAAAAAGCAAAACGAACATGTATCCAAATTTGGTTTTATTTCTTACATTTACCATATTGAATCGCAGTATCGTAGCATCTTATGACAATAAATCCCATATTTTTATTTACAAATTTCCTTTTTTTATTGGTGTCCATTATTGGAAATGCACAAATAGAAAAAGAAATCGCTCCACCGTTTAACATTAAAACAATCACTTTTGTCCAAAACGGTCAAAATGTAGTGCCTATATTTAGTTTATCGGATAATTTTCAATTGCAGTTTGACGATTTGTACGGAGATGAGTCCAATTATTATTATGAACTTGTGCATTGCGATTACAATTGGAAACCTTCCCAACTATCTAAAAGTGAATACATTTTAGGATTTGATGACCAGCGCATACAAGATTACCTCAACTCATTTAATACTTTACAATTGTATTCGCATTATAGGTTAAGTTTTCCTAATAAATTTACCCAATTTCGCGTAAGTGGCAATTATATGATTAAAATTCTCAATGAAGAGAAAGAAGTAGTTTTTTCACGAAAATTCATACTTTATGAAGATTTGGTAGGTGTTCCAATGCAAATCAAACGCTCCAGAGTCATTAACGCCATTGAATTTAAACACAACTTAGATTTTTCGATTACTTCCCAAAATATACAGTTTCAAAGCCCACTTCAAAATATCAAAGTGCTTTTAATGCAAAATGGCCTAATTAATTCGGGTATCACCAATATCAAACCCATGTATACTATTGGCAATGATTTGATTTACAAATACAACGAAGAAACCCAGTTTTGGGCAGGCAATGAATTCCGATATTTTGAAAATAAAGACATTCGCGGCGCCAATAATTTTGTATCGAGAGTCGATTCAAAAGAAACCTACAACGCGCATTTATATACTGATAATGCAAGAGCAAACGTTCCTTATACGTATAATCCTGATGTAAACGGAAACTTCAGTATCAAAAATCTTAATGCCGAAAATAATGAAATTGAAGCCGATTACGCTTGGGTGTTTTTTAGTCTTTCGGCACCAGCCTATTTCGGAAAAAGTGATATTTATATCACCGGAATGTTCAATAATTATGCAATGACACCGGAATTTAAAATGGACTATAACAAAGACAAAGCGATTTACGAAAAAGCATTGGTACTAAAACAAGGTTTTACCAACTACCAATATACTATAGCCGATGACAAAGGCAATATTGACAATCAAAATGCAATTGACGGCAATTTTTATCAAACCGAAAACAACTATATTGCATTGGTTTATTACCGAGAAAATGGACAGCGTTATGACCGCATTATCGGAAAAGGCGTTGCGAGTTCAATTGATATTACCAATTAATGAAAATTTAACGCTAAAGCAACCCAAGAAGTTCAATTTTTCGTAAATTTGACTGATTCAAATCTATAAGATGGCCATGGTTACACAAATTACAAGAGGCATAAAAATTTCGGTTTTAACTAGTTTTGAAGGCAGCTACTTCAAAAACTACAAAATTCATTTTGCTTTTAGTTACCAAATAACCATCGAAAATCACAGCAAAGATTCGGTGCAACTCATCACACGCCATTGGGAAATTTTTGACGCACTCAACGAAATTGAAATCGTCGACGGAGAAGGAGTTATCGGAAAGAAACCCGTTTTAAAACCCGGCGAAACACATACTTACAGTTCTGGTTGCCTGCTTTCGTCTCCTTTTGGCGCCATGAAAGGTCATTTCAATATGATTAATTTTACGAGTACCCGCAACTTTAGGGTTATTGTGCCTAATTTTCGATTGAGCGCACCATTTGCATTGAATTAATTTTGTTAATCTCGAGTTGCTTGAAGCTGTACTCTCTATTTTTTCGAAGCATTTTTCAGCGTTCCATTCTAATCTGGGCTAGGACACTGACAATGTTTTACATTCAACTGAATATTAATTTATAAATACTTCAAAAACGCCGTCTTTAGTAATGCCATAAACCAAATCATTTTTAGTCGGAACCAAATAATAATTTCCTGTGAATGTGCCAAAAGCGGGCAAAATCATTTGATTGGGTTTTCTAAAAAAACAAGACAAGTTTAAAAATTGCTTGCCGATTCCTTTCAATTTAATTCCAGGATGAATGTGACCGCAAAAATTAAAAAAATCTTTTCTTTCCGTTGGATGATGTGTAAATATAAAATGATCTATTGCCATTTCTGAATCCATTTTGATATTCAAGTCTTCGTAATGGTGCTTTGCAATAATATCGTGATTGCCTTCTATCAAAATAATTTCTTGCTGCATTGTTTTTGTCCAATCGGCAAATAATTCCCATTCCTTGTTTATTTTGCTATGAAATAAATCACCTAAAAAAATAACAGTTTTAGGTTTAAAAAGATCCACAACGACATTCAATCTTTTAAAATTTTCAAAAATCGCATCATTTGGAATTGCCATTCCGTGTTTTCTAAAATGCGCTACTTTTCCTAAATGCACATCCGAAATTAAAAGTGTACTTTTCTCTTCCCAAAAAACCGCACCAAATTGATGTAAGATAAAAGTTTGATTATTTATATTTATTGTCATTTTAAATTTTAAAATTGAATCGCAAATTTGCAAATTAATCTTAATACGTTTTTTCAATTAGCGAATTCGTCGTCAACATCATTTCATATAACTAGCCGTCATTTTTGCAATGCGCTCCGCCAAACTTTCACTCGATAATTTTTCGCGCAGTCTATCCGTAATTATAGGGAAACTAAATGGCGTTGGTTTTTTACATTGTTTCCAAACCACATCCTGTTTGCTAATTCGTTCCAACGATTGCAACAAGCGTCCTTCCTCCAATTGGTGTTCAAAGGTTTCAATATACGCCTGTTGCAATAACAAATTATCAGGCTCATAATCTCTAAAAACTTCAAAAAGCAATTGTGAACCGCTTTGCAAATGCTTTGTTTTAATAGGTTTTCCGGGCATTCCAGTAAAAACTAAACCAGCAATAACGGCAATATCTCTAAATTTTCGTCGCGCCATTTCGGTAGCATTCAAACTTTTTTGCAAATCGTGATGCACAAATTCTGAAGAAAGTAAATTGTTGTCAAAAACCGCTTGCATATCAATTTCTTGGTCTGAAAGCAGTTCAAATCCATAATCATTATACGCCAAAGAAAAGGAAATGGACGTTAACAAACTAATTCTGTACGACAAAATACTCGCCAAAGCTTCATGTACAAATCGACCTTCAAAAGGATAAAAAATCGCGTGAAAACCTTCTCGCGTTTTAAAAGTCTCAATCAAGAATTCATTGCTATTTGGCACCGTACTTTCTCTTCGTTGTCTGTCAAAAATAGGTTGTAACGCTTTTAATTCGGGCGTAAGATGATCATGATTTGCATTGTATAATTCTTCTCGCAACAATGCACTCATCTGCGCCGAAAAAGTCATTCTTCCGCCCATCCAACTCACCGTTTTTGATACTTTCTTGGTATCGGCTTTTTTTACCAGAACATTCATGTTCTTGATGGCATAAAACGCTAATCTTTTTCCGCCAAAAGTAAATGTATCGCCGCGCGTTAATTTAGATACAAACCATTCTTCAATCGAACCAATGTAACCACCACTCAAAAATTTGACGTTTAAAACCGCATCACTTACAATTGTGCCGACTTGCATTCGGTGGTGCATGGCAATCATTCGGCTGTTAATTTTGAATAAGCCGTTGTCTTCAATTTCAACTTTTTTGTATTCGTCATACGCTTGCAAACTCTGACTTCCGTGCGAAATAAAATTCAAAATCCAATGCCAATTTTCAACCGAAATGTTTTGGTAACAAAATGTTTTTTTGATTTCTTCAAAAATTGCATCTGGAAAAAATCCATCCGAAACCGCCAAAGTATTGAGGTACTGAATCAAAACATCGTAACTATTCAAATACGGAATTCTATCTTCGACAATTGTTGCAGCAACTGCTTTTTTGAGTGCCGAGGCTTCAATTAATTCCATGGCGTGCGTGGCCAGAAAATAAATGACACTTTCTTTTCCGGGTTGATGTCCACTGCGTCCCGCTCGTTGTAAAAATCGCGCGACACCTTTTGGTCCACCAATTTGTATAATGGTTTCGACAGGTGCAAAATCGACACCCAAATCCAAACTCGACGTACAAACTACTACTTTTAATTCTTCATTTTTAATAGCGTTTTCAACCCAAACCCTTGTTTCGCGTGCAATACTTCCGTGATGCATTGCCATTTCGCCAGCAAATTCCGGATATTTTTCTAACAAAGCTTGAAACCAAACTTCGCATTGTGATCTGGTATTCGTAAAAATCAATGTTGTTTTGCTTTTCCTTATAATTTTTGCGACATCGGCAATCAAATGCAAACCCATGTGACCGCGCCACGGAAAGGTTTCCATTTTGTCTGGAAAGATTGACTTTACTGTGATTTTTTTATTGATATTCGCTTTTATCAAAACCGAATTTTTAAGCGCATCTGAATTATTTCCCAACAAAACTTCTTGCGCCAATTCGAGATTTCCAATAGTTGCCGAAATGCCCCAAATTCGCATTTTTGGTGCAATGGTTTTTAATCTTGACAACGCCAATTCCATTTGCACACCTCGTTTTGTACCTAATAATTCGTGCCATTCGTCAATCACAATTGCTGTACAATTGGCGAAGGTTTTATCATAACCTTTGGTTGCCAAAAGCAATTGCAAACTTTCTGGTGTGGTAATTAACAAATCAGGCATTTTATTTTTTTGCTTCGTTCTCTCGCTAGTAGTTGTGTCGCCTGACCTAATTCCGACTTTCATTTGTGTGTCTAAATCGGTGGCAACACGTTCAGCCGCTTGTTTTATTTCGACCGAAAGTGCGCGCAATGGTGTAATCCAAATGGCTTTTAACCCAGGTTTATGCTTGATTTTATAATCTGGATTTTCTTTGATGTAATTGAGAATAATAGGAAACCAAAGTGCATAGGTTTTTCCGCTGCCTGTTGGTGCGTTAAGTAAACCGTTTTTGCCTCGCAGAAAAGCGCTCCAAGTTTGGGTTTGGAACGGAAATGGTGTCCAGTTTTGATTGTGGAACCAGTTTGCTGCGATTTGGTAAAGTTGTTCTCTGTTCATTTTTTTTAGGTCCAAAGTAACAAAGGTTCAAAAGCTCAAAGGTTCAAAATATACTTTGAAACTTCATTGCTTTGTCATTTCGAAACTTTTACATAATCATACTTTTCAAATCTTCAATCGTATTTGCATCCTCAATTTTTTTATCCAATCTCCAACGCAAAATTCGTGGAAAACGCGTTGCAATACCGCTTTTGTGACGTTTGGAAATTGAAATACCTTCAAAACCAATTTCAAAAACCAAAACTGGCGTCACACTTCGTACTGGTCCAAATTTATCAATCGTATTCTTTTTAATGAAATCATCTACTTTTCTGAATTCGGCATCTGTTAAACCGGAATAAGCTTTAGCAAAAGTGACCAATTCGCGTTCGCCATTTTCATTATTTTGCCACAATGCAAAAGTATAATCGGTGAATAAATTACTTCTTCTACCACTCCCTCGCATCGCATAAGTCAAAACGGCATCGATTGCTAAAGGTTCGAGTTTCCATTTCCACCAATCGCCTTTTTTACGCCCAACTTGATAGGTCGAATTTTTGTGTTTAATCATCAATCCTTCGCTTTTCATAGCTCTGGCGCGCATTCTTTCGGTAGCAACATCTTCCCAAGAGTGCATTAGTTGCCTTTCTGATAAATAAAAAGGGACATTTTTATCTTTTAGATTTTCAAACAAATTTTCTAATAAATTGCGACGCGTTGAAAATGGTAAATTCCGAATATCCTTGCCCTCCCATTCTAATAAATCATACGCTTTTAGAACAACTGGATTGCTTTTTAACAATGCTGCCGATGTTGTTTTGCGGCCAATTCGGGTTTGCAAATCGTTGAACGTTCCAATTTCGCCATTTTGAAAAGCTAAAATCTCGGCATCAATTACGGTTCCGTTTGGAATAATTCCAACAAAAGAATGAAATTCCGGATATTTATCGGTTACCAATTCTTCGCCACGCGACCAAACAAAAACTTCATTTTCACGAATAATGGTTTGCGAACGAATGCCATCCCATTTGTGTTCTATCGACCAGTCTTCGGGAACTCCCAAATTTGAAACTAGGCCTTCTATTGGATATGCCAAATAAAACGGATAGGGCTTTGACAAATAATCGCTGCTTTTTTCGTCTAAAATTAGTTCTTGAAAAGTCACTTTATTTGGATCCCAATTGCCCATTAATTTGTAAGCCAAAGCATCTTCATCTACATTTTCGGCTTTGGATAAGGCGCGTGTCATTAACTTTTGGCTCACACCAATTCGGAAACTTCCAGTGATTAATTTGGTAAAAACAAAACGTTCGTAATAGTTTAAAGCCAACCAATTTTCGTGCAAATAGGCACGTTTCTCTTCGTCAGTTTTCTTTTTTAACGCAATGATTTCTTGCAAAAATTCGGTTAAACTTTTATCAGAATGTTCTTTTGTTGTTGGAATGATGAGCGCAATCGTTTCGGCCAAATCGCCAACAATATGATAACTTTCTTCAAACAACCACATAGGAATATTCGCCAATTCGTTTGCCCAAAGTCGCAATAATTTAGTATTTACTGGTCTTGGGGGACGGCGATGCGACAAAACGGCGATGGTCCACACTTTGTCTTCGGGCGAAGCATTTTTGAAATACTCGGTCAATGCATCGACTTTATTGGTTGTTTTATTGGAACTGTCGAGTGTTTTTATTAGGTTGGCGAAGTTTTTCATAATATTGACCGCTAATTCGCTATTTTTTTAAATGTATTTAATTTTTTTGGCCACACCCGAAAGCTTTCGGGAATAATAAAAAAGCGTACTATTCTGTTACAATTTCCGCGTCTACTTCCTTTTCTACTTCTAAAATTTCACCTTCATATTGTGTTTTTTCCGTTCGGGCATCGTAGCCCAATTCGCGTAAATATTTCGAAAAAATATCGGTGTAGCCATGTGTGCAAATAATTTTTTCGGCGCCAGTGGCTTTGATGCTATCTAACAAAGAATACCAATCGCAATGGTCGCTCAGCACAAATCCCTTGTCGATGGCGCGTCGTGTTCTTGCCCCGCGAAAAGCCATCCAACCACTTGCCGAACCCGTTACAAAAGGTGTCATTTTTCTAATCCACGTACTCCCGTGCGCACTTGGTGGTGCCAACAAAATACTGCCTAATAAATCTTCTTTTTTGGTTTCCCGAGTGACCAAAGTTGTTGGCGGAAAATCAACCATCGGACGCAAAACATTCGTCATGTTTTCGATGGCACCGTGTGTGAATATTTTTCCGTTATCCGTATCTAAATATTTCAACAACCTTTGTGCCTTACCCAAAGAATAACCAAATAAAATTGAGGTTTTGCCTTCAGCCCTATTTTCTGCCCACCAATTATTGATATCTGTCATCACTTCGGCTTGCGGCGTCCAATTAAAAGCGGGCAATCCAAAAGTGCATTCTGTAATAAAAGTATTACATTTAACGACTTCGTACGGAACCGAAATACCGTCGTCTTCGGTTTTGTAATCACCTGTAAAAACCCACACTTCACCCAAATGTTCTACCCGAATTTGTGCACTTCCGATAATATGACCCGCAGGATGCAACGAGAATTTTACATTATTAATTACAAAAGTTTCATTCCAATCTTTTCCGGTCACGTTTATTTCGCCCAAACGAAATTTTATAATAGGCACATTTGTCTTGTGTGTGATGTAATGCTGATGTCCGTAACGCGAATGATCCGAATGACCATGAGTAATAATAGCATTTTTTACAGGGCGCCACGGATCGAGATACACATCGGCTTGCTGGCAATAAATGCCTTTGTCGTTAAAAGCCAAAAGTGGAATTTTCATCAAGTAGGAAGTTAAAAAAAATTACAATTACCAAAGCTACCTCAAAAATAATTGTAAGCAATGCAACTGTTGTTACATTTTGTAAAAAATAGATTGTTTAATTTTTACTTTTTATTTGAAGCCTCTCCATCTTTCCATTCCAAGTTTTTTTGTTTCAAACTATTTTTTCAATTCCAAAAAAGACCTTCCTTTGGTCGCTTTTTTTGTCAAGCAAAAATTAGTTTTCAACTTCAAAAAGCTTTTCATTTCAATCTGGGCTATTTGGCGATAGCAATTAAGGACTAAAATCCGTACATAAAATCAAATTATCCTTCGTACTTTTGTATAAATTTTAATTAATCGCATTTTTAAATCTTTAAATATAAAAACAATGTTAAAAGGATTTTTTCAAGTACCAAAAGCCGTAAACGAACCTGTAAAATCGTATGCGCCCAACTCATCAGAAAAAGCAGCAGTTCTTGCCGAATATAAAAAAATGTGGAATACCACAATTGATGTCCCATTATATATAGGAAGCGAAGCAATTCGCACAGGAAATACAAAAATAATGACGGCGCCACACGACCACAAACACGTAGTAGGCACTTATCATTTAGCCGAAAAAAGCCATGTTGAAAAGGCGATTGCCAATGCTTTGGAAAGCAAAGCCAAATGGGCCAATATGGCTTGGGAACAACGCGCAGCAATTTTTTTAAAAGCAGCTGAATTAATTGCTGGACCTTATCGCGCCAAAATAAATGCGGCAACAATGATTGCGCAATCTAAAAATATTTTTCAAGCAGAAATTGATGCTTCATGCGAATTGATTGACTTTTTGCGTTACAACGTTGAATTTATGACGCAAATTTACGGTGATCAACCCAAATCAAATTCAGATGTTTGGAACCGTTTGGAGTACCGACCGTTGGAAGGATTTGTATATGCCATTACCCCTTTTAACTTTACGGCAATCGCTGCTAATTTGCCAGCAAGTGCGGCCATGATGGGCAATGTTGTGGTTTGGAAACCGAGTGACAGCCAAGTTTTTTCGGCCAAAATAATTATTGATGTTTTTAAAGAAGCGGGTGTTCCAGACGGAGTAATCAACGTGGTTTTTGGTGATGCGCAAATGATCAGCGACACGGTTTTTGCGAGTCGTGATTTTGCTGGAATTCATTTTACGGGATCAACACACGTTTTCAAAGACATTTGGAAAACCATTGGAAACAATATTCATCATTATAAAACCTATCCAAGAATTGTT
Organism: Flavobacteriaceae bacterium; assembly: GCA_947488595.1. Classification (GTDB taxonomy): domain Bacteria; phylum Bacteroidota; class Bacteroidia; order Flavobacteriales; family Flavobacteriaceae; genus Flavobacterium. Next base: position 27,912 of record CANKZI010000012.1, read on the forward strand.
GGCGAAACGGGTGGAAAAGATTTTATTGTTGCGCATCCAAGCGCCAATGTAAAGCAAGTCGTAACCGGAATTGTTCGTGGCGCATTTGAATTTCAAGGACAAAAATGTTCTGCCGCATCGAGAGCTTATATTCCGCAAAGTTTGTGGAATGACGTGAAATCGCAATTAATTACAGATGTGAAATCTTTAAAAATGGGTTCGCCAGAAGATTTTAGCAATTTCGTAACTGCAGTAATTCACGAAGGTTCCTTTGATAAATTAGCCCATTTTATCGACCAAGCCAAAAAAGATACCGATGCAGAAATTATTGTAGGTGGAAACTATGACAAATCTGTGGGCTACTTCATCGAGCCAACGGTAATTGTTACTACCAATCCAAAATATGCCACAATGGAAACCGAACTTTTTGGACCAGTTATAACCATCTATGTTTATGAAGACAAAAATTGGACAGCAACGTTAAAACTAGTAGATGAAACTTCAGAATATGCATTGACAGGAGCCATATTTAGTCAAGACAGATACGCAATAGAAGAAGCTACAACTGCTTTGCAAAATGCCGCAGGAAATTTCTACATCAACGATAAACCCACTGGTGCTGTTGTAGGTATGCAACCTTTTGGAGGCGCAAGAGCTTCGGGAACCAATGACAAAGCAGGCTCTGCACTGAACCTTTTGCGTTGGGCATCACCAAGAACAATTAAAGAGACTTTTGTAACACCAGAAGATTATCGCTATCCGTTTTTGGGAGAATAATCATTTGGTCAAAAGCTGTAAAGCCGAAAGTCTTAAAGCAAAAAAGAAGCCGAAACTATAATTTAGATTCGGCTTCTTTTTTATGTTTAGACTTTTTGGTTACTCAATAAAGGTTATCTACATTATGACTTCAAGACTTAAACTTCAAAGGCAAGTGCACGACTTTTTTGGTTTCGAAAAACGCGTTGTCGAAAAAATCTGCAATATTGTATTCCGTGGCTTTTGGAAAAGTTGCCAATTCTTCGGTTAAGTCACCACCTTTTAGGTATAATATTCCATTTTTAAGCTCGTGTTTGTTCGTTTTTTTAATTTTATCATTTATCCAAGAGACAAAATCGGGCATGTTGGTTACTGCACGACTGACGATAAAATCAAAATCGCCTTTTACATTTTCGGCACGCATTTGTTCAGCTTTGATGTTCTTTAAATTTAAACTTTCGGCAACCGCCTTTACTACATTAATCTTTTTTGCAATTACATCAATCAAATAAAAACGCGTTTCCGGAAATAAAATCGCTAATGGAATTCCCGGAAAACCGCCGCCAGTACCGACATCCAAGACATACGTTCCAGGTTCAAAAGGCTGAATTTTTGCAATTGCCAAAGAATGCAAAACGTGTTTGGTATATAATTCGTGTATGTCTTTTCTTGAAATTACATTGATTTTTGCATTCCAATCTTGGTATAAAGCGGCCAGATTTTGAAATTGTTCCTTTTGAATTTCGGTTAAGTTGGGAAAATATTGTAGAATTTCTTCCATTATGTAAATTTTTAACAAAAGTAATACTTTAGTGTTGAAATATTTATAGGAAATTTGGCAAACAAAAATTTATAATATTTACCTTTGTCAATTATAAAAATTTATGGCTAGTACAATTCCAACGTTCTCAAAACAAGACAATCTGAAATTTTTCAGAACCTTAAACTCCAGAGTGAATGCATATTTTAAAGACAATAACATTCAAAAAACGGGCAACTGGAAAATACATTTAAAAACCATTATATTATTTTTGGTGTTTTTAACTCCTTATTTTCTGATTTTAACCCTAGAAATGTCTATTTGGTTACAGTTATTACTTAATGTAGTTATGGGAATCGGCATGGCAGGAATTGGAATGAATGTAATGCATGATGGCAATCACGGATCTTATTCGACCAAACCTTGGGTCAATAAATTTATGGGTGGCAGCATCTATGTTCTGGCTGGAAATGTTTACAATTGGCAAGTACAACACAATGTTTTGCATCATACCTACACCAACATTCATGGCCATGATGAAGATTTAGATGCCGGAAGAATTATTCGTTTTACACAAAATGCAGAATGGCATAAATTTCATAAATTCCAACATTATTATTCTTTTTTTCTTTACGGGTTGTTGACTTTCAATTGGTCATTAACTACTGATTTCAAACAAATGAGAGCGTATCTTAAAAGAAAATTATCTTACGGAACGCCTCAAAGTCCCGCAAGATTATGGACGGTTTTAGTAATTACAAAAGTAATTTACGCCATAATTTGGATGGCCTTACCAATGTTATTAGGAGTGACTTGGTGGAAAGTAGTTTTAGGATTTTTCGTTATGCATTATGCCGCTGGTCTGATTTTGAGTATCGTTTTTCAATTGGCGCATGTAGTAGAAGAAACTGCCAATCCGATTCCGAATGAAGCAGGAGAAATCGAAAATACATGGGCGATTCATCAACTGTACACTACCGCAAACTTTGCGCCTAAAAACAAAATTGTCAATTGGTTTACTGGTGGGTTGAACCATCAAGTAGAGCATCATTTGTTTCCTCATATTAGTCACGTTCATTACGGAAAAATTGCAGAAATAGTGAAAGCAACTGCCGCAGAGTGCAACTTGCCTTATCATGAATTCAAAACCATGCGAAGCGCCGTTTTTGCACACTACAAGCATTTGAAAGATTTAGGGCAAAAACCCCTGCTTCAAGCATAAAATTTTAATTTGAAAGACGTATTTTTGTACGTCTTTTATATTTAAATAAATTTTCAAAACAATTACAATCAAATATGGAAAACCTTCTTTCTGACAGAATCAACAAATTATCTACATCACAAACTTTGGCGATGGCAGCATTGGCAAGAGAATTAAAATCACAAGGAAAAGATATTATTAGCTTAAGTTTGGGCGAACCCGATTTTAATACTCCGGATTTTATCAAAGATGCTGCAAAGAAAGCAATTGACGAAAATTACAGCACCTATTCGCCCGTTGATGGTTACATGGAATTGAAAGAAGCCATTTGCCGAAAATTTAAAAGAGACAATAATTTAGACTACAAACCCGCAAATATTGTCGTTTCGACCGGTGCAAAACAATCTTTATACAATATTGCTCAGGTACTACTAAACGATGGCGACGAAGTCATTCTTCCGGCACCTTATTGGGTTTCTTATTCAGAAATCATCAAAATGTCGGGCGGAATTCCGGTAGAAGTACCAACAACAATCGAAGCCGATTTTAAAATGACTGCAGCGCAACTTGAAGCGGCAATCACACCAAAAACCAAAATGATATGGTACAGTTCGCCTTGCAATCCGAGTGGTTCTGTTTACAGTCGCGAAGAATTTACCGCACTTGCTAGTGTTTTAGAAAAACACCCAAAAATATTTATTGTTGCCGACGAAATTTATGAGCACATCAACTTTTCGGGTACTTTTTGTAGTATCGCTTCTATTCCAAGCCTTTTTGAAAGAACAATTACTGTAAACGGCGTTGCCAAAGCTTTTGCTATGACAGGCTGGAGAATTGGTTATATTGGCGCACCCGAATTTATAGCCAAAGCGTGCACAAAAATGCAAGGCCAGGTAACATCTGGTGCCAATTCTATCGCACAAAGAGCTACAATTACTGCCGTCGATGCCGACCCAAAAGTATTGAAATACATGGTCGATGCCTTTCACAGTCGCAGGGATTTGGTTGTGGGATTGATTAGAACAATTCCAGGATTAAAAATCAATGTGCCAGAAGGAGCCTTTTATGTTTTTCCAGACGTTTCCTCGTTTTTCGGAAAAACATTACGCGGCAAGTTAATTAACAATGCCGACGATTTTTCGATGTATTTATTAGCAGAAGCCAACGTAGCCACAGTTACCGGTGATGCTTTTGGTAATCCAAATTGCATCCGATTTTCTTATGCCACAAGCGAAGAATTACTTATCGAAGCGATGCGAAGAATCAAAGAAGTTTTAGAAAATTAGTCGAAAGTATAAAGTTCAAAAGCCACAATCTGAAAGAGAAAAAAGATTATACTGTTGCTTTCAAATATTTTTAAGACAAATCCCTTTCGAATTTGAATTTTGGACTTCGGACTCAAAAATTAAATAATGGCAAAAATATTATTATTAGGTTCAGGCGAACTCGGCAAAGAATTCGCCATTGCAGCGCAACGCATTGGCCAAATTATTATTGCAGTCGACAATTATGAAAACGCACCAGCCATGCAAGTGGCACACGATTTTGAAGTCATCAATATGCTTGATGGCGCACAATTGGATCGCATCGTCGCAAAACACCAGCCCGATTTTATCGTTCCCGAAATTGAAGCCATTAGGACAGAACGTTTTTATGATTACGAAAAACAGGGTATTATCGTAGTTCCATCTGCGAAAGCGGCCAATTTTACGATGAATAGAAAAGCAATTCGCGATTTAGCTTCCAAAGAATTAGGAATAAAAACCGCCAATTACCGCTACGCAACCTCAGCATCAGGATTGCAAATAGCTGTCGCCGAAGTCGGAATTCCGTGTGTCGTTAAACCATTAATGAGTTCTTCAGGCAAAGGACAATCAACTATTAAGTCTCAAGATGATATTGAAAAAGCTTGGAATCATGCCGTCGAAGGTTCACGCGGCGATGTGATAGAAGTTATTGTGGAAGCATTTGTAAAATTCAATTCAGAAATCACGCTCCTTACGGTTGTGCAAAATAACAATCCAACTTTGTTTTGCCCACCAATTGGTCACCGTCAAGAACGCGGTGACTATCAAGAAAGTTGGCAACCCGCAAGCATTTCAGATGCCGATTTGTTTGAAGCCCAAGACATGGCCGAAAAAGTAACTGCAGCTTTAGGTGGCGCTGGACTTTTTGGCGTCGAATTTTTCTTGGCTGATGATGGCGTTTATTTTTCAGAATTGTCACCAAGACCTCATGATACGGGCATGGTAACTTTGGCAGGAACACAAAACTTTAATGAATTTGAATTGCATTTGCGTGCGATTTTAAGCCTCCCTATTTTTGAAATTACTTTAGAAAAAGTTGGTGCAAGTGCTGTAATTTTGGCTTCAAAAAACGCGAACAACCCTACCTACTCTGGCATCGAAAAAATCGCTGCTTTAGCTAACACTGATTTTAGGATTTTTGGCAAACCCACATCAAGACCATACCGTCGAATGGGCGTGGCCTTGGTCAATTCACCTGTAATAACGGACATTGAAACTGTGGTAGAACGCGCAAAGCTGGCTGCAGCGCAGATAATTGTAAATTAATACTACTTTAATTTTATAACGCGACGGAATATATTTCTTTTGGACGCTACTTTTTACTTACGATTTATAAAAACAGCTTTTTGCAAGGCGTTAAAAATTAGTTTCTCCGGATTTGAGGTAAAATTACAAAAACAACAGTTTCAACCGAGTTGCTATTAAAATGATACGAATTGCTGGAATACAATTTTTTCGCAAACCTCGAGATAACTATAACGAAAAACCATAAATTCAAAGAAAATAAAGATAAAATAAACGAAGATAAAACTGTTGCTTTGGCGTTTGAAATTCAATTTTTAGAACACGAAAAAAAACTACTGCAGATTTAATTCGCACTAAAAAAACCATATTAATGAGTATATTTGCTAAAATTAAAATGCTATAAAAATGAAAAAAATACTATCTATCGTTTTGCTATTTATTGCTGTTATGGCCAATGCGCAAGAAAAACAAATGATCACTAATCAAACCGTAGAAGTCGCTTGTGGACAATGCAAATTGGGACTGACAGAAAAAAAAGGCTGTGATTTAGCGGTTCGCATCAACGGAAAATCTTATTTTGTTGACGGTACAGGTTTAAACGATCATGGTGATGCCCATGCCGAAGATGGATTTTGTTCTACCATTAGAGAAGCCTTGGTAAGTGGTGAAATTATTGGGAATCGCTTCAAAGCAAAACAATTTAAATTACTTCCTAAAGCCGCGGCAAAAAAAAAATCCTAAATTGGTAATTGATTAAAGCAAAAACTTTTTTCTGTACTAACCTGATTTATCATAGAGGAACCCAAAGTTGACAACATGAGCTTCCCAATTAAATTTATACATAAAACGCTTTGGTGTGAGCTAATCATTTAATGACCGGTTCATATCAACGATTTATTTATTCAATTCTCTAATCACTTTTGCAGGATTTCCAACCGCAAGTGAATTATCAGGAATATTTTTAGTAACAACACTTCCTGCTCCGATCACACAACAATTGCCAATAGTAACGCCCGGGCAAATCACCGAATTGCCTCCGATCCAGCAATCATTGCCTATAACAACTGGTTTTGAGAATTCAATGGTACGGCGTTCTACCGCATCAAGCGGATGGGTTGCTGTATAAATGTGTACACCAGGACCAAAAAAAACATTATTGCCAATAGTGATTTTCATTGTATCCAAAACCACGCAATTCACATTAAAATATACATTCTCGCCTGAATAAATATTATAACCGTAATCGCAATGAAATGGCGGCTCGATATACAAACGTTTGTGACTGTTGGGCAATAATGCGCGAAGGTTGTTGCGCGTATTGGCGTTCATCATGTATTCAGTAACGTTGATTTGATGCAACAATTTTTTGGCTTTGGTGCGCTCGGCAGTCAAAACTTTATCATTGGCAAAATATTTTTCGCCAGACAGCATCTTCTCTTTTTCTGTTTTCATTTTCTACTCTTTGGTAACCAAAGGTGTTATTTCGCAAAAAAATCCTCTGAATTAAATAAATCCAGAGAATTCCATAAACATTCAACAACTATTTTTTCTTTAAACTGCTATTTTCAAAACTAGAAACATCAATCACTTCTTCCAAATCAATATCAAATGAAATTGTGATGCTGTCTCCCACAATCGTTACGGGCAACTGACTCGAAAGTTGTGACGAACCTACAAAAATATTAGGATAATCTCTTACGGTAAAATAATAAAAACTGTTGCCGTTCTTCACATCGTTTTGAATGCGATTGACCACCGTTTTTAGTGTTCTTTTATTGCTCACACTATTCGGATTGATTTTGTTATCGGCCATATTATACACATTTTTGAAAGAAGTCAAGGTTTCTCGCATCGTATTGCCAACACCTACAATAGTATAATCGGAAATGGCAACCATCGCAAACATTTTGACCAAACCGCCATTATCTTTGAGCGTCATTACGTAGGTTGGAATATTATTAATGTTGTACGGAATAGGCAGTGACGCATTGTATCCTTTTTCTTGCACCTTTCCTTGCGCCGAACTTTGTGCTGCAAACTCTGTTGCACCGCCTTGTTTATAAAATGTAGTGGCTTTGGTTCGGGTATCAACCAAAACAAATCCGACTGCCGACTCATCTTTTCCTACCGAAGTCAATCCAGTGTACCAATATGAGTTATTATTCTGTCCATAAACCAAGGTCAATCCTTCGGTGATTTGCAGTTTATTGGCATTCGAAAAATTAAAAAAACCATGCACATATTCGCCCCAATCATTCAATTGGTCTTCAATAAAACTAATCGGCTGGATTCGGTCAACCCAAGTGGGCGTGTTGGTAATGTTGTATTCTCGAATCGCGCCCGACTGCGCATCAACCACAATTACACCAGTTGCATCATTGCCTGAAAAGCCGACTTTTTTAATAAATCGTGTAATAATCCAAAATGGTTTTCCGGAATCGTCAATTTCAAAACTAAAATCGGCCAATCCAGTGGTTGCAAAGCCATTAAAATATAAATGTCTATGAATGTCGCTCTGAAAAAAAGCACCTTGTTGGTATTTTATTTTGATGGGTTTATCGGCAATATTCTGAACCAATTTTACATCGCGCTCGTTGGTTGCCGAAACCATGACGTAGCCCGCGGTACCTTCTTTATTGTTGAACCATTTAAAAAAACCTGAGTGTAAAAGTGGCGCAACCCAATACAACTGGTCATTTACTTTTTGGATACAAAAATCGCCCAATTCCACTTGACTGCCTAAAGCAGGTTGCGAACCTAATATTTTTTCGCCTAAAAGATGAGCAAGATCTTCATCTACTACGCGAATCTTATCGATTGAAATGGGTGCGATATGATTCGAAATTTTCTCGCCGTTTTCTACTTTACCAATTAATTTTTGATAAGAAGCACTTCGAAACAGAGGAAGGCTTGTGAGTAAAGGCAAAACCGTCATATAAAGTAGCAAAATTAAAGCTACAATAAAAAATAATCTATTGGGTTTTGAAAGTACTTTTACGTTTTGTGCTTGATTAGAAAATTGAAGTTTTGTAAAAAAAGCCATTCCTAAACAAACCAACACCAATAAAAGTAAGGGCAATTTAATGAATCCGTAATTGACTACAGGTAAACCAAAATAAAAAAGCAAAAATCCAATAAAAATTAATGCAAAAAATGGTAATAGTTTTTTCATGTTAGGTAATTATTTTGTTTGGCAATAAGTCTATAAATATAATAAATGTTACAACAGACCACTTTCATTAAAGATAAAATTGACCATCGGCATTGTCAAAAAAAATAGTATTTTTGCGATAATTGAAAGCATTTTCAACCTTTAAAAACGATACAATGAAAGCATATATTTTTCCGGGTCAAGGCGCGCAATTTTCAGGAATGGGTAAAGACTTATATGAAACTTCCGAATTGGCACAATCAATGTTTGAAAAAGCCAATCAAATTCTAGGTTTTCGGATTACCGACATTATGTTTGAAGGCACGATCGAGGCCTTAAAAGAAACCAAAGTAACACAGCCAGCGGTTTTTTTGCATTCGGTAATTTTGGCAAAAATATTGGATAATTTTCATCCAGAAATGGTCGCAGGACATTCGTTAGGCGAATTTTCGGCTTTGGTTGCCAACGGCACTTTGTCTTTTGAAGATGGCTTGCGACTGGTTTCAAAAAGGGCATTGGCGATGCAAAAAGCTTGCGAAATAAAGCCATCCACAATGGCTGCAGTTTTGGGTTTAGCCGACGAAATAGTAGAACAGGTTTGCGCAACAATTGATGGTGTCGTGGTTGCAGCCAATTACAACTGTCCGGGACAATTGGTAATTTCGGGCGAAACGACTGCTGTTGAAAAAGCCTGTGAAGCGATGAAAGAAGCTGGCGCAAAAAGGGCATTATTGTTGCCTGTCGGTGGTGCATTTCACTCTCCGATGATGGAACCAGCACGCGAAGAGCTAGCTGCGGCTATAGAAGCAACAACATTTTCAACACCCATTTGTCCGGTTTATCAAAATGTAACAGCAACAGCAGTTTCGGATCCAAATGAAATCAAAAAAAATTTAATTACACAATTAACAGCACCTGTAAAATGGACACAATCTGTACGACAAATGGTACAAGATGGTGCAACTTTGTTTACAGAAGTAGGCCCCGGAAAAGTACTCACAGGATTGGTCAATAAAATCGACAAGGAAGTTGCAACGGCAAATATCTAATTGATTTGAAATCTATATTGAAATTATAAAACAAAAAATCCCAAAAGTGAATTTGGGATTTTTTGTTTTATAAAATTAAGCTCTAACTTTTTGTTCCCATTTCCATGCGGAAGCGACACTTTCCTCCAGTGAAGATTGGGCTTTCCAACCCAAAATTTCATTTGCCTTTTTGGTGTCTGCATAAGCTTCAATCACATCACCTTCGCGACGGTCAACAAATTTGTAAGGCAATTTTTGTCCGCTTACTTTTTCAAAAGCATGAATCACTTCTAAAACCGAACTGCCAGTGCCAGTGCCAAGATTAAATGTTTCAACTTTATCTGAATTTTTATTCTCAAGTAATCTTTGCAAAGCAATCACATGGGCTTTCGCCAAATCGACTACATGAATATAATCGCGTACACAAGTACCATCGGCTGTGGGATAATCGGAACCATAAACTGCTAATTCTTTGCGCAATCCCATTCCGGTTTGCGTTATAAAAGGCACTAAATTTTGCGGAATACCAATTGGTAATTCTCCAATTGCCGCTGTAGAATGGGCACCAATCGGATTGAAATAGCGCAATAAAATCGCTTTTATACCGCTGACTTTCGACACATCATGGATGATTTCTTCGCCTATTTGTTTGGTATTGCCATAAGGTGACATCGCGGGTTGCACAGGCGCGCTTTCGGTAATCGGCATGTCTTTCGCTTGACCATAAACTGTGCACGAAGAACTAAAAATAAAACTGGCCTGGTCCTTTTTTTGCAACTCTTGAAGCAAATAAACCAAAGTTCCTATGTTATTTTCATAATACAACAAAGGATTTCCAACACTCTCGCCCACTGCTTTTGATGCCGCAAAATGAATGACACCGATTATATCAGCATGTTTTTTGAAGCAGTCTTGAACTTTTGCTTTTTCGCGCAAATCGATATTTTCGAATAGGGTTTTTTTTCCTGTTATAGATTGTATTCCGTCAAGGACTTTTTCATCTGCATTCGATAGATTATCGATAATAACAACTTCAAAACCTTGATTTTGTAATTCAACAACAGTGTGTGAACCAATAAAACCTAAACCTCCTGTGACTAATATTTTCATTTTTTATGAGATAATAGAACCTAGTATATCGAAGATAGCAATTGCAATTACAGCATTTCTCTATTCTTCAATTTCTATTTCCTTACTTTAAAAATTCTAAAACTGAATCTGCTATAAATTGTATCTGCTCGTCATCCAATTCGGTGTGCATCGGCAAAGAAATCACTTCTTTAACCAATTGATTGGTCACCGGAAAATCTTCTTCTTTGTATCTTGTATCCAAATAGGCTTTTTGCGCATGCAACGGAATCGGATAATAAATGGCGCACGGAATCCCTTTATCTAATAAATGTTGCATCAATTCATCGCGATCTGCATCAAGAATTCGCAACGTATATTGGTGAAAAACATGGCAGTCACAAATATCGCAAATGCTAGGCGCGATAATATTTTTATGCCCTTCGAAAACAGCCGAATATTTTCTAGCCGCATTTTGTCGGTCTTTGTTGTATTGGTCCAAAAGCGGCAATTTCGCATTCAAAACAGCTGCTTGAATGCTGTCTAATCTCGAATTTACACCAACAACATCATGGTGGTAACGCACATACATCCCATGATTGACAATCCCTCGAAGCGTATGTGCCAAAGCATCATCATTGGTGAAGATCGCACCACCATCGCCATAACATCCCAAATTTTTAGAAGGAAAAAAAGAGGTTGCGCCCACATTTCCAATAGTTCCTGCTTTCTTTTTTGTACCATCCGAAAAACGACAATTGGCACCAATTGCTTGCGCATTGTCTTCGATTACGAACAAATTATGTGCTTTTGCGATTGCCATAACCGCCTCCATATTGGCAGCACGCCCAAAAAGATGTACTGGAATAATGGCTTTGGTTTTTGACGTAATGGCTTTTTTGATGCCTTCAATTGAAATGTTCATATTGACTATATCGACATCAACCAAAACTGGCGTTAATTGCAACAAAGCAATCGTTTCAACAGTAGCAGCAAAAGTAAAATCTGCCGTAATTACTTCGTCACCAGGTTGCAAACCCAATCCCATCATGGCAATTTGAAGCGCATCAGTTCCGTTGGCACATGGAATTACATGTTTGACATCGAGATACGTTTCTAAATTTTTTTGAAATTCATGAACTTGAGGACCGTTGATATAAGTATTGGTATCTAAAACGTCTTGAATTGACGCGTTTACCGTATCTTTTATTTTTTCATATTGACTTTTAAGGTCAACCATTTGGATTTTTTTCATTTCTTTTTTTTGATTATCTGCAGCTTGTTCCAACTTTTGTACTTGGTTTTCAGCATTTAAATTTGGTAACAAAAATAGGAATTTAAGCGTTAGTCCTGTAATTTAATGTAAAGAAAATGTACTTTTGAAAACAAAATCAATTGAATGCTTTTTTTATATAATTTCTTAATCCAGATCGCAGGGTTTCTAATAAAAATGGTAGCTGTTTTTAGTCCCAAAATCAAACTATTTGTTGAAGGACGAAAGATTGTTTTTACTGTTTTAGAAGAAAAAATAAAACTCTCCGACAAAACCATTTGGTTTCATGCAGCTTCTTTGGGCGAATTTGAACAAGGTTTGCCTGTGATCGAAAAAATCAAAGAAAAATTTCCAAGCCATAAAATTGTGGTCACGTTTTTTTCGCCTTCAGGTTATGAAGTCCGCAAAAACAACAAAATCGCAGACGTGACAGTTTATTTGCCTTTGGACACAAAAGATAATGCCCAAAAGTTTTTAAAATTAGTTCATCCATCCATGGCTTTTTTTATCAAATATGAATTTTGGCCCAATTATTTGAATGCACTTAAAAAACAAGAAATTCCAACTTATGCCGTATCAGGGATTTTCAGAAATGATCAACTCTTTTTTAAATGGTATGGTGGTTTTTATCGAAAAGCATTAAGCACTTTTGACTACTTTTTTGTTCAGAATGAAAGTTCTAAAAAATTATTGCAATCGATAGGCTTTCAAAACATAAAAATTTCTGGTGACACGCGATTTGATAGGGTTTCAAAAATTTTAAATCAAGACAATACCTTAGATTTTATAGCCGATTTTAAAAACAATGCCACTACAATCGTCATAGGAAGCTCATGGCCAAAAGACGAAAGTCAATTGATTGACTTTATCAATTCAAATCCTTTTAAAGTAAAATTTATCATTGCGCCACATAATATTAAGGACACGCAAATTGAAGATTTAAAAAAAATAATCACAAAATCGGTTGTTTTATTTTCGGAAATGACAAAGCGCGACTTGCCATTACAAGAATACGATGTTTTTATAATCGACACCATCGGATTGCTCAACAAAATTTATAGTTATGCAGATATTGCTTATGTTGGTGGCGGGTTTGGCACTTCGGGTTTGCACAATATTTTGGAACCAGCTACTTTTGGAATTCCGATTTTAATAGGTCCCAATTTCGAAAAATTTTCAGAAGCGGTTGCGTTGGTTAATTTAGGTGGCTGTATTAGCGTAAATTCGAAATCAGCCTTAGAAGAAAAACTTGCCTTTTTGATTCAAAATGAAGACGAACGTTTTGAAAAAGGACATATTTGTAGCACTTTTGTTGAAATGAACAAAGGGGCAACTCATATTATTTTGCAACATTTGGAAGTATGATACAATTTGAGCCTTTAACAACTGCGAATATCGGAATCATTGTCAAAATGATGCAAGATTTTTATGGTATTGACAATTATCCGATTGAAAAAACTATAACAACATCACTTTTCCAGGAATTCATTGCCGATCAAAAATTGGGCATAGCATTTCTACTTTTAAATACTGAAGAAGGAAAAAAAGAGGAAGTCATTGGTTATTTCATATTGACTTTTATTTTTAGTTTTGAATACAAAGGCAAAATTGCATTTTTAGATGAACTGTATATTAAGGAAGGATTTCGTGGCAAAGGAATCGGAAGTAAAACCATTTTTTTTATAAAAGAAGAAGTCAAAAAACTGGACTTGCAGCTACTTTATCTCGAAGTAGAAAAGCACAATGAAAACGCACAAAAATTGTATCTTGCCAACGGTTTTGAATGGCATAATCGCAAATTCATGAAATACAAATCCCAATAAAAAAAAATTCAATACATATGAAATATTTAAAACTTCTGCTTTTATTATTTGTCGTTCAATTGCAAGCGCAACAAGGCGGCATGTGGATCCCCTCGCTTTTGCAAGGAATGAATGAAAAAGAAATGAAAAATCTGGGCATGAAAATGTCAGTTTCAGATATTTATGACGTCAACAAGTCGAGTTTAAAAGATGCTGTTCCACAATTCAATGGTGGCTGTACTTCGGAAGTGATTTCGCCAAAAGGTCTTTTATTAACCAATCATCATTGTGGTTTTGGCGAAATACAATCCCATTCAACCGTTGAAAATGATTATCTAACCAATGGTTTTTGGGCATATAAAATGGAAGATGAACTGCCAAATGAAGGTGTTGTTGTTACTTTTATTGTAAAAATTGAAGATGTAACCAAACAAATTTTAGAAGGCACTTCGTTGTTAACTTCGGAAGCCGAAAAACAAAAAAAAATCAAAGAAAATATTTCGAGTTTATCAAATACATTTCCGAAAGCCGCTTGGCAAGAAAATATGATTCGCACTTTTTATGAGGGCAATCAATACGTGCTTTTTGTAACTGAAACTTTTAAAGACATCCGTTTGGTTGGCGCGCCGCCTTCGTCAATAGGAAAATTTGGTTCTGACACCGACAATTGGGTTTGGCCAAGACATACAGGCGATTTTTCGTTGTTCCGAATTTATGCCGACAAAAACAACCGTCCTGCTACCTATTCAAAAGACAATATTCCCTATACGCCCAAACACTTTTTACCGGTTTCTTTAGTTGGGGTTAAAGAAGACGATTTTACATTGGTTTTTGGCTATCCGGGAAAAACAAACGAATATTTGCCGGCTGTTGCCATCGAACAAATCGTAAACGAATTGAATCCCGCTAAAATCGAAATTCGCGATAAAGCTTTAAAAGTTGCGGATGGTTTTATGCGGAAGGACAATGCGATTAAAATTCAGTATGCCTCCAAATATGCCGGAATTGCTAATTACTGGAAAAAATGGATTGGCGAAACGCAAGGGTTAAAAAAATCAGATGCAATTGACATCAAGCATAAAGAAGAAAGAGCCTTTCAAGAAAAAATCATAAAAGCCAATAAGCAAGCAGAATACGGAAATCTGATATCCGATTTTGAAAAGAATTATATTGCAATTGCGCCGTATGCCATTGCAAGAGAATATTTTACGGAAGTGGTTTTGCGAAACACTGAATTACTCAATACCGCCTACAAATTGTACCAATTGGAACAAATTTACACTACCAAAGGCGAACAAGCATTTACCGATCGTAAAAACAATTTAGTAAACGGCATGGGCGAATTTTACAAAGATTTCAATGCCACAGTAGATGAAAAAGTTTTTGAACAATTGATTGATTTGTATGCCAATAAATCGCCCAAACAATTTTTGCCCAACAATCTTTTGAATGTTGATGCAAAAAAAATGGCTACAACAATTTATGGTGAATCAAAACTGGTAAGTTACGAGGGATTTAAAACAGTATTGACAGGCGACACAAAAACAATTTTAGCGAATTTGAATAATGATAAAGGTTTTGCTTTGGTGAAAGAAATGGCCGATAAATACTTCAAAGAAATAGCACCAAAATATGACGAAATCAATTTAAAGATTACCGCTTTGCAACGCACCTATATGAAAGCACAATTGGAATTGAATAAAAATTCGAGACTTTTTCCAGATGCCAACAGTACATTAAGGGTTACTTATGGCAAAGTAAAAGGTTATGCGCCAAAAGATGCAACTTTATACACCGCTAAAACCTATTTGGATGGCGTTTTAGAAAAGTACATTCCAGGGGACTATGAATTTGATGTGCCAAAAAAGTTACTTGACTTGTACAATACTAAAGATTACGGGCAATATGGCGAAAATGGAAAAATGCCTGTTTGTTTTATTGGGACAAATCATACAACTGGCGGCAACTCCGGAAGTCCAGCTATTGATGCAAAAGGCAATCTAATTGGATTGAATTTTGATCGGGTTTGGGAAGGCACCATGAGCGACATTTATTATGATCCAGCCATTTGTCGAAATGTGATGGTGGATATACGGTATGTGCTTTTTATAATTGATAAATATGCCGGGGCTAAGAACTTGATAGAAGAATTAAAATTAGTATTTCCAAAGAAAAAAAAATAAAGCGTTGATTGATAACCTTTTGAATGATGAAAATAAAATAATAAAAAATATTTCACTTTTTTAACACAATTTTAATTTTTGGCACAATAATTGTAAAATGTTTGAACGTTGCAAAGTTTATTTTTTTTGAAAAAAAAATTAAAATTTAATTTATATATTAAAAAATTTATATCTTTGCCTCGAATTAATAATTAACCTTTTATATTTAAGTAAGATGAAAAAAGTATTTTTAAGTTTAGCCGTAATCGCTGCATTGACTGTAGTATCTTGTAAAGAAAAAGCTGCTGAAGCACCAGTAGAAGAAACTCCAGCTGTTGAAGCGCCTGTTGTAGAAGAAACTCCAGCTGTTGATACAACTGCTGCTCCTGTAGCTGATACTACTGCAACTCCAGAAGTAAAAAAATAATTAGATTTTAAATCTAAAGATTTTAAAGAGACTGTCCCAAAGACAGTCTCTTTTTTTTGTTAAAAAATTAATTACACCAACGCATACGTTGAATTAATTTTTCATTTATTTAAACCTGAAACTCCCGAGTTAAATAAATTGAAAAAAACTCCAATTATCAATTGTATTCGAGCGAAAATATAAAGTCACATCTACAGCAAATAAATGACTAATCAATGCGATTTTGGAATATTTTTACAATCACTTACACTTTTGGCATTACAACTTCTAAAATTTCCACTTCTTTAATTGTGTGATTTGTAATGCAATGGTTTTATTTCTTTTATTTTGCAACCAAAAAGAACAACAAAATGCACAGCAATCAAAACGTTTTAATAATCGGATTTGTTTTTCCAGAGCCCAATTCATCAGCTGCAGGGAGTAGAATGTTGCAATTGATTTCGGTTTTTAAAGAGCAAGGCTGGTCCGTTACTTTTGCTAGTGCCGCTGCGGACAGCGATTTTATGTTCGATGTCGAAAGTTTGGGCGTTCAAAAAAAAAATATTTTGTTGAATGATAGCAGCTTTGATTTATTTTTAACCCAACTTGCACCAACTGTGGTTTTATTTGACCGATTTATGACCGAAGAGCAGTTTGGCTGGCGTGTGGCAGAACAGTGCCCAGAAGCATTGCGGATTTTAGACACCGAAGATTTACATTGTTTGCGAAAAGCACGCGAATTGGCATGGAAAGAAAATCGGAAATTTGAAAGTGCTGACTTGATTTCAGCTGTTGCAAAAAGAGAAGTGGCGAGTATTTTGCGTTGCGACATTTCGTTAATAATTTCGGAATTTGAAATGGAAATATTGCAAAATATTTTTAAAGTTGATAGTGCCCTTTTGTATTATTTGCCATTTCTTTTATCCCCAATCGAAAATAATATAATTAAAAATTGGTGTCCTTTTGAAGCACGAAAAAACTTCATTTTTATCGGTAACTTTTTGCATGAGCCCAACTTGAATGCCGTTTTGTTTTTAAAAGAAAGTATATTTCCTGCAATCAAAAATTTGATGCCTCATGCCGTTTTATGTATCTACGGCGCTTATGCACCACAAAAAGTACTGCAATTGCATGACCCTAAAACGAATTTTTTTGTTATGGGTCGTGCAGAAAACGCCGAAGAGATTGTAAAAAACGCCCGTGTGGTTTTGGCGCCGTTGCGATTTGGAGCAGGCATCAAAGGCAAGTTGGTTGAAGCGATGTGGTGCGGCACACCAAGTGTAACAACTACTATCGGAGCCGAAGCCATGCATTTGAATGGGACGTGGAATGGCTGTATTGCCGACGATGTCACTGATTTTGCTATCGCTGCGGTTAATTTATATGAACAAAAAACACTTTGGCTGGCAGCGCAAAAAAATGGCATCACTATTTTTAATCACCGGTATCTAAAATCCAGTCATTTGCTTGATTTTATAAATCGTGTCTTGATTATTAAAGGTAATTTGAAACAACATCGCTACAATAATTTTACAGGCGCAATGTTACTTTTTCACCATGCAATGGGCACGAAGTACATGTCAAAATGGATTGAAGCCAAAAACAATAATGGATGATTATAATGAAAGAAATTTATTACAAAGGTTTCAAGTTTTAAAAATTTATTATTAAAAAAACTGAAATTTAATCTTTAAAAATTTATTTTAATCGATAAAATACGTATTTTTACGACTAAGTGCAAATTATCAACAATTCCGTATGGTATTTCTAAAATACCTGATTTAAATTTTTTGGCTATGAAACCTAGAAAATTAGTCTTAATCGTGTTACTTTTGTTTTCAGCTTTTGTTCATGCGCAATTGTCAGATTTTATTATCCAAATAACACCGACCAACGAAACGTGTTCCGGAAATGGCAGTGCGGCTATAAGTTTACAAAACACAACTCCAAATGCAACTATGCAATTTAGTTTGTATTTGCTTCCCGATGTCGCGACGCCTTTGAATCAATTCAATCAAAATTCGGTTGGCGGTTTAAACAGTGGTAATTATCGTATCGTTGCAGTGCAGACTTTGGGTGCCGAATCAAATTCTGAAACTATCGATTTTGTTATTTTAGACCAAAGTACGCCTTTGGTTTTTCAAGTAGTGGAGTCAGCAAGCAGTATATGCAATCAAATTGGTGGCATATTGACAGTTAATGTTACTTCCGGTGTAGGTCCGTTTTTTTACGAAATTACTGCAGGACAAGAAATACGGCCGCTACAAACTTCAAATCAATTTACAGGATTACAATCCGGAGCCTATTTGGTTCGTGTTGTTGATGCTTGCGGTGCAGATGTCTTTGAATATACCCTTCAATTGTCAACTAACAATTTGACTATTGGAATAGGAACTACCGCTCCTGTCGCCTTATCTTGCACCGATGCAGAAGTTTTAAATTCCGTGACGCCAAATGAAGGCGCCAATATTATTTATCCGATTAATGTTACCTATACCATTCATCCGCCAAGTGGTGTTGACGAAATAATTGTATTAAATTATCCATCTGGACCCCCAGATTTATTAGAATTATCATTGAATTTGCCTTTATTTCCCAATGATGTGTATACTTACGATATTTTAATTGTTGATAGTTGTGGTACTCCTTTTAGTAGTTTGAACAACACCGTGGACCCTAATCCTACTGTAACTTTAACTGGAATCCCTAATGTATGTGGTGATGAATTTTTAACGTTGACCGCGCGTAATTTTTCGCCACCTTTTACGATTAACTTTACCAATGCACCAGCAGGTTTTAGTCCTTCATCGTTCAATACAGATCCCGGTCCTTACGATGAAAATGATAATATTTTGAATTTCGGTAACGATCAAAATACAGTGCCGATTGGTATTTATGAAGTAACCATTTCCGACAGTTGTGGAAGAACAAGTTCTTCGGTAATTTATGAAGTTGAAGACGTAACATTAGACCCAATTGTTGTTGGAAGTAGAGCAGCTTGTGCAACAGGGCTTGGCTCCGTTCGAATTTCAATTCCAGAAAACCGTAAAGTTGTGTCTGCAATCATTGTAAGTGCTCCGCCGCAATATACGCCAACACTTCCAAATGATGTTTCGAGTTTTATCAATGCAAATACAGGTGTCCTTTTTATAAGTGGTTTGCCAGTAGGAGAGTACCTTTTTACTATTACCGATTCATGTGGTGATGTTTACTCTGTTACTGATATAGATCCAGCAGTTATTTTGCCATTTAGTTCACAAACCCAAAATTTATCTGCTACAGTAAGACCTAGTTGCTCCTCAGATATGGGTTCTGTTCGAGTAAGAACCAACAGTGGTGGGCTGGTACAAGTTTTTATCATCGACGCTCCAGATACTTTTACCGAAACGCTGCCTTTTGATGTTTCTGTACATATTGTTAATGGGATTTTATATATGAATGAACTTCCCGCTGGCTATTATGTTTTTGAAGGCACCGATATTTGTAATATTACCCAAACTGCTACAGCCAATATAGTAGGTTATATTTCTGGAGTAAATAATTATACTTTTGAACGCAATTGCGGGTCATTTAATCTTTCCTTAAATGACCAGAGCAATACCATCAACAATTCGACCTATTGGTTTCAAAAATTAAATACTGCAACCAACACTTGGGAGCATCCTGCTACTGGTGTTGCTTATGCAGAAACGACAATTCCAAACTTAAACAATTCGATTCCGCTAACAAATAATACTACTGTTTTTAATCTTTCATATATTGGTACTTTTCGCATTGTGAAAATTTATCCAACTTTTGATGGAGGTAATACCAATTGTATTCAAATATATGATTCATTTAATTTTTCTGGCGATCTTCAAATTTTAAACGAGTTTACTATAGATTGTGACGGTGGCCCTTCAAATATTTATATTGAAGTTGAGGGCGTACCTCCGTTTTTGTTTCGAATTATAAAGAAAAATGGACAAGATTTTTTACAAGAAAATGGAAGTAACAATACTTTTATTGATTTGGAACCTGGTTTATACGAATTTGAAGTAGAAGACAGTTGTACCAGACTGGATCGCGAGACCATTAACATTGGTACTTTAATGCCTCTGGTTACTGCCTCTAATCCAGTTCCTGCCGAGTTACTAAATTGTAGCACTGATGGAACTTCAACTAGTACTTTTGATTTGACTTCTTTAACCGCTAGTATTTTAGACAATCAACCGCCTCAAAATTATACTGTAACCTATCACTTGACTAGCGAGGCAGCAAATGATGGCTCTTCACCAATAGCGACACCCGAAAATTTTACAAACACCGTTAATCCACAACCAATTTTTGTGCGGGTTGTACACAAAACCATTACTGTTTGTTATGCCACCACAAGTTTTACCGTTTATGTCGCTGCAACGCCGGTTTTAACTATGAATCCAACAATTGTTGATTGTGATGGCGGCAACGTTCGTATTTTTGCAGACCCAGGTTTTGATGGTTACGAATGGTCAACTGGCGAAACAACAGCGTCTATTTTAGTAAATCAACCGGGAGTTTATTCGGTTAACGTAAAAAATATTTATGGCCAATCTAGTTGTGATACTTCAAAAGACATTACGGTAATTTATTCAAGTATTGCATCTAATTTAGAGATCGAAACCAGCGATTGGACAGACAATCAAAATACAATCACGGTAAATGTCAGGAATGGTTCAGGCAAATATGTTTATTCATTGGACGGCATTAATTATCAAGAAGATAATATTTTTACAAACCTTGTTCCCGGAGTTTATACCATTTTTATTGACGATACGCAAGGTTGCGGTTTTATAGAGAAGGAAGTTGTTTTATTAAATTATCCAAAGTATTTTACGCCCAACGGCGATGGATTTAATGAAACTTGGCAGATTAAATTTGCCGCATTAGAACCTCAAATGACCGTTTATATTTTTGATCGTTATGGTAAATTAATTACTGGATTTGATGCTAAAAGTCGTGGTTGGGACGGAACACTAAATGGAAAACTCGTGCCGTCCGAAGATTATTGGTTCATGGTTGAAAGGGCTGATGGACGCATTCTTCGCGGACATTTTACTTTGAAGCTGTAATACATTTTATTTTTTTGTTTTAGAATAGTACTTCCAATAAAATTTGTAAGCCTGATACAACGACATTCCTATAAAGAAAATCGGAATAACATAAGAAATTACAAAACCAGAAACGTTATTGAGTTTTTTATCTATGGCACTTAAAAACAATATTAAAGCCATCATTCCGAAAAAAGTACCAACCAAAGTGCCCAAAACATACCAAAGACGAATGCTTTTTTGGACCGAAATATAGTGGCCATTCACCAAATACAAGTTCCAAGCCGTCCAAAACGGAATTTGAATAAAATTCAAACTACTAAAAATAATTCCGATTACAAAAGGAGAATACTTAATATATTTTGTCAAACCACTTTCGCCGGCAACAGTATTATCGGCTTGAAAATAAAATGAAGCCGCCAGAAAAAGCATAAATAAAATTGAAAAAATTTCTATAAATTTTGTAAATTTTATATTATTGGTGAGTCTGTTTGCAAATACTAAGGTGCAATAAATCACAACGGCTTCGATTATTACAACACCTAATAAATAACTAATTAAATCTTGAAGATATCCCTTGGTATAAATTTCAAAACCAATAATATTGAGATATCCTAGCGGAATCGAGCCAATAAAACTCACTAAAAAACCTACTACTACATTTTTTAGTGCTTTCATAATCTAAAAATTTACGATTCTTTTGCTTTGTAAATTGTGCAAACGGTATTGTTCCATGCCATCTTTATGCGAAAGATAAGGAAATCCTCTTTTGTGATTTGCAACACTAATTTCGTACATATAAGTAATGTGTCGCAACAATTCTTTCCAAGCAAAAAACAAAGAATGTTTGGGATCATAAATGTGCGTTGGTTCACTTCCCGCTCCATTTAATTCGACAATCGAAAAATGCTCGCCGCGTTCAAGTCCTTCTAATGTATCATACATCAAATCTATTCTTCCAAAATAAAATCCATCAATTTGAAGACAAATCTCATTCATAATTGCATTAATTCCAGGTGTAATCCAATCGTTGCCATCAATAAATTTGGCGCCCCGTGCATGATTTCCATAAGGAACAAGATTTATTCTTTCGTCTTTTTTCGGAATTTCAAGTAATTTTTTACCATATTCGCGTTGCAGTACCTTTAATTGCAATTCGTAACGCGGATTTTGCTTGATAAGTTCTGTAATTGTTGAAGTGCCATCGCCAGTAATAATCAGAAATTCTTTGGCTACAATTCCGGTGACACGACCTTCTTTTTCATGCGGATAACGGACATAAAAAACACCGATTTCATTTTCGTACGGAATCAAATCTTGCAGCAGATAATCAAAGTTGGCTTTTTGTGCATATTGCTTCAAATCTTCGGGCGTATTGATTTTTTTTACCGCCGAACCACGCAAACCAATATCAGGTTTTGCGATAAGTGGGTAACGGATTCCTGACTTTTCTATACTTTCAAGAACAGCTTCTAAGCTGGTATTCTCTTTGATTAATTCGGTTTTTGGGTAATACTTTTGCGGAATCAAATTGTAAATTTGTTTTTTGGATTCCATTATAAAACCACCATTTTTGATGCTAGGATTGGACGCATTAAAAAAGAAAATCGATTTTTCTTTGATGGCATAATATGCCCATAAAAAATAAATCGGAAAATAAACGATATAGAAAGACCAATATTCCCAGTGGATTAATTTATGAAAAAATAGTTTCAATTGCGTTGTTTATTTAGACGATGAGAAAAGAATTGGAAAAATCATTCTGATTAATTAAATCGGAATACAACAGGACCATTTTGTTTTTTTCGATCACAGTTTGGGTAATGCTTAATGTTTTCAGACTGCCATTGCGATTGATAACCAATCCGTTTTGTTGATTATCCTTTTCAGTGTAGCGATGAAAATCGAGCATTTCGGCTTCGGTAACGAAAGGTTTTGTGTCTAAAAAAGCATGAAACCACTCGGCACGTTGTGCTCTTATATCTTTTGTATACAAAGTTGATGACGACCAAATGTGATTTTGAGCGGGATCAAGAATTTGTTTGTCTTTCACAGTTCCGTTCCAACGCAGCTGGTACAAAGCTTGATTCTCAAATAAAACCAAAGTAAAAGGTTCGACTTCATCCAAATCAATGGTATCCCAAAAAACCACTGGCGAAGTTTGGCTAATGACTTCTAAAACAATCAAACCACGACTTCTTTTGTAAGGCGGATTCCAAATGTGTTTTTCTGCCGCGCCGTTGAGCAAGACCAAAACATTCGCGTTTTCATCGATAGCATACCAAGTGCCTCCCGCTTTTGGGTCTTTTGGAAAAGTGATTGTTTTATTATTTATCAAATAGCTTTGGGGCGCCATGGCAGGTCTAGCAACTTGTTCGTCACGATTTGAAGTAATTATAACTTTGTTATTGACCGAAACAAAACTTACTGTGCACATTGATTGCGGTATTCGATAGTAGAACGTGCTACACCAAAATTGGCGTCAATTAATACATTCTCGCATTGCAAAATTGCCACTTTGATGAGCGCTTGGTGGTGGATACAATGTTCTAAATTATAAAGTAATTCTCTAAAATAATTGCTTTCGATGCGAATTTCTTCACCATCAATGATTTGCTGTAATTCGATTTTTTTATTCTCCTTCTCTAAATTTTCTTGAACCGAAATGATATTTTTAATGGCAAAGTCGGTATTGGTCTGAATCAAAACATTGCGTTCTCGCTTGTCATAATTGACCAAACCCGAATCATAAAAATTTTCTAAACATTGAAACATTTCGATGATATGCCTTGTGTGCTCGCCAATGGTTGCGTTACTCAACGCCGGACATTGGTTGGCATAGTCACTATCAGAAAGTTGACCCAAAAGATCAATCAATTCGTTTAAGCTATTGTTTATCGAAGGTATAAGCATATTTATATTTTAAGTTTTAGTAAATCCAGCATCTTTTGTCTTTTTTGGATTATTAAAATAGAACAACAAAGAAAAGTTATTATCGCCAAAATAAAAAGTGTTCTACCGTCATTTTTTATTTTGCTTCCGAATACAAATATATGCGAAAATATAGCACGCAACAATACACCAATTTCAATTATTGCGTCAAGCAAAAGTTGTGTTCTGAATCAAAATTAATACAACGAAAATCAATTTGACCCAAAGGTGCTTATCCTAAAGTCTAAAAAATAGCAACACTTGTTGTGGCTTAGGTAAATTTTAAAAATAAAGTTTGAAATAAAATCATATAACCTATTTTATAAAGGCAACGATTACAAGAATAAAAACCCTTTCTGAAGTTAATATCAGAAAGGGTTTGATTGTAATTAAAAAATGTTTTAGGAAACCAAAGTTCTCGAAATCACGATTCTTTGTATTTCGGAAGTTCCTTCATAAATTTGAGTAATTTTGGCGTCGCGCATCATTCGTTCTACATGGTATTCGGCCACGTAACCATTGCCACCATGAATTTGAACGGCTTCAATCGTCGTGTCCATTGCGACTTGAGAAGCATATAATTTTGCCATTGCACCACTTTGCGAAATGTCTTTGCCTTCATCTTTTTCAGAAGCGGCTTTCAAACACAATAATCGGGCGCACATAATTTGCGTGGCCATATCGACCAATTTAAAAGCGATGGCTTGGTGTTTAAAGATTTCTTTTCCAAAAGCCTTGCGCTGTTGTGAATAAGCCAATGCCAATTCGTAAGCTCCTGTTGCGATACCTAATGCTTGAGATGCGATTCCGATTCGGCCGCCATTCAAGACATTCATCGCAAAATTGAATCCGAAACCATCGGCTCCGATTCTGTTTTCCTTCGGCACTTTTACATCCGTAAACATCAACGAATGCGTATCGCTTCCGCGAATGCCCATTTTCTTTTCTTTCACGCCGATTTCAAAACCTTCCCAACCTTTTTCGACGATAAAAGCATTGATTCCTTTGTGCCCTTTATCGATATCCGTGTGTGCAATTACAATATAAGTCGAAGCGGATGCGCCATTTGTAATCCAGTTTTTTGTTCCATTTAGCAAATAATAATCACCTTT
Source organism: Flavobacteriaceae bacterium (assembly GCA_947488595.1). Lineage (GTDB taxonomy): Bacteria > Bacteroidota > Bacteroidia > Flavobacteriales > Flavobacteriaceae > Flavobacterium. Next base: position 53,162 of record CANKZI010000012.1, read on the forward strand.
GTCAATTGCAGTTGTTTTTTGCGAAGTGGCATCGCTCCCTGCTTCTGGCTCAGAAAGGCAAAAAGCACCAATAACATCACCTTTGGCAAGCGGAATCAAGTATTTTTGTTTTTGGTCTTCGTTACAATATTTTTCTATACCAGCACAAACCAAAGAATTGTTTACCGACATTATAACCGCTGCAGAAGCATCTATTTTTGCAATTTCGGTTAATGCCAAAACATAAGATACGCTGTCTAAACCCGAACCGCCATATTTTGGATCAACCATCATTCCCATAAAACCAAGGTCCGCCATCATTTTTACTTGTTCGGTAGGAAATTTTGAATGTTCATCCCTTTCAATTACGCCAGGAAGCAATTCTGCTATTGCAAAATCTTTCGCTGCTTGCTGAATCATCAAATGCTCTTCGGTTAGATTAAAATCCATAGTATGCTAAATAATGTTTAATAGTTTTTTAATTTTGGAGTTCAAAAGTAGCTTATTTTTGTCAAAATTTCAAACGTTTTCGTAATTTTAGCCAATGTTTAAAGAATCCTACAATACAATCGGTGTCATGTCGGGAACTTCGCTCGACGGAATAGATTTGGCGCATGTCACTTTTACTCTTAAAAATAAGCAGTGGGTGTTTGAAATCTTTGAAACCGAAACCATTTCTTATGACCAAAATTGGTTGAACAAACTCAAAATAGCAGTAGGTTTTTCAGCATCTGAATTGGAGGAACTGAATTCAGATTATACCGAATTATTAGCGTCAACGGTAGCTAATTTTATAACTTTTCACAAAATAGAAGCAATTGACGCCATTTGCAGCCACGGACATACCATTTTGCACCAACCGCAAAACGGACTTACTTTGCAAATTGGTAATCTTCCTCAAATTGCAAAAATATTGCACCAAACTGTGGTTTGCGATTTTAGAGTTCAAGATGTTGCGCTCGGAGGTCAAGGTGCGCCTTTGGTACCCATTGGTGATCGTATTTTATTTTCTGAATTTGATTATTGTTTGAATTTAGGTGGTTTTTCGAATATTTCATTTGAAGAAAACAACAACCGCATCGCCTTTGATATTTGCCCAGTAAACACTGTTTTGAATTTTTATGCCAATCAATTTGGATTGGATTATGATGATAAAGGAACAATTTCAAGATCGGGCAAAGTAAATTCTGAATTATTAAACGAATTGAACGCTTTATCTTATTACGAAAAAACTTTTCCGAAATCGCTTGGCTTTGAATTTGTAAAAGAAGTGATTTTGCCAATAATCGAAAGTTATACCATCACTCCCGAAGACAAGATGCGCACTTTTAGCGAGCATGTGGCTTTTCAAATTGGCTTGGCACTAAAAATAAAAACAGGAAAAATTTTAATATCTGGCGGGGGCGCTTACAACGATTTTCTGATAGAAAGAATCCGATTTCAGCTACCAGAAATGAACATTGTTATTCCAGATCAAAAAGTATTGGAATTTAAAGAAGCATTGATATTTGCATTGTTGGGTGTTTTGAGATTGAGAAACGAAATTAACGTTTTGAGTAGCGTGACGGGCGCGAGAAAAGACCATTCCTCTGGTAAAATTTGGCATTCAAAATAATCACAAAAAATACGAAATTCGCACCAACCTATTTTTTATATTTGCACAACATAAACATAACGCAACAAAATGAAAGATTTATTAAAGATATTTGAAAATAAAGAACCCGAAATAGTATTCAATTGGAAAGATCCCGAAACGGAAGCTGAAGGATGGACTGTTATCAATTCGCTTCGCGGTGGTGCTGCTGGTGGTGGCACCCGCATGCGAAAAGGATTAGACATGAACGAAGTACTTTCGTTGGCCAAAACCATGGAAGTAAAGTTTTCTGTTTCAGGTCCTGCTATTGGTGGCGCAAAATCTGGAATTAATTTTGACCCCAACGATCCTCGCAAGAAAGGAGTTTTGCAACGTTGGTATAAAGCGGTTTCGCCTTTGTTGAAAAGCTATTACGGTACTGGTGGCGATTTGAATGTCGATGAAATTCACGAAGTTATTCCGATGACCGAAGAATGCGGCGTTTGGCATCCGCAAGAAGGCGTTTTTAACGGACATTTCAAACCAACTGAAGCCGATAAAATCAATCGTATCGGCCAATTGCGGCAAGGTGTAGTGAAAGTAATAGAAAATCCTTCTTTTTCACCAGATGTTGCTCGAAAATATACCATTGCCGATATGATTACGGGTTACGGCGTGGCCCAAGCGGTGCGCCATTATTATGACATTTATGGCGGTGATGTAAAAGGCAAAAGAGCCATTGTTCAAGGATTCGGAAACGTAGGTTCTGCAGCTGCTTTTTATTTGGCCGATATGGGTGTAAAAGTAGTTGGTATTATTGATCGAGAAGGCGGATTGATTGATGAAAATGGTTTTTCTTTTGAAGCGATAAAAACTTTATTTTTAAACAAAGACGGCAATAAATTGGTGTCAGATAATATGATTCCGTTTGCCGAATTGGATGCTAAAATTTGGACCATCGGTGCCGAAATATTTACGCCATGCGCAGCCTCGCGTTTGGTAAAACAAGATCAAATTGACGGTTTAATCGCTGCGGGTTTAGAAGTGATTTCATGTGGTGCCAATGTACCGTTTGCTGATACAGCTATTTTCTTTGGACCGATTATGGAACAAGTAGATCAAAAAGTAAGCTTGATACCTGATTTTATTTCAAACTGCGGAATGGCCCGTGTTTTTGCTTATTTTATGGAGAAAAAAGTACCCATGACCGACGAGGCAATTTTTTCGGATACTTCTGAAATTATAAAAAATGCCATTGCTAAAGCGCACGCGCTGAACAATTCGAAAACCAACATCAGTGCGACCGCTTTTGAAATCGCATTAAAGCAATTGGTTTAATTATGTTTTCAATGTAATCACCAACTTTAAATTTTTGAATTCGCGATGATAACAATTTAATTTGTGTAATTTCGTTATACAAAAAATACTTCGGTCATGAATGCTCCTGAAATCGAACACAAAAAAGAATCAATAATAGCCACTTCGGCCTTATTTGCTTTGTTTTTTCTGCTATTGTTTTTTATCACTTTTAATGATTCCTCGCTGCAAATTGAATTAGAAGGCGGTGGCGGTGGCGGTGATATTGCCGTTAACTTTGGTAACAGCGATGTTGGATCGGGTGATAATTATGAATCTATGGATTTGGCACAACCCGCTCCAAAATCCAGTGAATCAGAGCAAACAAGCCAAGAAGACATAATTACATCGGAAACCGAAGAAGACGTAGCAGCAATTGTAGCCGTAAAAAAACCAAAAGACGAACCTAAAAAAACTGTTGAAAAACCAGTTGAAGCACCAAAGCCAAAACCTTCTAAGTCGTCAACTGATGCTTTGTCAAGTATATTAAACAGTTCGAATTCAAAAGGGGGCGACGGCGATGATAAAAGTGGAGGCAACAAAGGCAAAAGTTATGGTGATCCAAAAGCAACTGGCTATAATGGCGGCGGCGGCTCAGGAACCGGAACTGGAGGAGGCGATGGGAGCGGACAAGGTCTGGGTACCGGAAGTGGTTACGGAAACGGTAATGGCGGAGGCAAAGGCAATGGAACAGGAAATTATCAGTTAAGCGGGCGCAAAGTGCTTTCAAAACCAGAACCAAAATATACTTGTCAAGAACAAGGAATTGTAGTAGTTGAGATTAAAGTTAACAATGCAGGTACAGTAATTGAGGCTGTTCCTGGAATAAAAGGCACTACCAATACAGCAAAATGTTTATTGGATCAAGCTAAAATTGCTGCATTGAATTCGAAATTTGATGCCAACGAAACCGCTCCAGACCGACAAGTAGGTAAGATTATTTATAATTTTAAATTGAATTAACGTTTTGATGCCCTCTGAAATTCGAATATGAATTATCAAGAAACTATTGATTGGATGTTCCAACAATTACCAATGTACCAACAAATAGGTACGTCGGCTTATAAAAAAGATTTGACCAATACCATTCTTTTGGCCAATCACCTACAAAACCCTCAAAAAGAGTTAAGATGCATTCATGTTGCGGGAACCAATGGCAAAGGATCTACTTCGCATTTATTGGCTTCAGTTTTACAAGAAGCGGGCTATAGAGTTGGCCTTTACACTTCACCTCATTTAAAAGATTTTCGAGAACGCATTAAAATCAATAACCAACTCATTTCGGAGACTTTTGTTTGTGAGTTCATCCTAAAAAATAAAACTTTTTTTGAAGAAAAGGATATGAGTTTTTTTGAAATGACGGTCGGATTGGCTTTTGAGTATTTCAAAAAAGAGCAAGTTGACATTGCAATTATTGAAGTTGGAATGGGCGGAAGATTGGATGCCACAAACATCATTACACCCTTAATTTCGGTTATCACGAATATTGGCTTCGACCATACTCAATTTTTAGGAACTACTTTACCAGAAATTGCTTTTGAAAAAGCGGGCATTATAAAGCCACAAATTCCCGTTGTAATTGGCGAATATGTTGAGGCGACAAAAAAAGTATTTTTAGAAAAAGCCAAAAATTGCCAATCAGCCATTTACTTCGCTTCCGATTTGATTATTGCAACTTACACATCAGTGCTTTTGGGAGATTATCAAACGCACAATAAAAAAACGGTTTTGCAAACTATTAAAGTGCTAATAATGCAAAATGAATTTAAAATTTCGGAAGAAAACATCAAAGATGGATTTTTAAATGTAATCAAAAACACTAGTTTGCAAGGGCGCTGGCAACAAATTCATGAAAATCCAAAAGTGATTTGTGATACTGCACATAACAAAGAAGGCTTGAAGATTGTTTTAAATCAAGTATCGAATGAAGATTTCAAAACACTTCATTTTGTTTTGGGTTTTGTAAATGACAAAGATTTGGATGAAATTTTACCTTTATTTATAAAAAACGCCAATTTTTATTTTTGTAAACCCGATATTTTACGTGGTTTGGACACAAGAATACTGCAAGAAAAAAGCAATTATTACGGGCTTAAAGGTCAAATATATGATTCGGTTTCAGCAGCTTATCAAACCGCATTGCATTTGGCCCATCCAGATGATTTTATTTATATCGGTGGTAGCACTTTTGTCGTGGCGGAAATTTTATAATTTTTTTCATTTTTTGTTTGCAAATACAGAAAACAGTCCTATATTTGCACACGCATTAGGGCGATTAGCTCAGTTGGTTCAGAGCATCTGGTTTACACCCAGAGGGTCGGGGGTTCGAATCCCTCATCGCCCACCATCCCGGACAAATTCAATTTTTTTGAATTTGTCCTTTTTTTTGCCCTCTGCGAAAGCCTGTAATAAAAGAAACGAATGATTATGCCAATAGTCATTCGTTTTTTTTGCTCAAGAGAAACAAATAAATTAATCCTGCTTCTTCCACAAATAAAGTGTGAATAGGAGAACTTTTTTTACTCCAAATCCAAAGCCATTATTAATTCAGCGTAATCCTTCAAATTGATTGAAAACATCGATTTTAAACACTTCACTTAGGTTGTAAGTTACTTCTTTCCTGAACTGTGATTTATTTTTCATTTTGAAAAAAATATCACAATAAATGTGATAAATAATTCGTTTGTAGAAAATAATCAAAACCATAAACTGCAGACCAAAGATGGAAAAAGATATAAAAATAGTGCACTGTTAGGTATGAAACAAGAAGACATGGCCATACTTTTGCAGGTCAACAAAAGTCAATGGGCTATGCATGAAATTGGACAGCGTGATTTACCTCTTGATGCTCAATTGAAATTGGTTGAGATGCTTGCCTTTATAAAACATCCCTATAATGAAGCCGTAAATGTTTTTTTGGATTTAGAGTGGCAAAAAGAGGAAACGAAAAAACTTGTTGAAAAACTAAAACTAGTTAATGAGCATAAATTACTCATTGCCAAACGCAGACTAGAACTTATTCTACTTTTTGTCATTCCGACGAAGGAGGAATCCTTATTCAACTTAAAAAAAACCCGAAGAAACCACTATTTGAAATAAAACTAGGGTTAGGAATAGCTTAAAAGGCAATTACAAAATAATTGCCACAGATTCACGGATTTTAAAAAAATTAATCTGTGAATTTGCGGCTAAAAAATCGAAGCATAAATTCTAGAAAATGAATTTAAGGTTCTAGAACTCATTATTGTCTCAAACAAGTTGCTTGCGGAAGCTTAGTGTCTAGTGTCGTGATTATCGTTTTAATTGTTTGCATTATTCCTTTAATTGGTTAATTCTTTTATTGGCAATTATTAATCTCTTATTAAGCGGACTGATAAAGCATTCTTCTTGGGGGGAGCGTATCTGTTGTGGTCAATACTATCGTACCTAAGGATGAGGTTCCAGGCAGATGTAGCAAGGTTCTCTGACGAACTCCACCATCCCCCCTGTTTGTTAATGTAGATGAATGTCCCATAGTTGTAGCGATAACCTCCTGGAAGACATGTAAATCCGCTGCTATTCGTAGCAGCGCTATTTGGAATTTGCCAATGTAAATAGCCTGTTTCTTTCAACTTTCCTCCTGCTCCTCCTGCTATACTTGTTCCTCCTAAAAAAGTAGTTAGTTTTGTACATTCCGCATCACTTGGAACGTGCCATCCCTGCGGTGCTAGTATTTTATTTGGCGTATTAGGGTCATTGTCATGAATCCCTGCGACTGCATACCAATTATAGAGTTTGCCATAAATCGCTCCATTGGCTGGGTCGTTGTTGTAGTAACACCAAGCGCCTGTCGTTAATCCTGCCCATGCCGCAGGGTCAGTTACTTCTGGTATTGGTGTGCCGTCTCGATATGTCGTTACATCTAAATTTTTATTAGTCCAAACTTGTGTGCCAATTGTAACGTTAGGTAACGAGGCAACTGGCGCGACAAACGAAATTGGCGATGTTATATAAGGATTTGTAATGGTTATTGTTTGTGTGGTTGAGGTGGCACATTGTCCTGCTGCTGGTGTGAAAGTGTAGGTTGTTGTTACAGCATTGTTAAACGCTGGCGACCATGTTCCTGTTATGCCGTTGTTGGAAGTGGGTAGCAGAGGACTTGCTCCGCCACTGCATGTTGCAGCTATTGTGGTAAATGTTGGCGTAACCGTTGGGTTCACCACCACCGTAACTTGGTCAGTTGTCGTACATCCATAAATATTAGTCGCCGTCACCGTATAAGTCGTATTAACTATTGGTGCAACTGTGATTGTTGAAGTAGTAGCTCCTGTATTCCAACTGTAATTATTTCCTCCTGTAGCATTCAATACTGCTGTGCTTCCTGTACAAATGGTTTGGTCAGCTCCTGCATTTGCTGTAAAACTTCCATTGTAAATACTAATTTGGTCGGAAACGGTTCCGCAATTGTTGGTTACGCCCACCGTGTAATTCCCGGGCGTGGTTACGGTGATGCTTTGGGTAGTGGCTCCCGTATTCCATAAATAGATTGCACCCGCATTTCCTGCATTCAATACCAAATTTTGTCCTGCACAAAGGCCGACATCGGCACCTAAATCAACAGTTATTTGTGGCAAATTAGTAATGGTAATACTGTCGGTGTTGCTTCCGCAAGAATTGGTTGCTGTTACGGTATAAGTTCCCGGTGTCACCACCGAAATACTTGCAGTGGTTGCTCCCGTGCTCCATAAATAAGTAGCATCGGTAGTACCAGCATTCAATTGCAAAGCACTATTCAAACAAATAGTTGCATCGGGTCCTAAATTCACCACAGGACTATTTTTCACTTGCACCACAATCGAATCTGTGGTGGTGCCACAACTATTGGTAACCGCAACTTGATAGGTTCCTGCACTGTTCACACTGATTGTTGGTGTTGTTGCCCCTGTACTCCATAAATACGTACTGCCTGCATTCGTAGCATTTAATGTCAAACTGCTGCCGCTACAAATGGTAGCTTGACCGCCTAAATTGACACTTGGCAATGGTCTGATAGTAAAATTGGTTCCGTTGTCGGTTCCGATAGTTGGTGCGTCTGTAGCAATCACTCGAATACGGTATAACGAAGAACTGGTATAAACCGCTGGAAATGTTACGGTAATAGGCGCTGGAACTTGCGAAGTGATTTCTCCAATATTAATTAAAGCGCCTGAGAATGTTCCTTGTGCATCGGATAATTGTGCAATGAATTTATTTCCAGCGTTGAAATTCGTATTCTTGGTAAAAGTTACTGTTGTGGTTTGTCCCGAGCAATAACTGTTGCTTCCCAAAGCACTGGTTACGATTCCGTTGACATTGGCAATAGTAAAGAAATTATCACTTTTGTCGGTCACTAATCCTGTATCCGTATCGGTAATGCGCACTTTGCAAGTGTTTGAAGGAACCGCGGCAATCGTCCAATTATAAGTTCCTGAGGTATTGACAACATTGGTAGCCAAACTCGTCCAAGTGGCTTCGTTGTTGGTTGAATATTCAATTTTTAGGTTACTTGTCAAATTCAAAGTTGAAAAATTAATTCCTTGTGTCGTTCCATTACCCCATACTTCTCCCCCATTTGGTCTAAGCACATTGATATAAGTATCTTTAAAACTGTACATCGAATACCCATCGTTTGCACCACCATAGTATTTTTCGGCTGCGATTGTTGGCAAAGCAAAATTGCTGAAAACCAAATCAGATTTATCCGTAAAAATTGCATTATTTACATCAGTGGCACGAATTAATATTTGAGTTGAAACACTTAATGGTGCTACCCAATTGGCATATTTATCGGCTGCATTGGCGGTACCAATAACCGACCAAGTAGTTCCATTATCAATACTGTATTCTAATTTTAGGGTTTGAATAAAACTGTAATCCCACTCGATGTATTGTCCTGTTCCTGCGCCGAAAGATTCGCCACCATTGGGATATTTCAATTGTACCCATGAATTTGGAATAATAAAAGCCATATCGTTCATATCGGATACTGGACTGATAAGGTCTTTCACCCGCACTCGGCACGTATAGGAAGGCGTGGTAGGCACTGTCCAAGAATAACTCAATTGAGAGGCAGGAAGATTGGCTGCTAGAGTGGTCCAAGTGATGCCATCGTCAAGCGAAAATTCAACGGATACGTTGTCCACATTGGTGTAAGTCCACGAAATGGTTCTCGTGGAAGCACCTGTCCAAATTTCGCCACCGTTCGGGCTGGTTACGGTAATATTATCGGGTAGGTTTTTCGCCATACTGTAGCCGTCATAAGCACCGCCACGGTATTTCGCAACATCCGCAACGGGCATAGTTGTAATAGCAAAAGTAGCATCGGTACTATCAGAAACCGCTGGTGTAGCGCTATCGGAAATTCGAATTAAACATTGACTATTTGCTCCTGCGGGCGCTACCCAATTGGCATATTTATCACTCGCTTGCGCAGTGCCAATCGTGGTCCAAGTGGTGCCATTGTTTATAGAATATTCTAATAAAACGGTGGCAACCGCATTGGAATTCCATTCGATGTATTGTCCGGTACCTTCGCCAAAAGATTCGCCTCCGTTAGGATAGGTTACTGTTACGAAAGCAGAATTTATAGTAAAAGTGGCATTGCTCACATCGCTTAAAGTGCTTCTCAAATCAGAGACTTTTATCAAGCATTGTGTGGAGGGACTGTTGGGAATGGTCCAGGGATAGGTTTGTGTATCTGCAGCGACAGAAGCTGTAATGAGGTTCCAAGAACTCCCATTGTTGAGGGAATATTCAATTTTAACATAATCGGTGTTTCTGAAAGTCCAAGTAATGTTAACGGTATTGGTTGGATAAAACGTTTCGCCTCCATTCGGAGCAGTAACGGCGATGGCATCGGGTAAAGACGAAGCCATTTTGTAGCCGTCATTGCTGCCACCGTAGTATTTTTCGGAGGCGGTTGTTGGCATTGCTGTTATAGAAAAAACAGCGGGACTGCTGGCTTGATTGATAGCATTCTCCACATTATACACCCGTATTTTCGTTTGCGAGGTAATGGTGCTTGGTGCTACCCAATTGCAATAGTTATTCCCTGCAGGAAAGGTACCAATGTCTGTCCAAGTGGCGCCGTTATTAGTAGAATATTGCGCCATAACGTTAGCCACTCCTACAGTGGACCACTCAATATATTGCCCAGTTCCGGTGCCGAAACTCTCACCCCCAATAGGATAAGAGAGGGAAACAATAGGTTCGGGAATGGTAAAGGTCGTATTGCTTTCGTCTTGGTTGTAGAGCAAAACACTGGTAATACGCACCTTACATTGATTGGAACCAATAGCAGGAACAACCCAATTGATGCCCAGCGCACTAGCGGGATAACTGCTAGAAAGTAATAGCCACGTAAGACCATTGTCTAAAGAATATTCAATACGTATATTATCTACGTTGGTATAGGTCCAGGTGATGGCGTGTGTAGAACCGCCCAACCAGCTTTCTCCACCGTTAGGAGATATCATTTGAACCGATTGGGCTTGTAGCGTGTTGCAACAGAGCAGCAAAACCAAAAGGAGTCCTAGGCCTATTTTGGGTATTTGTAGTATTTTTTTCATGTTATAGAAGCTAAAAATTACTCTGCTGAGCGCACGTAACGGAAACCTCGGTTCGAAGGATATGTATTTGACCAAACCGATCCAATATATCCAATCATTGATGATGTTGTGGTTTCATCATAATTCCATAAATTTAAATTTGGCTCCGCATTTGTTCCAATTATTCCGTTCCCGTTTGAATTTGTAAATGATTTATAAAACATTCTAACGCAAGGTTCTGATAAATTATCTAGTAAATCTTTGATTCCATAATAACTACCCCCCGGTTGACTATATAGATTAGTAGGCATAAATGGTCCATTGCATGCTTTTTGAAATTCCAAGAAAGAAATTGGTCTCAAACCTGACCAATCTGCATAGGATAACATGCGAAATGCATTTCCATTTCCACAAGCGTTATTTGGTGTTGAAGAATAATATTGTCCGTTTGAAATAAATATATTAGAGCCTGCAAGCCCTTCTGTTGCAATTTGTGTCGAGCTTAAACTATAGTTTAAATAATCTACAACTGTCTGTTCCGTCATCCCACTCCCCTCGTAATAAAATTTAAAACCAGGGATATGATCAATTTTGTCGGGTGTGGAAGTGATATATTGACCATTTGAAATAGATATATTTGACCCGCCAATCCGCAATCCTGTTATCTGTGAAGTGGTAAGTGTATTTAAAAAGTCAGCATATTGCTGTTCTGACATTTCATATTTATAGCAATAAAAAGGTGAAAAACCAATTGGATAATTTGAATTTTCAACAACTCCATCATTATTGTAATCTATTCCTGAATTACCTTTTATTTTTATCCAACTCCCTGACCAACTATATTGATTATCATTAGTCCAAATTGATGGTGAAAGTCTTGAATTTATTACTGCACTTCCCTCGCTCAGAAGTGGATTAAAAGAATTTCCTCCGCTAGAATATTGAGTACAATTATAATTGTCTTGATTTTGATAACCATTAGGATCATAACAATGTTGAATATAACTTATTTGCAAATATTTTTTTACTGTAAAATCCCCTTGCGGCACATATACCATCTCCACAGCAAAAACGCGTACTTCCAGTCCTGTAACGCTGGTCAATCCGCTCAAGCCATAGTTCCATTGCAATTGCATGGAGGTGCTTGCAAAAGTGCCTGTTCCTATTGCGGAGCGGTAAACAAAAGCGCCTACTTTATCGCTGCCTACTTGTATGGTGTTGGCGGTACCGGTGCCGTTGGCAAAACCAGAGGTGTTTAGTTGCACGTGTTGCCAAAGCCCATTAGCATTTTTAAATTTCATGAAAACCCAAGCCGCATCCCAGTTAATGGCATCGCGCCAAGAGTTGTCCCAGCTCATGTCAAACTGCACTTGTATGGTTTTGTTGGCGGCATTGTCGCCCGTTGTGGTTACGTTTTTAACGAGCATGTTATTGGCCTTTAGTTGCGTTGCAGCCACAAGCAGCAGGAATAGGAAGAATTTTGTTTTCATGGTATTGTTGTTTTATGTTTTGATAGGTTTTATGTGTATTTAGAAATTATTAATCTTTTATTAGCCGGACTGATAAACCAGTTGTTTTATCAGCGTATGAACTAAATAAATCAGAGCCATTATCATAGTAGAGATAGCGAATCCAATAATCGTTCGGTCTGTACTCAGAAGAACTCCACCATGCACCTGAGTCGTATATGTTATAAAAAATATCTCCACCAAAGATGTTACGATAACCTCCCGGAAGGCCTGTAAATCCCGTGCTATTGGTAGCGCCAGTATTAGGGCTTGTCCAGTGAGTTGTACCTGCTTCTTTCATCTTACCCCCCGAATTATAGGTGCCGCCTAAAAAAGTAGTAAGTATTGTCCATTCTGAATCAGCGGGTACGTGCCATCCCTGCGGTGCTAGTATTTTATTTGGCGTATTAGGGTCATTGTCATGAATCCCTGCGACTGCATACCAATTATAGAGTTTGCCATAAATCGCTCCGTTGGCTGGGTCATTGTCATAAAAACACCAAGCGCCTGTTGTTAATGCCGCCCAAGCGGTTGGGTCGGTAACTTCTGGTATTGGGGTGCCGTCTCTGTAAGTCGTTACATCTAAATTTTTATTGGTCCAAACTTGGGTACCTATGGTTACACTTGGTAAAACAGCCACTGCCGCCACAAACGAAATTGGTGAGGTTATTGAAGGATTTGTAATTGTTATCGTCTGTGTGGTTGTAGTGGCACATTGTCCTGCTGTTGGTGTAAAAGTATAGGTAGTAGTTATGGTGTTGTTTAGCGCTGGCGACCATGTTCCTGTTATGCCGTTGGTAGAGGTGGTTGGTAAGGCTGTGACATTCGTTCCCGAACAAACCGCTCCTATTTGAGTGAAAATTGGTGTTGTGTTTGGTGTAACAGTAACGTTTACCGCCGTTCTCGCACTCTCACAACCATTTACGGTTTGAGAGACATAGTAAGTTCCTGTGGTTAAAATGGTGGTCGTTGGTAATGCCGTTCCGCCACTCGCGGAGGTGTACCATTTAATTGCAGTTCCAGTGGCGGTTAAATTAGCCACGGTTGCCGAAGCACATAACGTCTGTGCCGAAGCTGTTGGCGGTATATTTGGCGTGGTGATGGTACACGAAGTGCCGTAATTATACCAAACTGAGCCGTATTGCACCGCTACCCGAATTGCATAAGCAGTATTAAAACAAGCGCCACCACTGAGTTGTGCAAAGGTAAAGGAATTAGTTACCACTTCTAT